>NZ_JAPUDY010000070.1 GCF_027492855.1 Acidovorax sp.
CGCAGGCGGCCAGCACGAGGGCGGTGGCCAGCAGCCAGGCGTGGGCCAGGGGGCGTGCCAGGGAGCGGATGGGAGCGGCTGTCTGGGCCATGTGGCGTGTCCTTGTTGTTGTCTTGCAAGATGAGCAAGGCCAAAACTACAGGATTCGCGCGGGTTTGTATGTCCCCAAAACTGATGACAAATGGGGAATGGGGGGAGTGGCTGTTTTAGGCGAAAAAAGTGGACTTGGCGCTTATTCAATAAGCGCTAACAGCTATCAAATATATAGCGATCGTTGAATCGCCGTTCTCAGCCTTTTTCGCGCAAACGCAGCAGCGTCTGGCTCATCAGCGCCCGCAGCGCTGGTGCCCGCACCGGTTTGGCCAGAAAGCCCCAGCCGCGCTCGGCGGCCTGGCGGCGCAGGGTGGCGTCGCGTTCGGCGGTGACCAGGATCACGGCGGGGGTCTGGCCCCAGCGCTGGCACAGCGCCGTGTAGACATCGGGGCCGTGGTGGTGGCCGCCCAGGTGCACGTCCAGTAGCACCAGTTGCGGTGCCTGGCCGGGTTGGGCGGCGGCCAGTGCCTGGGGCGCGCCACCGGCCAGGGGCACCTCGCAGCCCCAGCGCTCCAGCAGGGCCTGGGTGGCGGCGCAGGTGGGGCCGTCGTCTTCGACCACCCAGGCGCTGCAGCCTTGCAGGGGGGCGTCGTCGCCGGGTTGCTGCGCCGTGGTGGCGGGGGCGGCAGCCTGCTGCGCGGCGGCCGGGTCGCCCAGGGGCACACACACCCAGAACACGCTGCCGCGCCCGAGCTGCGAGCGCAGCCCGATCTCGTGGCCCAGCAGGCGGCCCAGGCGTTCGACGATGGCCAGGCCCAGGCCCGCGCCCCGGTCGTCGGCGTGGCCTTCGTCAAGACGGCGGAATTCTTCAAATATCTCGCGCTGCAGTGCTTCGGGGATGCCGGGGCCCTGGTCGTGCACTTCGATGCGCAGCAGGCGCTCGCCCACCCGGCGGCAGCCCACCACGATGCGCCCGCGCCGGCTGTAGCGGATGGCGTTGGAGACGAAGTTCTGCACGATGCGGCGCAGCAGGTTTTCGTCGGTGCGCACCACGGCGTGTGTGGGCACGCAGGTGAGCGTGAGGCCCCGGCGCTCGGCCAGCACGCCGAAGTTGTGGGCCAGCACTTGCAAAAGCGGGCCCAGGGCCACGTCGCGCACGTGCACGTCGAGCTGGCCGGATTCCATGCGCGAGATGTCGAGCAGGCTGCCGAGGATGGCGTCTTGTGCGGCCAGCGCGCCGTCGATGCTGTCCACCGTGCGCTGCTGCTGGTCGGCATCGCTTTGCGGGTGGCTGCGCAGCAGCGAGGTGAACATGCGCGCGGCGTTCAGCGGTTGCAGCAGGTCGTGCACGGCGGCTGCGACGAAGCGGGTTTTGTAGCGGTTGGCCTGTTCGGCCTCGCGGCGGGCGGCGTCCAGGTCGCGTGTGCGGTCGGCCACGCGCTGCTCCAGCGCGTCGGCCAGCGAGCGCAGTTCGCGCAGGGCGGCCAGGCGCCTGCGCTGGCGCGCAAACAGCACCAGCAGGGCCAGCGCCAGCCAGCCGCCCGCGCCCGCTGCGGCGGCCCAGCGGCTGTCCGCAACGCTGTTGTGCGTATCGTGCACCAGGTGCAGTTGCCAGGGTGTGCCGGGCAGGGGCTGGGTTTGCCACAGCACGCGGCCGGGCCGGGTGGGCAGGTCGGGCGACGGCAGCATGCGCACCAGGCGGCCGCCGTTGTCCATGTGGTCGTCCACCCGGTAATCCAGCGGGCGCAAGGGCTGGTCGGAATATTGCCGTGTGGCGTTCAGCTCGCGGCGCTCTTCATCGTCCAGCGGCTCCAGCAGGCGGTAGCGCCAGGCGTCCTGGCTGGCGAGAAAAACCACGCCATGCGCGTCGGAGGCGAGCACGGTGTCGGGCGTCTGCCGCCATTCGCGCTCCAGCTCTTGCAGCGCGATCTTGATGGCCACCAGCCCCAGCACCTGGCCGTCGTCGCCCTGGATGGCCTGCGACAGGAAGTAGCCCGGCTCGCCCGTGGTCACGCCAATGCCGTAGAAGCTGCCGCGCCCTTGCGCCAGCGCCTGCTGTACGTAGGGGCGAAAGCTGTAGTCCACGCCCACGTTGCTGGTGTCCGTGCGCCAGTTGCTGGCGGCCACGGCCAGGCCGTCGCGGTTGAGCAGGGTGAGGGTGGACGATTGGCTGGCGCCGTTGGCTTGCTCCAGCTTGTGGTTGAGCTGCGCGACCTCGGCCGGGCTCAGGGGGCGGCGCAGTGCTCCTTGTAGTTGTGCATCTAGCGCCAGCACCTCGGGCAGGGTGCGGTAGCGGTCGATGCGCTGGGCGAGTGCCTGGCCGTACAGGGCCAACTGGCGTTGCACGCTGTCGCTTTCTTCGTGCAGCGAGCGCTGCCACGCCCACTGCCCGGCCACAAACATGCTGCCCACCATGCCCGCGAGCAGGATCAGCACAGTCCAGAATTTGCGAAGGTGCGGCGTGGGCATGGCGGGCAAGTGTGCCGCATTGGGCGCCGCGCCGGAACACTACCGGGCCAAGGCTGCAGCTTGTTTGGCGAGTTCTTCGGCGCGGACGTAGTTCGTCTTTGCCTTGGTGCCCCACATTTCTTCCGTGCCCGTGAGTTGTTTGCTGGCGGCTGCGGCCTGCTTGTTCTTGCGAAAGAGCTCCAGGAACTGCCCGCCCTTCATGGCGTCTTCCCCCACCAGGGGCATGTAGGCCAGGTTGCGTGCCTGGTGGATGAGTTCGGTGCCACGGGCGCTGGGCCTGGCGGCAAGTTTGGCCTCGGCATCGTTGATCGCGAGCGTGGCGGCTTGCAGGTCCTTCAGGCGCAGCGTGATCATCTGGTCGAACAGGGCGGTGACCAGAGGGTAGCGTTCTTCCGAGAGGCCGGCGTTGAACTGCACCTTGGCCTTGCGCGCGATCTTGTAGATGTTGGGAAAGTCGGCGGGCACCTTCAGCCCGGCGACCGAGTAGGGCAGCACCGGCATGCGGCTTACCTTGGGGTCGAACAACAGCTCCTGGCCTTCTTGCGACAGGGTGTAGGCAATGAATTTTTTGCCCTCGTCAGCGTTCTTGGCGCCTGCGATCAGCCCGATGTTGGCCGGAACGACCGCCGTGACGGTGGGATAGACGAAGTCCACCGGAAACCCTGAATACCGGCCGGACAAGCCGAAGAAATCGACCACGATGCCGATGCCGTACTGGCCGCTGTTGACGCCTTCCGGCACGCCCAGGCTGCGGTCGGTCACCGCCGCCAGGTTGCCGCCGATTTGCAGCAACTGGCGCCAGCCCTTGTCCCAGCCCTCGCCCTGCAGGATGGTCTCGACGGTGAGGTGGGTGGTGCCGGAGCGCGATGGTGCGGAGATTGCAACATGCCCGTAGTACACGGGCCGGGTCAGGTCGGCCCATTGTTTGGGCGCGGGCAGCTTGTTGGTTTGGAGGTAGCGCGTGTTGGTCATGATTCCGTAGCCCGACAAGGCCTGGCCGAAGTACAGGCCGTCTGGATCGTTGACCGGATAGTTGCCGATCTTGGCCGGAACCAGCGGATTGCGGACTTCAGGCGCCTTCTGGAGCAGCTTCTCCCGGCCCAGGACCTCGAAGGCGCTCGGGTCGGAGACCCAGAAGACGTCGGGGCGCTGCCCGACCGGCGTCTCGCGCAGGTGGGCGATACCGGCTTTGGTGTTCTTGTTCAGGATCTCCAGCTGGATGCCAGGGTGCTTGGCTTCGAACGCCTTGCGATAGGTTTCCGTGAGCTCCTTGGGAAAGGAGGTGACGACAGTGACGGTGCCCGCATGTGCGAGACCTGCGGCGGTGACTGCTGCGGCGACAGCCAGAGCATGGAAGCGAGCGGGCATGTATGTCTCCTGGAGTTTTGGAATCCGGGACTAGGGTATGGGGTCGCACCAGTCCGTGCCAATCACACTTTTTGATTGGCCTCATCAAGATGAGCGCCACTGGCCGCGCAGGCCTGTTGTACGGGCTAGGTATTTACCCTTGGCTTGGCGTGGGGCTCTCCTCTGAAGGCGCCGCCGACTAATACCAATAGGCTATCGGCTGAAACAAAGTGCAGCGGTACAAACGGCAGCCTCGACGCACCCCGGTGGTGCTGTCCCGAGATCACAGGAGACCTTTCCATGCACACCATTTCCGCCCCCACAGCCCACCCCGTGCGGCTGCCTTTTTACCGGCAACTGTATTTCCAGGTGGTGCTTGCCATCGTCCTGGGCGTGCTGCTGGGCCATTTCGAGCCTGCGTATGGCGAGGCGCTCAAGCCGCTGGGCGACGCCTTCATCAAGCTGGTGAAGATGATCATCGCGCCGGTGATCTTTTTGACCATCGTGACCGGCATCGCTGGCATGTCGCAGCTCTCTACCGTGGGCCGCGTGTTCGGCAAGGCCATGGCGTACTTCTTGTTCTTCTCCACGCTGGCGCTGGTGGTCGGCCTAGTGGTGGCCAACGTGGTGCAGCCCGGCGCGGGCATGAACATCAACCCCGCCGACCTGGACCAGACAGCCGTGAAAAGCTACGTGGCCAAGTCGCACGAGATGACGCTCACCGGCTTTGCCATGGACATCATCCCCAAGACGCTGGTGAGCCCCTTCGTGGGCGACAACATCCTGCAGGTGCTGCTGGTGGCGGTGCTGTTTGGCGTTGCGCTGGCCCTGGTGGGCGAGGCAGGCCGGCCCGTGCAGAACTTTCTGGAGGCGCTCACCGCCCCCGTGTTCAAGGTGGTGGGCATCGTGATGAAGGCCGCGCCCATCGGTGCGTTTGGCGCCATGGCCTTCACCATCGGCAAGTTCGGCCTGGGCTCGCTCGTGAACCTGGCCTGGCTGGTGGGCTCGTTCTACATCACCTCGCTGCTGTTCGTGCTGGTCATCCTGGGCTTTGTGGCGCGGCTGTGCGGCTTTTCGGTGATCAAGCTGTGCCGCTACCTCAAGGCCGAGCTGATGCTGGTGCTGGGCACCTCGTCGTCCGAATCCGCCCTGCCGTCGCTGATGGAAAAGATGGAAAAGGCCGGTTGCAGCAAGTCGGTGGTGGGCCTGGTGGTGCCCACGGGTTATTCCTTCAACCTGGACGGCACCAACATCTACATGACGCTGGCCGCACTGTTCATCGCCCAGGCCACCAACACCGAGCTGACGCTGGGCCACCAGGTGGCGCTGCTGCTGGTGGCCATGCTGTCGTCCAAAGGGGCTGCCGGTGTGACGGGCGCGGGCTTTATCACCCTGGCCGCCACCCTGGCCGTGGTGCCCGAGGTGCCCGTGGCGGGCATGGCGCTGATTTTGGGCGTGGACCGCTTCATGAGCGAGTGCCGTTCGCTGACCAACTTCATCGGCAATGCCGTGGCTACTGTGGTGGTCTCGCGCTGGGAAAACGCGCTGGACCATGAGCGCCTGGACGCCGCGCTGAACGGCCACCCGCTGCCTGTTCCCGCCACTGCGGCGGCGCAAGAAGTGCCCATGGGCGCTGCGGCCTGATCAAAGACTTTTTGGGTTCCCGTTGATGTGGTGCGGGCTGCCGTGGGGTCATCCTCAAGCACAATGGCAGCCCCCGGTTTTTTCTTCCTGCAAGGCGCGGCGCGCACGGCGCACGGAGAAGGCACGGGGCACTACAAGGAACCCTGATCATGACTCTCGAAGCCGTCCTGGCTGCCCTGCACCTGGTGGCCATCCTGACCTTTGTGGTCTTTTTGTCGAGCCAGGCCGCGCTGTGCCGCATCGAATGGATGAACGCCGCCGTGGTCAAGCGCCTGGCACGGCTTGATGTGATCTATGCCGTGGCGGGGATGGTGATGATCGCCACTGGCGTGGCGCGGGTGCTGTGGGGCGTCAAGGGGGCGTCGTGGTATCTGTCGCAGCCGCTGTTCCACATCAAGATCACCATCGTGCTGGCCATGGTGCTCCTGTCTTTTGTGCCATCGGCCGCGTTTCGCCGCTGGCGCCGCAATTTGCTCAGCACCGGCGCCTTGCCCGATGCGCAAGAGGTGGCCAAGGTGCGCCGCCTGGTGATGATCCAGTCGCACGTGTTCCCGGTCATCGCGGTGATTGCGGTGTTTTGGGCGCGCGGCTGGTAGGGCGGGGCAGTCAGCCGCAAAAAACAAAAAGCCCGCCATTTGGCGGGCTTTTGTGCATCAAGGCCTTGGACTGGCTTGCTTGCTTGCTTACTTCTTCAGGCACTCGCTCATGAAGGCCTTGCGTTCGTCGCCCTTGAGCGTCTTGGCCTTGGTGTCGGCGTTGCAGGTCTTCATCTTGTCTTGCTGGGTGGCGGGCTTGTTGGACAGGCAGGTCTTCATGAAAGCCTTGCGCTCGTCACCCTTCATCTCCCCGGCCTCTTTGTTGCAGGTGCCCATTTTGGATTGCTGCTTGGTCGGTGCCGCTGCTGTTGCCGGTGCGGCGGGGGCCGCTGGGGCTGCGGGTGCGGCCGTGGTCGCTGCGGCAGCGGCTGCTGCTGGCGCAGCGGTGGCGGCGGCTTTGGCAGGGGCGTCGGCAGCATGCGCTGCACCAAACGAAAGGACCAGGCTCAGGGCAGACAGGGAGAGAAGCTTTTTCATAAGGGCTCCGGTGGATGGTGGTATCAGACGCAACCCGCGTCGGATTGCCCGATTACAACGTATGGACACCCGCCCAAGCTGACACGGTGGCCCCAGTCATCAGAATTGCTGACAATTTGTTGCGTTCCCGCTGCGCCCAGGGGGCTGCCGGTGCCAAGGCGGCCCGGCCCGTAAAATCCCCCGATGCTTTCTGTCAAAAACGATCTGCTGGCTGCGCTTGCGGCTGAGCTGGACACCCTCTCCCCTGGCGCTGGCGCCAAAGCGGCCTTTGAATCCCCCAAGGTGGCCGCGCATGGCGATTTCGCCTGCACCGCCGCCATGCAACTGGCCAAGCCGCTCAAACTCAACCCGCGCGCCCTGGGCGAGCAGCTCAAGGCCGCGCTGGAGGCCACGCCCGCCTTCCAGCGCTGGGTGGCTGCCATTGAGATCGCCGGGCCCGGCTTTCTGAATATCCGCCTCAAGCCCGCCGCCAAACAAGAGGTGGTGCGCGAGGTGCTGGCCGCTGGCGAGCGCTTCGGCCACCAGGCCAGCAACGGCCAGCAGGTGCTGGTCGAATTCGTGTCGGCCAACCCCACCGGCCCGCTGCATGTGGGCCATGGCCGCCAGGCGGCGCTGGGCGATGCCATCTGCAACCTGTTTGCCACCCAGGGCTGGAAGGTGCACCGCGAGTTCTATTACAACGACGCGGGTGTGCAGATCCAGACGCTGACGAACAGCACCCAGCTGCGCGCCGAGGGCTTCAAGCCCGGCGACGAGTGCTGGCCCACCGACCCCGAGAACCCGGCCAGCAAGGCGTTCTACAACGGCGACTACATCCAGGACATCGCCAACGACTTCCTGGCCAAGAAGACGGTGAAGGCCGACGACCGCGCGTTCACCGCCAGCGGCGATGTGGAGGATGTGGAATCCATCCGCCAGTTTGCCGTGGCTTACCTGCGCAACGAGCAGGACAAGGACCTGCAGGCCTTCAACCTGAAGTTCGACGAGTACTACCTCGAGTCGAGCCTGTACACCAGTGGCCGCGTCGAGGCCACGGTGAACAAGCTGGTGGCCAACGGCCACACCTACGAGCAGGACGGCGCGCTGTGGCTCAAGAGCACCGACTACGGCGACGACAAGGACCGCGTCATGCGCAAGCAGGACGGCACCTTCACCTACTTTGTGCCCGACGTGGCCTACCACATCGCCAAGTGGGAGCGCGGCTTCACCAAGGTGGTCAACATCCAGGGCACGGACCACCACGGCACCATCGCCCGCGTGCGCGCCGGGCTGCAGGCGGCCGACGTGGGCATCCCCAAGGGCTACCCCGACTATGTGCTGCACACCATGGTGCGTGTGGTCAAGGGTGGCGAAGAGGTCAAGATCAGCAAACGCGCGGGCAGCTATGTCACGCTGCGCGATCTGATCGAGTGGACCAGCAAGGATGCGGTGCGGTTCTTCCTCTTGAGCCGCAAGCCCGATACCGAGTACACCTTCGACGTGGATCTGGCCGTGGCGCAGAACAACGACAACCCGGTGTACTACGTGCAGTACGCGCATGCGCGCATCTGCTCGGTGCTGCGCGCGTGGCAAGAAGCGGGCGGTGGCGACGTGGCCTCGCTCAAGGATGTGGATCTGTCGGCCCTGGAAGGCCCGCAGGCCCAGGCGCTGATGCTGCAACTGGCCAAATACCCCGAGATGTTGACCGCCGCCGCCGATGGCGAGGCCCCTCACGACGTGACCTTCTACCTGCGCGACCTGGCCGCCAGTTATCACAGTTATTACGACGCCGAGCGCATTCTGGTGGATGACGAAGCCGTCAAGCGCGCGCGCCTGGCGCTTGTCGCGGCCACCGCGCAGGTATTGCACAATGGCCTGGCTGTGCTGGGCGTGTCGGCCCCGGCCAGAATGTAAGCAGTTACTACCACTATGAAAAAACAACAGACGGGCGGGACCATCATCGGCTTCATCGTCGGGGTCATCGTGGGCCTGGCGGCCGCGCTGGCCGTGGCCGTGTATGTGACCAAGGTGCCCGTGCCCTTCCTTAACAAGGGCGGCGGGCGCACCGCCGACATGGACGCCGCCGAATCCCAGAAAAACAAGAACTGGGACCCGAACTCGCCGCTGTATGGCAAGAACCCGGCCCGCCCCGTGACGCCTGCCGTGGCGGCAGCGTCGGCCCCTGCGTCGGCCCCCGACGTGCGTGCGGCTGCTTCTGCGGCCAAGCCTGGCGCCAGCAAGCCCGAGGCCGCCAAGGCTGAAAGCAAGCCGGAAACCAAACCCGGCGCCGACCCGCTGGGCGACCTGGCCGTGGCCAAGGCGGCCGCCAAGGGCAATGTGGACCCGTTCGACTACTTCGTGCAGGCGGGCGCATTCCGCACCCAGGCCGATGCCGATGCCCAGCGCGCCAAGCTGGCCATGTTGGGCTGGGAGGCCCGCGTGAGCGAGCGCGAGCAAAACGGCCGGGCCGTCTTTCGGGTGCGCGTGGGGCCGTTCACCAAGCGCGACGATGCCGAGCAGCTCAAGGAAAAGCTCGACGGCGCCGGGGTAGAGTCGGCGCTGGTGCGTGTGCAGCGGTAACCTGCAGTACAACGCCCGGCTGAACTTTTTGCGGGGGCATGTCTCACATCCCCCATATAGACATAACTTACGCAAAACAGGGTCATGCATGCCGCTTGCCATAGGGCACAAACCGTTGTTGCATCCTTATTTGCGTAAGTCCTCATAGAAACAGGAGAGTCCTTGTCATGAAACGCCGTGAGTTTTCTTTGTCCACCGCCTCTGCGGTCGCTGCTACCGCCCTGACGCTGCCCGTGGCCACGCCCGCGCTGGCCCAGGTCCGCCAATTCAAGGAGGGCAAGGATTTCAAGCGGCTCGACAAGCCCGTGGCGCCCGATGCGCCCGCTGGCAAGGTCGATGTGATCGAGTTCTTCTGGTACAGCTGCCCGCACTGCAACGTCTTTGAACCCACCTTGGACGCCTGGGCCAAGGCCGCGCCCAAGGACCTGGTCATCCGCCGCATGCCCGTGGCCTTCAATGCCAGCTTCGTGCCGCAGCAAAAGCTGTATTTCGCGCTGGAAGGCATGGGCAAGCTCGAAGAGCTGCATGCCAAGGTGTTCCGGGCCATTCACGTCGAAAAGGTCAAGATGGCCAAGGACGATGAAATCCTGGCCTGGGTGACCAAGCAGGGTGTGGACGCCGCCAAGTTCAAGGAGGTTTATGGCTCCTTCTCCGTGTCCAACCAGGTGCGCCGCGCGTCGCAGCTGCAGGACGCCTACGGTGTCGAAGGCGTGCCGTCGATGGGCGTGGCCGGCAAGTACTACACCGACGGCACCATGGCTGGCAGCATGCAGACCGTGCTGCAGGTGGTGGAATACCTGGCCTCCCTGGCCAAAAAGGGGTGACGGCAAGCTGTCGCCTGTCTCTGCCAAGACTACCAAGAGCCCGCGCAAGCGGGCTTTTTCATGGGGAAGGCCCATGGGTGGCTACAATGATTGCAAGATTCGTGCCCTATGACCCACAGCATCCTCCCCCCCCTCCTCCTGCTCGCTGCCCTGGCCTGTTCCGTGGGCGTGGCGCACGCCGAAAAGGCGGACCGCGCCAAGCCCATGAACATCGAGGCCGATGCATTGCGCCACGACGAACTCAAGCAGACCAGCGTGTTTTCGGGCCGTGTGGTCATGACCAAGGGCACCATCGTGTTGCGCGGTGCGCGGCTTGATGTGCGTCAAGATGCCGATGGCTACCAGTTCGGCGTGGTCACGGCCGAGGCGGGCAAGCGTGCCTTCTTCCGCCAAAAGCGCGACACGGTGCCCGGCGCGCCCGACGAGTACATCGAGGGCGAAAGCGAGGTCATCGAGTACGACGGCAAGGCCGACAACGTGCGCTTCATCACCCGTGCCGAGCTGCGCCGCTACCGGGGCGCCGAGCTCAGCGATGAAATCACCGGCGCCGTGATCGTCTATAACAACCTCACCGACGTGTTCACCGTGGACGGCCAGCGCACCAATGCCAATGCGGCGGGCGCCGCCCCGGCCCAGGGCGGCCGCGTGCGTGCGGTGCTCGCGCCCAAGGACCCGAAGCCGGGCACAGCGGCACCGGCATCACCGGCGGCAACTTCGCCAGCCCCCGTGCTGCGCCCCAGCAGCAACCTGAGCGGCGACGCAAAGTGAGCGCGCAGCCTGTCGTCCATCCCGGCCCGGATTCCCAGGCCGGCAGTCGGCTCGAGGTGCAGCACCTAGCCAAGTCTTATGGCAGCCGCAAGGTCGTCAAGGACGTGTCGCTGGTTGTGCAAAAGGGCGAAGTCGTGGGGCTGCTCGGCCCCAACGGCGCGGGCAAGACCACCTCGTTCTACATGATCGTGGGCCTGGTGCGCAGCGATGCGGGCGACATCCGCATCGACGGCCAATCGGTGGCCCACATGCCCATCCACCGCCGCTCGCGCCTGGGGCTGTCGTACCTGCCGCAAGAGGCCTCCATCTTCCGCAAGCTCTCGGTTGAGGAGAACGTGCGTGCCGTGCTGGAACTGCAGCGCGGCGACGACGGCCAGCCGCTTTCGCGCGCCGTGATCGAAGAGCGCCTCACGGCCCTGCTGCAAGAGCTGCGGGTGGACCACCTGCGCGCCTCGCCCGCCATGGCCCTGTCGGGCGGCGAGCGCCGCCGCGTGGAGATTGCCCGCGCACTGGCCACGCAGCCGCGTTTTATTCTGCTGGACGAGCCCTTCGCAGGCATCGACCCCATCGCCGTGATCGAGATCCAGCGCATCATCGGTTTCCTCAAGACACGCGGCATCGGCGTGCTCATCACCGACCACAACGTGCGCGAGACGCTGGGCATCT
>NZ_JAPUDY010000071.1 GCF_027492855.1 Acidovorax sp.
ACTTGGACAGCTATACACCAAAATAATTCAATTTACTTCTGAGACACCACACTAGAGAGCCTCTGCGCGAATCGCGCCGGCCACGTGTGCGCAGCGGATCGGGATGGGGTGCAAGGCGCAAAGCGCAGCAATAGCCTTAGCTATTGCGAGCATTTGCAACGCGGCAGACCGCCCGAGGCCGCAGATGCACACGGCGCGACGATTCGCGCAGAGGTTCCCTAATGCAGCGCTTCGTCACCAATGGATTGGCGCCAGGTCACCGCCACTGTGTAGGGAGCCAGTTTGTCGGCCACGCGGCGGCGTTGGGCGGCATCCGGAGCGGCTCCTGCCTCAGCGCAGAGCTGCACCGTGATTCCCCTCGGGGGCTCGCCGAACACTGCCACGCCCAGGCCTTCTCCTGCCAACACTTCGACCAGGTGCCTGCGGGCTGCCTCGGCGCGCAGCGCGGGCTTATACACCTTGCCCACCGCCGTGAGCGGCAGCGTATCCACCACAAACACGCGGCGCGGCTTGGCGGGTGGCTCTGCAATCGTCCGCATCCCATGCGCGCGCAGCGCCTCTTCATCGACCACCTGGCCTGGCTTGAGCACCACGAACACCGCCGGTACCTCGCCCGCCGTCGGGTCGGGCATGCCCACGGCGGCAGCATCGGCCACGGCAGGGTGGGTGCGCATGCAGTCCTCCACCAGCGCCGGGTCGATGTTGTGGCCGCTGCGGATGATGAGGTCCTTGGTGCGGCCGCTCACCGTCACACGGCCGCTGGCGTCCACCACGCCCGTGTCACCCGTCACCAGCCAGCCGTCTGCGGTGAACAGGCCTGCGTTGTGCGCAGGGTTCACGTAGCCCGGGGCCACGTTGGGGCCGCGCACCACCAGCACCCCCAGCTCGCCCGCTGTGCAGGGGCCGCCCACGCCACCGTCGGCCTGCAGGCTGCGCGCCTGCACGTCGCAAAACGCGATGGGCAGGCCCGCCGATCCCAGCACCCGTGGCCGGGAGATGGGGTCCACGCAGATCACGCCAGCGCATTCGGTCATGCCATAGATCTCGCGCAGGGGTTGGCCCGTAGCTGCCTCAACGCCCTGGGCCACGGCGCGTGGCGTGAGTGCCGCGCCGCACAGGTTGGCGCGCAGCCGCGATAAATCTGCGTCGCCGACGGGCACCTGCAGAGCCCCCGCCAGGGCTGTGGGCACGCCTCCCACCAGCGTCGCTTCGGAGACCTGCGCGATGCGCCAGAAGTTGCGCACGATGGATGGATTTCGAAACCCTGCGGCCGACAGCAACACAATGCGCGCACCCGCCAGCAGCAGCGACAGGCTGCCAAACATGGTGGCGGCCACATGGAACATGGGCAGCCCGTTCAGCAGTGCATCCTGGGGCTCGATCCCCACGGCAAAGGCCCCGCCATAGGCCGCCGCCAACTGGTTGCGGTGCGTGTGGCGCACGATCTTGGGCGCGCCTGTGGTGCCGCCGGTGTGGTACAGCGCGGCGGTGTCGTCCGCACTGGCCGGGCCAAAGCCCGGCTGGGCACGGGCCTGGCGCATCAGCGCCCCAAGGTCCAGCCCCTCGCTCGGTGTGGGCGCAGTGCCGCCCACGCGCACCAGCGCCTGGATACTGGGCACGCGGGCGCGCACCTGCAAGGCCTTTTCCCAGAAGTCGGCGCCGGGCGTGGGGCCCAGGGCCACCAGTACCTTCACACGGGCGGCGCTGGCCAGCTCGGCAATGTGCTCGGCGGTGAGCAGCGGGTTGATGGGAAACGCGATGCCCACGGTCTCGGCGCCCCAGAGCACGAACTGCGTCTCGGGCAGCGAAGGCAGCAGGTAAGCCACCACGTCGCCACGGCCCACACCCAGCGCAGCCAATGCGTTGGCGCAGCGGGTCACGCCATCCAGCAGGGCCGGGTAGCTGATGTGGCGCCAGGGGGCGTCGGGCTCGCCACCGCTCACAAACGTCAAGGCTTCGCGCTCGCCATGTTGGCGGGCCGACATTTGCAGCGCCTCGTACACGTGGCTTGCGGGCAGCCAGTCGTCCAGCGCAGTGCCTTTGAAGGCCTCGCGCGCATCCAGCCCGGGGTTGGGAAAGCGGATCATCGCGGCCCCTTTCAACGTGCGCGCACGGCCTGGGCGATCGCGGCGAAGGCGGCGCGGTCATCCCCATGCGTGAAGGCCGTGTTGGGGATGGGGTGCGACGAGAGCTTGACGATCACCAGTTCGGCCTTGGGGTTGATGTGGATGTGCTGGCCGTTGAGGCCCTTGGCCTCGTAGCTGCCATCGGCATCGTGCGGGATCCACCAGTGGTTGTGGTACGAGTAGCCCGCGCGCATGGGCTGGTTGGCGGCCTTGAATTTCTCGGGGTCGGCCCCCTTGCGCAGCTCGGCCACGGTGCTGGGCGCCACCACCTGGCGGCCACCCACGCGGCCGTCCTGGCGCAGCATCTCACCCAGACGGCCCAGGTCGCGCAGCGTGGCACTCACTCCCACGCTGGTGGACTGGCCGCCCGAGGGATCGGCCCAGACGAATCCGTCCTCATCGGCGCCGATGCGCGACCAGATGCGTTCAGACATCAGTTGCGCAAAGCTCTTGCCGGTCACGCGTTGCATCACCCAGCCCACCACCTCGGTATCCACCGTTTTGTAGGTGAAGCCCTGGCCATGTTCACCGTCCTTCTTTTGCGTGGGCAAGAACTCCGCCAGCGAACGTGCGCCGGGGTAGTTGGCGGGCGCGGGCACCAGGCCCGCCGCGATGAGGTACTGGAAGATGCCGGACGCGGGGTTGGTGAAGTCTTCGGTGTACTTCACGCTGGTGGTCATGTCCAGCGTCTGCTGCAGCGTGGCATCACCCCAGGCGCTGTCCTTGAGCTCGGGCAGGTAGCTCGCAATGGACGCATTGGCGTCCAGCACGCCTTCGCGGATCAGGTCGGTGGCCAACAAGCCGGTGAGCGACTTGCTCATGGACCACAGCACATGCGGCTGGTGGCGTTGCATGCCCATGTCGTAGCGCTCATACACCACCTGGCCCTTGTGCATCACCAGCAGGCCATCGGTGTAGGTGCGCTTTTGCCAGTCCAGCAACGTGGTATTGCCGCCCTTGCCATCGGCCATGGCCAGGCCGTCTTGCAGGAGGCTTGTGGATTGGGACAAAGGCAGCGCGCCCTTGTCGCCACGCCAGATGTCTGTGGTGGGCCCCAGCTCGCGCAGGTGGTGGAAAGCCCAGCGCGCGTTGGGGTACTTGAGGACGGTGGCGAGCCGCACCACCTTGTCGGGCGGTGGTGGAAAGCCCTGCATCAGTTGCGTGCGCTCGGGGTGTGTGGCGTCAGGTGACGGCAGTTGGGGCGCCTGGGCGTGCGCCAGCGACGCCATGGCCAGGCCAGCGCACAGCAGCGCGTGAGACAAAGAGGTACGAAGAAAAGTGGACATACAAGCTCCGTCAAGAAAGAAGGAAGGAAGGAAAGAAAGGGCCAACGACTGCAACAACAAGGAAAATCAACGCCGTTGCGCCAGCAGCGCGCGGATGACGCTTTCGGTGCGCTCGTACTCGCCTTCGCCAAAGTGCTTGTAGCGAATGCGTCCGTTCACATCGATGAGGTAGGTGGCCGGCCAGTACTGGTTGTTGTAGGCCTTCCAGGTGGCGTAACGGTTGTCTTGCGCCACGGGGTGCTCCACGCCGTAGCGGCGCATGGCGCCTTCCACGTTGCGGGCCGGGCGCTCGAATGGAAACTCGGGCGTATGGACGCCCACCAGCGTCAGGCCCTGGGGCGTATAGGTGCGCGCCCAGCGGTTGATGTGCGGCAGCGTGCGCACGCAGTTGATGCAGGCATAGGTCCAAAAGTCGATCAGCACCACGCGGCCACGCAGGACTTGCATGGTCAACGGATCGGAATTGAACCAGCGCTCTATGCCAGCAAATTCGGGCGCGGGGCCAAAGTCGGGCAGTTGGTCGGCCAGCACCGTGTTTTGTGCACCGGCTTGTGAAGAGACCTGGCCCGCCATCAGCAGACCGCCCAGCGCGGCCAGCATCTCGCGCCGATTCATGGGGGTGGGGGTATCCATATCTATATCTCCTTCGTTATCCATGGCTCATGAAACTGGCGCGCCCTAGGCGGGGGACGCCAAGCAAGGGCCGCCCCGCAGCGAGGGCGTCGTCCCCTGCCCGCATCGCACAGCGCTGCGAGAGCGGGGGGATGTGGCGCAGCCGCTCAGGGGGGTGCCGCATGTCAGCCCAGCCACAGGGCCAGTTCGGTATCCCAGCCCATCAGCATGGCGAGGGCCACGGCCATCACCACCACGCCGCTGATTTGCTGCACCAGCGCCAGCCGCCCCGCCACACGCCGTGCCCAGCCGGTGGCCCACTGGCCGCCATAGGCGATAAGCAGCATGGGGATGGCGGCACCCACCGAGTACGCCAGCAGCAGCGTGGCAACGCCCAAGGTGGTGGGCTCCGTGGCGATCACCGTCAAAATGGATGCGAGCACCGGCCCGGCGCAGGGCGTCCACACCGCACCCAGCGTGATGCCCAGCAGCAAGCCCCCGGCGGGTGTGTGCATGGCGCTGCCGGGCAGCGACACGTTGGCCAGGCCACCCAGCAGGCCGCTGGCGCGCTGCGCAATGCCGTGGAACAGTGGCGGCCACACCATCGCCGCGCCAAAACACAGCAGCAGCACGGCAGCCCCTTGGCGCAGCGTTTCGTGCGAGAGGCCCAGCACCTGCGTGAAAGCGCTGAACACCAACGCCATGGCCGCAAACGACAGCGCAAACCCCAGCGCGATGAACACCGGCCGCCAGGTGCGCTGCCCGCCCACCGAGGCGCCCAGCACCACGGGCAGCATGGGCAGCACGCAAGGTGCAGCCACCGTGAGCATGCCGGCACCCAGCGCCAGCAAGGGCGTTGTCATGAACGGCCTCCGTCTGCCGGGCGGCGCCACACCTGCGTCTGGCCAAACAGCGAAATACCTACGTAGGGGCGCACCAGCAGCTGCTGGGGCTCAGAGGGCTTGATCGTGGCGCTGTAGTGCTTGCCGTTCTCGCGGTTGTAGATGCGCCCCTCGTACTTGCCTTCGCCCGTATTGCGGATACCGTCGAGCAGCGTCATGCCAAGCGCCGGGCGCTTGTCCACAGCGTCCATCTCCTGCCCCGGCGCGCTCATCGAGCGGTTGGCCAGCACCTTCACCACCTTGCCGCACAGCGCGTTGCCGCAGGGGGCGATGTCCACTTCCAGATTGCCGCTTTCGGTGATCCAGCGGCCCAAGACCGGGTCGTTCGCGCCATCCGGGCTGGCAGGCTGTGCCATGGCCCCCACCGCCGCCAGCGTGCAGCCCGCCGCAAAACCGCGCATCAGAGTTGAAACTTGCATGAGCTTTCCCAAACGAGTGATGAAGAAGGCTCTATTGCAATGGCGGGGCTTGTCGGCGATGTGTCGGGTGCGGGCCGTTTTGTCAGCCCACATATCTGTACGGGTTGTGGACAAATTGAGATACAAATCCAGACATCCGCCCCGAGGCGCCCAATGAAAGAATGGCCCCATGCAGACGCAAGACCATGTCCTCATCGTGGACGACGACGCCGGTATCCGCGAGCTGGCCGCTCAGTACCTGGGCAAACAGGGCCTGCGCGTGAGCATGGCCGCCGATGCGCGCGAGATGCGCACGGCGCTGTCGTCGCAGCGCATCGACCTCATCGTGCTGGACCTGATGCTGCCCGGCACCGACGGCATGGCCCTGTGCCGTGAGCTGCGCAGCCCAGGCGCGGCACAAATTCCCATCGTGATGCTCACGGCGCGCAGCGACGAGGTGGACCGCGTGCTGGGCCTGGAGATGGGCGCCGACGACTACCTGACCAAACCTTTTGCCGCACGCGAGCTGCTGGCGCGCATCCATGCCGTGCTGCGGCGCACACGCATGCTCCCGCCCAACCTGGCGGCGCAAGAACCCGCGCGCTGGCTGGTGTTTGGCGACTGGCGGCTTGACACCGTGTCGCGCCACCTGCTCGATGCGGACGACGCCATGGTGGCGCTGTCGGGCGCCGAATACCGGCTGCTGCGCGTGCTGCTGGACCACCCCCAGCGCATCCTTACGCGCGACCAATTGCTGCACCTCACCCAGGGGCGCGACGCCGAGGTGTTCGACCGCTCCATCGACCTGCTGGTCAGCCGCGTGCGCCAGCGCCTGGGCGACGGCGTGCGTGAGCCCCGCTACATCAAGACCGTGCGCAACGAGGGCTATGTGTTCTGCGAAGCCGTGGCCTCGGCGGCGGGCAGCGCGCCATGACCTGGCCCCGCTCGCTGCGCGGGCGCATCCTGCTGGTGATGGCCGCAGCCCTGGCCCTGGCCCACCTGTGCACCTTTGCGCTGGTGTACCTGGAACGCGGCACCGCCATGCGCGGCATGATGGTGTCGTACCTGGCCAGCGACGTAGCCAGCTCCGTCGCCATGCTGGAGCGCCTGCCCGCCGCCGAGCGCGCGCAGTGGCTGCCCCGCCTGGCGCGGCGCAACTACCGGCTGCGGCTGGACGCGCCCGGCAATGCGGCGCCCGCCACCACGGAGCTGGCCCAATCGGTAGGGCAAGAGCTGCAAGGCGCACTTGCCCGGCCCGTGCAAGTGGGCGACCCACGCACCAGCGGCCTGGCCTTGCGCGCGCAACTGCACCTGGCCGACGGCACCGCCCTGGCCGTGGATGTGGACGAGCCCCGCATGCTGGTGTCCGACTGGGCCTGGGCCGCGTTGGCGCTGCAACTGGCCCTGCTGGCCGCCCTGTGCGTCTGGGCCGTGCGCACCGCCACAGCGCCCCTGAACAAGCTGGCCGATACCGCCGACGCCCTGGGCAGCGACGGCAGGGGCGCGCCCCTGCCGGAAACCGGCCCCAGCGAGGTCGCCCGCGCAGCCACCGCCTTCAACCGCATGCAGCAGCGCATCCAGGCGCATCTGCAAGAGCGCATGCAGATCCTCGCCGCCGTCTCGCACGACCTGCAAACCCCCATCACCCGCCTGCGCCTGCGCGCCGACCTGCTGGACGACACCGCGCTGCGCGACAAGCTGCACGCCGACCTGGCCGAGATGCAGTCGCTGGTGGAAGAGGGCATCGCCTACGCGCGCTCGCCGCAGGCCGTGCGCGAGCCGCTGCAGCGTGTGGACTTGCGCGCGCTGCTGCAAAGCATTGCGTTCGACTACGCCGACGCGGGCCTGCCCGTGCAATGGCTGGCTGCGGACGCGGACGCGGACGCTGACGATGCCACCACCGCCGCTATCTGCCACACACGTCCGCAGGCCCTGCGCCGCGTGGTGTGCAACCTGCTGGACAACGCGCTCAAGTTCGCGGGGGCCGCCGAACTGAGCCTTAAGGCCGGTGCGCAAGGCCCCTGGCAACTGCGCGTGCAAGACCGTGGCCCTGGCATCCCCACGCAAGATCTGGCCCACGTGCTGCAACCCTATGTGCGGCTCGAAGACTCGCGCAACCGAGGCTCTGGCGGCACCGGGCTGGGCCTGGCCATTGCAAGCGAGCTGGCCAAGGCGCTGGGCGGGCAACTGGTGCTGGCCGCGCGCGAAGGTGGCGGGCTGGATGCGCGGCTGGTGCTTCCACCGCAGGCCACACAAGCATAAAAATGGCCCCTGGCGCTTATTCATCAAGCGCCAACAGCTATTAAATTGGTAGCAAAATATATCCATCCGCTGCACGTGCGCCACGCCGCGCTTGACGCGGGCCGTACCGGCTCGGGTACACTGGCCCTTCATGTCGTACACCTCCAACACCGTCGCCGCACGCGCCACTGCCTTCCAGGGCATGGGCATGATGCTGCCCGCATTCACGCGGGCGATGGGTGCACGAATGATTACCACCATTACCGCCGCGGCCACCTGAGCACGCGCAGGTGGCCGTTTCGGCAGCCACCTGGTGATCGCTCTCTCTTCTCTCCAAGACGAATGAATGAAACCCAGCTCTGGCAGCTGGGGTTTTTTGTTTGTTCGTTTGTTTGTCTGTTCGTCAGCCGGAGAAGTCCATGTACCGCGATCCCGTCCAGCCTCTAGAAGCTCTATCGTTGCACCCCGCCGCCACCACAATGCGTCCCCTGCGCGTGGGCATGATCGGCATTGGCACCGTGGGCGCGGGCACCTTTCGGGTGCTGGCGCGCAATCAGGCGCTCATCGCGGGCCGTGCGGGGCGGGGCATCGAGGTGGTGGTGGTCTGTGCCCGCAACCTGGCCCGCGCCGTGAGCGTGGTGGGCAAGGATGTGGCGCTGACCAACGACCCGATGCAGGTCGCCACCCACCCCGACGTGGATGTGCTGGTCGAAGCCGCTGGCGGCACCGGCCCGGCGCGCGAATGGGTGCTGGCCGCCATCCGCGCGGGCAAACATGTGGTCACGGCCAACAAGGCGCTGCTGGCCGTGCATGGCAACGAGATCTTTGCCGCCGCGCGCCAGCACGGCGTGGCCGTGGCGTACGAAGGCGCGGTGGCGGTGAGCACCCCCATCGTGAAGGCGCTGCGCGAGGGCCTCACGGCCAACCGCATCGAGTGGGTGGCGGGCATCATCAACGGCACCACCAATTTCATCCTGAGCAAGATGCGCGATGAAGGCGTGGGCTTTGCCGAAGCGCTGGCACAGGCCCAGGCGCTGGGTTATGCCGAGGCCGACCCGACCTTCGACATCGAGGGCATCGACGCCGCACACAAGATCACGCTGCTGGCGGCCAACGCGTTCGGCATGCCGCTGCGTTTTGCCGACGCGCAGGTGGAGGGCATCACCGCGCTGCAAGGGCTGGACGTGGTCTGCGCGGAGCAACTGGGCTTTCGCATCAAGCTCTTGGGCGTAGCGCGGCGGCGGAACGATGGCATCGAGCTGCGCGTGCAGCCTGCGCTGCTGCCCGCCACACACCTGCTGGCACATGTGAACGACTCGATGAACGGCATCTTGGTCAAGGGCGATGCGGCGGGCGTGACGATGTACTACGGCGCGGGTGCGGGCTCGGAGCAAACGGCGTCGGCCGTGATCGCCGACCTGGTGGACGTGGCGCGGCTGCAGGGCACCCACGCAGCGCAACGCGTGCCGCACCTGGGCTTTCACGCCAGCGCGGTCAACGAAGACCTGGCCGTGTTGCCTCGCGCCGCCGTGCGCACGCGCCACTACCTGCGCGTGCCGGTACACCAGGCCCCACACATCGAAGCCGTGGGCGCCTGGCTGGCAGCGCAGCAGGTGCCGGTGCTGCGTGTGCAGCTAGCTTGTGAAAAGGCCACCCCCGCTGGCACGGGCCCGCAAGTGCTGGTGTTGACGGACGCAGTGGCCCAGGCCACCGTGGACCTGGCTGTGCACGCGCTGGCTGCGCACCCCGCCGTGGCGGGGCCGGTGGTGGCGTTGCGGGTGGAAATGTTGGAGTAAAAATGGCTGCTAGCGCTTATTTATCAAGCGCCAGCAGCTATCAAATTGATAGTATTCATATCAAACCGCCCTGCGCCCTTGCACCAATGCCGCCATGTCTTCGGCGACTGCGGTGCCTTCCGCCATCAGGCCTTGCACCACGCCCGCGCGGTCGGCGTCCGTGCGGTTCTGGCTCACCTTCCAGATGCCCTCCCAGCGCTCCACCGCCAGTTCGATGCCCACGATGGCGCGCAGCAGCTTGTCGGTGTAGTCGGGTGGTGCATCGTCGATGCGCCAGGGGTCGGGGCGGTGGGCCTCGTGCTGTTCGCTGAGCGTATGCAGGATGGCGCGCAGGCGCTCCGGGTCGTCCACCGCGCTCAAGGTGCCATGGGCGTGCACGGTGGCGTAGTTCCAGGTGGGCACCTGCTTGCCGTCAATGGCTTTGGACGGGTACCACGAGGGCGACACGTACGCCTGCGGGCCGTGGAACACCGCCACGGCCTGCTGCGGCAGCAGCGGCCACACACCGTTGGCGCGGGCCACGTGGCCGACCAGCGTGCCGTGGGGGCCGTTTTCTGGCGCCAGGTACAGCGGGATGTGGTTGGCGTGCAGCGCACCTTCATGGGCGATCACCAGCGTGGCCAGGGGCTGCGCGCGCACCAAGGCGTGCAAGGTGGCGGCATCGGTGACGTGGAACTGCCGGTTGGGGTAGGCCATGGTCAAGCGCCTTCCACTTCAAGCACAGGCGCGCAATCGATCTGCGTCTTGACCGAGTTGGCCAAAAAGCAGGCTGCGTGCGCCTTGTGGTGCAGATCGGCCAACACCTCGGGGCTGGGTGCGTGGGCTGCATCAAAGCACGTGATGGGGCGCAACTGCACGTGGGTGACGACGAGCTGGCCCTGCGCGTTGTTGGCCATGGTGCCCACAGCCGCGTCGGTGTAGCGGTTGAGCCGAAAGCCTGCGCGGCAAGCGAAGTCCAAAAACCACAGCATGTGGCAACTCGACAGGGCGGCCACGTAGGCCTCCTCGGGGTCCACAGCGGCT
Source organism: Acidovorax sp. (assembly GCF_027492855.1). Taxonomy (GTDB): domain Bacteria; phylum Pseudomonadota; class Gammaproteobacteria; order Burkholderiales; family Burkholderiaceae_C; genus Acidovorax. The sequence continues at coordinate 10,385 of NZ_JAPUDY010000071.1, forward strand.
GCGTCGGAGTAGGGCAGAGGCACTACGTGCGGCGAAGACGAGCCGGGTACGGTGGCGCCGCCGTCGAACTGCCAGGTGTGGGCACGGTGGTAGCGCTTGTCCAGAAAATCGTCGGTGCCACGGGACCAGGTGATGGTGGCAAGGTGCTCGGCCATGGGTGGGGTCTTTCTACAATGGTTCTTCAGTTTATGACCATGCAATCGCGTCGAGGGAGCCAATTCATGCCACTTGCCAGAGCCAATGCCCAGGGCGCAAGCCCCGGCCTGCTGCGCCAGCAGGTGTACGAGCAGTTGCGCAGCGCCATCGAGCAGGGCCGCCTGCCAGCAGGCACGCGCCTGCCGCCGTCGCGCGAGCACGCTGCCAGCCTGGGGGTGTCGCGCAACACGGTGTTGTGGGCCCTGCAGCGCCTGCAGGCCGAGGGCTATGTGGAGGCGCATGTGGGCGACGGCACCTATGTGTCGCAGGCTGCAGGTGCGGTGCCCACGCCAGGGCTGGTGGCGCCGCCACGCGGGCTGTCGCGGCGCGGCCAGCTTATTGCCGAGACGGCGGCGCGCTGGCGGCCACCGCATGTGGCAGCGCGTGCGTTTCGCATCGGCGCACCCGAGGTGGATACGTTTCCCTTTGCGCTGTGGGACCGCCTGGCGCGCCAGGCCACGGCCCGCCAGCGCAGCGCCCGCGCGCAGTACCTGGACCCGGCCGGTGACCCTGACCTGCGCCAGGCCGTCGCGCTGTGGCTGTGGGCCTCGCGCGGCATCCGCTGCGATGCGGCGCAGGTGGTGGTGTGCTCGGGCTCGCAGCAGGGGATCGATCTGATCGCGCGGCTGCTGCTGGACCCCGGCGACGAGGTGCTGGTGGAAGACCCCGGCTACCCCGGCATCCGCGCCAGCCTGC
>NZ_JAPUDY010000072.1 GCF_027492855.1 Acidovorax sp.
GTGCTGCACATCGACTTCCAGCGCGTGGACGACAAGACCAAGCTGCACCTGAAGGTGCCACTGCACTTCAGCGGCGCTGAAGAGTCCAACGCCGTCAAGGTGGACAAGTGCATGGTCAACCCCATCGTGAACGAACTGGACGTGACCTGCATGCCTTCGGATCTGCCCGAATTCATCGCAGTGGACCTGTCCAAGCTGGAAAAGGGTGCATCCCTGCACCTGAAGGACGTCAAGCTGCCCAAGGGCGTGACTGCCAAGATCCGTGGCGGCCAGAACAACAACCCCGTCCTGGTGTCCGTGGTGCCGCCCGTCGTGGTCGTCGAGACCCCTGCCGACGCAGCTCCTGCCGCCGACGCCAAGGGCAAGGGCAAGGGCAAGAAGTAATCCCTGATTACTGTACTGCTGCTGTACCCAGCCTGGTCAGCCCGCCCTGCGGTGCTGACCACCCGACGGCCCACCTTGTGTGGGCCGTTTTGCTTTTACCGCAGGAACAGCAGACCATGGGCATGAAGCGCTCCGTCACCTTGCTCCCCTCTTCCTCCCACGGATAATCCGCAGATGATCAAGCTGTTTGTAGGCCTTGGAAACCCAGGGCCGGACTACGAGGCCACCCGGCACAACGCCGGCTTCTGGTGGATTGATGCCCTGGCGCGCGAACTCAAGGTGACCCTGGTGCCCGAGCGCAGCTACCACGGGCTGGTTGCCCGCGCCACCGTGCATGGCCAAAGCGTGTGGCTGCTGCAGCCGCAAACCTTCATGAACCTCTCGGGCAAGTCGGTCGCCGCACTGGCGCGGTTCTTCAAAATCCTGCCCGAAGAGATTCTGGTGGTGCACGATGAGCTCGACATCATCCCCGGCCAGGTCAAGCTCAAGCGCGGCGGCAGCCATGCCGGGCACAACGGCCTGCGCGACATCCATGGCCAACTGGGTTCACCCGACTACTGGCGCCTGCGCATCGGCATCGGTCATCCGGGTGTGAAAAGCGAAGTCGCCAACTGGGTGCTCAAAAAACCCTCGCCCGACCAGCGCACCCTGATCGAGGACTGCATCGCCCATTCGCTCAAGGCCTACCCGGCCCTGCTGGCGGGCGAGATGGACAAGGCCACCTTGCTCATCCACACCACCAAGCCGCCGCGCCCCAAGCCGCCCCGCCCGGTAGAGGATTGACGCGCGCAGGCCGTGTGGCTCTCTATTTTGCTATTATTTTTATAGCTGTTAGCGCTTGATACATAAGCGCTAGCGGCAAAAAACACTCAAATACTTGAGTTCACACCGACGTTGCCGCCTGCAGCCGTTGGAACTTCTGCCACAGGGTTTCGCGGTTTTCCACATGCTGCGGATTCACCGGGATACATGCCACAGGGCAGACCTGCACACACTGGGGCTCATCGAAATGCCCTACGCACTCGGTGCACTTGTGGGGGTCGATCTCGTAGATCTCCTGCCCGAGATAGATCGCCTGGTTGGGGCATTCGGGCTCGCACACATCGCAGTTGATGCACTCGTCGGTAATCATCAACGCCATGTAGCCTCCCTGGGCGCGGGGCCTGAAACAAGTGCAAGGGGGTACGCGGCGCAGTTCATGCTCCGTATTATCCAACCCCCGTGGCCTGTGCCCGGCATGCCACACTGCATCGCACCACCGCCGACGCGGATGTTTTCCCGCTATGCTGTGTATGCACATCAATTTAGATGCGCCTGCTAGCCACTCTTACCCCACGCCAGCTACCCATGGGCCTGTTTTTTCTCAAGCGGTTTGTCACCCTTTTGGCCACGCTGATCGGCGCGTCCATCGTCGTGTTTCTGGTGCTGGAGATTTTGCCGGGCAATGCCGCCCAGATCCTGATGGGGCCCGATGCCGCACCCGACGCCGTGGCCGCGCTGGCCACCAAGCTGGGGCTGGACCAACCCGCCAGCCTGCGCTACTGGCAGTGGGTCAGCGGACTGGTGGTGGGCAACATGGGCGACAGCTATGCCTACAGCTCGCCCGTGCTCGACCTGGTGCTGGAGCGCCTGGCCCTCACCGTGCCCCTGGCCCTCATGGCCATGGTGATCACCACGGTGCTGGCGCTGGCGGCGGGCGTGTATGCCGCATCGCGCCACAACAAATTGGGCGATGTGGGCGTGATGGGTCTGGCGCAGATCGGCATTGCGATTCCCAATTTCTGGTTCGCCATCCTGCTGATCCTGCTGTTTTCGGTGAAGCTGCAGTGGTTCTCTGCGGGCGGCTTCCCCGGCTGGACGGAAGACGCCGGGGGCAGTCCGCTCGAAGCCATCAAGGCCCTGCTGCTGCCCGCGATCGCGCTGGCCGTGGTGCAGGCCGCTATCCTGGCGCGCATCACGCGCTCGGCCGTGCTGGAGGTGCTGCGTGAAGACTTTGTGCGCACGGCGCGTGCCAAAGGCCTGTCGCAGCGCGCAGCGCTTTGGGGCCATGTGCTGCGCAACGCGATGATCCCGGTGATCACCGTGATGGGGCTGCAGTTTGCGTCGCTGCTGGCGGGCACCATCGTGGTCGAAAACGTCTTCTACCTGCCGGGCCTGGGGCGTCTGATCTTCCAGTCGATTTCCAACCGCGACCTGATCGTGGTGCGCAACTGCGTGATGTTGCTCGCTGCAATGGTCATCGTAGTGAACTTCGTGGTGGACGTGCTGTACGCAGTGATCGACCCGCGCGTGAAGGCCTCCGACATTTGATCCCCCATGAGCACCGCAATCTCCCCACCCTCCTCTTCTGCCCTCTCCGCCCCCGGCTGGTGGCACCGTGCTCTGCGCCACCGCAGCTTTGTCATCGGTGCCGTACTCTCGCTGCTGCTGGTACTGGCCGCACTGCTCTCGTTCGTCTGGACGCCCGGGTCGCCCTACGAGATGGACCTGGCCAACAAGCTGGCGCGCCCATCTGGCACGCACTGGCTGGGCACCGACGCTTTCGGTAGGGACGTGGCCTCGCTGGTCATGGTGGGCGCGCGCAACTCCATCCTGGTCGGTGTCATCGCCGTAGGCATTGGCCTGTCTATCGGCACGGCGCTGGGGCTGCTGGCGGCTGCCAAGCGCGGCTGGGTGGAGGAAATGATCATGCGGTTGGCGGATTTCACCTTCGCCTTTCCTGCGCTGCTACTGGCCATCATGATGACCGCAGTGTTTGGCGCGGGCATCGTCAACTCCATCATCGCCATCGGCATCTTCTACATACCCACGTTTGCGCGGGTGACCCGGGCCTCGGCCAACGCCGTGTGGTCGCGTGAATACATCATGGCCGCACGGGCCTGCGGCAAAGAAACCTGGCGTATCACGCTGGAGCATGTGCTGCCCAACATCCTGTCGGTGCTGATTGTGCAGACCACCATCCAGTTCGCTCTGGCCATCCTGGCCGAGGCCGCCCTGTCCTACCTGGGCCTGGGCACGCAGCCGCCCCAGCCCTCCTGGGGCCGCATGCTCAGCGAGGCGCAGACGCTGATGTTCCAGGCCCCGCTGCTGGCTGTGTGGCCGGGCGTGGCGATTGCGCTGGCCGTGCTCGGACTGAACCTGCTGGGCGATGGTCTGCGCGACCTGCTCGACCCCCGCCTTTCTCGCAAGCGTTGACAGACCCCGCCTCGAAGACCACCAGAACCCCACGATGTCTCTGTTAGAAGTCTCCAACCTCCGCATCCGCCTGCAGACCCACCGGGGCCCGGCCGATGCCGTGCGCGGCGTCAGCTTTTCGCTGGCGCGCGGCGAAACCCTGGGCCTGATCGGCGAGTCGGGCTGCGGCAAGTCCATCACCGCCATGTCGCTCATGGGCCTGCTGCCCGACAGCGCACAGGTCACGGGCAGCATCCGCTTCGACGGCGAACAGCTGGTGGGCCGCACCGATGCGCAGATGTGCAAGATGCGCGGCAACCGCATCGGCATGGTGTTTCAGGAGCCGATGACCGCGCTGAACCCGGTGCACACCATTGGCCGCCAGGTGGCCGAGCCCCTGCGCCTGCACCGGGGCATGGGCGCCGCCGCAGCGCGTGCGGAGGCCCTGGCCCTGCTCGACCGCGTGGGCATCCCCAACGCCGCGCAGCGTTTTGACGCCTACCCGCACCAATTCTCCGGTGGCCAGCGCCAGCGCATCACCATCGCCATGGCCCTGGCCTGCGGGCCCGACCTGCTGATCGCCGACGAGCCCACCACGGCCCTTGACGTGACCATCCAGCAGCAGATCCTGGACCTCATCAGCGACCTGGTGGCCGAGCGCAACATGGCGCTGATCCTCATCTCGCACGACCTCGGGGTGATCTCGCAAAACGTGGACCGCATGATGGTGATGTATGGCGGCAGCGTGGTCGAGAGCGGCTCCACCGCCTCGGTGTTCTCGGCCATGGCGCACCCCTACACACGCGGCCTGTTCGCGGCCAGGCCTCACCTGGGTGCCGTGCACGCGCCCGGCCAGCGGCCACGCCTGTCCACCATCCCTGGCACGGTGCCTGAGCTTGTAGACCTGCCTGCAGGCTGCCCGTTTGCCGGGCGCTGCAGCTACACCGTCGATACCTGCTATCACGAGCAACCCGAAGCCACGCTGGTTGCCACCGATGCCGATGGCGACCACGTGGTGCGCTGCCTGCGCCGCGAGGCCATCGCCGAAGCCCACGGCGCGACGCACGCGACGGAGGTGGCCGCATGAGCACCCACGCCGCACTGCTGCAAGTCAAAGACCTGGTGCGCGAATACACGCTGCCGCGCGAGCACCTGTTCCGCCCCCCCGGCAAGGTGCAGGCGCTCAACGGTGTGAGCTTCTCGATTGCCGCCGGGCGCAGCCTGGGCGTGGTGGGCGAATCGGGTTCGGGCAAGTCCACGCTCGCACGCCTGGTGATGGCTTTGGATACACCCACCTCGGGCACGGTCGAACTGCAGGGCCGCAACCTGCACCAGTTGCCGCCAACCGATCTGCGCGCGGCGCGGCGCGATTTTCAGATGGTTTTCCAGGACCCGTATGGCTCGCTCGATCCGCGCCAGACGGTAGAGCGCATCGTGACCGAGCCGCTGCAGGCCCAAGGCCAGACCACCCGCGCCGAGCAGCGCAAGCAGGCGGACCAGGTGCTGTCGCAGGTGGGCCTGCGCACCAACGACCTGGGTAAATATCCGCACGAATTCTCCGGCGGCCAGCGCCAGCGCATTGCGATTGCGCGCGCCCTCATCACCCGCCCGCGCCTCATTGTGGCCGACGAGCCCGTGAGCGCGCTCGACGTGTCCGTGCAGGCCCAGGTGCTCAACCTGATGCAGGATTTGCAGCAGGAGTTCGGCATCACCTACATGCTGATCAGCCACGACCTGGCGGTGGTCAACCACCTGTGCGATGAGGTGGTGGTGCTGTACCAGGGCCGCATCGTCGAGCGCGGATCGCCCGCCGAACTGTTCCACCATGCGCAGCACCCCTACACCCAGGCACTGGTCGCCGCCGTGCCCCAGGTGCAACCGGGCCGCGCGCGGGCGCGCAGGGCGGCGACCGCTGCAGCGGCGGCTGAAAAAAACGCATCACTCAATGCGCACTTGATGGTGTAAAAAGCGCAGGTGTGCCCCGGTAACAAATTGCACCGGGGTTTTCTCTGGTTTTTTGTCTGGTTTTTTGTCTGGAGAGTCCGAACATGCTGAACCGCCGTACCGTCCTTGCCACTGGCGCCATTGCCGCCGTGCCCTTGTCCACCCCGCTCAGCGCCCTGGCCCAAGGCCGCAAAGATGCGGTGACGCTGGCCATGACGCTGGAGCCCCCAGGCCTGGACCCAACAGCGGGTGCCGCCTCGGCCATTGCCGAAATCGTGCTGTACAACATTTTCGAGACGCTCACCAAGATCAACGCCGACGGCAGCGTATCGCCCCTGCTGGCCGAAAGCTGGGAGGTTTCGCCCGACCTCAAGACCTACACCTTCAAGCTGCGCCGGGGCGTGAAGTTCCAGAACGGCGAGCCCTTCAACGCCGCCGCCGTCAAGTTCTCGTACGACCGCGCAGGCGGCGAAAAGAGCACCAACAAAGACAAACGCACTTTTGCGGGCATCACCACGCAGGTGGTGGACGACTACACCGTGGTGCTGCTCAATAAAGACATCGACCCCGACCTGCTCTTCGTGCTCGGCCAGGCCACCTCCATCATCGTCGAGCCCAAGAGCGCCGACACCAACGCCAACAAGCCCACCGGCACCGGCCCCTACCAGCTCAGCGCCTGGAACAAGGGCTCGTCCGTCGTGCTGGCGGCCTGGAGCGGTTTCCGTGACGCCAAGGCGATCAAGATCAAACGCGCCACGTTCCGCTTCATCTCCGACCCGGCCGCCCAGGTGGCCGCACTGCTTGCGGGTGACGTGGACGCCTTCCCCCGCGTCACACCCCGCAGCGTGGCGCAGTTCAAGGCCAACCCCAAGTTCCAGGTGGTGGTGAGCGGCTCGCGCGCCAAGACCATTTTGGCCATCAACAACGGCAAGAAGCCGCTCGACGACGTGCGTGTGCGCCGCGCCATCGCTGCCGCCGTGGACCGCAAGGCCGTGATCGAAGGCGCGGGCGACGGCTACGGGGCCCCCATCGGCAGCCACTATGTGCCCGGCGCGTTTGGCTACGTGGACACCACGGGCGTGAACCCTTACGACCCCGAAAAAGCCAAGAAACTGCTGGCCGAAGCCGGTATCAAGACACCGCTGGAGCTGACCATGACGCTGCCGCCCACGCCCTACGCGCGCCAGGGCGGCGAGGTGATCGCAGCCCAGCTCGCCAAGGTCGGCATCATCGCCAAGATCCAGAACGTGGAATGGGCGCAGTGGCTCAGCGGCACCTACGGCAGCAAGAACTATGACCTCACCGTCATCTCGCACGTGGAGCCGTTCGACCTGGGCAACTTCACCAAGCCCGAGTACTACTGGGGTTACAAATCGGCCAAGTTCAACGAACTGTTTGACCAGATCAAGAACGCCGCCCGCCCCGCCGACCGCTCACGCCTGCTGGGCGACGCCCAGCGCTTGCTGGCCGACGACGCGGTGCACGCCTTCCTGTACTCCAACCAATGGATCACGGTGGCCAACAAGAACCTCAAGGGCCTGTGGAAAGACATGCCCGTGTTCGTGAACGACCTCTCGGCGCTGTCCTGGGGTTGATGAGACACCCCCCTGAGGCCCTGCGGGCCTTCCCCCCGCTCTCACATCGCTGCGCGATGTGGGCAGGGGAACGCAGCCCTCGCTGCGGGGCGGCCCTTGCTCGGCTGCCCGCGCCTGGGTCGCGCCAGTTTCCAAGGCTGCGGGTAGCGCGCCGCGCAATGAATAGCTGAAACGCGCGGGAGCAGATAGCTCCTGAAACAATAGCTGCTAGCGCTTTACCAATGGGCGGTAGCAGCCTTTTTTACTTGTAAAACTCTCGACATGACCGCCTTGCACGACCTGCCTGCCCACGAACTCCTGGCCGCCTACCGCCAGCGCACGCTGTCTCCCGTGGAGGTCACGCAGGCCGTGCTGGCGCACATCGCGCGCTGGGAGCCCCACATCAAGGCCACTTACCTGCTGCGCCCGGAGGCTGCGCTCACGCAGGCCCGCGCATCCGAAGCGCGCTGGCTGCGTGGCGAGCCCCAGGGCCTGCTGGACGGCGTGCCCAGCACCATCAAGGAGAACATCGCCACCGCAGGCGACCCCACGCCGCTGGGCACCGCCGCCGTCGAACTGGTGCCCGCCGCTGCCGATGCGCCGCCCGCTGCCCGCATGCGCGAGGCCGGTGCCGTCATCGTGGCCAAGACCACCATGCCCGACTACGGCATGTTGTCCTCGGGCCTGTCCACCTTCCACCCGCTCTCGCGCAACCCCTGGGACGTGAGCAAAGGCCCCGGCGGCTCCAGCGCGGGCGGTGGCGCAGCAGCAGCAGCAGGCTATGGGCCGCTGCATATCGGCACCGACATCGGCGGATCGCTGCGCCTGCCCGCCAGCTGGTGTGGCATCTTCAGCCTGAAGCCCAGCCTGGGCCGCATCCCCATCGACCCGCCCTACACCGGCCGCGCCGCAGGCCCCATGACACGCACCGTGGCCGACGCCGCGCTGATGATGCAGGTGCTCAGCCAGCCCGACGCGCGCGACAGCATGAGCCTGCCTGCACAGGACATCGCCTGGAGCCAGTTCAACCAAGGGGCCGAGCACCTGCGTGGCCTCAAGATCGGCCTGCTGCTCGACGCAGGCTGCGGCCTGCCTGTGGAGCCCGAGGTGAAGGCCGCCATCGAGCGCGCCGCACGCCTGATGGAGGGCGCAGGCGCCACCATCGTGCCCATGTCGCCCTTTATGACGCAGGCCATGCTCGACGGCATGGACCATTTCTGGCGCATGCGCTCTTACACCGACCTGCAGGCCCTGCCCGCCGCACGGCGTGACAAGGTGCTGCCCTACATCCGCACCTGGGCCGACAGCGCCGCCGGCATGAGCGGCACCGAGGTCTTCAACGCCAGCCACCAGTTCCACCTGACCCGCGTGGCCGCCGTCAAGGCCTGCAGCGCGTTCGACTACGTGATCTCGCCCGTGGCCCCCATGCCCGCCTTCCAGGCCGAGCTGCCCTCGCCCACCAACGACCCGCTGCGCCCGCTGGAACACATCGGCTTCACCGTGCCGTTCAACATGTCCGAGCAGCCCGCCGCCTCGGTCAACTGCGGCTACACCACGGGTGGTTTGCCCATTGGCCTGCAGATAGCCGGTGCACGCTTTGACGATCTGGGCGTGCTGCAGGTGGCGCATGCGTTCGAGCAGATCCGCGAGCCCCAAAGGGCCTGGCCAGAGCCGCCTGCGAAATAGCCCTTGGCAGTTGGCGCGCAGTTGGTAACCTTAGAACCTCCTGTTCAATGTCTTTTTGGCGTCCATGGCGCTGGTCAATGCACCGGCCCACCACACAACCCTTCTCACCCAACCACCGCATGGACATCCTCATTCTGGCGATCCTGATCGCCACCGGCACCTACTTGCTCAACGCCAAGGAGCAGCGCAAACGCATTGCGCTGCTGGGCAAGCACCTGGCCAACTACCAGATCGAAAAGCTGATGGAGGCCCTGACCGACGGCTACCTGCGCGCCCTGGGTGAAAGCACCGACGAGCGCCGCAGCCAGATCTGGAGCCTGCTGAGCACCACCGAATCGCAGCTCACCGAACAATTCAGCCGGTTTGCCGCCGACTTTGCCAAGGTGGACGAAGCCCACACGCGCGTCAGCCGCTTGTCGCTGCCGATTCCGTTCGCTGAAAAGCTGCTGCCCGGCTTTACCTTCGACGTGCGCCGTGCGCTCGCCATCCATGCACGCGGCATTGCCCACGTGGTGCAGAACACCAGCCACCTCTCCCCCAAAGACCGCGCCTTCATGATGACGGCCGAGCTGTTCCTCATGCAGCACACCTGCCACTGGTTCTGCAAATCCAAGGCCGTGGCCACCGCCCGCATGCTGGCGCGCCACCAGACGCCACACGAACAACTGATCGCCTCGGTCTCGGCCGAAACGCGCAACGCCTACCTGGCACTGATCCAGGGCAGCTGAGCCCCGCCCCCACAAAGCCCCATGCCATCCTCCACGCACACCCGCACAACCGATAGCCTGGGCAACCCCGCCACACTGCACAACGCTGGCAGCCTCGCCGCGCTGAACGACTTTGTCGAAGGCTTCATATCCTGCGAAGCGCGCGCGGTGAATGTGCTGAACGCGGCACAAGACCCTAGCCCCATCGTGCAGGCCTGCTGCGCGGCACTGCACATGTTTGCCGAGTCGGCCGATGCGCCGAGCAACGCCCGGCCCTTCATCGAGCAGGCCCTGGCCCATGCGCCAGAGGCCAGCGAGCGCGAGCAGCGCTTCGTGGCCGCCGTTGCCGCCTGGGTCGGTGGCGACCTGCCACGCGCCATTGCGCTGCACGAAGAACAGGCCCGCCAACACCCGCGCGACCTCGCATCGCTCAAGCTCGGCCAGTACCACCTGTTCAACCGGGGCGACTCACCCAGCATGCTGCGCCTGGCATTGCAGGCCGTACCAGCCGCTGCAGACGTGCCCTACCTGCACGGCATGCTCGCCTTTGGCTGGGAGCAGTGCCATTTGCTCGACCACGCCGAGGCATCGGCGCGGCATGCGATGGACCTGTGCCACAAAGAGCCCTGGGCACACCACGCCCTTGCCCACGTGATGTTGACCCAGGGCCGCATCAACGAAGGCGCCCAATTTATGGCCAGCGTGAGCGGCACCTGGAAGGGCCTGAACTCCTTCATGGTCACGCACAACTGGTGGCACCAGGCGCTGTTTTTGCTGGAGCAAGACCGGCACGCCGAAGTGCTGGCGCTGTACGACCAACAGGTGTGGGGCGTGGTCAAGGAATACACACAAGACCAAATCAACGCCGTCTCGCTGCTCGCGCGGCTGGAGCTGGCGGGTGTGGATGTGGGTACCCGCTGGGCCGACGTGGCCGACCACCTCGCCCTGCGCCTGGCCGACCATGTGCTGCCTTTTTTGGACCTGCAATACCTGTACGGCCTGGCCCGCGCGGGCCGCACTGGCGCAGCGCTCACCCTGCTGCACAACATCGAAACCCATGCCGCCACCCGCACCGAAACCCGCGAGCGCACCGTGTGGCAACGGGTGTGCGTGCCCGCCGCCCACGGCCTGCTGGCCCATGCCCAGGGCGACTGGGCCACATCAGCCCAGCAACTGGGCCTGGCACTGCCACGCCTGATCGAGATTGGCGGCAGCCACGCGCAGCGCGACCTGTTCCATCAGGTCTGGCTGGACGCGCTGCAGCGCAACGGGCAATGGGCGACCGTGCAAAACCTGCTGCAGCCGATGGCCAATGCGCAACGGGAATCGGCGCGGCTGGCGCGGCAGGCGGGCGTGGTGAATGCGGCGCTGGGGTTGCCGGTGGGGTGATCGCTGCTGTACAAGATCACCCACCTATTCCAAAAAGAGACACGAACCCATGAGCGACACCCACAACCACGCCCCCATAGAAGGCGGCTGCTTCTGCGGCGCCCTCCGTTACCGGCTGGCCGAAAAACCCACCGCAAGCATGGTCTGCCACTGCAACACATGCCGCAGGCTGTTTGCTGCGCCCGTAGTGGCCTGGCTGACAGTAACCTCAGAACACTTTGCCTTCACCCAGGGCAGCCCTTCGGAGTTTTCCACCTCGCCGCCGGTGAAACGCTGGTTCTGCCAGACCTGCGGAACACATGTGGCCTACACCCGCGAGGATTGGCCCGGACAAGTAGAGGTTGCCACCTGCAGCCTGGACGATGCTGCCGCCTTCGCGCCCACGCACCACTCCTGGCTGGACCACGACCTTGACTGGGTCACCTTCGGAGACGGCCTCCCCACGTTTCAAGGCTCGCGCCATGGAGCCGCTGGCGCAGTGCCAGCACCACGGCCCGCCGCAGCCCACTACCCCAAGGACATCTACACCGAGCCCGAACCAGACCCGCATACGCTGGCCAACCTGGGGCCGCTCACCGGCATGGCAGGCATCTGGAGCGGCGCGCGTGGCCTGGACGTGAACCCCAAGGCCGACGGGCCCGAGAAGCAGGCGTACATCGAGCACATGGAGCTGCAACCGATCGACGCGCAGACGAATGGGCCGCAGCTCTTCTACGGGCTGCGCTACCACACGCGCATCGTCAAGCCCAATGACGTGGAGACCTTCCATGACCAGGTAGGCTATTGGCTGTGGGAGCCCGCAACAGGCACCGTGATCCTGACCCTGTCGATACCGCGCGGGCAGGCGGCAATGGCGGTAGGCAAGGCAGCGCCGGACGCCAGGTCATTCATCCTGCAGGCGGTGCGCGGCGCCACAACCAATGGCATCGTGTCCAACCCGTTTTTGGAACACGCGTTCCGGACGGACAACTACAGCATCAAGGTGACGATCAACAACGACGGAACCTGGTCCTACGAGCAGGAGACCACCCTGGTCATCCCAGGCCAGGCCGAGCCGTTTCGCCACACGGACCGCAACACGCTGCGCAAACTCGGCGAGCCCACGCCCAACCCCACGGCGCAGGCGGCAGCGGGGAGCACGGGGGGCTGAAAGCCTGAGCTCCCCGTGACAGCCAGGCGCAGGCACCGACCGCCACATTGCTAACCCGCTACCCTACAGCCCGCTGTTTGAACAGGAAACAGGCTCATTTAGCAATGCAAGTCACCAGGGGACTGCAACCGAGCCCAACGCAGAAGAAGGCATGCGCAGGCACATTGTCATGAAGCGCAGCAAACGCCAAGCATTGAACAAAGACAACGCTGTGACTGCCTTGATCGAGCAGAACGACAATACCAAGACGAGCAACAATATGCTCACTGGGCGCAGAGTCAGAAAATCCTCTGCAACGGATTACTACATAAGAGTGGGGGGTGATAGATGATTATTGGGATCGATTTGGGAACGACAAACAGCTTGGTGTCTATATGGCGAGATGGCGAGGCTGTTCTCATTCCGAATGCGATGGGAGATACGCTGACGCCTTCATGTGTCAGCATCGACGATGACGGCAGAGTACTGATCGGGCGGGCAGCACAGGAGCGCCTCCAAACCCATCCAGAACACACCGCAGCAAACTTCAAGCGATATATGGGTAGCGACAAGTCGCTGGCCCTCGGCGATCGGGAATTCCGGCCGGAGGAGTTGTCTTCGCTCGTGCTACGAGCACTCAAGGCCGACGCTGAGGTCTTTCTCGGGCAGCCCGTCGAAGAGGCGGTCATCACAGTACCCGCGTACTTTTCGGACGCCCAGCGCAAGGCTACGCGCGCGGCGGGTCGTTTAGCAGGCTTGCGTGTTGAGCGGCTCCTCAACGAACCCACAGCAGCAGCGCTCGCATACGGGTTACATCAGCGAGATGCTGAGACTCGGTTTCTAGTCTTTGATTTAGGCGGTGGCACTTTCGACGTCTCCATCCTCGAAATGTTCGAAGGGGTTATGGAAGTACGGGCATCCGCCGGAGACAATTTTCTGGGAGGCGAGGACTTCCTCCAGGCGCTGGTCGATTTGTTCATAGAGAACAAGAAGTTGCCCTCTTCGCTTCGCAAAGACAGACGTTTTATGCAGAGACTGGTTGGAGCCGCAGAACGGGCCAAGCGGGAACTCAGCGACTTGCCGCGAACCACACTTCACCTGAAACACGAGGGTCAGGAGATCACACTACCTCTGGACGAAGCCATGCTTGAGCACGCGTGTTCCGGGCTACTCAAGCGACTAAGGATACCGGTTGAAAGAGCGCTGCGAGACGCCAACCTCCGAAGCGCCATGCTCGACAACATCGTGCTTGCAGGTGGCGCCACTCGCATGCCCATGGTTAGGCGCTTGGTGACCACAATGTTCGGTCGCTTTCCTGCGATTGACTTCAATCCGGACGAAGTCGTTGCCTTAGGTGCTGCAGTTCAGGCGGGCCTCAAGGCCAAGGACGTTGCTCTCAGGGAAGTTGTCATGACAGACGTTTCCCCCTATTCATTGGGCGTTTCCGTAAGCAAGCACATGCCCGATGGCAGTTCCACATCCGGGCACTTTGACCCAATCATTGAGCGCAATACGACCGTACCTGTCAGCCGGGTGAAGAATTACATTCCCGTTGCAGCCAGCCAAGTCTTTATCGACCTTCGCATCTTCCAAGGCGAATCACGTATGGTCCGGGACAACATTTATCTTGGCGACTTGCGTGTGGAGCTGCCAGGATTGAGTCCCGAAGAATCCACTGTGGATGTGCGATTCACATATGACGTCAACGGCCTGCTACAGGTTGAAGCCAAAGTTTTGAAGACGCACAAGACATTTAGCGTGGTGATTGAAGGAAACCCCGGTCTTCTCACTGAAGAGGAGATAGTTGAACGACTCGCCGCAATGAGCACGTTGAAGATCCATCCACGGGACAATTTGGAGAACCGCACGACTCTGGCGCGCGCTGAGCGTATCTATGCCCAACTGCGCGGCAACGCCCGGGAGTGGTTGAGTGAACAGATTCTGCAGTTTGAATCCAGTCTGGCGACTCAAGACGATCGCGTCGTAGCAAAGGCACGTGTGCGATTGAACGAGCAACTCACCCAGCTAGAGCGCAGAGCGGTCGTGTTTGATGATGACGAGCACTAAAAGCCGCCTATGCAGGACACAATTCATCCATTTTTGAGCCGATTGGGCCTCGGCCCAGACGTCGATGACCGCGCGATACGCCGGGCCTACGCGCGCTTGCTCAAACAGACCGACCAAGAAGCGGATCCCGATGGTTTCCAGTCATTGAGGCAGGCCTACGAGACTGCTATGTCCTGGTACGCCCAAAACCGTCAACAGGCGGATAGGACAGGGATCGCCTCGAATGCTGATGAAGATGAAAGCCAGCACGCCACCACGCCCCCAGAGAAAGATCAAACATCGGCTGCAGAAAGGGCTGAATCTTTGCCCGATTCAGCGGGTCCCACGACGCAGAACGATAGCCGGTCATCAGCTATAGAGAGTTCGGAACAAGTGGCACGCACGCTTCTGGCTGAAATGCGTGAAAAGCTTGAGTCAGGCTGGCCTACCGATCGAGATGCCGCGCGCGTTTGGCTGAATCGCACTCTGGACAGCGATCGCTTGGTCGACATGGACGCACGCTTCCTCTTTGAATGGGGGGTCGCAGGTGCATTGGCTGAAGGGTGGCGGCCCGGTAAGGAGTTTTTGTTCAGTCCAGCAATAGATTGTTTTGGATGGCGGGAGGATCGAGGTCGCTTAGTAGCATTTGGTCGGTCTGGCGAGATCGTGGCTGCGGCCCTTGCCGAGCTTGAATTCTTTGACAGCCTGCCTAAAAACGTCCGCGCTGATCAACAGAGTCTCATCCGAAGACTGCGCGAGGATAAGCGCCCTACAACATCGGCACTCCTAATACAAGTGCCCATGGCGGAGCGCATTTCACAACTCTATCCGCACTGGCTGCACATCATCACCAATACGCAGAATTTGGGACAATGGCGCGAATGGGCAGCACAGATCCCGAAATGGAGACAACGACTCGCTCGCAAGCCTCGTAGTCAACCCGCGCACACTCAGTTCGAGATAAACCGCTGGGGTTGGGGGTTACTGCTCGTGCTGGCTATAACCTCACTCGGAAAGATTGCAGAACAGTTCAGCTCACCACGCTCTACGCCACCTGTAGCGAGCTACGGTTCATTCCTTGGCATAAAGCCGCCCGGATCATCCAGTGTCTCACTTGAGGCGCAAAGCTCTGAAATTGACAGAATGCTCAAGGGATTGCCGCCAAACAACACAGCCGATGCGACTCCCACATCGCCCAGACCAAGCCCTTGGAGCGAGGGCATGCTGCCCCTTGAGCGCCCCGCAATTGGCGCGTCCTACCTGATCTCTCCAAAGGTAACTTATCCACCTCTTGCCCGCCGTAGCGGGCAAGAAGGCAGTGTCGTCCTCACCGCCGTCGTCGACCCTAACGGCAAGGTTCGTCATGCCAGGGTTGAGAGAAGTTCAGGCCATGCGATTCTGGACGAAGCTGCGATTGCTGCTGCCTTGGATGCGACATTTGTTCCAGCAAAGAATAGTGAGGGTAAGGCTATTGCCAGCACCTACAAAATTCCGTTCAACTTCAAACTCTCGGATGACCCCCCTCCAAAGCAAAGCGGAAACCGAAGCTATGGAGACACGGTACGCGATGCAGTACTACCGCACATCGTTTTCAGCGAGCCCGTATCTAGCAACCCAGTGGCAGAGGTAACCCTCAAACTAGGGGCAGATGGGAGCATCCAAAGCCATCAACTCACCAAGCCCAGTGGGAACAAGGCATGGGACGCGGCTGTACTACGCGCGCTTCAGCGTGTGCAGAGGCTGCCTGGGGATCAGAACGGCAAAGTACCTCAGGAAATGATCATTGCCTTTAGGCCTAAGGCATAAACCACCCTATTGATAAGCCAAGGAGCTGCAACGGAAGCCCTCACCGCACCAGCAACTTCTTCTGGTCATACACCGGCTGCTCCGGCAAGTCTGCTAGGTGCCGCACGTCGGCCCAGTCCAGCACCTGCACTGCGTCGCCATCTACCCGCACGCGGTTCAGGCCCGCGTTGGGGATGTCGCTCTGGCGGGGGCCGTCCAGGCCCGTGCCGCGTGCGGTGCGCCAAATCATGTCGAGCACGCCACCGTGGGTGACGACCATGACTTTTTGGCCCTGGTATTGCTGCGCGATGCGGCGCACGGCGTCCATCACGCGGGTGTGGAACTGGCGCGTGGTCTCGCCGCCGGGCATGCCGTAGTCGGCCTCGAAGCGCAGCCAGCGCTCCCATGCGTCGGCGTGGTCTGCCTTGACGTCGTCCACGCGCAGGCCGTCCACGATGCCAAAGCTCTGCTCGCGCAGGCCGCTGTCGGTGAGGGTGTCGATGTGGAGCGCAGGCAGCAGCACCTGCAGGCTGGGCGTGGCGGTCTGGCGGGTGCGGATGAGGTCGCTGCAAACGAGGTGGTCCACCACCATTTGCTCGGCGGCCAGGCGCTCAGCCAGGCGGCGGGCTTGCTCGTGGCCGGTGGCGTTGAGCGGCACGTCCACGTGGCCCTGAAAGCGCAGTTCGCGATTCCAGTCGGTCTCTCCGTGGCGGATGAGGATGAGTTCGGTCATGGATGCATTATGGAATGCACACACATTAATGCAAGCTATTTTGGCCTCTAGCGCTTATGGATAAAGCGCTAGCAGCTATTATTTTTATAACAAAACAACGGCGGATACCGGTATCTCTCACAAGCATGAATCCGTTCAAACCTGTCGGAACGCCGCGCGAGGCTTCGGCAAGCTCAGCCCGAACGGATTGGGGGACGGGAGATGGGGCCGGCGGGTTTCTGAGGTATTTGCACAATCTGGCGTCACCGCATGGGCACGATGAGCACTTTGCGACGCGGCTGGCAGCCGGGGCCTTCGTAGGCTTCGCTGTCGCGCTCCCAGCCGGGGCCAGGCGAGGTTTGCGCGCACACCCGTGCGCCGTCCACCTTGCTGCGCCAGTAGTACCAGGGCGCGGGGGCGGCAAATGCAGCGAAGGCCAGGCTCCAGGCCGCCAACACCCCCGCCGCAACCGCCCTGCGCGATGCAGGGCCAGCGGTAAACGGAGAAAGCGGTGATGGTGGTCGAAGCATGGTGTGCAGCCAGCGTAACGCGCAATTCTCAATGGCGCCCAAAAGGCAGGGCGATTTCCTTGCCGTTGAGCACCGTCTTGCCGCCTTCCACGCGCAGGGCGCTGGTCAGGTGGGCGGCCTCTTGCTTGACGAAGCCTTGCGCTTGCGCCATGCCCACCATGGCGTCGATGTCCTCGGGCTTGGGGGCCTTCTGGCCCGCGGCCTGGGCCAGGCGGGGCAGCCAGGCCTTGGGCAGGCGCAGGTTGGCGTGCAGGGCGCTGCTCTTGAGCAGCGCCGGGCCCCAGCCACCCGCGGCGATCTCGTCGGCGTTGGGCGCGTTCTTGATTTCAAGGCCGTATTCCAGTTCGCCCTGCTCGCCATCCATCTTGGCCGACAGTTTCACGGCATAGGCGGGCAAGGCCGCCACGAACTTGGGTGCGGCCTGCGCCAGCGCTTCGCCCCAAGGCGCTTCGGTGGCAACAAGCGCCGTCTCCTGGTCGGCGCGGTAGGCAGCCACCAGGGCCGTTTGCAACAGCTTCACGGCATCGACGTCGATACGGCTCACGGTTTCGTTCACCTCCAAAGACTCCAGCGCCACGGTGCCAATGCTGCCCGTGCCCCGCAGTGCGCCGACCACGCCCAACTGGGTGCCGCTGCGCGAGATGGTGGTGCCATAGCTCAGGTCTTGCAATGCCACCAACGGCTGGGGTGCGGCCCCGGCTGCTGCGGTGCGCGTAGCCGTCACCTTGCCGAGCGTGCCCTTGGCGTGGCCGGGCGCCAACAGCCACAGGCCGTCTTGCAATTCCATGTCGAAATCGCCCTTCATGCCCTGGAACGCCATCGCAAAACGCGTGGCCGGGGCCTCGGCAGCGGCAGCGGCAGGCACGTCGTCGTCCTCCGCCTCGTTGTGCAACAGGTCCACGGCGAAATCGGGCCAGGCGAAATGACCGCTGAGGCGGCTGCGGTCTGAATTCAGGTTCATCTGGTAGGCCAGGGGCTGCCAGCGCACCAGACTGCCGCCGTCGCCTATCTCACCGGCGGGCCAGGCCAGCGCGATGTCGTGGCTGCCGGTGAACCGGCGCACGGTGGTCACGGTGGGGGCGCTGACCTTGGCAAAGGCCTGGCGCATGCTGTCGCTCACGCCTTCAACGGCGCCCAGGCGTGTCTCGATCACCGCCGCAGCCAGGCGCCAGCCCGCCAGCGGGCCGTGGCGCACGGTGTTTTCCAGCGTGATGCGGATAGGTTGCGCGGTGGCCGCGCTGGCGTCGCCGTCCTCCTCTTCGCCCTCTTCGGACACGGGCGGGGTCCACTGCAGCACCAGTTGGGCCTGCGATGACCAGAAACCCTTGGTGTATTGCTGCGACACCAGGGCCTCGGCGCCCGCAAGCTTGCTGATGTCTGCAACGGCCTCCTGGTAGGCGCTGTGCGCACGCTCGCCCAGGTACCAGGTCGCGGCGCCATACCCGGCCACCAGCAGCACCGCTGCGGTGCCAAAAACTGCTTTCTTGTTCATTGATTGCCTATTGTTGGTTGCGTTCGCCCTCCCTCCCATGGAAGAGCGCTGGCGAGAATAGCAGCGCACCACTGACGCACCTGTTTCCTTCTGTTTCACCTTGACCGGGGTCATGGGCTGAGCCCCTGGCAGCACGGTTTTCTTGCTTCAAAGTTTGAAGCTTTTTTGGCATCCAGCGCTTGATGAATAAGCGCTATTAGCTATATTTTTTATAGCACCCGCCCAACTCAGGCCGAAACGATCCAGCCCTCCAGCGGATCGAGGCCGGGCGGAAGGCCATAGAGCGTGTCGCCCTCAGCATGGCGCTGCTCGGCCCATGCGGCTTGCAGCAGGCAGAGCACGGCGTCCAGGCTGTCGCCGCTGGCGTCCTGCACCAGGGCATCACGCTGCGCGTGGCTGAGCGCCAGGCGCAGGGAAAGGCGGGTCTGGCCCAGCTCCAGCGCGTTGACCAGGTCTTTGCGGGCGATGAGGCGGTCGGGCGTCTGTTTGGCACGGTCGTCGCTTTTGTAGCTGCGGCGCGCCAACACCTCGCGCGCGAGCAGGCCGGGGTAGGCCTCCAGCGCCACGCGCGCCGGGTCGCCCACATGCAGGCCCGGCAGGTGCACGCCCGCGTCGAGCAGCAGCGGCAGGCCCGCGTGCAGCATGTAGGCGACGGGCGGATTCACCCATTTCATCGACGGGCTGGAGCCCGCGGGCCTGTCCGTCGCCCGGTGGGCGAACTTGCCGCTCACGGGCCGTGCATCGCAGAACGCGGCGAACTGCGTGCGGATCTGCGCGCGGCTGAGCGTGCGGTAGTGCTGCATACATGCCAGCCAATCGGTGGGCCAGCCCAGGGCCAACACCAGCTCGCGCGGCAGGCCAAATGGCAGATCGAAGCCGCCCACCCAGGCGCCCGGCTGGGCCAGCCACTGGCCGAAGGCAGCGAGCGTGCCGAAGGGCTGCAGTGCGTTGAGCTGCACCCGTGCGCCCTTGCGCTGGCCCAGGGCCAGCACGATGGGCTTGCGCCGCGTGGGGCTGCTGGAAAAGTCGCAGCCCAGCAGCAAAGGCGGTGCGGTGGCCGTCATCCCAAAGCCAATGCGGTGACACCCGCCGCAATACACAGTGCACCAAAGATGCGCGCCACGCGGTCGCCCTCGCCCAGCAGGTGACCGCCGATGAGCGCAGCGAACAACATAGACACCTCGCGCGCCGGGGCTACGTGCGACATGGGCGCCTGCTGCATGGCATACAGCACCAGCACATAGGCCACAGGGCTCACCACTGCCACCAGCAGCGCAAAGCGCCACTGCGCGATCCACAGCGTGCGCGCGGTGGGCAGGTCGCGCAGCACCACGGGCGCGAGCAGGCCCACGCGCACGAAGTTGCCCATGTAGTCCACGAGGATGGGCGACATCAGCAAGAACTTGACCGCGTAGCCATCCACCACCGTGTAGCTGGCGATGAAGACACCGGTGAGCAGGCCGTACAGCATGCCTTTGTGCACGCGTTCGCGCGCCGCCGGGTCATGCGCTGCGCGCAGCAGGCCGGGGCCGCCCGCAATAAGGAACACGCCACCCACCACGCCCACAATGCCCAGCGCCCCAAGTGCCGAGATGCGCTCACCCAGCAGCGTGATGGCCACCAGCGACGACAACAACGGCCCCGACCCGCGCGCCAGCGGATAGACCACCGTGAGGTCGGCCACGCGGTAGCCGCGCAGCAAGATCACGTAGTACGCCACGTGCAACACCCCGCTGGCCACCACAAAGCCCCATTCCACCGCGCCCCACAGCGGCACCGCATCACGCCCCAGCCACCAGCCCAGCGGAGCCCAGAAGACCATCATGAGCACCGAGGAGAAAAATGCGAAGCGCGAATCCCCCCCGGCCTTCTTGGCCGCGATGTTCCAGCAGGCATGGATGAGCCCGGCGAGGATGATGAGGGCGAAGGCGGTGAGGGTCACGGGAGGGACAAGAACGGCATGAATGCAAAAAGCCGCAGCGCCGGTTGAACGGCTGCGGCCAAAAAAATGAGACTGTCTACCCCATCAACCCAAAGTGGGCGTGATTGGCGTAGCGAGCGGCTGCTGAAGGTGCTCCCCTCGACAGCATCCCCAAGACCGTTCGGGCTGCGCTTGCCTGTCCTGAGCGCGTCGAAGGGCCGAAGCCCGGGCACGCGTTGGAAACAGCCCTTCGACAGGCTCAGGGCAAGCGGACTGGGAGGCCGCGCACGCAGCCGCCCAACTCACTCCGTCTCAAGCACGGCCGATGATCGACGCGGTAGCCATCAGTTCTTCGAGCAGCGCAAACGACACCTTGCCCGACACCGCATACGGGTCGAGCTCGGGCTTTTCGGAGTATTTGAGCAAGATGGAGTGGTTGATCTTGGAGAGGTTCACCTGCCCCATGGTCCAGCCGCCAAAGCGGCGCTCTGCGATCTCTTCGTAGTGCAGCAGCTCCACGTCCTTGTGGCGCACGTCGCGCTGGATGTGGCCGTACAGGTCGCTCACGGCGGAGCGCCCGCCCTCGATGGCCTGCAGAAACACGCCACCGCCGTAGCACAACACCCCGGTGATACCGCAGCCGGGGTTGTGCTGGCGCGACTGCGTCAGGATGGCTTCGATGGCTGCGGGAGAGGTGTCCACCGCGCGGCTGGCATAGAGCAGGCGTACCAACATGGGTTAGTTCTTTCCAGGGATGAGTGAGAGGAATTCGCGGCGCAGCGCCGAATCCTTGAGGAACACGCCGCGCATCACGGAGTTGATCATCTTGCTGTCCATCTCGCGCACGCCGCGCCAGGACATGCAGAAATGGCTGGCCTCCATCACGATGGCCAGGCCGTCGGGCTGGGTTTTTTCCATGATCAGGTCGGCCAGTTGCACCACGGCTTCTTCCTGGATCTGGGGGCGGCCCATGACCCAATCCACCAGGCGCGCGTATTTGGACAGGCCGATCACGTTGGTGTGCTCGTTGGGCATTACGCCCACCCAGATCTTGCCGATAACGGGGCAAAAGTGGTGGCTGCAGGCGCTGCGCACGGTGATGGGGCCGACGATCATCAGCTCGTTCAGGTGCTCAGCGTTGGGAAACTCGGTGATGGGCGGCTGCGTCACATAGCGGCCCTTGAACACCTCGTTGAGGTACATCTTGGCCACGCGGCGCGCCGTGTTGTGGGTGTTGTGGTCGCCTTCGGTGTCGATCACCATGCTGTCGAGCACGCCTTGCATCTTGACCTCGACCTCGTCGAGCAGCTTTTCCAGCTCGCCGGGCTCGATGAACCCGGCAATGTTGTCGTTGGCGTGAAAGCGCTTGCGGGCAGCGGCAAGGCGCTCGCGGATCTTGACGGAGACGGGCGTGCCTTCATCGTCATCCGGCGGGGTGGGCGTCATATCGGCGGCAGGAGTTTGGCTGGACATGGCCAGAATCGTAACAGCGAACCGTGATCTGCCGATTTCAAGGGTTTTAGGCACCTTGCGCTTATTGGATAAGCGCTAGCAGCTATATTTTTTATAGCACTCACTACACAACACCACGGCGGTGCCCGCCAGTCAGTATCGGTTGCCCGTTACCCACAGTGCCAGCCGCATCAGGCCGAAGGCGAAGCGGTCCAGCACGCGCTGGCGCAGCGGGCGGTTGGCGTAGCGGGCCGGGTCCATGCGCCGGCCCGCGTGCTGCATGGCGTGCACCAGGCGCTGGCGCAGGTCGTTGGCAAAAGCACCGTCTTCCACGATGACGTTGGCCTCGCGCGCGAGCAGCAGGCTCAAGGGGTCGAGGTTGGACGAGCCCACCGTGGCCCAGGGCCGCTCGCCCTGCGCGTCAATCACGGCCACCTTGGCATGCAGAAAGCTGGGCTCGTATTCGTAGATCTCGACCCCGGCCTCCAACAGCTTGCCGTACACGGGTCGGGCTGCGTGGTACTGCATGAAGTATTCGTAGCGCCCCTGCAGCAGCAGGCGCACGCGCACGCCCCGGCGTGCCGCCAGCAGCAGCGCACGGCGCAGCTTGCCGCCAGGCAGGAAGTAGGCGTTGGCGATGATGACCTCGTGCCGCGCGGTGCCGATGGCGCGACGGTAGGCCTTTTCGATGCGGCTGCGGTTGCGCACGTTGTCGCGCAGCACCAGCGCGGCCCGCACGGGTGGCCCGGCGTTGCCATCACCCCCCTGCGCCGCGTGGCTGGCAGCGCTGGCCGCACGCAGGGCCTGCAGCGCCTCGGGCAAGCGGCGCTGGCGCACATCACGCACGGCCCGCATGCGCCACCACAGCTGGTCCATGGCGTCGCTGGCCGCAGCCACCAGGCTGCCGGTGGTGCGCACGGCAAAGTCGAACCGGGGGGCATCCAGCGTACCGAAATTGGGGTCGTAAAAATCATCCAGCACGTTGATGCCGCCACAAAACAGCATGCAGCCGTCCACCACACACAGCTTGCGGTGCAGCCGCCGCCACCGGTGGGGCAGCAGCAAGCCCAGGGGCCCGAGGGGCGAGTACACGCTGTACAACACCCCGGCGGCCTGCAGGCGCTCGGCCCAGTCCACGGGCAGTGCACCCGTGCCCACGCCATCCACCACCAACTGGGTGCGCACGCCCCGCTGCGCCGCCCGCATCAGCGCCTCGGCCACGGCCGCGCCCGAGCCGGTGAAGTCGAAGATGTAGGTCTCGAACTGAATGTCCGACAGCGCCGCATCCATGGCCTCGATCAGGGCGGGGAACAGCTCCTCGGCGCCTTGCAGCAGGCGCATGCGGTGGTCGTCGGCAAATTCCGCGCTACGGGCCTGAAGGGTCTTTTGCTTCACGGGGTCACAGTCTGAATTCAGCAATCAAGGGCAGGTGGTCAGACATGCGCCACCAGATGCGGCCACGCGGCACATGCAGCGACAGCGGCGTGAGTCCCCGCGCATACACATGGTCCAGTTGGGTCAGCGGCAGCCGCGCCGGGTAGGTGAAGGCGCGCGGCGCCTCGAACTCATACAGCAAAAACCCCGCCAGCATGCGCTTGAGCTGCTGCCCCCAGTCGTTGAAGTCGCCCGCCACCACCAGCGGCGAGCCAAAGGGCACCTCGCGCTCGATAAAGGCCCGCAGGCGCTCGATCTGCCGCACGCGGCTGCCGGGGATGAGCCCCAGGTGCACCACGATCACGTGGACATTGCGGCCATGGGCCTCCACCTCGACATGCAGCAGGCCCCGCTGCTCGAAACGGTGGTCCGAGATGTCCTCATGCTGGTGCCCGATCACGGGCCAGCGCGACAGCAGCGCATTGCCATGCTCGCCATGGCGGGTGACGGCATTGGTGCGGTACACCGCCTCGTAACCCTCGGGCGCCAAAAACTCGGCCTGGGGCAGCTCGGGCCAGCGCTGAAAATAGGCCGCCTCGCGCCGGTGCAGCTTGCGCACCTCCTGCAGGCAAACAATGTCGGCATCGAGTTGCTCCACCGCCAAGCCCAGGTTGTGAATCTCCAGCCTGCGCGCGGGGCCGATGCCTTGCACACCCTTGTGGATGTTGTAGGTGGCGACCCGCAGAATATCGTCGTGTTCCATGGTCCTAGAAGTGGTAGTTGAACGCACTCGCCAGTGCTGTGATCGACGCGCCAGGCAAGGCGTGACGACGCGGCGGGCGCATGCCCGCAAGGAGGAGCAACGCCGCATGGCGCGCCGAGCGCGGTGCTGGCGAGTGTGTAGCGTGTCCACTCCCCAGGCGAACGTCAACGAAGCAGCGAAAGTCAGTATCCATGTAGCGCTCTTAAAGATGGAAAGCGGTCAACTGCCGCTTCTAGGACTGGAGATTGTGTCGCAAGCGGTACAAGGAGCGGGTTTGTCCGGCGATCAATTGGCGCGGCCAGCCGTACACTGGGTCGTCGCATTCCCAGCCCCCCAGCCAGGTTCACACACCCCATGGCCACAGAGAGCGGACAACCCGCCGCCACCCAGATCCAGGCACTGATCGTGGACAGCAATGCCACGTCGCGCAGCATTCTGGTGGGACAACTGCGCGAATACGGCGTGGCCCGCATCGTGCAGTGCTCGCGTGTGCAGGACGCCCGCAGTCGGCTGGAGCACACGGTGTTCGACTACGTGTTGTGCGACCAGTTTTTTGGCGATGCCAATTCCTCGGGCCAAACCCTGCTGGACGACCTGCGGCGCGCGCAGTTGCTGCCCTTTTCCACGGTGTTCTTCATGGTCACGGCCGAGGCCTCGTATGCCGCCGTGGCCGAAGCCGCCGAATCGGCGCTGGACGGCTACCTGCTCAAGCCGTTCACGCCCAGCGCATTGTTCGAACGCCTGAGCCTGGCGCGCCTGCGCAAGGTGCACCTCAAGCCCATCTTCGATGCCATCGAAGCCGAAGATTTCGAGCAGGCCGCCGCCCTGTGCGTGGAGCGCTTCGAGGCGCGCCAGCCCTACTGGCTGTACGCCGCGCGCATCGGCTCTGAATTGTTGCTGCGGCTGGGGCGGCATGATGAGGCGCGCACCTTGTTTGAGGCCGTGATCGCCGCACGCGCCCTGCCCTGGGCCAAGCTCGGGGTGGCGCGTGCGCAAATCGAATCAGGCCAGGCGGCACGCGCCATCACCACCTTGCAAGGGCTGATCGGCGAAGACGCCTCGTTTGCCGACGCCTACGACGTGCTGGGCCGAGCGCAGGTGGAGCTGGGCAACTTCGCACAGGCCATCGAGACCTACCGCACCGCCAGCACCCTCACACCCGACTCGGTCGTGCGGCTGCAGAAGCTGGGGATGATGTCGTACTACATGGGCGACCGCGAGACCGCTACCAAGGTGCTGGCACGGGCCGTGATCCTGGGCATCGACTCCAAGCTGTTTGACTACCAGTCGCTGGTGCTGCTGACCTTTGCCTACTACGCCGACAACGACCGCAAGGGCATCGAGCGCTGCATGGCCGACTTCGTCCGCATCCTGGAGCGCCACCCCGAGAGCGCGCGCATCCGCCGCTTTGCCGAGGTGGCGCGGGCGCTGCAGCTCATCCAGCAGCGGCAGTTCTCGCAGGCGGTGGAATCGGTGCGCGGCATGGCCCGCGAGATCACGGCCAGCAGCTTCGACTTTGAAGCCGCCTGCAACCTGGGCAGCCTGCTGGCGGTGCTGGCCGCCACGTCGATCGAATTGCCCGAGGGCGAAGGCTGGGTGCGCGCCCTGGGCATGCGCTACGCCAACACGCGCGGACTGACCGAACTGATGGCCAATGCCTGCAGCTTGCACGAACCCTATGGCGTGCTGGTGCGCGACTGCTTGCTGCATATCAACAAGACCGCCGAGGTCTCCATGGCGCAAAGCCTGGCAGGCGATCCGGCTGGCGCCGTGCAGAACCTGCTGCAACAGGCGGAAGAATCCCTCAACGCCAAGCTGCTGGACCTGTCGCAGCAGGTGCTGCTGCGGCACAGCGCACGCATCGCATCGCCCGAGCCGCTGCAGCAAGCCATCGACGCACTGCGCCAACGTATGGGCAACGCCCCGGCGCGCGCCATGCTGGGGCAAGAGAGCGAGCGGCGGCCGGGCGGTGTGGTGCTACGGGCACGCGGCCCCGCGCGCACCCCGGCATCACCGCTACTCCAAGACGATCTTTCCACCCCGCCATCCTAATCTCGCACCTGTTCGACAAGTAGCAATATGATCGTCCGGGGTATGACAGCTAAAAGCTATGACTTACGCCGAGTGATACTTGAGTGATGTCGGCACCGGGAGGTGCTGCGCCGGTCGACAGGTTGCTGAATACTGCGGACTTGCCATTTTTGAGCCTCGATGAAATCAGATAAACGTACGTGCGTTTCGACAGCGCATACGAAGCGCCAAGATTGAGCTGCGCCGCTTCCAACCCATCTGTGCTGCAAAAAGCACCTCCTACCAACGAACAGGTGCCCTGTTTGGCGCTGACGTAAGCCGCGGCAAATGTGATCAAGCCGACCTTGTGCTGAAGGGCAATCAGCCAGGCACGATTTTTATACGACTCAAACTTGTTAACTGCACCTCCGCTCTCTCGATAGTTGTTCCAGGCATAGTCAAATTCGATGGTTGTATTTTCTAGGCGGTATTTGGCTGTCACCCTGGTGGAATAATCACGTGAATTCGCAGCAGCGTTCGCGAAGTTGGAACGTGATCCAGGTGAATTGAGTGACCCACCGAAGCGGTCGAGGTGTATTTCATGCCCCAAAGCCAAATAAAGGTCGTTGAACGTATACGTTGCCGCATAGGATTGCAAATACGCGTTTCGTGTGGCTGCTTTCACTTCGTCGGGTGCGTACTGCGCCATGAGCTGAAGGCCGCCCAGCGTCGGCGATTCGTAGACAATGCTATTTGGGCTGCGTAAATGGAAGCTCGATGACAGGCTGTTCCCCGACCCCATGCGAGTCATTAACCCCACATTGGTGACATGGTTGCGCGCACTGACACCAAGGAAGCTGAGCGTATCACCCGCGCGCTTGTATGGCGTATCGATGTTACCCAATCGCAAGGTCCCTATCGACCCCGAAAGGCCAATGTGAGTGTTCCGATTCGCAAACTCACTACTTCCAGAATCAACTGCTACAT
The DNA here is from genome assembly GCF_027492855.1 of Acidovorax sp. Classification (GTDB taxonomy): domain Bacteria; phylum Pseudomonadota; class Gammaproteobacteria; order Burkholderiales; family Burkholderiaceae_C; genus Acidovorax. The sequence goes on from NZ_JAPUDY010000072.1 coordinate 27,060, forward strand.
TCCCCTCAATCTGCCAGAAAGCCTTCAATCCTCCTCCAAGCGATTCATTACCACGAAAGCCCATCCAAGAATCCGACGAGGCAAGCTCGTTTTTGCTGAAATTCACGCCTGTGGGCGAGGCGCCAAGGGTGCTCACCGCGGTTCCGGTTGGTGTCGCTCCCGATGTGTTGGCATGAGTGAATTGCGTATAAAGTTTTCCGTAAATCACAGTACCGTCTTGCGCAGTTGCCGCGCCAGAAAGCATAAGAACACCCATAGCAAGAATAATAAAAAACCCCGTTCTTTTCGTCATCTTTTGTCTCCTAATTAATTATGAATTTCCTAAATCATCAACAACACCACAGTTGCAGTTTTTTGAATGAATCCCCTACAAGGGATATAAAATTACGATCGGATTGATTAGGGCAACATCGAAAACACTCAGACCGCTTCCTGCTACAAAGCATTCGTCAAAAAATATTCGAGATGCATGACGCGATCAGAGCAATTTACATTTGCAACCGCTCAAATTAGACTCATGCAAAGCCTTGGGCCATAGAGATACCGAGGGACTCGCCAATCCGCCTTTCAGTCAAATGAGCCCACACGGGCACGCTTATCCCAATCAAATTCAAAAAGCTTCCGCGCAAATCACGGCCTTGAAAGCCATTCCCTAAATGCTTCGACATCTTTGACCGTCAGCGTTTTCGACTCCATACCATCCCTCGCCGAAATGACGCACTCTTTCAAACAGAAGAATTTCTGACGGATTCCATGAGCTGATTCAAAGTCGGCAACCTACAGTGCAGGAGTTCTTCCTTTGACAGCCCTATGGTGATAAGAACCAGAAAACCCGCTCCCTCCAACTGCACGCCTACGGGGAGTCGTTCAAAGGGAAACAGGTGGTCGCCGACCGCCTGAACAACCGTCAGCAAAGCATCACCGCTCACTTCGACCAGACCCTTGACCCTCAGGATGCGCGCGCCGCACCACGACAGAAGGGATCGGAGCATTTCCTGTAACTCGTCGTGATTTCGGAATTTCTCAAGCCGTAGGACCAATGAAGTTATCTGCGTGTGGACGCCTGCTGGCGTCAATGGCCCAGGAGTCTGTTCGCCGGCCTGTTCTCCATTCATCAATCCCGATGGATAGACAAGCTTTCGCGTCAGCCCTCTACCCCTGTCCAAATGCGTGTTGTCGAAGGTCCCGAGAAGCGCCTCCATGGCCGTCGGTCCTGCATCGCTTCGCTGGCACACTGCAGCGCAATTCACCCGTTTGAGCTGCAGCTCCAGTCTTGCCAGGCCCTCTTCCTTGGCGATGTCCGTCTTGGTTATCAAAATTGCGTCGGCTGCAGCAGCCTGGGCCAAGCACTCAGGATGCTGCTGCAACTGCTGTTCACCAACGAGTCCGTCAACCGTACAGAGAAGCGAACTGAGGACATATCGCTCGGCAATCAAGGACTGCCCCGAGAACATATCCACAATGCGCCCCGGATCGGCGATGCCAGTGGTTTCGATCACCACTCTTTCGAATCGCGGTATTTTTCTGTGCAACCTCTTCCAGAACAGGTCTTCCAGGGTCCCGGCAAGATCCCCCTGCGCGCTGCAGCAAACGCAGCCGTTCTCCAAAATCAGTGTCGTGTCCACCGCCCCCCATACCAAATGATGGTCAAGCCCCACAGCGCCCAGTTCATTAATCAGTACAGCTGTATCTCTCAACTGCGGCAACTGCAGCAACGAACGCAGAAGGGTGGTCTTGCCGCTACCGAGGAAGCCAGTCAAAAGAATGACGCGGATGCGGGCAATAGGAAGAGGCATGGCAACTTTGCGAATAGGTGGAGCCGGCAGATAACCATCAATCGAACTCTTGGGCTGTCAATCTATAGACCCGGGTCCACACAACAATGAATGGCACTCAGGTCGCCTTCCCGTCCCACGGTGAGGAGCGCATTTCGCACTTCGTTCAAACCGAAAGTGTGGGTGCACATTTTTTCGAATGAATATCGCCCCGACCCGATAAGTTGCACGGCCAATTCAACAGCTTGATGGCTGTGTCCACGCACGCCCTTGACCGTTATGTTCTTGCGAAACAGCAGGTCGCTGTCGAACTCAGGAATTGGCTTGCCTTTTCGGCCACACAGCAACACAGTGCCGGCTTTTCGAACCGTCTGCAGCGCAGAGGTGATGGTCGAGCTCCCACCGGAAGCGCAGTCGATCACAAGATCGGCCATGAGGCCACCCGTGTAATTGGCCACCGACTCCAACAAATCCTCGTGCTCCACGTCAACGACATGATGCGCACCCAGCTCCCTGGCCAATATCAGCCGAGGCCCATCTGACGAGAGACCGGAAACGATGATGCACGACGCGCCCGACTCTCGCGCAGCCACAACGCAAGCAAGGCCCTGCTGTCCAGGCCCTTGGATTAAGACCGAGGTGCCGATGGTGGCGTGTCCTTGCAAAAAGGCCCATTCAATGCCGTTGCCCAAAGGCAGCGCCAGTGTCGCCTGGGCTGCAGGAATCGAGTTCGGCACCGCATGAAACACCGTATTGGGGTGCAGGTATTGGTACTCGCTGTATCCGCCCCAGAGCGACGGCGCGACGCTGACCGGAGTCGATCCATAGCGGATGCCATTGCCCACAAGCGTGTCAGTCGCGTCGCACAGGCGATAGTCGCCGGTCCTGCAGAAACGGCAATATCCGCAGGGAAGATACTCCTCCAACGCAACCCGGTCCCCCTCTTTGACCCCCCAACGCAGGGCGGCGGCCTTGCCCAGCGCCGAGACCATACCTACGCTCTCATGCCCAAGAATCATCGGCCCCTTGCTCTTGGGGTAGGTCAAAAAATAAGGCCAATCGCTTCCGCAGACGCCCGTCTTTTCTACTTTCAGCAGTCCGCTGTCAGGTGCGATTTCCGGTGTATCGAACTCCCGGACTTCGACCTGCTTGTGGTCAAGCGCTACCGCAGCTCGGATTTTTTTCGGCACAGCTACCCCTTTCAAACGGACGTAGGCTGAGTGCCAGCGGTTGCGGCCAGAGCAGTTTGGAGTTCGGCGAAGGCGAGGTTAGATGCCCCCACAAACGATGCCGATCGAACGTGATGAAGCAGGGGATCGAGACCAGGAGCAGGCGCTCCCTTTTGCACATCAGTTGCCGCCTCCATCAGGCGCCGCCGAGCCTGAACGATTGCAATATCGGTTGAAACCAGTCGCTCCATGGATCGGTCTACTATCGGACCCATGCTTTCTTGCAGTGATGCGTCCTGCATGGCAATTCCCTTGATCCCGCTGTAGTAACGACCCGACTTCTGTCCGGCACGGTCCATCAGATAGTCGTTATCCTTGTTGGCAACGGGCCGGAAAGTTCCCGGTATGAGGGCTGCAAACGCCCCATTCTCGTTCGCCATCGCGTTCATTTCATCCTCAGTCAACGGACGCGTGGGATGGTGGGCCCAGTTCCATGTAATGCAGTGTTCGTCATCAATGGGCACCCATGCATGCCCTCGTAGTGCGTTGTCCCCATAAGGTGGAATCATCGTGTACCACGGCAATATCCATTGAGTCACGCGCCAATAGGCTCGGTCATCTTCCGTTGGGCGCTTGGCGGCGATCACGAGGCCGCCCTCCGATTTGTGAAGCTCAAAAACTGGCTTCTTATTGACAATGTGTTTTGCGCCTTCGGTACCCACGTGCAGAGGGTCATTCGCAAGTTCGCCACTATGCAGCCAAGAGACGTGGCTCGAGTCGATGCCACCTTCCATCGCTTGCAGATAGTTGTTTTCCTGGATCCGCTTCGACACATATCTATGCGAATCGGGTACTAGCGCCCACTCAAACTCGGGCAGCGGCGGCTGCTTATCTGACGGCCCCATATATGTCCAGATGACGCCGCCCAACTCCACACACGGATAGGAGTTCAGCTTAACCTTGTTGCAAAATTTACTCCCATCGGGTTCTGATGGGATATCCAGACACTGCCCGCTGGTGTCGTACTTCCAGCCGTGGTACGGGCAGCGGATCCCTCCCTCTTCATTGCGCCCGAACCAAAGGGACACACGGCGGTGGGCACAAAATTCGTCTATCAGGCCAAGCTTGCCGTTCGAGTCACGAAATGCGATCAAATGTTCCGACAGCAACTTAACGCGAATTGGAGAGCAGTCAGGCACGGGTAACTCCTGTGCCATGAGTACAGGAATCCAATAGCGCCTGAAAAGGTCCCCCATAGGAGTAGCTGGGCCTGTACGAGTCAGAAGCTCATTTTGTTCACGTGTTGTCATGCGTCAATCCTGTCAAATAGTTGCTGAGGTGCAAAAATCAAAACGGTTGTCTTTCATTGTTTGCAAATAGGCAGCCATACCCAAACTCCTCCTGGTTTACTTTGCTCCTTCAGTCGGCCGTGATATGGCCTTTCTTGACCACCCGACCCCAAGTCTTGAGTTCTCGGCGAACCAACTCATCCAGCTTCTCAGGCGTTCCGCCTATTGGTTCAACCCCAGCATTGGTCATCGAATCCTTCACTTCCGATAGCGCCAACAGGCTGTTGATTTCCGTATTCATCTTGGCAATCACGCTCTGGGACGTTCCGGCAGGTGCAGTGAGACCAAACCAAGCTTCGCTTACCACATTGGGCACACCTGCCTGCGCCAATGTAGGCACCTGAGGAAACTGCGCCACACGCTCAGTCCCAGTGACTGCCAGCACGCGGATTTTTCCGGCCCGCGCCAGGGACAGGACTGACTGCAGAACGACAATGCTGGCGTCAACATGCCCTGCCGCCAGATCGTTGAGGGCTCCACCTGTACCTTTGTAAGGGATATGAATCAGGCTAAGGCCGGTTTGCTGCTTGAACAACTCCATGGTGAGGTGATGCACACTGCCGATGCCAGGTGATGCATAGTTCAGCTTGCCTGGAGGTTGCTTCTTGGCGTAGTCGATGAACTCGCGCACGGTCTTGACTGGCATCCTGCTGGTGACCGCGAGGACCAGAGGACTGCTTCCCAGCAACACGACTGGGGAAAAGCTTTTGATCGGGTCGTAGGCAAGCTGAGGATGCAGCGTTGGCAGAGTACTAAAGGCGGTGGCAGAGAGCAGGAAGGTATACCCATCCGGACTAGCTCTTGCTCCAGCCTCGATGCCGATCAAACCGCCGGCTCCTACCTTGTTTTCTACAACTACGGGCACGTTCCAGCGCTGCGACAGTTTGGGCCCGAACAAACGTGCCAGCTGATCCCCCGTAGTACCAGGAGTCGATGGGATGATGAACTGAATAGCGCGAGAAGGATAGTCCTGTGCTGTACAGAGCACCGGTAGCAGTCCGACAGCGCATACCAATCCAATGGAAGCTAGCGAGGTTCGAAGGGTCATATTCCGGGTTCCGTATTCAAGCAACTGCTCTCAATTCCAAGTTCACACCAAAGTCCTTACTAGCAGCTCGACTGTGCAAATCAGATTGCGGCTAGCCCGGATGCTATGGATCATGTTTAAATCAGGCAAATGAATAAATTCAATTTATTTATTCAAAAAAAGGATAATTCTCGCGAGACGTGACACTTAATTTCGGGCGCACTTCCTCCGTGCGGTGTGTTTTAGCTTCACACTAGGCGGACGCTTTGGGGAGCCAGGTTGCGTCTTTTTTCAGACGGAGAACACAGTGGCCTCAATGAACTTTTCCCTGAAGCAGTTGCGCGCTTTTATTGCCGTAGGAGAGAGCAAAAGCTTCACCGAGGCCGCACTAAGCTTGCATGCCAGTCAATCAACGATCAGCTTGATGATCAAAAACCTGGAAGATGAACTGGGCCTGAAGCTGCTCGATCGCACAACGCGGCAAGTTCAACTGTCCGACTCAGGCCGTGACTTCTTTCCCTTGGCACAGAAAGTCTTGGATGACATCCAGTCGATCAAGAAAAATGCAACCGATCTCACCCTGCTAAAACGCGCAGTGCTGCGCATTTGTGCAACGGAGGCGGTGACTTGTTCCTTGCTCGCACCAGCCATTGCTGAGTACAGCAAGCATCGGCCGGGCATTGAAGTACGCGTGGTCGACACCCTCTCTCATTCGATGTTCAAGACACTCAGGAATGGAGAGGTGGACTATCTAATTGGGCCAATGTCTTTGGTTGAGCCCACAACCGACCTTGAGATCGAGCCACTCTTGGAAAGCCCCATGATGGTGTGGTGCAACTCCTCACATCCATTGGTCAAACGAATCAAGATCACCGGACAGGACATCCTAGGGTACGGCGTGATTGTTCCTTCATTCGATTTTTCGACGCGTTTTCTCCCCCGACTGAGGGAGTTTCTTGGTGAGGAAATGGTTGAGCAAGTGCTTGCCACGGCCCCAGCACCGCGACAAGTGACCAACCTGTTCACGGGCTTCAGTCTTGCGCAAGCCGGTTTGGGCATTGCCATCGCGGCAGACTACATTCGTCCGCTGGCACTCCAGTTCGGTCTAAAGAGCTGCTTACTTGTCAAACCTGAAATGAGCCGAGTTGTAGCTCTGTTCACACGCAGAAATCACGCCTTGTCTCCTCCTGCATTGGACTTCGCCGACTTCCTGCGCGGTTTCCTGAAAGCACGAGGGCTGAAGTATTAGAACGTGCTCACGATCTCCCAGAGGCTGCGCAGCAGTCTTTGCAGGACGGAGTGAAATCGGGCTAGTGGACGCCCCGGCTGCTTGCATGGGTACAAGCCCATGCGGCGCATCCGAAACATCCACTCGTCCCGGCCGCGCTCCAAGGCAGTCCTTACGGGATCGTAAACACGTTCTTAGGACCGCGACATTTTCGTTCTGAGGTCTGCATCGCCAATTATTAAATAATTCAATAAATTGAGATAAATTATTCGTTTGTATTGAACTGAGGGGCACCTTGTAATCGGAGTTCTCACAGACTTGTGCGGCATTGCTCGGTCGTCGACTGCCGCCCGTTGGCCAACGCTTCTGAAAAACCTCCATGAGTACAACAGCTCCCTCTCCTATCCCCGTCCCCAGGAAAGCCGACTACCTGCGTATCGCGACCGAGGAAGCGTGGGCACCGCCGGAAATGCTTTCCGTCTGGGAGAAGATTCTCGAGGGCAATGACCCCGACCCGGGGTTCAAAAGCCTGATCGGCTTTTACATGAGTAGTCCAAGCGAACGAGCTAGACACATCATTGAGTGTCTTCAGGACCTCGGTCAGAAGCGCCTGCAACATATGGATGAAGCCGGCATTGACCGCCAGATCATTGCGTTAACTTCGCCAGGCGTTCAGGTGATGGACGCCGAATCAGCAGCCGACTTTGCCATCACTGCCAACGACCAGTTGTCGCAGGCGGTGCGAAAACACCCGTCGCGTTTCAGTGGCATGGTGGCGATCGCTCCACACAAACCCAAGGCCGCAGCCAAAGAAATCGAACGCGGAGTTCATCGCCTTGGTCTGAGCGGGGTGATCATCAACTCGCATACGCAAGGCGAGTATCTGTCCGATTCAAAATTCTGGGCCATCTTCGAGGCGGCGGAGGCTTGCGACACGCCGATCTATCTACATCCGAATACCCCACCGCGCAACATGATCCAGCCGTTCCTTGAAGTCGGACTTGACGGTGCCATCTTCGGGTTTGGTGCTGAGACCGCACTGCATGCACTGCGCATCATCACAGCAGGTGTCTTTGACCAATTCCCCAAGCTGCAAATCGTGCTCGGACATATGGGTGAGGCGCTGCCGTTTTGGGCCTATCGGCTGGACTACATGCACCGCGCCACCGTCAACTCCAAAAGGTATGAAACGATAAGAGCATTGAAGCGCAAGCCTAGCGAATACCTGCGTGAGAACTTTTATATCACCAGCAGCGGCTTCGGCTGGGAGCCGGCTATCAGATTCACCCAGCAAACGCTTGGTGTGGATCGGGTCATGTACGCGATGGACTATCCATATCAGCATGAAATCAATGAAGTGGCCGTCCTTGATGGAATGCCTCTTCCTCTTGAAGACAAGAAGAAATTTTTTCAGACCAATGCCGAAACTGCATTTCGACTAAAGCAAGTGGCCTAGGCTTGTGGAACATGCGCCAGCGAAGGTCTTCATAGAGAAACGCAATGCCGAGGACATCATGGACTTCGAGCAGGTGCGGGAAAAGAAAGTGCGCCACTGTCAGGCCCGTGCGGATTTGCGCACCGGTATGCCGACTCCCAGTGGCTTGACACGCCGGCATTCGCGGCTGTGCATCACGCGAAGGCCCGCCCCGCACGAAGCAGCGACGCTGCACGACAGCTATCTGACCAATGGAGAGTTGAACCATGCAGGCCAAGTCCTTGTTGAACATGCTCGTGCGCCGCAAGACCGCTGAGGCGCTCGACATCTGCAGTTTCGATCTGGTCAGCACTGATGACGTTTCGCTGCCGGCGTTTGCGGCGGGGGCGCACATTGACGTGCATCTGCCCAACGGTCTCACACGCCAGTATTCGCTCTGCAACGATCCAACTGAGAGCAACCGCTACTTGATCTGCGTACTGAGCGACCCGGAATCGCGCGGAGGCTCCCGTTTCATGCACGAGTCAGTCAGCGAAGGCGACAAACTGTTCGTGAGTGCGCCAAAGAATCATTTCGCACTTGCCCATGGGGTCAAGCGCAGCCTACTATTGGCGGGCGGGATCGGCATCACGCCGATCCTGTGCATGGCCGAGCGCTTGACCATCGCTGACGAAGATTTCGAGTTGCACTACAGCGCCCGCTCGCGCGCGCGCATGGCTTTTCACGACTACATCCAGCGATCCAAATTCGCAGACAAGACGGCATTCCACTTCAGCGATGGTGACGCTGTGCAGCGTCTGCATATCGATACACTGCTTTCGGTACAGCAGGCGGGCACTCACCTCTACGTCTGCGGGCCCAAGCGGTTTATGGACGCCGTGCTGGGCCGCGCGCGGGCAATCGGGTGGCCCGAGCAACATCTGCACTACGAGTTTTTCGTCGGGTTGGCACCGTCACACGATGCCGACGGTCCATTCGAAGTGAAGCTGGCAAGCTCTGGCAAAGTGGTGCACGTTGCGAAGCACAGAACAGTCGTGGAAGCTTTGGCAGACGCCGGCGTGAAGGTCCAAACTTCCTGCGAGCAAGGCGTGTGTGGTACATGCCTCACGCGCGTCCTTGAAGGCGAACCCGACCATCGCGACATGTTCCTCAGCCCCTCGGAGCAGGCAGCAAACGACCAGTTCCTGCCTTGTTGTTCACGAGCCAGGTCGATGCAACTGGTGCTCGATCTGTAGTCATCGCATTTTTCTTGAAAGGAATGACATGCGTTTTGAGAAAACAGCTGGCTGGCTGGACTGGTGCGCAGCTCCGTCGAAGCCCCGTTTTCAGCTCCCTCAGGGCAGCATAGATGCGCATTGCCATGTATTCGGCCCGACCGCTGAATTCCCCTTCGCGCCCGAGCGCAAGTACACCCCCGGTGAAGCGTCCAAGCAGCAGCTCTTCGCACTGCGCGATCACCTTGGATTTGCACGCAACGTGATCGTCCAAGCCTCTTGCCATGGCGCTGACAACAGCGCCATGCTCGATGCGTGTCGGTCTTCGGCTGGTAGAGCCCGAGGAGTAGCTACCGTCCGGCGCAGCATCTCCGATTCCGAGCTCGAAACACTTCATCAAGCAGGCGTGCGCGGTGTGCGCTTCAACTTCGTCAAGCGCTTGGTCGACTTCACCCCCAGGGACGAACTCTTGGAGATCGCAGGACGGATTGCACGCTTCGGATGGCATGTGGTGATCTATTTCGAGGCCTCGGACCTGCCTGAGCTGTGGGACTTCTTCACAGCCCTTCCGACGACTGTGGTTGTCGATCATCTGGGTCGTCCCGATGTGACCAAGCCAATCAACGGGCCTGAATTCGAACTCTTCGTCAAATTCATGCGCGACCACCCCAACGTCTGGAGCAAAGTGACGTGCCCCGAGCGTCTATCCGTCGCGGGCCCGCCTGCGCTCAATGGCGAACAGGCAGCCTATAGTGACGTAGTGCCTTGCATGCGCCACATCGTCGAGACTTTTCCCGATCGGGTTATTTGGGGCACCGACTGGCCGCACCCCAATCTAAAAGATCACATGCCCGACGACGGCCTGCTAGTGGATTTTATTCCGCGTATCGCCGTGACAACCGAATTGCAGCACAAGCTGCTGGTTGCCAATCCGATGCGGTTGTACTGGCACGATGAGGCCTACTGATCTTCTCTTATGAGTGACGATGAGTGCGAGTGAGCGATTTAACCAGTACATGGTGCGCTTGCCTCGGAAGTTGGGACATACAAATCGCCGCACGAGGCTCAAGGGTTGTTAGACGGGTTTAACGTTGCCGCTGGCGTAAAAGAGAGTTAAACCTATGGCCTCAATGGATAAGTAGGCTTGCATGCCAGCGCCAGACGTCGAGCCTTGCATCATTTCGCCTCCAAAATCGAATGGCTCACCGATGAGATTCTGTGCCGGGCGCGCCAGTGCTTCATCGAGCGATCGGCGGATCAAGCCACGCTGGTCAATTACATTCTGTTGACCCTGCCCGAGCGCTACAAGACTAGGATCAGATGCCGTGCCTTGTAGAGGTCGGATTGCCCAGCGCATCGACCGTGGCATGGGTCTTGATATTCAGCCCGTCCCGACTGCGTCCGAGGGCATGCTTGTCCGAATCCCCCCCTTTTGCACCAGCGTTGTGCTGATGGGCGTGCAGGTGGCGGCGTCAATCATCGCGTAGCCGCCCCGTCATGTTCAAGCCACGGGCGTGAACCGTGGCAGCAGCAGGCAGGCCTCGGCGTTAGATGCCGAAAAACACCGGTCAGCCGCGTGGCGCCAGGGCAGCCACTCGAAGGCGTCGTGCTCGCGCGGGCTCAGCACCACAGGCGTGCCTGCGGGCACACACAGGCCGAACACGCGCTCGCGGTTGCGCACCACGCCGGGCGCGTAGCGGTGGCGCCACTGGGGCCAGATGTCGTAAATATTCTCCAGCGCCCAGTCGGTGAGCAGGCAGCCGGGGGCCGCCGCGTCGATGCCGGTTTCTTCCATCACCTCGCGCCGGGCCGTGTGCTCGAACGGCTCGTCCAAAAAATCCTTGCTGCCTGTGACCGACTGCCAATGCTCGTGCGCGCCCGTGCGGCGGATCATCAGGACATCGAGCGCCGGGGTGTGGATGACCACCAGCACCGACTCCGGGATCTTGAAGGGCTGCTGCGGCGCCACCTCCACCCCCGCGTTCGTCAGCCGCCCGCCGTGGGGCGCTGGCCGTTGGCGGGCTTGGTGGGCACGGGCGGCGGCAGGGTCTTGGCCTGCAGCGTTCGCACCTGCACCACCAACTGGTTGTGCGCATCCAGAAAGGCAGCGGCGATGACTTTGCCTTCGTTGGTGTTGCTCCAGCCCGCACCGGCGGCCCCGCCCAGCTTGCCGAACACCAGCCCACCCACCCCCAGGTCGGTGGTGCGCGCCGAGCCCGTGGCTGCGGCAACCTGCTCGGTGGTTTCGTTGTCGGAGAGCAGCAAGGCGGTCTGCGCCTCTTTGAACTTGACCTGCTCCACCAGGCCCGCCAGCCCAGCAATGTCGCGCAGCACCGGAATCATGGCCACCACACCCGCCAGCCCGCGCCCGGCGTCCTGCTCGCTGAAGGTGAGGCTGGGGGTCAGCGTGTACTGCGCCTCATAGCCCTTGCCCTTGGCCACCGTGGAGTTCTGCTGGCGCAGCACGCCCGAGTCTTTCAGGTCCTGCTCCTGGACGGTGCCGCGCAGCCCGGCGCCACGGTCCACCACGCGAAAGCACCCACTCTGCTGCGCCAGCAACTTGACCAGCGGCACCGGCGACGGCGGCAACTGGTAGCCCGAGCCCATGGTGTAACCGTGGGGGTTTTCGGCCAGTGCCAGCGTGGCCACCGGCGCGTCGCAGCGCACCAGCTCGCGGGCGGCATTCTGCGCGCCCTGCGGGCCTGCGGACCCGGTAACGACCGAGCCGCCTTGACCCAGCTCGGTTTTCTTCTCGCCACAGCCTGCAAGGGCCAGCAACACAGCCCCGGCAGCCAGGGCCCGCAACGTCAATGAATGATGCATGGATGGACTTTCTTGGAGCATGGATTCTGCGATGGAAAAAGAAAAAAGCGGCGCGGGCGCTAAGCCCTTGCCGCTTTCAATGCGATGCCTTGGTGCATCGGATGACAACAGTCCGCGCTGGATCAGTCTGCTGCCTTGACCGCGTCGGGGTTGCGCAGGCGGATGTGCAGCTCGCGCAACTGCTTTTCGTCCACAGGCGACGGCGCTTGCGTGAGCAGGCACTGTGCGCGCTGGGTCTTGGGGAAGGCGATCACGTCGCGGATCGATTCGGCGCCGGTCATCAGCGTCACGATGCGATCCAGGCCGAAGGCCAGGCCACCGTGCGGGGGCGCGCCGTACTGCAGCGCGTCCAGCAGGAAGCCGAACTTGAGCTGGGCTTCTTCAGGCGAGATCTTGAGGGCATCGAACACCTTTTGCTGCACATCGGCGCGGTGGATACGGACGGAGCCGCCACCCATCTCCCAGCCGTTGAGCACCATGTCGTAACCCTTGGAGATGCACTTCTCGGGGGCCGTCACCATCCAGTCCTCATGGCCATCCTTGGGGCTGGTGAAGGGGTGGTGCACCGAGTTCCAGCGCTGGTTGTCCTCGTCGAACTCGAACATCGGGAAGTCCACCACCCACAGCGGTGCCCAGCGGCTTTCGAACAAACCGTTCTTCTTGCCGAACTCGCTGTGGCCGATCTTGATGCGCAGCGCGCCGATGGCGTCGTTGACGATCTTTTCCTTGTCGGCGCCGAAGAAGATCAGGTCGCCATCTTGGGCACCCGTGCGCTGGAGGATTTCGGCAAGGGCCGCGTCATGGATGTTCTTGACGATGGGGCTTTGCAGGCCATCGCGGCCCTTGGCCAGCTCGTTGATGCGGATGTAGGCCAGGCCCTTGGCGCCGTAGATCTTGACGAACTCGGTGTAGGCGTCGATCTCGCCACGGCTGATGCCGCCGCCTTCGACCGAGCCACCGGGCACGCGCAGGCCCACCACACGGCCGCCCTTCATGTTGGCAGCGCCCGAGAACACCTTGAAGTCCACGTCCTTCATCACATCGGTCAGCTCGGTGAATTCGAGCTTGACGCGCAGGTCGGGCTTGTCGGAGCCATACAGGCGCGCGGCGTCCTGGTACGTCATGACGGGGAACTCGCCCAGGTCCACGCCCAGCGTGTTCTGGAACACCGTCTTGATCATGCCCTGGAACATGTCGCGGATGTCCTGCTCTTCCATGAACGATGTTTCGATATCGATCTGGGTGAATTCAGGCTGGCGGTCGGCGCGCAGGTCTTCGTCGCGGAAGCACTTGGTGATCTGGTAGTAGCGGTCAAAACCCGCCACCATCAGCAGTTGCTTGAACAGCTGGGGCGACTGGGGCAGCGCGAAGAACTGGCCGTCGTGCACGCGGCTAGGCACGAGGTAGTCGCGCGCGCCTTCGGGCGTGCTCTTGGTGAGCATGGGGGTTTCGATGTCGATGAAACCATTGGCATCGAGGAACTTGCGCACCTCCATGGCCACCTTGTAACGCAGCATCAGGTTGTTCTGCATGTAGGGGCGGCGCAGGTCCAGCACGCGGTGCGTGAGGCGCGTGGTTTCCGACAGATTTTCCTCGTCGATCTGGAACGGAGGCGTGACCGAGGGGTTGAGCACGTTCAGCTCGTGGCACAACACTTCGATCTGGCCGCTCTTGAGCTTGTCGTTGGTGGTGCCAGCGGGGCGCGCACGCACCAGGCCCTTGACCTGCACGCAGAACTCGTTGCGCACGCCTTCGGCGGTCTTGAACATCTCGGCGCGGTCGGGGTCGCACACCACCTGCACGTAGCCTTCGCGGTCACGCAGGTCGATGAAGATCACACCGCCATGGTCGCGGCGACGGTTCACCCAGCCCGACAGGGTAACGGTTTGGCCCATCAGGGCTTCGGTCACAAGACCGCAATAGTGGGAACGCATGGCCATGGCAAAACTTCCGGCGCCGCAGGGCGCGTTGACGTTGAAAGAGAGTGGTTACTTCGGTGGGGCGGCGAGCGTGGGGTCCGCCGGAGCGACCACGCCCATCGAGACGATGTATTTGAGGGCCGCATCCACGCTCATGTCGAGCTCGACACAGTCGCTCTTGCGCACCATCACAAAATACCCGCCGGTGGGGTTGGGGGTGGTGGGCACATACACGCTGACGAACTCGTCGCGCAGGTACGCGGCCACCTCGCCGCTGGGCGCCCCGGTGACAAACGCCACGGTCCAGACGCCATCGCGGGGCCACTGCACGAGCACAGCCTTGCGAAAGGCGTTGCCGCTCTCGGAGAACAGCGTGTCCGACACCTGCTTGACGCTGGAATAGATCGAGCGCACCACGGGAATGCGGTGCACCACCGCATCGCCCCACTCCACGAGCTTGCGGCCCGCGAAGTTGCTGGCGATGGCTCCCACCACCAGCAAGATCAGCAGGGTGAGGATCACCCCGAAACCGGGGACATGCACCCCCAGCAGTTTGTCAGGGTGCCATGCGCCGGGCAGGATCTGCAGGGTCTGGTCGAGCGTGCCCACGATCCAGTTGAGCACCCAGGCCGTGATGACGCCGGGAACAATGACCAGAAGGCCCGTCAACAGCCATTTGCGCAAGGCAGCCATGCCGGTCCTTAGCTCGACGATGCAGTAGAAGAACTGCCGCCAGCGCTTGTTGTGCTTGCGCTAGCAGCTTCTTTTTTAGGAGCATCGCCCGTGCTGGCAGGCGCTGCGGACTCAGACGGGGCAGTGCCCGCCTTGCTATCGGCGGCCGGTGCGGCGCTGCTGCCGCTACCGCCCCGGAAGTCGGTCACGTACCAGCCCGAGCCCTTGAGCTGAAAGCCTGCGGCCGTAACCTGCTTGGAGAAGGCCTCGGCACCGCAGGCGGGGCACACCGTGAGGGGCGCATCGGCAATTTTTTGCAGCACATCCTTGGCATGGCCGCAGGAGCCGCATTTGTAGGCGTAGATAGGCATGTCGGAATGTGGAAGGAAAGTGCAAAACCTTCAATTATAGGCGGCATGCCCATCCTCAAGCCCCTGGGGCCGCCTACCCTTCAGCTGGCGCTGCCTTCGTAGTGGGTGACATGGCCCTTGTGATCGTCGATCCACTGCGGGGCGAGCGAGCCGCCGATCATGCCCACCAGGGCCGCCAGCACACCGGCCAACTGCTGCGGGAAGGCTTCGGACAACATGGGGCTGGCCACGAACAGCAGCCACACGCCCAGGCCCATCACCACCGCCAGCAGCGCGCCTTGGGTGGTGGCGCGCTTCCAGTACAAACCGAACACCAGCGGCACAAAAGCCCCCACCAGAGGCACCTGGTAGGCACCCGACACCATTTCGTAGATGGACGTGCCCTGCATGGTGATGGCGTAGGTCAACACGCAGGCCGTAAACACCAGCACCGAAATACGCATGGCCTTGAGGGTCTGCTGGTCGGTCATGCCGGGGCGCAGGTTGTGCAGGATGTTTTCGACAAAAGTGGTGGATGGCGCCAGCAGGGTGGCCGAGGCCGTGGACATGATGGCCGAGAGCAGCGCTCCAAAAAACGCCACCTGCAGCATCAGCGGCATGCGCTCCATCACCAAAGTGGGCAGAATTTTCTGCGGATCATCCTTGAGCAGCGCCTGCGCCGTTTCGGGCATGACCAACACCGCAGCCGTCACCACGAACATGGGAATGAAGGCAAACAGCAGGTACAGCAAGCCACCGATCACGGGGCCCTTGCGCGCGGTCTCGGCACTATTGGAGGACATGACGCGCTGGAACACGTCCTGCTGCGGAATAGAGCCCAGCATCATGGTGATGGCGGCGGCGAAGAAGAAGGTCCAGTCCTTGACGCCCCCGGTCGGGAAGAACTGGAACTTGCCTTCGCGCGCTGCAAACTCGATCACCTTGCCCGCGCCGCCCGCCAGATCGGCCGCGTACCAGGCAATGGCCAGCAGGCCCACGCCGATGACGATCATCTGCACAAAATCGGTCATGGCCACCGACCACATGCCGCCATACAGCGTATAGACCAGCACGATCAGCGTGCCGATGACCATGCCCAGGGTGACGGACACGGCACCCTGCGTGAGCAGGTTGAACACCAGGCCCAGCGCGGTGATCTGCGCGGCCACCCAGCCCAGGTAGCTGAACATGATGATGGCCGAACACGCCACCTCGATCACCCGCCCATAACGCTGGCGGTAGTAGTCGCCCAGGGTGATCAGGTTCTTTTTATAGAGCTTGTAGGCAAAGAACAGCCCCACCAGCACCAGGCACATCGACGCGCCAAAGGGGTCTTCCACCACCGCGCCCAGGCCGCCATCCACAAAGCGGGCCGAGACCCCGAGCACGGTTTCCGAGCCGAACCAGGTGGCGAACGTGGTGGCGATCACCACCGCCAGGGGCAGACTGCGCCCCGCCACCGCGTAGTCGGCCGTGTTGTGCACACGGGTCGCGGCATACAGGCCCACGGCGATTGAGATCAGCAGGTACAGGACGATGAATGACAACAGCATGGTGCCGCTCCGAAGCTCCAGAGGTGGTTGCAAAAGGCACAGGGCGCGCACCGGACACTTTGTGCGGCAGCGCTACTGCACCGAAAAGGCCGAGGGGTCCTGGCCCCTTCTTCAAATTCGTAACAAAAGTTGCAGCGGATTATGAAGGCAACTTTTGTGCGCTAGAAAATCCGTATCCGAATGAAAAGCTGCATGGCCAAGAGGCCCAGCACAAAACCGACGCCGCCATAGATGATGGACTGCAGCAAGCGGTTGGTCCGGTTTTGGGCCTCCAACAGCTCGCGCAGCGCATGCTGCTGGTCTGCGGGCCGCTGGCGCAGCGCGTCATAGACCAGGCGCGGCAGCTCCGGGAGCAGCTTGGCGTAGTGCGGCGCCTCGGCGCGCAGCTCGCGCCACAGGCGCTGCGGGCCCATCTGCTCGAGCATCCACTTTTCAAGGAAGGGCTTGGCGGTGCTCCACAGGTCGAGCTCAGGGTCGAGCTGTCGACCCAGGCCTTCGATGTTGAGCAGCGTTTTTTGCAGCAGCACCAACTGGGGCTGGATTTCGACGTGGAATCGGCGCGAGGTCTGGAACAGGCGCATCAGCACCATGCCCAGCGAGATTTCCTTGAGCGGACGGTCGAAATACGGCTCGCACACGGTGCGGATGGCCGATTCGAGGTCGTTCACGCGTGTCTCGGGCGGCACCCAGCCGCTTTCGATGTGCAACTCGGCCACGCGCTTGTAGTCGCGCCGGAAGAACGCCACGAAGTTCTGCGCCAGGTATTCCTTGTCCGATTCGGTGAGCGTGCCCACGATGCCGAAGTCGAGCGAGATGTAGCGCCCGAACGTGGCCGGGTCCAGGCTCACCTGGATGTTGCCTGGGTGCATGTCGGCGTGAAAGAACCCGTCGCGGAACACCTGGGTGAAGAAGATGGTGACGCCATCACGCGCCAGCTTGGGAATGTCCACGCCCGCTTCGCGCAGGCGCTCGACCTGGCTGATGGGCACGCCGTTCATGCGCTGCATAACCATGACCTCGGCATGGCAGAAGTCCCAAAAGATCTCGGGGATCAGCACCAGGTCCAGCCCCTGCATGTTGCGGCGCAGCTGCGCCGCGTTGGCGGCCTCGCGCACCAGGTCCAGCTCGTCGTGCAGGTAGTTGTCGAACTCTGCCACCACCTCGCGGGGCTTGAGCCGCTTGCCATCGGCCGACAGGCTTTCCACCCAGCCCGCCATCATGCGCATCAGGCTCAGGTCTTTTTCGATCACGGGCAGCATGCCGGGGCGCAGCACCTTGACGGCGACTTCACGCTCTTGCCCGGTACGGTCGCGCAGCGTGGCAAAGTGCACCTGGGCGATCGAGGCGCTGGCCACGGGCGTGCGGTCGAACGAGGTGAAAACCTCGTCCACCGGGCGGCGGAAGGCGCGCTCGATGGTGGCGATGGCGACATCCGGGTCAAAAGGCGGCACCCGGTCCTGCAGGCGTGCCAGTTCGTCGGCAATGTCAGCGGGCAGCAGGTCGCGTCGCGTGGACAACACCTGGCCGAACTTGACGAAGATGGGCCCCAGGCGCTCCAGCGCCTCCCGCAGGCGCTGGCCGCGCGGAGCATCCAGATTGCGCCCGACAGACAGAACGCGCGAGATCATCCGCAGCCAGGGCTTCTGGAAGCTGTCAAGCACCAGGCCATCGAGGCCGTAGCGGAACACCACCCACAGGATGGCCACGCCGCGCAGAAAGCGCTTCATGCGTCGGCCCGGCCGGTGCCAGCGTTGTGGGGCGAGAGGGGCACGGGTGCGGATGCCGGCGACGACGGCGCCGTGGCACCAGCGGCCATGCGCGAGCCCACGAACTGGCGCAGCGCCTGCGCCGCCCGGCCGGCCACCTGCGCCACCGTGTGCGCGGGGGCGTCGCCGATCACGCGGGCCAGGTCTTCCTCGACATCCCAGCGCACATGGTCCACCAGCCAGTTGATTTCGGCCGCCAGTTGCACGTCCCCTTCAATGCGGATAGCAGGCTTGTCGCCCCGCAGGGCGCCTTGGGCCAGGGTGAAGGGCGAGGTTTCGGTCACTTCCAGCCGCAGATCCGGCACGGCGGTCTCGGGGGCGAGGTTGAACAAGCCTGCGGGCGTGATGACCAGCGCCAGCGAATACACGCGCCACTGCACGCGCGCGACGCGGCCTTTTTGCCGCACCAGGCGGTCCATGGCCTCTTTTTCTTGCATAAGGACATGGTTGAGAAACAGCACCAAGCGTTGCTGTACCTCATGCACCAGCCATTGCGGGGGTTGCGGCCCGGCGGCCATCCGCTCGAAAAGACCGTTCAGAAAAGGAAAAGGGGACTGTGGTGTTGCCATAGTCCCCGATTATTCCCTGAACTGGAATGCCCCTTGTACAGGGGCCTCCGTCCTGGCCTTGATTTACTGCAAGGCCTGCACACCAGCCACCAGCCAGCCGCTGTTGCCTGCCTTGGGCTTGGTCATGTTCCACACTTCGCGGAAGGGGCTCGGGCCTGCCGAGGGCTCTTCGCGGATCATGCCGGAGAACTCGACGCTGGCCATGTAGCCGTCGCCCAGGTCTTCGATGCCCAGCAACTGGGCTTCGATCATGACCACATCGGTGTGGTTGGGCTGCACGCCGCGGTGCGCTTCACGCTCCGTCAGCTGGGTGCGGATCTCGTCCAGCATGCTGTCCGTCATCATGGAACGCAGCGTGGAGATGTCCGAGCGGTCCCAGGCGGCCTGCAGCGTAACGAAGTTGCGCTTGGCGGCGGTCAAGAAGCCATCCGTGTCGAAATCGGCCGGAACACCCCAGTTCTGAGAGCCCGACAGGCCCGAACCGATCACCACGCCCGTGCCACCTTGCTGCGCACCGCGCGAGGCGTCAAACGCCATGCTGCTGCGCTCCCAAGGGCGTGCCGAGGCGTCGTTGCCCACGTTGTTGGGGCTGTACTGCGGCGGCACTTGTGCAGCCGCTGGGGTGGTAGCCCCTGCACCAGCACCCTGGAAGGCGAACGGAGCGCCACCTGCTGCGGCGCCACCGCCGTTGCCAGCACCGCTGCGTGCGCGCATCACCATCTTGAAGATGGCAAACGCGGCCACGGCCAGCAGGAGGATCATCAGGATATTGGCAAAACCCGCGCCCAGGCCCAGCGAACTGGCCAGCCAGGCCAGGCCGAGGCCAGCGGCCAGGCCGCCCAGCATCGCGCCCCAGGGCTTCTTGGGTGCGGCAGCAGGCGCTGCCGTGGCGGGCTTGGCCGCCGCAGCGCTGTTGTTGACGTTCTGGGCCGGTGCACCCGGCGTTGCGGGCGGGGTTGCCGAATCGCGCTGGGTCACGTTGCTCGACTGCTTGCCCATCGATTTGCCACCGCCCATACGCTTGGCATCGGCGTCAGCGTGCGCCAACGCCAGCATCGCGACCAACACCACAGACCACAGTTTCATCATGACTTCTCCGTCTCCGTTAATGACCGAGCAACACGCTCAGCACTTGATTCCAACATGCAGGGCCACAATGCCTCCCGTCATGTTGTGATAGTCCACATGCCCAAAGCCATTTTTTTGCATGAGGCTTTTGAGTTCTTCCTGCCCTGGGTGCATGCGGATGGACTCCGCCAGGTAGCGGTAGCTCGCATCGTCGCCCGCCACCAGCTTGCCCAACTGGGGCAGCACCTTGAACGAATACCAGTCGTACACCTTGGTCAGCGGCTGGGCCACTTTCGAGAATTCCAGCACCAGCAGCTTGCCGCCAGGCTTGAGCACCCGGCACATCTCGGCGATCGCCTGGTCCTTGTGCGTCATGTTGCGCAGGCCAAACGCCACGCTCACCACGTCGAAATGCGCGTCCGGAAACGGCAGCTTTTCGGCGTCGCACACCAGGGTGGGCAGCACCACACCCGCGTCGATGAGGCGGTCGCGCCCCACGCGCAGCATGGCTTCGTTGATGTCTGTGTGCACCACGCGGCCGGTGGCGCCCACCTTTTTGGAGAACGCCAGCGCCAGATCGCCCGTGCCGCCCGCGATGTCCAGCACCTGGCTGCCTTCGCTGAGGTTGGCCACCATCACGGTGTAGGCCTTCCAGGCACGGTGCAGGCCCGCCGACATGAGGTCGTTCATCACGTCGTATTTGGAGGCCACGGAGTCGAACACACCGCGCACGCGGCGCGCCTTGTCCTGCTCATCCACCGACTGAAAACCGAAATGCGTGGTGCTCATAAGAATCATGCTAGGCGCCTGGGCGCCAGAGGTACAGCGACAACCCCGCACTGGTATGGGGCTTGTGTCGCAATTTGGACAACGCTATTCAAAGAAAAATGGCCGCTAGCGCTTATCCATATTGCGCAAGCAGCTCCTCTTTAAATAGCACATCAATCAACAGGGGCTTGTGCAGCCGCCCCTCATACGGATTCGCGTTCGATCACATTAGTCCGTTCGGACTGAGCCTGTCGAAGCCTCGCGCGGCGCTTCGACAAGCTCAGCGTGAACGGTTTTGTATTTTTGAATGCAGATTGGTATCAATGGCCGCCGCAGCCGTGCCCGCCCGCAGGCGCCTTGGGCGCCATGGGGGCATCACGGTCCGCGCCCGCAGCGGCCAGGCGCTCGACGTATTGGGCCCACAGCGCTTCCTGCTTCTGGCCCAGCTCGTAGAGGTAGTCCCAGGTGAAGATGCCGCTGTCGTGGCCGTCGGAGAACGTGGGTTTGACCGCGTAGTTGCCCACCGGCTCCAGGTTCACCAACTCCACGTCGCGCTTGCCGGTCTGCAGCACCTCTTGGCCGGGGCCGTGGCCCTGCACCTCGGCCGAGGGCGAATACACCCGCATCAGCTCGAACGGAATGCGGAAGGTGGCACCGTCAGAGAACCCCACTTCGAGCACCCGCGATGCACCATGCACCGTGAGCGCCTGCGGGGTGGGCGCGCCCGCTTTCAAACCTGCCATGGATGTCCCCTGTGAGAAAACTGTGTGTTGTGGATTGTCAGGGCAACGGCAGCGCGGCCAGCCGGGGCAGCAAGGCGGCTTCCAGCTGTGGCAGCCGCGCGCGCACGGCTTCTTCCTGCGCGGCCGGGCTCACACGCTGGGCTGCTGCCCACACGGGCGCGGGGAAGTGGCTGTCCCAGTCGAACCGGGCAATCACATGCCAGTGCAGGTGCGGCACCATGTTGCCCAGTGCCGCGATGTTGACCTTGGTGGGCGCCAGGTGCTCGCGCAGGGCCTGCTCCACCAGCGTTACGGCGTCCATGCAGTGCGCGCGCTCGGCGGCCGACAGGTCGGAGAACTCGGCCACATGCGCGTTCCACACCACGCGGTAGAACGCGGGGAAGCCCGCCTCATTCGCACGGATCACGCGCAGGCGGGCGCGGCGCCAGACGAGCGCGCCGCCGTCCTCGGCGCACAAAGGGCACGCCACGTCGGCCATCACACCAGAACCCGCTCGATGCCACCGCCGTTGGCGCGCTGCACGTAGTCGGGCATCCAGTTCTCGCCCAGAATCTCGCGCGCCATCTCGACCACGATGTAGTCGGCTTCGAGCAAACCGTTGTTCAGGTCATCCTGGTAGCGGTTCAGGCCCTGCAGGCAGCTGGGGCAGCTGGTGAGGATTTTCACGTTGTCCTTCTCGCCCACGGCGCCGCTCTCGCGCAGCTTGGCCTCGCCCTTCTTGATTTCCTCTTCCTTGCGGAACCGCACCTGGGTCGACACGTCCGGCCGCGTCACGCCCAGCGTGCCGGACTCGCCACAGCAGCGCTCGCTCTTGAGCACCTGCTCGCCCACCAGCGCTTTCACGGTCTTCATCGAATCCTGCTGCTTCATGGGGTTGTGGCAGGGCTCGTGGTACAGGTAGGCGCCCTTGCCCTGCAGCGCAATCCCCTTCTCCAGCAAATACTCGTGGATGTCGATGATGCGGCTGCCGGGGAAGATCTTGTCGAACTCGTAGCCCTGCAACTGGTCGTAGCAGGTGCCGCAGCTCACCACCACGGTCTTGATGTCGAGGTAGTTGAGCGTGTTGGCCACGCGGTGGAAGAGCACCCGGTTGTCGGTGATCATCTTCTCGGCCTTGTCGAACTGGCCGCTGCCACGCTGCGGGTAGCCGCAGCACAGGTAACCCGGCGGCAGCACGGTCTGCACGCCCGCATGCCAGAGCATGGCCTGGGTCGCCAGACCCACTTGCGAGAACAAGCGCTCGGAGCCGCAGCCGGGGAAATAGAACACCGCCTCCGTCTCGGCCGTGGTGGCGGCCGGGTCGCGGATGATGGGCACGTAGTCCTTGTTCTCGATGTCGAGCAGCGCCCGCGCCGTTTTCTTGGGCAGGCCGCCGGGCAGCTTCTTGTTGATGAAGTGGATCACCTGCTCCTTGACGGGCGCCATGCCCACCGTCGCCGGTGGCTTGGCCGTCTGCTTGCGGGCCACTTTGCGCAGCAGGTCCACAGCCATGCGCTGGGCCTTGAAGCCCACGCCCACCATGGCCGAACGCATGAACTTGATGGTGTCGGGGCTGGTGGCATTGAGCATGGTCATCGCCAGCGCGTTGCCAGGGCGGAAGCTCTTCTTGCCCATCTTGCGCAGCAGGTTGCGCATGTTCATGGTGACGTCGCCGAAGTCGATCTTCACCGGGCAGGGGCTTTCGCATTTGTGGCACACCGTGCAGTGGTCGGCCACGTCTTCAAACTCCTGCCAGTGCTTGATGGACACGCCACGGCGGGTCTGCTCTTCGTACAAAAACGCTTCGACCAACAGCGAGGTCGCCAAAATTTTGTTGCGCGGGCTGTAGAGCAGGTTGGCGCGTGGCACATGGGTGGAGCACACGGGCTTGCACTTGCCGCAGCGCAGGCAGTCCTTGACGCTGTCGGCGATCGCGCCGATGTCGCTCTGCTGCATGATCAGCGACTCATGCCCCATCAGGCCGAAGCTGGGCGTGTAGGCATTCGTCAGGTCGGCATACAGCGCATTTTTTGAAGCCAAATCGGCTTCCAGCGCTTTCCCATCAAGCGCAACAAGCTCCTGATTTCGTAGCAACTTACCCTTATTGAAACGGCCCTCCGGATCCACCTTCTGCTTGTATTGGGCGAATGGGCGCAGTTCGTCGTCGGTCAAAAACTCGAGCTTGGTGATGCCGATGCCGTGCTCGCCCGAGATCACGCCATCGAGGCTGCGCGCCAGCACCATGATGCGTGCCACCGCCTCGTGCGCCGTCTGCAGCATTTCGTAATCGTCGCTGTTGACGGGCAGGTTGGTGTGCACATTGCCGTCGCCCGCGTGCATGTGCAGCGCCACCCACACGCGGCCCTTGAGCACGCGCTTGTGGATGGCCACGGCCTCGTCCAGGATGGGCTTGAACGCCGCGCCGGTGAAGATGCCTTGCAACGGCCCGCGCAACTGGGTCTTCCAGCTCGCGCGCAGCGTGTGGTCTTGCAGCTCTGGGAACAGCGCCTCCACACCCTGCAGCCAGCCCTGCCACAGGGCGCGGACTTCTTGCACCAGGGCGATGGCCTGGGCCACGCGCTCCTGCAGCAGCTCGGGCGAGGGCACTTCGTCGTCGGCATCGTGTTTGCCCAGGGGCAGGTTGCCACGCTCGAAGAACTCGGTGAGCGCATCGCACAGCTTGATCTTGTTGCGCAAGCTCAATTCGATGTTGATGCGCTCGATGCCGTCGGTGTACTCGGCCATACGTGGCAGCGGGATCACCACGTCTTCGTTGATCTTGAACGCGTTGGTGTGGCGGCTGATGGCGGCCGTCTTCTTGCGGTCGGCCCAGAATTTTTTGCGCGCTTCGGCCGTGATGGCCACAAAACCCTCACCGCTGCGGGTGTTGGCCAGGCGCACGACCTCGCTGGTCACGCGGGCCACGTCGTCGGCGTTGTCACCGGCGATGTCGCCAATCAGCACCATTTTGGGCAGGCCGCCATTGCCTTTTTTGCTCTTGGTGGCGTAGCCCACGGCCTTCAGGTAGCGGTCGTCCAGGTGCTCCAGGCCCGCCAGCAACACGCCGCTGCGCTTTTGCTCGGCGAACATGAAGTCCTTGATCTCGACAATGCTGGGCACGGCGTGTTTGGCGTTGCCGAAGAACTCCAGGCACACGGTGCGCGTGTGCTCGGGCATGCGGTGCACCACCCAGCGCGCACTGGTGATGAGGCCGTCGCAGCCCTCTTTCTGGATGCCGGGCAGGCCCGAGAGGAACTTGTCCGTCACGTCCTTGCCCAAGCCTTCCTTGCGGAAGGTCTTGCCGGGGATGGCCAGGCGCTCGGTGCGCACTGGCGTTTTGCCGTCGGCCTCGAAATACTGCAGATCGAAGGTGGCCGTCTCCGCATCATGGATCTTGCCCATGTTGTGGTCCAGGCGGGTCACTTCGAGCCACTGGGCGTCGGGCGTCACCATGCGCCAGCTGACCAGGTTGTCGAGCGCCGTGCCCCAGAGCACAGCCTTCTTGCCGCCCGCATTCATGGCGATGTTGCCGCCAATGCACGAAGCCTCGGCGCTGGTCGGGTCCACCGCAAACACAAAACCCGCGCGCTCGGCCGCGTCGGCCACGCGCTGGGTCACCACGCCGGCTTCGGTCCACACCGTGCCGACTTCACTGTCCATGCCCGGCAGGCGGCGCATTTCCACCTCGGTCATGGCTTCGAGCTTTTCGGTGTTGATGACCACGCTCTTCCAGGTGAGCGGAATGGCACCGCCGGTGTAGCCCGTGCCGCCCCCACGCGGAATGATGGTCAGCCCCAGCTCGATACAGCCCTTGACCAGGCCCGCCATCTCGGTCTCGGTGTCCGGCGTGAGCACCACAAACGGGTATTCGACGCGCCAGTCGGTCGCGTCGGTCACGTGGCTCACGCGCGAGAGACCGTCGAACTTGATGTTGTCCTTGGCCGTGAGGCGGCCCAGCGTTTTCTGGATCTGGCGGCGCAGTTGCGCGGCCTGCTCGAACTTGGCGTCGAACTCGGCCACGGCGCGGCGTGCGGCCACAACCAGCTCACCCACCAGGCGGTCGCGCCCGGCGTCGTCGGCGGGGGTGCGGCGCTTTTCGATCTCGGCCAGGCGGTGGTTCAGGGCCTCGACCAGCAGCTTGCGGCGGGCCGGGTTGTCCAGCAGGTCATCTTGCAGGTACGGATTGCGCTGCACCACCCAGATGTCGCCCAGCACCTCATACAGCATGCGGGCCGAGCGACCCGTGCGGCGCTCCTTGCGCAGTTGGTCCAGCAGATCCCATGCGGGAGACCCCAGCAGGCGGATCACGATCTCCCGGTCGGAGAACGAGGTGTAGTTATAGGGAATCTCGCGCAGACGCACAGGCTCGGCGGCCTGCGTCTGCAAGGCAGCCAACGCAATCGGAACATTCATGGGGTCAACCTGGGGCGGGCGCTAAGCGCCCATGAGCCTTGGGGGCATGATTTTAAGCGAGCGCCCCTGCCAACGCTGGGCAGGGGGCTGGGGCGGTCTGGAGCCGCCTCTCTACAACCGTCAGAACAACACGCGGCTGCGCAGCGTGCCGCCGACCTTGGCGAGCTTGTCCAGCGCCAGGTCGGACGAGGCCGCGTCGATATCGATCACCACGTAACCGACCTTCTCGTTGGTCTGCAGGTACTGGGCCGCGATGTTGATCTGGTTGTCGGAAAAAATGCGGTTGATCTCGGACAAGACACCCGGCACGTTGCGGTGAACGTGCAGCAGGCGGTGCTTGCCGGGGTGGGCGGGCAGCGCCACCTCGGGGAAGTTGACCGACGAGGTGCTGGTGCCGTTGTCGCTGTACTTGACGAGTTTTTCGGCCACTTCGAGGCCAATGTTGGCCTGTGCCTCCATGGTGGAGCCGCCAATGTGGGGCGTGAGGATCACGTTGTCCAGCCCGCGCAGGGGCGACAAAAACTCGTCCTTGTTGGTGCGTGGCTCCACCGGAAACACGTCGATGGCCGCGCCCAGCAGCTTTTGGGCCTTGAGCGCTTCGGCCAGGGCTTCGATCGCCACCACCGTGCCGCGCGCGGCATTAATGAGGATGCCGCCGGGTTTCATGGCCGCGATCTCGGCCGCGCCGATCATGCCTTCGGTGGAGGGCAGCTCGGGCACATGCAGGCTCACGATGTCGCTTTGGGCGAGCAGATCGTGCAGCTTGTGCACCTGGCGCGCATTGCCCAGGGGCAGTTTGTTGACCACGTCAAAAAACGCCACGTGCATGCCCAGCGCCTCGGCCAGCACCGACAACTGCGTGCCGATGGAGCCGTAGCCCACGATTCCCAGAGTCTTTCCTCTAATCTCGTAGGCGTTGTCGGCCGACTTGAGCCAACCGCCCCGGTGCGCCACCGCGTTTTTCTCAGGAATGCCGCGCAAGAGCAGGATGGCCTCGGCCAGCACCAGCTCGGCCACCGAGCGGGTGTTGGAATACGGCGCGTTGAAGACGGCAATGCCGCGCTCGCGGGCCGCGTTCAGGTCGACCTGGTTGGTGCCAATACAAAAACAGCCCACGGCCACCAGCTTGTGCGCATGGGCGAACACCTCGTCGGTGAGCTGGGTGCGCGAGCGGATGCCCACAAAGTGCACGTCTGCGATCTTGCGCTTGAGTTCATCGTCCGGCAACGCACCCGACACCGTTTCGATCTGGGTGTAGCCCGCCGCACGGATCACGTCCACCGCAGAGGAATGGATGCCCTCCAGCAACAAAAATTTGATCTTGTTCTTGTCCAGCGAATTGGTGGCCATGGCAGTGAAAGGTTGGTGGTTGAAAGACATGCGGCGACCCAAAAGGCCGCCCACAAAGCGGCAGGCATCACTATGCACCAAGGATGGTGCATTGCACAAAACCTTGCAGCGCTCGGCAAATGGCTGCGCGACTGTCACAAAAGGGTCACAATCGCACCCCTTGCGGGCACCCCACGGGGTTTCCCCCGTTGTTGCAGGCCATGGGGTCTGCGACAACGACACACTCCCGTCACATTGGCCGAATACCCTTCGGCCCTTGTGCATTTCGTCATTCTTGGAGATACATACATGCAACTCAAGCATCTGGCGCTCTCTGCGGCCATCGCACTGTCGGTCAGCGTCCCTGCGCAAGCCCAACAGGTAGAGATTCAGTGGTGGCACTCGATGAACGCTGCGCTCGGCGACTGGGTGAACGACCTGGCCAAGCAGTACAACGCCAGCCAGACAAAGTACAAGGTGGTGCCCACATACAAGGGCACGTATGACGAATCCATGACAGGCGCCGTGGCTGCCTTCCGCGCGGGCAATGCCCCACACATCGTGCAGGTGTTTGAAGTGGGCACGGCCACCATGATGTCCAGCAAGGGCGCCATCGTGCCTGCGGGCAAGGTCCTGAACGATGCGGGCTTCAAGTTCGATCCCAGCGCCTACGTGCCTGCCGTGGCCGGCTTCTACACCGCGCCCAACGGCCAGATGCTGAGCTACCCACTGAACAGCTCCACCACGGTGTTCTATTACAACAAGGACGCCTTCAAGAAGGCGGGCCTGGACGCCGACAAGCCGCCCAAGACCTGGCCCGAAGTGTTTGCCGCCGCCTCCAAGCTCAAGGCCAGCGGCCACAGCTGCCCGTTCACCACCAGCTGGATCAGCTGGACGCAGCTCGAAAGCTTCTCGCTGTGGCACAACACGCTGTTCGCCTCCAAGAACAACGGCTTTGACGGCAACGATGCCAAGCTGGAAATCAACACCCCGCTGCATGTGCGCCACTTCGAGAACCTGGCCAAGGCCTCCAAGGACGGCAGCTTTGTCTACAAGGGCCGTGGCAACGTGCCAGACGCGTCCTTCCCCTCGGGTGAGTGCGCCATGATCACCGGCTCGTCGGGCCTGTACGCCCGCGTGGCCCGCGAGGCCAAGTTCGCCTACGGCATCTCCACCCTGCCCTACTACCCTGATGTGAAGGGCGCGCCCCAGAACACCGCCATCGGCGGCGCCAGCCTGTGGGTGATGTCGGGCAAGAAGGCCGAGGAATACAAGGGCGTGGCCGACTTCCTGAACTTCCTGAACGACACCAAGGTGCAGGCCGCCAGCCACCAGCGCACGGGCTATCTGCCCGTGACCATGGGCGCCTACAAGCTGACCGAGGCATCGGGCTTCTATGAAAAGCACCCCGGCACCGACGTGGCCGTGACGCAGATGATCCGCAAAACCACCGACAAGTCGCGCGGCATCCGCCTGGGCAACTTCGTGCAGGTGCGCGCCATCATCGACGAGGAAACAGAACAAATCTGGTCGGGCAAGAAGACCGTGAAGGAAGCCCTGGACACTGCTGTCTCGCGCGGCAACGAGCAACTGGCTCGCTTCGCACGCGCCAACAAGTAAGCACAACTGCCGAAAGCCTGCCGATGCCGCCCCGCAGCCTAGCCGGGTGGCATTGAAAGCCCGCCGCCCCGTCAACCATCTGGTTCACGGGGCGGCGGGGTTTTCTTTTTAAGAGTTTCGACATGGAAAAACGCGTACTTTTTCGCTCCGCATGGCTGCCTTGGGTGCTTCTGGCGCCCCAACTGGCCATCATCAGCGTCTTCTTTTTCTGGCCCGCGGGCCAGGCCCTGGTGCAATCGTTCCAGATACAAGACACCTTCGGCTTCTCCACGGAATGGGTGGGGCTGGACAACTTCAAGGCCCTTTTCTCAGACCCTGGCTACCTGGCGTCATTCAAGACCACGGCCTTTTTCTCCATCCTGGTGGCGGTGAGCGGCATCAGCCTGTCGCTGTTCCTGGCGATCTTTGCCGACCGCATCATCAAGGGCGCGCTGGTGTACAAGACCGCGCTGCTGCTGCCCTACGCCGTGGCCCCCGCAGTGGCGGGCGTGTTGTGGATGTTCATGTTCTCGCCATCGCTGGGCGTGGTGTCCTACCTGCTGCGCCAGTCGGGCTTTGACTGGAACCACATGCTCAACTCCAACCACGCGATGGCGCTGATCGTGATCGCGGCGGTGTGGAAGCAGATCTCCTACAACTTCCTGTTCTTCCTTGCGGGGCTGCAGTCCATCCCCAAGTCGCTGATCGAGGCCGCCGCCATCGACGGCGCGGGCCCCTGGCGCCGGTTCTGGAGCATCCAGTTCCCGCTGCTCTCGCCCACCACGTTCTTCCTCTTGGTGATCAACGTCGTGTATGCGTTTTTCGACACCTTCGCCATCGTGGACTCGACCACGCAGGGCGGGCCGGGGCGCGACACCTCCATCCTGGTCTACAAGGTGTACCACGACGGCTTCAAGGCCATGGACATGGGCGGCTCGGCCGCGCAGTCGGTGGTGCTGATGGTCATCGTGGTGGTGCTCACCGTGGTCCAGTTCCGCTACGTCGAGAAGAAAGTGCAGTATTGATATGAAGCACCCCCTGAGTCGCCTGCGGCGCCTTCCCCCTCAAGGGGGACGACGCCCTCGCTGCGGGGCGGCCCTTTCTCGGCGTCCCTGGCTTGGGCAGCGCCGGTTTCATGCGCCGTCGATAGTGCTCAGCACAATGAAAGATTGAAATGGTTGAACGTAGTCCTTATCTCACCGCGTTCTCGCACCTCATCATGGTGCTGGGCGTGATCATCGTCGGCTTTCCGCTGTACCTGGCCTTCGTGGCGTCCACCCACACCGCGCAGGACATCGTGCAGGTGCCCATGCCCATGGTGCCCGGCAACAACTTCTGGCAGACCTACCACGACGCCCTGTTTGGCGGTGGCGCGGGCGCGGGTTCTACCGCCCCCGTGGCCCGCATGATGTGGGTGAGCTTTGTCACCGCCATCGTCATCACCGTGGGCAAGATCGCGATCTCGCTGCTGTCGGCGTTTGCCATCGTGTACTTCCGCTTTCCCTTCAAGGGCATCTGCTTTTGGCTGATCTTCATCACGCTGATGCTGCCGGTGGAAGTGCGCATCGGCCCCACCTACCAGGTGGTGTCCGACCTGGGCATGCTCAACAGCTATGCGGGCCTCACGGTGCCGCTGATCGCGTCGGCCACGGCCACCTTCTTGTTCCGGCAGTTCTTCCTCACCGTGCCGGACGAGCTGGTGGAAGCCGCCCGCGTGGACGGCGCCGGCCCCATGCGCTTTTTCAAGGACATCCTGGTGCCGCTGTCGCGCACGTCCATCGCCGCGCTGTTCGTGATCCAGTTCATCTACGGCTGGAACCAGTACCTGTGGCCGCTGCTCGTGACCACCTCGGAAGACATGTACCCCGTGGTCATCGGCATCAAGCGCATGCTGGCTGGCGGCGATGCGGGCAATGAATGGAACATCGTGATGGCCACGGCCCTCCTGGCCATGTTGCCGCCTGCGCTGGTGGTGGTGCTCATGCAGCGCTGGTTCGTCAAGGGCCTGGTGGACACCGAAAAGTAAGCACAAATACAAGCAAAAACAGCCTCTACCGCTTTAAGAATAAGCGCTAACGGCTACCAAATTCATAGCAAAATGGCATCTCTCTCCCTTCGCAACATCATCAAGCGCTACGGGCACGGGCCCAAGGCCAACCAGGTCATCCACGGCGTGAACGCCGAGGTGAAAGACGGCGAGTTCGTCGTCATCGTCGGCCCCTCGGGCTGCGGCAAATCCACCCTGCTGCGCATGGTGGCGGGCCTGGAGGAAATCTCCGGCGGCGAACTGCGCATTGGCGACCGCGTGGTGAACGACCTGGAACCCGCCCAGCGCGACATCGCCATGGTGTTCCAGAACTACGCGCTCTACCCGCACATGACGAACTTCGAGAACATGGCCTACGGCCTGAAGATCGCCAAGGTGCCCAAGGAGGAAATCAAGGCGCGCGTGGACAAGGCCGCCAAGATCCTCGAACTCGGCCACCTGCTCGAACGCAAGCCGCGCGAGCTGTCGGGCGGCCAGCGCCAGCGCGTGGCCATGGGCCGGGCCATCGTGCGCCAACCGCAGGTGTTTTTGTTCGACGAACCCTTGTCCAACCTCGACGCCAAGCTGCGCGCCCAGACCCGCCTCGAAATCCAGAAGCTGCACCGCGAGCTGGGCATCACCAGCCTGTTCGTCACACACGACCAGGTCGAGGCCATGACCCTGGCCGAGCGCATGATCGTGATGAACGCGGGCAACATGGAGCAGTTCGGCACGCCCGAAGAGGTCTATCACACGCCCGCTTCCACTTTCGTGGCCAGCTTCATCGGCTCGCCGCCGATGAACCTGCTCAAGAACGCGCCGGGCGGCAAGCAGGGCATGATTCTGGGCATTCGCCCCGAGCACCTGGACATCGGCCCGGACGGTTGGGAAGTCACGGTGGAAACGGTGGAACTGCTCGGCGCCGAGCGCCTGATCTATGCCCGCATGGGCGACGATGCACTCATCGTGCGCATCGAAGAAGGTCGCCCCGCCCCGCGCACCGGCGACACACTGCGTGTGGCCCCGCGCGAAGACCGCCTGCACTGGTTCGACGCCGCCAGCGGCAAACGCCTGGCGACCTGATAGCCCAAGGCCACCCGTCCGGTTATTGGCAGACCCTGTTGCGCCCCGTGCGCTTGGCCCGGTACAGCGCTGCATCGGCACGCTGAATGCATGCCTGTACCGACTCCTCATCGTTCCACAGGGCCACGCCCACTGAGGCCGTCACCGTCAGTGGCTCCGGCTCGCGCAGCACAGGGGTCTGAGCCAGCCGTGTGCACATGTCCTGCGCCTTATTCAGCAGGCTGTCCTCGTGCACCGGCATCAGCACGCACAAAAACTCTTCCCCGCCCCACCGCGCCAACAGATCCGTTTCGCGCAGTTGCGCCTTGACCCGGGCCGCAACGGCCACCAGCACCGCATCACCGACGTCGTGGCCATGGTTGTCGTTGATCGACTTGAAATGGTCCAGGTCCAGCATCACGACGCCCACACTCGTAGGGCTGCGCGCCCTGCGCCGCTCCTCTTGGTGCAGGGCATCCATCAGGGCGCGTCGGTTCAGGCATTGGGTGAGCGGATCAATGGTCGCCAGCAACTGGACACGCTCCAGCGCCTGCGCCAGTTCCTGGTTGCTTTGCTCCAGCTTTTGCGCCAGCTTGCGCCGCGCCACGTCGCCCTCGATGTCATGGCGATGCACCGTGTAGGCCGAGAACCCGTAGAGCTGAAGCATCACCACCACCACCACTGCGCTCAGTGCCCACATCATCTGCTGTCCACCCACAGGCTCCAGCGCACCCGCCATCCACTGCGGGGTGGCAAGCCCCAAGCAGAAGGTCAACAAAATAGGCCAGTGCGTGCTGAGGTTGTGGATGGCAAACAGGCCCACGGTCACCATCCCGACCGTCATCATTAAAAAAACCGTTGAATTCGGCTGCAACCCAGGGAGCACGGCCCCACTGCCCCAAGCCACCCCGAGAAAATAGAAATAAACCGTCAACCCATGTAACCAGCGCCACCGCCGCGCCGAAGAATCCAGGACCTTTTTCAACCGGCCGACAAACCACAGGTTCAGCATCTCCATCACCAGCAGACTGCCCACCCACAGCTCCAGCAGATGCACCGACACCACGTCTCGCATCACCCAGGCCATGAATCCAAAACCAAGAAACGACACACAAGACGAAAACTGCTGCCTCTTGATCAGCACCTGAGCCAGACCTGCTTCGATCGCATTTTTGTCCACATCGTCCAGCACGACATCGCTGGCAGCATGGTTCTTAGCTTCATGCATTGATGACCTTTGATCGGCCTGTAAACAGGCCATTTATGAATTTTCAGGGTAGCGACCATGGCACTGAAGCGCAAGCAGACACACCCGACAATCCAGCAATACACTTCGGTTTTGTGACCATTGCGGCAGTACCAAGGACACCGCCCGGCGCAGGCCACGCCCCTACCCATGAGCAGCAGCACCATGACGCAACTTTCCCCCTGGCCCTACCCCCGCTGGATCGCCCACCGAGGCGCTGGCAAGCTCGCCCCCGAAAACACCCTGGCCGCGTTCCGCCTGGGCGCGCAACACGGCTACCGCATGTTTGAGTGCGATGCCAAGCTCAGTTCCGACGGCGTGCCGTTTCTGATGCACGACGCCACGCTGCCGCGCACCACCAACAGCGCCCAGGTGCTGGGCGCCTCGGCCAGCACCACGGGGGGCGACCATCCCTGGTCCGTGCTGTCGCAGCTCGACGCGGGCGGCTGGCATTCGCGCGGCCATGCGGGCGAGCCGCTGCCCACGCTGGAGAACATGGCGCGTTACTGCCTGGCCAACGGTTTTTTCCTCAACATCGAGATCAAGCCCACGCCGGGCCTCGAAGAAAAAACCGGGCAGGTGGTGGGCACGCTGTGCGCAGGCCTGTGGCAAAACCAGGCCGTGCCGCCGCTGTTCTCGTCATTCAAGCCCGAGGCCCTGGCAGGCGCCATGGCCACGGCGCCCCACATCCCCCGCGCGCTGCTGATCGATGCCCTGTGGGACGGCTACCTCGACGTGGCCCGCCAGTTGGAATGCGTGGCCATCGTGTGCAACCACGCGCTGTGGGATAGCGCCCTGGTGGCCCAGGTCAAAGGCCTGGGCATGCGCACGCTGAGCTACACGGTGAACGATGAGTGGGCTGCGCAGCGGCTCATCGACCTCAAGACGGACGGGATCATCACCGACCGGGTGGACCTCTTCGCGCCCGCAGCGGGCTGAACAGCAAGGCGTTTCAGCCTTTCCAGCCCCGCATCAATAACCACTGGCAGGTAGCAGCGGCCACTACCAGCGCGGCATAGGTCAGCATCTTGCCGTCGCGCCCCCCAAGCGCCAGCCCACCGGCCAGCACCGCGAGCCCCACCACAAAAACCACCACAAACTGGCGCCAGCCCGCCAGCTTTGTGGCCCCCTTGGCGCCCAACAGCCGCCCGCACAACACCAGCAGCAGGGCAACAAAGGCAGCGGGTGCCACAAAATTCAGCAAGTGGTTAAGAATGTCCAGGGGACCCATGAATTGACCCAAATCAAGGCTTGAACAAGCAAGGCCACCTGTTCCGGCCAACGATTTTATAATTGGGGACCATGGCAGTCTGGGCCCTCGGCATCAACCACACCACCGCGCCGCTCGACCTGCGCGGCCGGTTCGCGTTCGCGCTCGACCAGATCGCACCCACATTGCACGGTTTGCGCCAGTCGCTGGGCACCGCCAGCCGCCACCCCGGCGTCGAAACCGCCATCATTTCCACCTGCAACCGCACCGAGATTTACTGCGCAGGCGAGCAGCCCGCTGTGGACCACACCTTGGGCTGGCTGGCCCATAGCGGCGGCGTGAGCCCCGCGCTGCTGCGCTCGCACTCGTACACCCTGGAAGACAGCCTGGTCGCGCGCCATGCCTTCCGCGTGGCCAGCGGGCTCGATTCCATGGTGCTGGGCGAGGCCCAAATCCTGGGCCAGATGAAAGACGCCGTGCGCGCCGCCGAAACGGCTGGCGCCCTGGGCACCACGCTCAACCAGCTCTTTCAGCGCAGCTTTGCCGTGGCCAAAGAGGTGCGCACCAGCACCGAGATCGGCGCCCACAGCATCAGCATGGCGGCTGCCGCCGTGCGCCTGGCCAGCCAGTTGTTTGAAGACCTCGGCAAGATCCGCGTGCTGTTTGTCGGCGCGGGCGAAATGATCGAGCTGTGCGCCACACACTTTGCCGCCAAGAACCCCAAGCAGATCGCCATTGCCAACCGCACGCTGGAGCGCGGCGAAAAACTCGCCACCCGTTTTGGCGGCGAGGTGATGCGCCTGGCTGACCTGCCCGAGCGCCTGCACGAGTTCGACGCCGTCATCAGCTGCACTGCCAGCAGCCTGCCCATCATCGGCCTAGGCGCCGTAGAGCGCGCTTTGAAGAAGCGCCGCCACCGCCCCATCTTCATGGTCGACCTGGCCGTGCCGCGCGACATCGAGCCCGAGGTCAAGGCCCTGGGCGACGTGTACCTGTACACCGTGGACGACCTGGCCACCGTGGTGCAAACCGCCCAGGCCAACCGCCAGGCCGCCGTGGCCCAGGCCGAGGCCATCATCGATGCGGGCGTGCAGAGCTTCATGCACTGGATGGAGCTGCGCAGCCCGGCTGCCGCCGACGGCGGCGTGGTGCCCCTGATCCAGCAGCTCAACGCCCAGACGGACGAGTGGCGCGCCCTGGAGATCGCCCGCGCCAAAAAGCTGCTGGCCAAGGGCGAGGACATGGACGCCGTGCTCGAAGCC
The DNA here is from genome assembly GCF_027492855.1 of Acidovorax sp. Taxonomy (GTDB): domain Bacteria; phylum Pseudomonadota; class Gammaproteobacteria; order Burkholderiales; family Burkholderiaceae_C; genus Acidovorax. Next base: position 62,614 of record NZ_JAPUDY010000072.1, read on the forward strand.
CTCTCGCGCGGCCTCACGCAAAAAATGCTGCACGGCACCCTGGCCGAGTTGCGCGCGGGCGATGCCGAGATGCGCGCCCAGACGGCGCAGACCGTCTCGCGCCTGTTCCTGCGCTCGCAAAGCAAAACACCCCACAACGGCCTGTAGCGGCGCCCGCCCGCACCCCAAGCCACCCCGATTTCAATAAAAATCGGCACCTAGCGCTTATCCATCAAGCGCTAACAGCTACAAATTTAGTAGCAAATCTCTTTTCCCAAGCCCCATGAAACCCTTTCTCCGAACCCAGCTGGAACGCTACGCACAGCGCTTGGGCGAACTCGACTTTTTGCTCTCGCGCGAGGACATCATGAGCGACATGGCGCAGTACCGGCGCATCTCCGTCGAACATGCCGAGGTCACGCAGGTGGCGGGCCGCTACGCCCGCTACCAGCAGCGCGAGGCCGACCTGGCCGGTGCGCGCGAGATGCTGGCCGACCCCGACATGGCCGAGATGGCGCAGGAAGAAGTCACCGCTGCCTCTGCAGAACTGCTACAGCTCGAAGACGAACTGCAGCGCCTGCTGCTGCCCAAGGACCCCAACGACGCACGCAACGCCTTCGTCGAAATCCGCGCGGGCACGGGCGGCGATGAATCCGCCCTGTTTGCGGGCGACCTGACCCGCATGTACACCCGCTACGCCGCCAACGTGGGCTGGAAGGTGGAGGTGGTGAGCGAGAACGCGGCCGAGCTGGGTGGTTACAAGGAAATCGTGCTGCGCATCGAAGGCGACCACGTGTATGGCGCACTCCAATTCGAATCTGGCGGCCACCGTGTGCAGCGCGTGCCCGCCACAGAAACGCAGGGCCGCATCCACACCAGCGCCTGCACCGTGGCCGTGATGCCCGAGCCCGACGAACACGAGGCCATCAAGCTCAACCCAGCCGACCTGCGCATCGACACCTTCCGCGCCAGCGGCGCGGGCGGCCAGCACATCAACAAAACCGACTCGGCCGTGCGCGTGGTGCACTTGCCCACCGGCATCGTGGCCGAATGCCAGGACGGCCGCAGCCAGCACGCCAACAAGGCCAAGGCCCTGCAGGTGCTGCAGGCCCGCATCCAGGAGAAAGAACGCAGCGAACGCGCCGCCAAAGAGGCCGCGCTGCGCAAGGGCCTGATCGGCAGCGGTGACCGCAGCGACCGCATCCGCACCTACAACTTCCCGCAGGGGCGGCTGACCGACCACCGCATCAACCTCACGCTTTACAAACTGCTGTATGTGATGGAAGGCGACCTGGCCGACGTGCTGCAGGCCCTGGCCCACGCGCGCGAAGCCGAGCAACTGGAAGAGCTGGAGATGGGCAGCACGGGTTGACCGCTTCAGAAATAAGAATCCAATGGCCTGATGCGTGACCTGCCTCAGACTCCACACTCACAACCCGTTCGGGCTGAGCCAGAACGGCAGGGGTGGTATTCATGGCAGGTAGATATTCAGGTCAAATTAGCCTCTAGCGCTTTATGAATAAGCGCCAAAAGCTATCAAAATCATAGTGATCCATACAACCCCCACCCTCGCCCAGGCCTTGGCCCAGGCCCACACCCTGGGCCTGGCGCGCATCGACGCGCAACTGCTGCTGCTGCATGCCCTGGCCCGCCCCGATGCCGGCCGCGCCTGGCTGCTGGCACACGACACCGATGTGCTGGACGAGGTGGTGCACGGAGATTTCCTGGCCCTGTGCCAGCGCCGCGTGGCGGGCGAGCCCGTGGCCTACCTCACTGGGCGCAAAGAGTTCTACGGCCTGCCCCTGCAGGTGGACGCGCGTGTGCTCGACCCACGCCCCGACACCGAAACCCTGGTGAACTGGGCGCTGGAAGTGATCGCCCCCCTGCCATCACCCCGTGTGGTGGACCTGGGCACCGGCAGCGGCGCCATTGCGCTGGCGTTGCAAAGCCAAAACCCCAACGCCCAGGTGCTGGCCGTGGACGCCAGCACCGACGCGCTGGCCGTGGCGCAGGCCAATGCCGAGCGGCTGGGCCTGCCCGTGCGGTTTCAGCACGGCAATTGGCTGCTAGGGGTTGGTGGGCTTGTTTTTGACGCCATCGTCTCCAACCCGCCCTACATTGCCAGCGCCGACCCGCACCTGGCCGCCCTCACGCACGAACCCTTGTTGGCCCTGGCCAGCGGCGCCGACGGGCTTGAGGACATCCGCACCATCGTGGCCCAGGCGCCCGCCCACCTCCAACCGGGCGGCTGGCTGCTGCTGGAGCATGGCCACGACCAGGCCCCCGCCGTGCGGGCGCTGCTCACCGCCCAGGGCTTTGCCCAGGTGCAAAGCCGCAACGACTTGGCAGGCATCGCACGCTGCACGGGCGGGCAGTGGCCGACAGTGAAATAATCCCCCCATTGCGGGCTTCCTATTCATTTCAAGCCCGCCAGCCTCTTTCAAGGAGATTCCCATGAGCGACAACACCCAACAACGCATCGACGGCCTCGTCAAAACCAACGACATCGTGCTCTTCATGAAGGGCAATGCCAGCTTTCCCATGTGCGGTTTCTCGGGCCGCGCGGTCCAGATCCTGAAAGCCAGCGGCGTGGACCCCAAGGCCCTGGTTACCGTCAACGTGCTCGAAGACGACGAAATCCGCCAGGGCATCAAGGAATACAGCAACTGGCCCACGATTCCGCAGCTGTACGTGAAGGGCGAGTTCATCGGCGGCTCGGACATCATGATGGAGATGTACGAATCGGGCGAACTCAAGCAGGTGCTGGGCACCGAGGGCTGATTACCCCCCACCCTACCCAACCAGCCGCCTTCGGGCGGCTTTTTTGTGGCGTATTGGTGTGCCCGCAACAGCCACACCAATCAGGGGCTTTTCCGATGCTGGCGCGGGCATTTTGTGTGCTTGAATGGTTGCGTGACCCCCATCACAAGGAGCATGCAATGACCAGCCATAGCCTTGTTCCCCAGCCACCCGCCCTGCGCCTGCCGGTGGCCCAGATGCGCAACGTGTTCCACCCCGGCGATGTCGAGCGCAAGCTCGCACGGCTGCAGGAGTCCGGCAACCAGCGCGAATACGAAACCCTGCGCACCGTCTACGAACGCATGCTGGAGCGCGGCCCCGAGCGCTTTCAGGTCAAGCCCTCGGGCATCCCCGACATGGCCGACCTGTACGCGCAGTTGCCCAACTTCACCGAGGTGCTGGACGACGTGAAGCGCCACGTCGCGCTGGCCCAGGACAGCAGCGATGGCCTGGAGGTCACGCCCATGCTGCTGCTGGGCCCGCCCGGCATCGGCAAGACACACTTCGCGCGCCACCTGGCGGAGCTGCTGGGCACGGGCATGAACCTGCTGCCCATGAGCTCGATGACCGCAGGCTGGCTGCTGTCAGGCTCGTCCGCGCAGTGGAAGGGCGCGCGCCCCGGCAAGGTGTTCGAGGCGCTGGTGGAGGGCGAATATGCCAACCCCGTCATCGTGGTGGACGAGATCGACAAGGCCGCGGTGGATGCGCAATACGACCCGCTGGGCGCGCTGTACAGCCTGCTGGAGCACGACACGGCGCAGAGCTTCACCGACGAGTTCGCCGAGGTGGCCATCGACGCCAGCCAGGTGATCTGGATCACCACGGCCAACGACACGCGGGGCATCCCCGACCCGATCCTGAACCGCATGAACGTATTCGAGGTGGAGGCCCCCACGCTGGAGCAGGCACGCGCCATCGCCCGCAACCTGTACACAGGCATCCGCGCGGGGCACGACTGGGGTCGCCTGCTGGACCCGGAGCCCCTGGACGATGTGCTGGACCACCTGGCCCAGATGCCGCCGCGCGAGATCCGGCGCGCGCTGATGACGGGCTTTGGCAATGCGCGACTGGACCGCCGCAGCACGGTGGAAATCACCGATTTGCCCAAGGCCACCTCGGGGCGCAGCCGCATCGGCTTCGTGCAGTAGCCGCCGCACGGTGCGGGCGGGCCGCGCGCATGCGTGGCCCCGGTATCCGCCCGCAAGGCGCACAGATACACTCGGGTAGCCGCTGTGCCCCGGCCTGCGCCGCTCTCCCCCTCTTCCATGACCCTGTCCCAAAGCCTTTTTGTCATCGCGCTGCTGATTGCAGCCAGTGCCTTTTTTTCCATGGCCGAGATTTCGCTCGCGGCCGCACGCCGCCTGCGCCTGCGGCAGATGGCCGACGAGGGGGATGCCCGTGCAGACCGGGTGCTGCGCATGCAGGAGCAGCCGGGCGACTATTTCACGGTGGTGCAGGTCGGTCAGAACGCCGTGGCCATCCTCGGCGGTATCGTGGGCGAAGGGGCGCTGAGCCCACACTTCAGCGCGCTGTTTGCGCTGTGGCTGTCTGAATCGACGGCGGAGAAAGCCGGTTTTCTGGCCTCCTTCCTCGCCATCACCTCGCTGTTCATCCTGTTTGCCGACCTGTTCCCCAAACGCCTGGGCATGGCCGAGCCCGAGCGGATGGCGGTGCGCCTGGCCGAGCCCATGGCCTGGTGCACGACGCTGCTGCGCCCGCTGGTGTGGCTCTACAGCCGGGGGGCCGATGCGCTGTTCCGGGTGCTGGGGCTGTCGTCGCTGCGCGATGACCGCATCACCTCCGACGACATCCTGGCGATGATGGAGGCAGGGGCGCGTGCCGGCGTGCTGGCGGCGCGCGAGCAGCAGGTGATCACCAATGTGTTCGAACTCGACACGCGCACGGTGTCCAGCGCCATGTCGCCGCGCGACCGCATCGCCTTTTTCTTGCGCGACGAGCCCGATTCCGTGATCCGCCTGCGCATTGCCGCCGAGCCTTTTTCGACCTACCCCGTGTGCGAGGGCGACATCGACCACGTGGTGGGTTATGTGGATGCCAAAGACCTGTTCCAGCGCGTGCTGAACAACCAGCCCATTTCACTGGCCGACGACAGCCTGGTGCGCAAAGTGCTCATCGTGCCGGACCGGCTCACGCTGTCGGAGGTGCTGGAGCAGTTCCGGCAGGTGCACGAGGACTTTGCCGTCATCGTGAACGAATACAGCCTGGTGGTCGGCGTGGTGACCCTGAACGACGTGATGAGCACCGTGATGGGCGACCTGGTGGGCCCGGCGGATGAAGAGCAGATCGTGCGGCGCGACGAGGATTCGTGGCTCATTGACGGGGTCACGCCCGTCGAGGACGTGCTGCACGCGCTCTCGCTCGACGAACTGCCCCACGACGGCGAATACGAAACCCTGGCGGGCTTTTTGATGGTGATGCTGCGCCGCGTGCCGCGCCGCACCGACAGCGTGAGCTGGGGCGGCTACAAGTTCGAGGTGCTGGACGTGGACAGCTACCGCATCGACCAGGTCATGGTCTCGCGCCTGAACCCGGCCCACGGCAGTGGCCGCAATCCTCCACCACCACCGCCAATGCCCCCAGAGGAGCGCGCTGAAGGGACTGCGGTCTAGGCGGTAGCCTGGGCGTATGGGCAGAGCCGCTGGCGACGGCGGCATTGCCCCTTTTTTTTTCAGACAGCGGGTGCCGAAGGAGGCCTGTCGGCAAACAGCCAACTGCGCTGGGCCCCAAACACCGCATCTGGATAGGGCGCACGGCCCCGGCTGCCGTTGTAGCGGCCCAGGGCCATGAAGAGGTCGCCCTGCTCCCGGTCGATGTAGTGGCGCAAAATCACGCAGCCAAATCGCAGATTGGTCTGCATGTGAAACAGCTTGCCCGCGTCGCCATCGCCAATCACCCGCGTCCAGAACGGCATGACCTGCATGTAACCCCGCGCCCCGGCGCTGGAGACGGCAAACTTGCGGAAACCGCTCTCCACCTGGATGAGCCCCAGCACCAGCGACACATCCAGCCCGGCGCGTTTGGACTCGTACCAAACCGTTTGCAGAAAGTCGCGGCGCACCTCCCATTCGGGCTTGCGGCGGCGCAGCCGGTCGCTCTGGGTGCCCAGCCAGCGCAGGTAGTGCAGGCGGGATTCGGTGGTGAAGAACTCCGGCTCAGGCGGCGCCTGATTGGCAATGGCTGAACTCAGGGCCGTGCGCACGGAGTCCATCAGCGGCTCTTCGAGCTGCCCGCCCGCATGCGCTGCCTGTGGCGCGGCCAACCAAGCAGCAGGCGCCGCCAGCGAGGCCACGGACAACAGGCATGTGCGCCGCGAGAGGCCCGCTTCGGCGGCAGGCCGTGCCAGAAGCGAGGTGCTCGTGTCCAACGGGCTCATACTCATACAGCGATGCGGCCCTTCACGTGGGCCAGAATGTCGGCAACAGCCACCTTGGTGGCGGCCGCGTCACGGCGGTGCTGGTACTCCACGACGCCGTCCTTGAGGCTCTTGTCGCCAATGGTCACGCGGTGCGGCACGCCGATCAGTTCCCAGTCGGCAAACATGGCGCCGGGGCGCTCGCCACGGTCGTCCAGGATCACGTCCACACCCGCAGCCAGCAGGTCGGCATAGAGCTGCTCGGCCGTCGCCTTGACGGCCTCGCTGCGGTCCATGCCCACGGGGCAGACGACCACGGTGAAAGGCGCGATCGCGTCGGGCCAGATGATGCCGCGTTCGTCATGGTTTTGCTCGATGGCAGCGGCGGGCAGGCGCGTGACGCCAATGCCGTAGCAGCCCATCTCCAGGGGCTGGGGCTTGCCGTTCTCGTCGAGGAAGGTGGCGTTCATGGCGCGGCTGTATTTGGTGCCCAGGTAAAACACATGGCCCACTTCGATACCACGCTCGATGGCAAGTTCCCCCTTGCCGTCGGGCGAGCGGTCGCCCGCCACCACGTTGCGCAGGTCGGCAATGGCATCGGGCTCGGGCAGATCGCGGCCCCAGTTGACGCCGGTGATGTGGAAATCCACCTCGTTGGCGCCACAGATCCAGTCGGCCATCAGCGCCACTTCGCGGTCCACCACGAGCTTGAGCGGCTTTTTCAAGCCGATGGGGCCCAGGTAGCCGGGCTTGCAGCCAAAGTGATCCTCTATCTCGCCCAGGGTGGCGAAACGGAACCCGGCCAGGCCTGGCACCTTGCCAACCTTGATCTCGTTCATGTCATGGTCGCCGCGCAGCAGCAGCAGCCAGACCTGGGTTTTGACGATTTCGCCCGCTTCATTGGTTTCGTCGGTGGCCAGCACCAGCGATTTCACCGTGGTCTGGAGCGGCACGGAGAGCAGCTCGGCCACGTCGGCGCAGGTGCTCTTGCCGGGGGTAGCTGTCTTGGTGAGGGCCTGGGCGGCGGCGGCGCGTGGACCTGCGGGCGCCAGGGCCTCGGCCTTTTCCATATTGGCGGCGTAATCGCTCTCAGGGCAATAGACGATGGCGTCCTCGCCCGTGGCGGCGATCACCTGGAACTCTTCGGACAGGTCGCCGCCAATGGCGCCGCTGTCGGCGGCCACGGCGCGGTAGGTCAAGCCAAAGCGGTCGAAGATGCGGCGGTAGGCCTGGGCCATGACCTGGTAGCTGGCCTTGGCGGCCACTTGATCGCGGTCAAAGCTGTAAGCGTCCTTCATGATGAACTCGCGGCCCCGCATCAGGCCAAAGCGTGGGCGGCGTTCGTCACGGAACTTGGTCTGGATCTGGTAGAAGTTCTTAGGCAGCTGCTTGTAGCTCTTGAGCTCCTGGCGCGCGATGTCAGTGATCACTTCTTCGCTGGTGGGCTGCACCACGAAGTCGCGGCCATGGCGGTCCTGGATGCGCAGCAGCTCGGGGCCCATCTTGTCGAACCGCTCCGTCTCCTGCCACAGCTCTGCGGGCTGCACCACGGGCATGGTCAGCTCCACAGCGCCTGCGCGGTTCATTTCCTCACGCACGATGGCCTCGACCTTGCGGATCACCCGAAGGCCCATGGGCATGTAGTTGTAGATACCTGCGCCCAGCTTCTTGATCAGCCCTGCCCGTGTCATGAGTTTGTGGCTGACCACTTCCGCGTCGGCCGGGGCTTCCTTGAGGGTGGAGATAAAGAATTGGGAGGCTTTCATCGGAATCGACTTCAGGCAGAACAGAGCAGTCCACTTGCTGCGCGCTAGGCGCCGTGCATAATGGACACAGTTTAAAAATTTGGGGTTTGATTATGCTTGACCGGGACGGCTTTCGGCCGAACGTCGGCATCATCCTGCTCAACCAGAGAAACCAGGTGTTCTGGGGCAAGCGCATACGCACCCACAGCTGGCAGTTTCCGCAAGGTGGCATTGACCGGGGCGAAACCCCCGAGCAGGCCATGTTTCGCGAGCTGCACGAAGAGGTGGGATTATTGCCCGACCACGTGCGCGTGGTGGCCCGCACCCGGGACTGGTTGCGCTATGAGGTGCCTGACCGGTACATCCGCCGCGATGCGCGCGGACATTACAAGGGCCAGAAACAAATCTGGTATCTGCTCCAACTGGTGGGCCACGACTGGGATCTGAACCTTCGTGCCACCAACCATCCGGAGTTCGATGCCTGGCGCTGGAACGACTACTGGGTGCCGCTGGACGTGGTGGTCGAGTTCAAACGCGGCGTCTATGAAATGGCGCTGACCGAGCTTGCCCGGTATCTGCCACGCTATGAGCAGCGCAACCGCTATCTGCGCAGCGGCATGCGCACCCGCGAGGGCGAGCACGCAGGAACGAGCCCGTACCGCACGGGGTCGTTGCTCGTCAATCCGGGCATGGAGTTGCCGCCTGGTGCCAGTTTTGACCCGGACCCGCAGACCAGCATTCCGGGTGAGCTTGACGGATTGCCGCCGCTCTCGACCGCCCCGCGTTAAGGAACACAGAAACGCACCGTCCATGAAAAATGCCTGCAGTTGCAGGCATTTTTTGTGAGCGCGCCTCCCGGTCAGGCGCCGACGGTCAGCACCAGATTGTCGCGGTGCACCATCTCTGGCTCGGCCACGTAGCCAAGCAGTTTTTCAAACTCGGTGGAGGGCTTGCGGCACAACAGGCGCGCTTCTGCCGCCGCGTAGTTCGCCAGGCCCCGCGCAATCTCGGCCCCCGAGGTGTCCCGCACGGCGATCACGTCGCCACGGGAGAAATCGCCCTCGACTGCCGTCATGCCAATGGGCAGCAGGCTCTTGCCCTCATCGCGCACCTTGGCTGCCGCCCCTGCATCCACCACCACAGAGCCGCGCAGCTGGAGGTGGTCTGCCATCCACTGCTTGCGGGCTTGCTTTTTCTGCGTCTGGGCCACCAGCAAGGTGCCCAAGGGCTCGCCCCCCACCAGGCGCACCAGCACGTCCGGCTCGCGCCCCCAGGCAATCACGGTGGATGCGCCTGAGCCTGCCGCGCGCTTGGCCGCCAGAATCTTGGTGATCATGCCGCCCTTGCCAATGCTGGAGCCCGCACCACCGGCCATGGCCTCCAGCGCCAAATCCCCGGACTTGGCTTCGTGCACGAACTGAGCGGACGGATCGCGGCGCGGATCGGCGGTGTACAGGCCCTTCTGGTCGGTGAGGATGATCAGCGCATCAGCCTCCACCAGATTGGCCACCAGGGCGCCCAGGGTGTCGTTGTCGCCAAACTTGATTTCGTCGTTGACGACTGTGTCGTTCTCGTTGATCACCGGCACCACGCCCAGGCGCAGCAAGGTGAGCAAGGTCGAGCGCGCGTTCAGGTAGCGCTCGCGGTCCGCCAAATCCGCGTGGGTGAGCAGCACCTGGGCACTGCCCATGCCCTGCTCGCGCAGTTTGGTCTCGTACATCTGCGCAAGGCCCATCTGGCCCACCGCCGCCGCCGCCTGCAGTTCATGGACTTCCTGCGGCCGCGTCGTCCAGCCCAGGCGCTTCATGCCTTCGGCAATGGCACCACTGGACACCATCACCACCTCGCGCGGTGCGCCGCCGTCGCCGCGCACCAGGGCCGCCAGTTGGCGGCTCCACTCGCCGATGGCTGTTTCATCCAAGCCACGGCCTTCGTTGGTCACAAGGCTGGAGCCCACCTTGACCACGATGCGGCGGGCATCTCGCAATACGCTGGAAACCATTGTTTAAGGTCATTTTGGCTGCTAGCGCTTATTCATCAAGCGCAAGCAGCTATTAAAAATATAGCATTCAAGCCAAACAGATCATCCGCGTGCTGCGTGTTGCGTCAGGCAGGCGCGTCCCCGGCGAACCGTGGGTCCACTTCCACGGGCTCGTTCTCTGTGCGCTGCTCGGACTGCACATGGCGGAAGATCGCATGGATCAGCGGTTCGCAGCCCTCGCGCGTCAGCGCGGAGATCTCGAACACAGGCCCCTTCCACTTGAAGCGCTTCACGAAATCCTTGACGCGCGCCTCCCGCTCTTCGGCGGGCACCATGTCGAGCTTGTTCAGCACCAACCAGCGGGGCTTGTTGTAAAGCTGCTGATCGTATTTTTTCAGCTCGTTAACGATCGCCTTGGCCTGGGCCACCGGGTCCACCGCATCATCAAACGGCGCCAAGTCCACAATGTGCAACAGCAAACGGGTGCGCTGCAGGTGGCGCAGGAACTGGTGGCCCAACCCGGCGCCTTCCGACGCGCCTTCGATCAGGCCTGGAATGTCGGCCACCACAAAACTCTGCTCGGGCCCCACGCGCACCACGCCCAGGTTCGGGTGCAAGGTGGTGAAGGGATAGTCGGCAATCTTGGGCCGCGCATTGGAAACCGCTGTGATGAAGGTGGACTTGCCTGCATTCGGCATGCCCAGAAGCCCGACGTCGGCGAGAACCTTGAGTTCGAGTTTCAGATTCTTTTTTTCACCCGGCCAGCCTGGTGTTTTTTGGCGTGGCGCACGGTTGATGGCGCTCTTGAAACGCATGTTGCCAAATCCGCCATCGCCGCCCTTGGCGATGGTGATGATCTCGCCCGGATTGAGCAATTCATACAGCACCTCACCCGTTTCCGCGTCGGTGATGATGGTGCCCACAGGCATCTTCAGTGTGATGTCGGAGCCCGCCGCGCCAAACATGTCCGAGCCCATGCCATGTTCGCCGCGCTTGGCTTCATGGCGGCGCGAATAGCGGAAATCCACCAGGGTGTTCAGATTGGGGTCGGCCACAGCGAACACATGCCCGCCGCGCCCGCCGTCGCCGCCATTGGGGCCGCCGAACTCCTTGTATTTTTCGTGCCGAAACGACACGCAGCCATTGCCACCATCACCGGCGGCAATGTCAATAAAGGCTTCATCGACGAACTTCATGGGGTATCCAGTTTACAAAAGGGCGCCGCACCGACGGACAAGCGGCCAATGGCCGATTGTGGCGGAACAGCGGGGCGCCCCTTCCAGGCGCCGCGGGCAGATAGCGGCATGCAGCCGCCATCGTACAAACCAAACAACAAAGCCCCGGCAAAGCGGGGCTTCGATGCGTGCCAGAGGAAAAATCCTCAGGCAGGAGTCACATTGACCGTGGACTTGGACAATGCACCCTTGGTGCCAAACGACACGTGGCCGTCCACCAGGGCGAACAAGGTGTGATCCTTGCCCACGCCGACGTTGTTGCCGGGGTGGAAACGTGTGCCACGTTGGCGCACGATGATCGAGCCAGCGCTGATCAGTTCACCACCGAACGCCTTGACACCCAGCATCTTTGGCTTGGAGTCGCGCCCGTTTCGCGTAGAGCCGCCGCCTTTTTTCTGTGCCATGACTAGCTCCTTCGATTAAGCAGCAATCGCACCGATTTGCAGCTCAGTGAACTGCTGGCGATGGCCTTGGCGTTTTTGATAGTGCTTGCGACGGCGCATCTTGAAGATGTGCACTTTGTCGTGCTTGCCGTGGGCCACAACAGTGGCTTTCACGGTTGCGCCGGACACCAGGGGCGTACCCACCTTCAGTTCAGCGCCGTTGCCGACAGCCAGAACCTGGTCGATCACGATCTCCTGGCCTACGTCCGCAGCAATCTGTTCTACTTTAATTTTTTCGCCGGAAGCAACGCGATACTGCTTGCCGCCGGTTTTTATGACCGCGTACATGTTGACCTCTTGATATGAGTTCTGCAGACGAATTTCCGCAGAGCCGACGATTATAGCGCATCGCCAACCAACGGTCTAGCCCCTTGATTGGCTGCCGCAACGACCCACCGCCAGGCCACAAAGACCCCACTCAGGTCTTCCTATAATCCGGGCACTTTCTGTGACCGCCATCTTGACTGACCATACCGCCCCCGCAGCATCCCCCCTCGCGCTCGTTGCACACGACATGCACGAGGTTGACAAGGTCATTGAGCAGCGCCTGACCTCCAGCGTGCCGCTGGTGGCCCAGATATCGCAGTACATCATTGCGGCCGGGGGCAAGCGTCTGCGCCCCGCGCTGTTGCTCATGGTGTGCGGCGCTCTGGGCTATGGCGGGGCGCACCGGTTCAGCCTGGCGGCGGTGGTCGAGTTGATCCATACCGCCACCTTGCTGCATGACGACGTCGTGGACGCATCCACCCTGCGGCGCGGGCGCCCCACGGCCAACGAGACATTCGGCAACCCCGCCAGCGTGCTGGTGGGCGACTTTCTGCACACCCGCTCCTTCCAGATGATGGTGGAAGCCGGAAGCATGCGGATCATGGAAATTCTGTCTGAGGCCACAAACGTGATTGCCGAAGGCGAAGTGCTTCAGCTCATGAACATGCACGACGCCTCGCTGGATGAGGCCGGTTACCTCCGCGTGATCCGCTCCAAGACCGCCAAGCTGTTCGAGGCCAGCGCCCGACTCGGCGCCGTGTTGGCCGACAGCACGCCAGAGATCGAGGAAGCGTGCGCGACCTATGGCCAGGCGCTGGGCACCGCCTTCCAGATCATCGATGATGTCCTGGACTACGATGGCGACGCCTCGGAAATGGGCAAAAATCTGGGCGACGACCTCCGGGAGGGCAAATCCACGCTGCCGCTGATTGCCGCCATGGAGCGGGGCACCCCCAGCCAAGCCCTTGTGGTTCGCCAAGCCATCGAGCAGGGCTCAACCGAACAATTGAGCGAGATCATCCGCATCGTGCGCGCCACTGGGGCACTGGAAGTCACGCGCACAGCGGCCTTCTCTGAAGCCCGCCGGGCCATGGCTGCGGCAGAGCGACTCCCTGCCAATGTCTATTCAAAGGGATTGCTAGAATTAGCAGCTCAGCTGTTAGCACGACGCAACTGAGGCATCCAATACATCTGCACTTGGGTGCCACGACAAGCTACGGGGTGTAGCTTAGCCTGGTAGAGCGCTACGTTCGGGACGTAGAGGCCGGAGGTTCGAATCCTCTCACCCCGACCACCAATCAACGGCACTCCCCGGATTTGCGCCTTTCTTGTGGCGCAGTTACCAATATCCAGCGCTGTACACGCTTTGCGCAATCGGTGATGATAGGATGGTTTCTTTTCCACACCTAACACATTACCGGTTACATGGCTGCTGTTGATACTGCCCCTAAAGAAGCCTCTGCAGTCGCCCTTCCCGGACTGGGTCGGGCATTGATGTCCGCCGGAAAACTGACCCAGAAGTCAGCCGAGGATATTTACAAAAAATCACAAACCAGCCGAACCAGTTTTATCGCCGAACTGACCGGCTCCGGGGTGGTATCTCCGGCGGATTTGGCCTATACCGTGTCTACCGTATTTGGCGCCCCCCTGCTGGACCTCGACGCCATTGACCAGCAGCGCCTTCCCAAAGAATTGCTCGACGGGAAAATATGCCAGGCTTACCGCGTGGTAGTCCTCAGCAAGCGCAATAACCGCTTGATCGTTGCGACAGCCGACCCAACGGACCAGGAAGCTGCAGAAAAAATCAAGTTCACCACCCAGATGGGGGTGGATTGGATTATTGCAGAATATGACAAACTGAGCCGACTGATAGAAACCACCACAAAATCCACCAGCGAATCCATGGATACGTTGGTGAGTGGCGGTGGGGATTTTGAATTCGACGATGTTTCCATCGAAGAGACCTCCGAAGAATCAGATACCGGCACTACCGAGGTTGAAGACGCCCCCATCGTCAAGTTTCTTCACAAAATGCTGCTCGACGCCTTCAATATGCGAGCCTCCGATTTGCATTTTGAGCCCTATGAACACCAGTACCGCGTACGTTTCCGCATTGACGGGGAGCTGCGCGAGATAGCATCGCCCCCGATTGCCATCAAGGACAAACTTGCATCGCGAATCAAGGTGATTTCACGCCTGGATATCTCAGAAAAACGCGTGCCCCAGGATGGCCGCATGAAGCTGAAGGTGGGTCCAAACCGGGTGATCGACTTCCGGGTCAGCACCTTGCCGACCCTGTTTGGCGAGAAGATCGTGATCCGTATTCTGGACCCAAGCAGCGCCAAACTCGGCATTGATGCGCTGGGCTATGAGGCCGTAGAAAAGGAGCGACTCCTTCAAGCGATTGGTCGCCCTTATGGCATGATTTTGGTGACGGGGCCTACCGGCTCCGGAAAGACCGTTTCGCTTTACACCTGCCTGAATCTATTGAACAAACCTGGCGTCAATATTGCCACCGCAGAAGATCCTTCCGAAATCAACCTACCCGGCGTCAATCAGGTTAACGTCAACGAGAAGGCGGGGATGACATTTGCTGTCGCACTCAAGTCCTTTCTCCGCCAGGATCCTGACATCATCATGGTGGGTGAAATCCGAGATCTGGAGACTGCCGATATTTCGATCAAGGCTGCCCAAACCGGGCATTTGGTGCTGTCAACCCTGCACACAAATGATGCGCCAACAACGTTGACGCGGATGCGAAATATGGGGATCGCCCCCTTTAACATTGCATCCAGTGTGATATTGATCACTGCGCAACGGCTGGCACGCCGGTTGTGTCCCGTCTGCAAGACGCCGGCGGATATTCCCCACGAAGCCTTGGTGGAAGCCGGCTACGCAGAACATGAACTTGATGGCTCCTGGGTGACTTACCGCCCCGTCGGCTGCTCTGCCTGCAACAACGGCTACAAAGGCCGACTGGGTATCTACCAGGTCATGCCGATTTCAGAAGATATTCAGCGCATCATCCTTCGAGATGGAAGCGCCCTGGAGATCGCGGAACAGGCAAGGGCCGAAGGCGTGCGCTCTCTGCGGGAATCGGGACTTCATAAAGCCAAGCTGGGCCTGACTTCTCTTGAAGAAGTTCTGGCGGTTACCAATGAATAATATCCACTGACGAGGGCTGCATGGCTACCGTAGCATCCAAAAGAGATATCAAAGATTTTGTCTTCGAATGGGAAGGCAAGGACCGCAATGGAAAAATCGTCAGAGGCGAGGTCCGTGCTGCGGGGGAGAATCAAGTTCAGGCCACTTTGCGACGCCAAGGGGTATTTCCGACAAAAATCAAGAAGCGCCGCATGCGCTCGGGCAAAAGAATTAAGCCCAAAGATATCGCACTGTTCACCCGGCAACTGGCGACGATGATGAAAGCAGGCGTCCCGCTACTGCAGGCGTTCGACATTGTGGGCAGAGGCAACACCAATGCCAGCGTGACCAAACTACTCAATGATATTCGATCCGATATTGAAACCGGAACGTCGTTGAATGGTGCCTTCCGCAAACACCCCATGTACTTTGACAGTCTCTACTGCAATTTGGTGGAGGCAGGTGAGGCTGCAGGTATCCTGGAGGCCCTGCTGGACCGGCTCGCCACCTACATGGAGAAAACAGAGGCCATCAAGTCAAAAATCAAATCGGCTTTGATGTACCCTATTTCCGTGGTTATTGTGGCTTTCGTGGTGGTAACAGTGATCATGATTTTCGTGATTCCTGCTTTCAAGGAGGTATTTACATCTTTCGGAGCTGATCTTCCCGCCCCCACACTCTTTGTGATGGCCATTAGCGAGATTTTCGTTAAATGGTGGTGGCTGATTTTTGGCGCCTTGGGCGGCGGATTCTTCTTTTTCATGCAGGCCTGGCGCCGCAATGAAAAGATGCAGATGTTCATGGATCGCCTGCTGCTGCGTATGCCTGTTTTCGGTGCGCTGATCGACAAATCCTGCGTTGCGCGCTGGACCCGGACCTTGTCCACCATGTTCGCTGCGGGCGTTCCCCTCGTGGAAGCGCTGGACTCGGTGGGCGGCGCTGCGGGCAACTCCGTGTACGCCATGGCGACCGACAAGATTCAACAGGAAGTCTCCACCGGCACCAGCCTGACCGCTGCTATGGGCAATGCCAATGTCTTTCCTTCCATGGTGCTGCAGATGTGCGCCATTGGGGAAGAGTCGGGTTCTATTGACCACATGCTCGGCAAAGCCGCCGATTTTTACGAAGCCGAAGTGGATGACATGGTGGCGGGCCTGTCCAGCCTGATGGAGCCCATCATCATTGTTTTCCTGGGCACGCTGATTGGTGGCATCGTCGTCTCCATGTACCTTCCTATCTTCAAGCTCGGTCAGGTCGTGTAATGGGGCTGGATGTGTGGTGGGACGCTGCCCTGGGTGGCGTGGTGGGGTTGCTTATCGGTAGTTTTTTGAACGTCGTCATTTACCGGCTCCCCAAGATGATGGAGCAGCAATGGGCAGCAGACCTGGCCCAGTTGGAAGCGGAAAAGCAGGGCCGGGAGCTTCCCGCAGGCACGCCAGAGCCGTTCAACCTGATGACGCCCCGCTCGCGCTGCCCGTCTTGCGGGCACATGGTGCAGTGGTATGAAAACATTCCGGTGCTGAGCTACCTGTTCTTGCGCGGCCGCTGCTCGGCCTGCAAGGTGCGCATCAGCCCCCGTTACCCCTTGGTCGAAATCGCCACGGGTGCGCTGTTTTTCTTTTGTATTTATCGCTGGGGTGCAACCCCAGCAGGCCTTGCCTGGTGTGGCTTCTCCGCAGCCCTGGTCGCGCTGGCCTTCATCGACTGGGACACAACCCTTCTGCCCGACGACATTACCCTGCCTTTGCTGTGGGCAGGTCTGATTGCCGCCGCCATGCAGTGGATCGAGGTTCCGCTGTACGCATCCGTGATGGGTGCCGTGGGCGGGTACCTGTCTTTGTGGCTCGTTTATTGGGGCTTCAAGCTGGCCACGGGCAAAGAAGGCATGGGGTATGGCGACTTCAAGTTGTTTGCAGCGCTCGGTGCCTGGTTTGGCTGGCAAGCGCTCGTGCCCATCATCCTGATGTCGTCGGTCATTGGCGCCATCGTCGGGATCGCGATGAAAATTTTCAGCCGTCTGCGTGAGGGGGGCTATATCCCCTTTGGCCCCTTCCTGGTGGGCGCGGGGCTCACTGCCATGGTGTTCGGCCCTAACGCCATTTTGGGCACGGTGCTGAACTTGTTCGGCCTGTGAATGCAACGGGCGTGACCAAGGTAGCGAAGACCTTCCCTTGCCGACTGGGCCTGACTGGCGGCATCGGCAGCGGCAAGAGCACGGTGGGTCGCATGTTCGTGTCGCTGGGCGCCACATTGATCGATGCAGACCAGATCGCCCGCGATGCCACCGGCCCGCAAGGCGCTGCCATGGAGGCCATCCGCAGCACGTTTGGCGAAGCCTTTATCGATGCGTCGGGGGCGCTGGACCGGGCACGCATGCGCGAGCTGGCTTTCACCCGCCCGGAGGCACGTATCCAGTTGGAAGGCATCGTGCATCCGCTGGTCACCCTCCGCAGCCAGGCCCTGGCGCAGCAGGCCACTGCTGCGGGCTCCCGGCTGATCGTGCATGACATTCCACTGCTGGCAGAGTCAGGCCGGTGGGCGCGGCGGCTGGACGCCGTGGTGGTGGTGGATTGCGCAGTCGAGACGCAGATCACACGCATCATGCAACGCAATGGCCTCGCGCGGGAGGTGGTTCAGAGCATCATCGCCTCGCAGGCAACACGTAGCGCGCGCAGGGCGGTGGCGGATGTGTTGATTGCCAACGATGCCCGCTGCACGCTCGAAGAGCTACAAGCCCAGGTGTGCCAGACAGCCGCACTGTTCGGGCTATGATGCGAAAGAAACCGTTTGTGCTTTCGTCCCCTGCCGTGCGCCACCGGCGTCAGAATATTCCCTGAGCCCCCAGGAACCCGCCAGCGTGATCCTTTACGAATACCCCTTTAACGAGCGTCTCAGAACCTATCTGCGGCTTGAGCAGTTGTTCCGCCGGTTGGGGGAGCTGATCCCCCGCTCCCATGCGCTCGATCACCATTTCGCCCTGGTCACGATCTTCGAGATCATGGATGTGGCGGCTCGGGCCGACCTGAAGTCGGACGTGCTCAAGGACATCGAGAAGCACAAGCACCAGCTCGACAGCTACCGGGGCAATCCCTCCATCTCGGAGGCTGCGCTCGATGCCGTGATTGCCCAGCTAGACCGGTGCTTTACGGCGCTCAACGCCCAAAACGGAAAATCCGGCCACACGCTGACCGAAAACGACTGGCTGATGAGCATCCGCAGCCGCATCGGCATCCCCGGCGGCACCTGTGGGTTCGACCTGCCCGCCTACTATGCGTGGCAGCACCACACCCCCGAAGTTCGGCAGCAAGCGCTGGAGCAATGGGCGTCTACCCTGGCGCCGTTGGCCGAATCCATTTATGTGCTGCTCAAGCTGCTGCGCGATTCGGGTGTGCCCCAGAAGGTGGCGGCGGAGCGTGGCCAGTTTCAGCAAAACCTGCCGCAAGGCCGCACCTTCCAATTGCTTCGGCTGCGTATTGACCCGGCTCTGAACCTGATCCCCGAAATCAGCGGCAACCGCTTGATCGTCTCGGTGCGGCTCATGCGGCTGGGGGACGACGACCGCTTGCACGCCTGCAGCGAAGATGCCGCCTTTGAACTCACCCTGTGCGCCTAACCACAACGGACTGCGCTCTGGATCGGCACGCAAGCAAGCCACCAAGACACTGAAGACAGCGACGAACGAGGATGACCCAGCGAACCAGCAGCCCCCCAGCAGCACGCACCGTCACCTGCCCCAGTTGTGGCGGTGACAGCGTTTACAGCCCCGCCAATGCCTACCGCCCCTTCTGCAGCGAGCGCTGCAAGCAGGTGGACCTGGGCGCCTGGGCCAGCGAGGACTTTCGCATGCCCGCCGAAGCCCCGCCGCCGGATGCTCCCTACGGCGACCCGCGCCTGCAGCATTGATACAGGCTGGTGATCGGGTGGATATTGATCAAATCAGGCTCTACCGCCCGACGAATAAGCGCTACAAGCTATTAATTTGATAGCAAATCCCTATCAAGCTCTCACTCTGCGGTGAACTGCAGACCCCGTTCCTCGGCCAGCCATTGCAACACCGGGTAGGCGCCAGGCAACACGGGTGCTACCGTCAACGGCATCTGCTGCCAGGCCATCTGCTGGCCCTCGCGCATCTCGAACTCACCCGTCCAGGCCTCCACCTTGCACCAATGCAAGCGCACCAGGGCATGGGGGTAGTCGTGCTCCGTAACCTTCCAGACGCTGGCAGCCCCGATGGTCACGCCCAGCTCTTCGATCAGCTCGCGGCGCAGCGCCTCTTCCACCGTCTCGCCCGCCTCCAGCTTGCCGCCCGGAAACTCCCAATAGCCCGCATAGGGCTTGCCGGGCGGGCGGGTGGACAGCAGCATCGCGCCATCGCCGCGCAGCAGGATGCCCACGGCCACCTCGGTGTGTTTGCGTGTTGCTTCAGCCACTGTGGCGCCCTGCATAGTCACGCGCAAACTGGTAGGCCACGCGGCCGCTGCGCGAGCCGCGCTCCAATGCCCAAACCAAGGCCTCGGGCCGGGCCGCCGCGATGGCAGCGGCCGACACGCCCAGCGACGACAGCCACTGGGCCGTGATGGTCAGGTACTCGTCCTGGCTGAAGGGGTAGAAGCTCACCCACAGGCCAAAGCGCTCCGACAGGGAGATCTTCTCCTCCACCACCTCGCCCGGATGCACTTCGCCGTCGTCGGTGTGGGTATAGGTGAGGTTTTCCTTCATGTATTCGGGCAGCAGGTGGCGCCGGTTGCTGGTCGCGTAGATCAGCACATTGGGTGTGGCAGCGGCCACCGAGCCGTCCAGAATGGATTTCAGCGCCTTGTAGCCGGGCTCGCCGTCTTCAAAGCTCAGGTCATCGCAAAAGACGATGAATTTCTCGGGCCGTGCGGACACCACATCCACGATATCGGGCAAGTCCGTAAGGTCGGCCTTGTCCACCTCGATCAGGCGCAGGCCCTGCGCCGCGTAGGCGTTCAGGCAGGCCTTGATGAGCGAGGACTTTCCGGTGCCGCGCGCGCCGGTCAGCAGCACGTTGTTGGCGGGTAAGCCCCGCACAAACTGTTGCGTGTTGCGCTCGATCTTTTCCTTCTGGCCATCGATCTCCTTGAGATCCGCCAGCGCCATCGCAGCCACATGGCGCACGGGCTCCAGGGTGCCGTGGCCGCTGCTGCGCTTGCGGTAGCGCCAGGCAATAGAGGCCGGCCAATCCGGCGCGCCCAGAGGCTGCGGCAATACAGATTCGATGCGGGCGATGAGCTGCTCGGCGCGCTCGATCAGATGTTCAAATTTCTCGTTCATTTCGGCACCTGGCGCTTATTTATCAAGCGCCAATAGCTATCAAAATAATAGCAACCTCATCAAGACCGATAGTCGGCATTGATGGTCACATACTCATGGCTGAAGTCACAGGTCCACACCGTGTCCACGGCATTGCCACGGCCCAGCAGCACGCGCACGGTGATCTCGGCCTGCTTCATTACGCGCTGGCCGTCTTCCTCGCGGTAGGCGGGGTTGCGACCGCCCTGCACGGCCACATGCACGTCGTCCAGGTACAGGTCGATGCCCGTCTGGTCCAGATCGTCGATGCCTGCATAGCCCACAGCTGCCAGAATGCGGCCCAGGTTCGGGTCGCTGGCAAAAAAAGCCGTCTTGACCAGGGGCGAATGCGCGATGGCATAGGCCACCTTGCGGCACTCCTCGCCCGTTTTGCCGCCTTCCACCCGCACGGTGATGAACTTGGTGGCGCCTTCACCATCGCGCACGATGGCCTGGGCCAGCTTCTGCGACACGGCCAGCATCGCCGCCTTGAGGGCCTGGCCCTCGGCGTTGTCGAGCGAGGTGATGGGCCCATGCGCGGCCTTGTTGGTGGCAACGACCACGAAGGAGTCGTTGGTCGACGTGTCGCCATCGATGGTCACGCGGTTGAACGAGCCATCGGCCAGCTCGCGCGCCAACTGCTGCATCACGGCGGGCGCCACGCAGGCATCGGTGGCCAGAAAGCCCAGCATGGTCGCCATGTTGGGGCGAATCATGCCCGCGCCCTTGCTGATGCCGGTGATGGACACCGTGGCGCCGCCGATCTGCACCTGCGCCGAGAAGGCCTTGGGCAGGGTGTCGGTGGTCATGATGCCTTCGGCGGCGCGGGCCCAGTGGCCAGGCTGTGCATCGGCAATCGCAGCGGGCAGACCGGCCTCGATGCGGTCATTGGGCAGCGGCTCCATGATCACGCCGGTGGAGAACGGCAGGATCTGCTCTGGCGCCACCTGGAGCAGACGTGCCATCGCAACACAGGTGGACCGTGCACGCGCCAGGCCATCAGCGCCCGTGCCCGCATTAGCGTTGCCCGTGTTGATCACCATCGCGCGAATCGATTCGCCGCTGGCCAAATGTTCGCGACTGATTTGCACCGGCGCCGCACAAAAGCGGTTCTGGGTGAAAACGCCCGCCACGCTGGCTCCTTCGTCCAGCAGGAACACGGTGAGGTCTTTGCGGTGGGCCTTGCGGACACCGGCTTCGGCAACACCGATACGGACACCGGCAATCGGCTGCAGATCGGAGGCGTTGGGAGCGGAGAGATTCACGGGCATGGAGGTCTTTCTCAAAAACTGCGGCCAATTATCCGGAAAACCGTGGCGCGCCAATGAAAACACGGGCCGAAGCCCGTGTTGTATGCATCAGAAAATCAGGCCAGCTTGCCGTGGCACTGCTTGTATTTTTTGCCGCTACCGCAAGGACAAGGGTCGTTGCGCCCCACGCGGATGCCTTCGGGCAGCGCATCGCCCACCGTCTGGGCATCCACCGTGGTCTCCACTTCGCCTGTTTCGGTGGGCGCGGTGTAGGTAACGTTGGCAATGCTCTCGGCGCGGGTTTCCATGTCCTGCGCAGCCTGGTCGAGTTGGGCCTGCGACTGGACCTGAACGGTCATGAGAACCTTGGTGACCTCGTTCTTGACCTGATCGATCAACTGGCGGAACAGCTCGAAGGCTTCACGCTTGTACTCCTGCTTGGGCTGCTTTTGGGCATAGCCGCGCAGGTGGATGCCCTGGCGCAGGTAGTCCAGCGCAGAGAGGTGGTCACGCCAGTTGGAGTCAAAATTCTGCAACAGCACCACGCGCTCGAACTGCGTGAAGTTCTCACGGCCCACTTGCTCCACCTTGGCGTCGAAAGACCCATTCGCGGCGTGCAGCACCTTCTCCAGAATCTCGTCGTCAGTGACGCTGCTCGAGCCCTGCACTTCCTGCTGCAGCGCCAGAGAGACTTGCCACTCTTCGGCCAGCGCCTTTTCCAGCGCGGGCAGGTCCCACTGCTCTTCCAACGACTCGGCGGGCACGTACTGGCGCACCAGATCGGTCATGCAGTCCTCGCGCATGGCGGCGATCACATCCGACAGATCGGAGGCGTCCAGGATGTCGTTGCGCTGCTGGTAGATCACCTTGCGCTGGTCATTGGCCACATCGTCGTACTCCAGCAACTGCTTGCGGATGTCGAAGTTGCGGGCTTCCACCTTGCGCTGGGCCGACTCGATGGAGCGGGTCACGATGCCGGCTTCGATGGCTTCGCCATCGGGCATCTTCAGACGGTCCATGATGGCCTTGACGCGGTCGCCCGCGAAGATGCGCATCAGCGAATCGTCCAGGCTCAGGTAGAAGCGCGAGGAGCCGGGGTCACCCTGGCGGCCCGAACGGCCACGCAGTTGGTTGTCGATGCGGCGGGACTCATGGCGCTCGGTGGCGATGATGCGCAGGCCGCCCAGAGCCTTGATCTTCTCGTGGTCCACCGTCCACTGCTCGCGCAATGCGGCCACCTTGGCGGCGCGATCGGCTTCGGACAGCGACTCATCGGCCTCGACGGCCGCCACATCCTTCTCGATGTTGCCGCCCAGCACGATGTCGGTACCACGGCCTGCCATGTTGGTGGCGATTGTGATCATGCCGGCACGGCCGGCCTGGGCCACGATGTCTGCCTCGCGGGCGTGCTGCTTGGCGTTGAGCACCTGGTGCGCCAGGCCTTCCTTGTTCAGGAGTTGATCGATGATTTCAGAGTTCTCGATCGACGTGGTGCCCACCAGCACGGGCTGGCCGCGTTCGTGGCATTCGCGGATGTCCTTGATGGCCGCTTCGTACTTCTCGCGCGTGGTCTTGTACACGCGGTCAAGCTGGTCGTCGCGCTTGCTGGGGCGGTTGGGCGGGATGACGGTGGTTTCCAGGCCGTAGATCTCCTGGAACTCATAGGCCTCGGTGTCGGCCGTGCCAGTCATGCCAGCGAGCTTGTTGTACAGGCGGAAATAGTTCTGGAAGGTGATCGAAGCCAGCGTCTGGTTCTCGGCCTGGATGTTCACGCCTTCCTTGGCTTCCACTGCCTGGTGCAGGCCTTCGCTCCAGCGGCGGCCCGACATCAGGCGGCCGGTGAACTCATCCACGATCACGATCTCACCGTTTTGCACCACGTAGTGCTGGTCGCGGTGGTACAGATGGTTGGCCCGCAGCGCTGCATACAGGTGGTGCATCAGCGTGATGTTGGCCGGGTCGTACACCGAGGCGCCTTCGGCGATCAGGCCGTGGCTGGCGAGCACGCGCTCGGCGGTCTCGTGGCCCTGTTCGGTCAGGAACACCTGGTGGCTTTTTTCGTCCAGGGTGAAGTCGCCGGGCTTGGTCACGCCCTCGCCCGTGCGCGGGTCGGCCTCGCCCTCTTGGCGCACCAGCACGGGCACCACCTTGTTCATGGCGATGTAGGTGGCCGTGTGGTCTTCGGCCTGGCCGCTGATGATCAGGGGCGTGCGCGCCTCGTCGATCAGGATGGAGTCCACCTCATCCACGATGGCGAAATTCAGGCCCTGCTGCACACGGTCGGCAGCCTCATAAACCATGTTGTCGCGCAGGTAGTCGAAACCGTATTCGTTGTTCGTGCCGTAGGTGATGTCGGCGCGGTAGGCCTCCTGCTTTTGCTCTCGCGGCATGTTGGGCAGGTTAATGCCCACCGTAAGGCCCAGGAAGTTGTACAGGCGCCCCATCCACTGCGCATCGCGATTGGCGAGGTAATCGTTCACCGTCACCACGTGCACGCCCTTGCCCGACAGGGCATTGAGGTACACCGGCAGCGTGGCTGTAAGGGTCTTGCCCTCGCCCGTGCGCATTTCGGAAATCTTGCCGTGATGCAGCGCCATGCCGCCCAACATCTGCACATCGAAATGGCGCATCTTCATGATGCGCTTGGAGCCTTCACGCACCACGGCAAACGCCTCGGGCAGGATGTCGTCCAGCGATTCGCCCTTGGCTACGCGCTCCTTGAACTCCTGGGTCTTGGCCTTGAGCTGCTCGTCCGACAGCTTCTCGTAATCGGGCTCCATCGCATTGATGCGGGACACCGTCTTGCGGTACTGCTTGAGAAGCCGGTCATTGCGGCTGCCGAATATTTTGGTGAGGAAGTTGGTGGCCATGCGAACAGGACCGCTTGCCCGCTGCAATCAGCGCGCCAAGCGACCGAAATCCCTAAGATGAATTGAGTTCAGGTGGGTCCTCTGGCCGGTTTTGCAAGCACTGCAAACCCAGGCAGAGAATGCCGGACCCGCGATTTTACCTGCCCGATGTGGGCGCTGCCCCCCGGGCCGACGCCACCAGCGTATTGGCGGCCGTGCCACCCGCGCTCAGAAACTTCTGGGGATCCTGAAAAACCCCTTGGACCAGCACCTCGAAGTGCAGATGCGGCCCCGTGGAGCGCCCGGTGGTGCCGACCTCGGCAATCTTCTGGCCGCGCCGCACGATATCCCCTTGCTTTACCAGGGTACGCGAGGCATGGGCATAGCGGGTGACCAGTTGGTTGCCGTGGTCCACCTCGATCATGTTGCCGTAGGCCGGGTGGTATTCCTGCGTCACGACCACGCCACCCGCAGCGGCCAGGATGGGCGTGCCCGTGTCAGCCTGAAAATCAAGCCCGGTGTGCAGGGCCGACTGCCCGGTGATGGGGTCGATGCGCCAGCCAAAGGACGATCCGGGCGCCTTGCCGGTCACGGGCGCATGCGTGGGAACCATCTTCTTGCGGATGTGCTGGTCGAACAGGCGTGATTCCATCACTGTCATCAGGTCCACCCGCTGGTTGGTCAGGCGTTCTAGCTCATCGAGCGTGGCCTGCAGCTCTTCCATGGACAGGTTGTGGGCACTCACCAGCGCACCGCCGCGCCCCTCGGCCTTTTGAATGTCTCCTGGGGCCATCCCAGCCAGCCCAAGAACGCGGTCCCCCAGGGATTCCAGTTGCACCATGCGGGCCTGCATCTCGCCCACGCGGCGCGCCATGGCATCGAGGTTGGCGCGCATGAAACGGTCGCGCTCGGCAAACTCGTCCTTGACCACCAGTTGCACCATCGGGCCGACGATGGGCCAGCCCTCGCGTGCACCCTTCAAAAACACCCAGTGGTACAAGGTGGCGGCCACCAGCATGAGGCACAGCGACACCGCCAAACCCGCCAGTACGAGGCGCGTGCCAGACAGATGAATGGCCCGGCTGCGCGCCAACCTGGCGTCCGTGATAATCAAATGCACTACGAATTCCCTGCGCCCGAAGACGCCACACCATGAATCGCCGCCACCACGCCGTCACCGTGCAGCAAGCCAGCGCGGAATCTCCCACGCTGGCCAGGCTCACGGCACTGACACGCGACTCCAGCGACCGACTCAAGGCGGTTGAGTTGCTGATTCCGGCAGCACTGCGTCCAGCCATCCAGGCAGGCCCCATCGATGGGGACAGCTGGTGCCTGCTGGTCAAAAGCAATGCTGCAGCGGCAAAAATACGCCAACTGCTGCCTGCGTTGCAGGCGCATCTGCGCAGTCGGGGGTGGGAGGTTAACGCGATTCGCCTGAAAATTCAAACCTGACGGTCAACGCCAGGCCAGGGAATGCGAAAAAAGGCAAGAGAAAAGATGGTGCCGGTTGTCGGAATCGAACTGACGACCTACCGCTTACAAGGCGGGTGCTCTACCAACTGAGCTAAACCGGCGAAGGCAGTATTTTATCCTGTAAATACCGCCTGAAATTTGAAAGCGCGGCTATTTGATGCGCTTGAGCGAAGGCCGCGCACCGCCCGATGTTGGCGGAGGCCGGGGTGCATCGCCCCCATCGTCCTTGCCACCGTCTTCACTGCCCACCAGTTGGACCACGCGGTCCTCCGAGGAGGACGCAGTGCCTGCCCCCTCGGGCTCGGCGGACGCAGGGCTTTCGGCCAACTCCAGGGTCACATCGCCGCCCGCCAGCACATCCACCGGCGGCGGGAACGCCATGCCTTGCCCATTTTCACGGGCGTAGATCGCAATCACCCGGCCCACAGGCACCAGGATCTCGCGCGGCTTACCACCAAAGCGGGCCTTGAACTCGATGAAATCATTGCCCAACTGCAACGCGCTGGTGGCGTCGAAGCTGATGTTGAGCACGATCTCGCCGTCCTTCACATACTCGCGCGGCACCTGCACGGAATCGTCCACACGCACAGCCACATAGGGCGTCAGCCCGTTGTCGGTGCACCACTCGTACAGGGCACGAATGAGATAGGGGCGCGTGGATGTCGATTCCTGAACGGTCATGTAGATCGGTGGCGGCTGCTGCGGTGGATGGAGCGAAAGTTCTGGCAGGCTTGCTTACTTGCGCATGACCTTTTCGGACGGTGTCAGCGCCTCGATGTAGGCAGGGCGCGAGAAGATGCGCTCGGCGTACTTGAGCAACGGGGCGGCGTTCTTGGACAGGTCGATGCCGTAGTAGTCCAGGCGCCACAGCAGCGGAGCGATGGCCACGTCGAGCATGGAGAAGTTGTCGCCCAGCATGTACTTGTTCTTGAGGAACACAGGGGCCAGTTGCGTGAGGCGGTCGCGGATATGCGAACGGGCCTTTTCCAGCGCCTTTTCGTTGCCCTTGGTGGCGCGCGACTCGAGCGTGTTCACATGCACGAACAGCTCTTTCTCGAAGTTCAGCAGGAACAGGCGCACGCGGGCACGGTCCACCGGGTCGCCAGGCATCAGTTGGGGATGGGGGAAGCGCTCGTCGATGTACTCGTTGATGATGTTCGACTCGTACAGGATCAGGTCACGCTCCACCAGGATAGGTACCTGGCCGTAGGGGTTCATCACGCTGATGTCTTCGGGCTTGTTGTACAGGTCCACATCGCGGATTTCGAAGTCCATGCCCTTCTCGAACAGGACGAAACGGCAGCGGTGGGAGAAGGGACAGGTCGTACCCGAGTAAAGCACCATCATGGTGGGAGGCTCCTAAAAATCAAAAGAGTGGGACGCCAAAAGCGCCCACTCTACAAACAATCCATCGGCGCCCCAAGGGGCGCCTTGTCAAGGATTTGCGGCTCGTGCTGTTTTTTATTACTTCACGTCTTTCCAGAAGGCTGCATTCAACCTCCAGGCGATGACGGTGAAAACACCGAGGAAGATCAGCACCCACACGCCCACTCGGACGCGGGTGTTCTGGGCAGGTTCGCCCATCCACTGCAGGTAGTTCACCAGATCACCCACGGTCTGGTCGAATTGCAGCGGGGTCATCGTGCCGGGCTTGATCTGCTCCCAGCCCTTGAACACATGGGTCTTGTGGCCGTGGCTCTCGTGTTCTTCGAACACGGGACGGCGATCGCCCTGCAGTTCCCACAGTGCATGGGGCATGCCCACGCTCGGGAAAGCCAGGTTGTTCCAGCCGGTGGCCTTGGTGTCGTCACGGTAGAAGGTACGCAGGAAGGTGTAGAGGTAGTCCGCACCCGTGCCGCCATGGCCCGCACGCGAGCGAGCGATCACGGTCAGGTCGGGCGGGTTGGCGCCGAACCATTCCTTGGCCTGCTTGGGATCAATGGACGCCTTCATGGTTTCGCCGACCTTGTCGGTCGTGAACAGCAGGTTGTCCTTGATCTGCTGCTCGGTCAGGCCGATGTCGCGCAGGCGGTTGAAGCGCATGAACGCTGCAGAGTGGCAGTTCAGGCAGTAGTTGACGAACACCTTGGCGCCGTTTTGCAGCGAAGCCATGTCGGTGGTCTTGTTGGGCGCCTTGTCCCAGGCAATGGTGTCACCACCGGCAGCGTGGGCCGCACCGGCGGCCAGACCTACGGCGGCGATCAACGTGAGGATGAGTTTCTTCATTGTTGTTGTCTCCAGGCTCAGTGCGCCACAAAGGTCACGCGGTCAGGCACGGGCTTGGTTTTGCCGATACGGCTCCACCAAGGCATCAGCAGGAAGAAGCCGAAGTAGAACAGGGTTCCCACCTGCGACACACGCTCGCCGATCGGCGATGGGGGCTGGACGCCCAGGTAACCCAGGATCAGGAAGTTGATCACGAAGATGCCGTACAGGTACTTGTGCCAGTCAGGACGGTAGCGGATCGACTTGACGGGGCTGAAGTCCAGCCATGGCAGGAAGAACAGGATGACCACAGCGCCGCCCATCACGACCACACCCCAGAACTTGGCGTCGATCGACAGCATCAGCAGCACGGCCACCACGGCGGCACCGGCGATGCCTGCCTTGATGAAGCTGGGCAACTTGGCCTTGAGTACGCCGAAGCCAGCACCCAGCAGCACGCACAGGATGAGGGCATACATCATCTCGCTGGTGATGGCGCGCAGCATCGAGTAGTACGGCGTGAAGTACCAGACCGGCGCGATGTGCGCGGGGGTCTTGAGTGGATCGGCCGGGATGAAGTTGTTGTATTCGAGGAAGTAGCCACCGAACTCGGGTGCAAAGAACACCACGGCAGTGAACGCCATCAGGAACATGCTCAACGCGAAGATGTCATGCACCGTGTAGTAAGGGTGGAAAGGCACGCCATCGAGCGGCTTGCCATTGGCATCCTTGGGCGCCTTGGGGCCCTTGATTTCCACGCCGTCGGGGTTGTTGGAACCCACATCGTGCAGCGCCAGCAAGTGGGCCACCACCAGGCCCAGCAGGACCAGCGGCACGGCGATCACGTGGAAGCTGAAGAAGCGGTTCAGCGTGGCGTCGCCCACCACGTAGTCGCCACGGATCAGCAGCGCGAGGTCAGGGCCGATGAAGGGAATGGCGGCAAACAGGTTCACGATCACCTGGGCGCCCCAATACGACATCTGACCCCAAGGCAGCAGGTAGCCCATGAAAGCCTCGGCCATCAGGCAAAGGAAGATGGCGCAGCCGAAGACCCACACCAGCTCGCGCGGCTTGCGGTAGCTACCGTAGATGAGGCCACGGAACATGTGCAGATAGACCACCACGAAGAACGCCGAGGCGCCCGTGGAGTGCATGTAACGGATCAGCCAGCCCCAGGGCACATCGCGCATGATGTACTCGACCGACTCGAACGCCTTGGCGGCGTCGGGCTTGTAGTGCATGACCAGGAAAATGCCGGTCACGATCTGGATGACCAGCACCACCAGGGCCAGCGAGCCGAAGATGTACCAGAAGTTGAAGTTCTTCGGAGCGTAGTACTCCGACATGTGCACCTTGTAGGCGTCGAATGCGGTCGGGAAGCGGTTCTCGAACCAGTTCGTGACTTTGGCACCCGCCGAGGCGTTGGGGGAGATTTCTTTGAATTCGTGGGCCATGTCGTTCTCCGTCAAGCCTTCTTGTCTTCGCCGATGATCAGTCGCGTATCGGACAGGTACATGTGCGGAGGAACTTCGAGGTTGTCAGGCGCTGGCTTGTTCTTGAACACGCGGCCCGCCATGTCGAACGTGGAGCCATGGCAGGGGCACAGGAAGCCGCCCTTCCAGTCGTCGGGCAGCGAAGGCTGGGCACCGGGCTGGAACTTGTCGGAAGGCGAGCAGCCCAGGTGCGAGCAGATGCCCACGCCCACAAAAATCTCGGGCTTGATGGAGCGTGCCTCGTTGCGGGCGTACTCGGGGGTCAGTTCGGACGGATTGCGCTGGGACTTCGGATCTGCCAGTTGGCTGTCGAGCGCAGGCAGTTCTGCCAGTTGCTCGGGGGTGCGCTTGATGATCCAGACGGGCTTGCCGCGCCACTCCACGGTGATTTTTTCTCCGGGCTTGAGGGCGGAAATATCCACCTCTACCGCAGCCCCGGCGGCCTTGGCACGCTCAGAAGGCTGGAAAGTACTCACGAAAGGAACGGCGGTTGCCACGCCGCCCACCGCACCAGCACATGCTGACGTGATGATCCACGTCCGCTTGCTGGAGTCGATTGGAGTGTCACTCATGGGGATCCTCGATTGATCATCGCTAGATTGGGGTCAACCGCGAATTGTAGCGGAGTGAAAATGGTTATTTCAACGCCGGTATCTGTAGCGCCTGTCTTGACAGTGCATTGCGCTGAGTGATACTCCGGCCTGACATAAATCAACATCCATTCACACAAGGAGTCACAACATGGGGATGATGCAAGAGTTCAGGGAGTTCGCGGTCAAGGGCAATGTGATTGATCTCGCAGTAGGCGTGATCATTGGCGGGGCATTCGGCAAGATTGTGGATTCGGTGGTGTCCGACCTCATCATGCCGCTGGTGGGGCTGGTGTTCGGCAAGCTCGATTTCTCCAACCTGTTCGTGGTGCTAGGCACGGTGCCTGAGGGCACGGTCCGCACGCTCGATGCGCTCAAGAAAGCTGGCGTGCCGGTGCTGGCCTATGGCAACTTCCTCACGGTGGCCGTCAACTTCATCATTTTGGCGT
The DNA here is from genome assembly GCF_027492855.1 of Acidovorax sp. Taxonomy (GTDB): domain Bacteria; phylum Pseudomonadota; class Gammaproteobacteria; order Burkholderiales; family Burkholderiaceae_C; genus Acidovorax. Next base: position 93,202 of record NZ_JAPUDY010000072.1, read on the forward strand.
TCATCATCTTCATGATGATCAAGCAGATCAACCGCCTCAAGCGCGAAGCACCGGCTGCCCCCGAAGCTCCCGCAGCCACGCCAGAAGACATCACCCTGCTGCGCGAGATCCGCGACAGCCTGAAGAAGTAAGCCACGGGGCAATTTGGCGCCCCGGATTGCTATCATATTAATAGCGCCTACCGCTTGATAAATAAGCGGTAGGCGCTATTTCCATTCACACAAAGCACGCGCCATGCGCACCGCCTCGATGAGGCTGGCCGCATCGGCCACGCCCTGCCCCGCGATGTCGAACGCGGTGCCGTGATCAGGGCTGGTGCGCACCAGCGGCAGCCCCAGCGTCACGTTTACGCCTTTGTCAACGCCCAGGTACTTCACCGGGATCAAGCCCTGGTCGTGGTACATCGCCACCACCACATCGAACTCACCCGCGCGCTCTGGCGTGCTGCGCGCCCGCATGAACACCGTGTCGGGCGCGAACGGGCCGTGCACATCAAGCCCCTGCGCACGCGCGGCGGCGATGGCCGGGGCGATCAGCTCCAGCTCCTCGCGGCCAAACAGGCCGCCCTCGCCCGCATGGGGGTTGAGGCCCGCCACCGCGATGCGCGGCACGCGCCCCAGGCTGCGCTGCAGCGCGGCATATGTGATCTGCAGTGTCTGCAGCACATTGGCCTCGGTGACGGCGGCAATCGCGTCGCGCAGCGACACATGGATGCTGACCAGCACGGTGCGCAGCTCATCATTGGCCAGCATCATGCGCACGGGCATCTGCGCCACGGGCACGCCCTGGTGGGCGGCAGCCTCGGCCTGCAGCAGCTCGGTGTGGCCCGGAAACTCCACGCCTGCCGCAGACAAAGCCTCTTTGTGCAGCGGTGCGGTGACCAGCGCAGCCACCTCGCCACGCAGCGCAGCGCGCGCCGCCCAGACCACGCTGTCGGCGGCCGCCCGCCCGGCCTGCGCACTGATCTGCCCCCAAGGCGCTGGCCCCGCGATGCCCGGCAAAGGCAGCACGGGCACGCAGCGGGGCGGCATGCCCAGCGCCTCGTGCGGCGCACCGATCTGCGCCACCGGAACACCCGGCACGCCGGGGCGCGCAATGGCCTGGGCTGCGCGCCGCAGCGTTGCCACGTCGCCCACCACAAAGCAGTGGAGCAGTTCATGGGGTGCATCGCGAAAGGCCTTGGCCACGATCTCGGGGCCGATACCGGCGGAGTCTCCCTGCGTGATGGCGATGGTTTTCATGGACTTCGAGAGAAATAGGCCGCTAGCGCCTTATCAACAAGCGCTAGCAGCTATGAATAAGTGAGCAAAAATTTCGCCCGTTGTGCGCCACCAGAGCGCTACGCCGGGTTGTCGATCTCGATGAACTGGTGGCTGAGCCCCAGCTGGGCCGCCACCTGCGCCGCCACGGCCGGTGCACCATAGCGCTCGGTGGCATGGTGCCCGGCGGCGATGAAACTCACCCCCATCTCGCGCGCCAGGTGGGCCTGGGGTTCGGAGATTTCGCCGGTGATAAAAGCATCGGCGCCCGCCGCAATGGCCGATTCGAAATACCCTTGCGCGCCGCCGGTGCACCACGCCACGCGGCGCACAGGGCGCTGCGGCTGCGCCGCCCCGTTTGTGGCCAACGGTTGCACCAGCGTCACGGCACGGCCCAGCGCCTGCGCCACGTGGTCGGCCAGGGCTTGGCCGCTGTCGAACGCTGCCGGTGCGGCAAAGCCCAAGTTCTGCTCGCCAAACCGCGCATCGGCCACAAAACCCAGCACCCGGCCCAGTTGGGCGTTGTTGCCCAACTCGGCATGGGCGTCGAGCGGCAGGTGGTAGGCGAACAGGTTGATGTCGTGCGCAAGCAACAGTTGCAACCGCTGTTTCATCCAGCCGGTCACGCGGCCGTCCTGCCCGCGCCAGAACAGGCCGTGGTGCACAAAAATCGCATCCGCTCGCGCGGCAATGGCCGCTTCGATCAGGGCGCGGCTGGCGGTGACACCGCTCACGATGCGGGCGATGTCGGCCTTGCCCTCAACCTGCAGGCCGTTGGGGCCATAGTCCTTGAAAAGCTGCGGCTGCAGCAGCGCATCGAACGCCTGCAACAGGGTCTGCCGGGTGACCGTGGCGGAGGTGGGTGGGGTCGTGATCATGGCGCTATTGTGAACACGTTCCAAAACGCACAAGGCACCACGAGGGTGCCTTGTGCCAAGGGAAAAGCGAAGCTTTGTCCAACTACCTGTACAGCACCTCGGGCAGCCACAAACCGATGCCGGGGAACATGTACAGCAGCACGATGGCCAGTATCTGGATACCCATGAAAGGCAGCATGCCCGCAAAAATCTGGTTGAGCGTGACATGCTTGGGCGCCACGCCCTTCAGATAGAACGCGCTCATGGCCACGGGAGGGCTCAGGAAGGCGGTTTGCAGGTTCAGCGCCACCAAAAGGCCGAAGAACAGCGGGTCCACCCCGAAGTTGTCGAGCAGCGGGATGAAGATGGGCATGAAGATCACGATGATCTCGGTCCACTCCAGCGGCCAGCCCAGGATGAAGATGATGACCTGCGACAGCACCAGGAACTGGACCTTGGAAAGGTTCATGCTCAGCACCCACTGCTCAACCAGCTCTTGCCCGCCCAGAAGCGCAAAGGCGGCCGAGAAGATGGCAGAGCCGACGAACAGCCAGCACACCATGGCACTGGTCTTGGCGGTCAGGAACACCGACTCCTTGACCACGCCAAAGGTGAGCTGCCGGTAGGCCGCAGCCAGCACAAACCCGCCAAACGCCCCCACAGCCGCCGCCTCGGTCGGCGTGGCCAGGCCAAACACGATGGAGCCCAGCACCGACAAAATCAGCACCAGCAGCGGGAAGAAGCTCGACAGCAGCATCTTGAAGATTTCAAGGCGCGCGTAGCTCAGGATGGCGTAGAACGCGAGCAGCGCCAGCGCCCCCACCCCCAGCCCAATCCAGAAGCTGGTGGACGCGGGCTTGGTGGTGGCAGCGGGCTCGCCCGTACCGGCATCCCCGCTGGCCTTGGGCGGCTCGGCCAGGGTGCCTGCCGCAGCTTCGCTGGCGGCGGGCTCGGCACCCGGTGGTTCTGCCACGGCGTCCGTGTCTGCAATGGGGGGCTCGGCCAGGCCAGAACCTGCGGGCTCCGCCAATCCGCCGTCCGACGAGGAGGTGTTCTCATACGTCCCGCCGCCCAGGGCCTGCAGTTCGGTATAGGTCTCCTCCACCACGACGCGGGTAGCGCTCTGATAACTGGCCACCGCAACCACTGCGAACAGGATGGCGGGCAGCAACACGATGCCCAGCTGGCCAAGGAGGTAGCGGGTCGATACGTTCTGGTTGCTGCGGCCCTTGAGGGCGCTGACCAGGCTGCCCAGGGCCCAGCCGTCGGATGTGGCGCCGATGGCCTTGAGACCTTCAGGCAGGGGCACCACGCGTTGCGCGGCCGTGAGTGGTGGCGCCCATTCGGGCTTGAGCTTGGCCATGATGACCACGTACAGGATGTACAGCCCCGCCAGCATGATGCCGGGGAAAAACGCCCCCGCATACAACTGCACCACCGACACCCCGGCAGTGGCGCCATACACGATGAGCAGCACCGAAGGCGGAATCAGAATGCCCAGGCAGCCGCCCGCCGTGATGACCCCCGCCGACAGCCGCACGTCATAGCCCGCCCGCAGCATCTGCGGCAGGGCCAGCAGGCCCATCAGCGTGACCACCGCGCCGACGATGCCGGTGGCGGTGGCAAACACCGCGCAGGTCACCAGCGTGGCCACCCCCAGCGACCCCGGCAGGCGTGCCAGCGACAGGTGCAGGCTGCGAAACAGCTTGTCGATCAGGTTGGCACGCTCGACCAGATAGCCCATGAACACGAACAGCGGGATCGAAATCAGCACGTCGTTGCCCATGACCGAGAACGCACGCTGCACCATCAAGTCCAGCGTCTGCTTGAGCGCCCCGGCCGCCGTCTGCTCCCCAGAGTGGTAGGCAAAAAAGGCGAACAGTATTCCCATCCCCATGAGGGTGAAGGCCGTCGGAAAGCCCAGCATGATGGCCACAACCACCAGCGACAGCATCAGCAGGCCGTAGTGGCCGTTGGTCATTTTGTCCACGCTGAACACCATCGCCAGGGCGGCGACGATGATCAGCGCCATCAGCGTGAAGCCGAAATACAGTTCCTTGCGGATCTTCATCAGTGGCCGCCTTTCTGCACGACCAGGCGGTCCAGTTCTTCGATATCGGTGTCTTTGACATTCACCATCTGTTTGAGCTTGTCCACGTCCACTTCCTCGACGTCGTCCTCACGCTTGGGCCACTCGCCCGTGCGGATGCACAACACACAGCGGATGATTTCGACAATGCCCTGCAGCAGCAGGAAGGCGCCGGCCAGCGGCACGACGAACTTGAAGGGATACAGGGGAAGCGGGTCGGCATTGAAGGTCTGTTCGCGCATGGCGAGCGAATCCTGAAAGTAGTACCAACCCGCGAACGTCAGGGCGATGATGCCGGGCAGGAAAAAAACGATGTAAAGCACCAGATCGATGGTGGCCTGGGTGCGCGGCGCAAAGAAGCCATACAGCACATCGCCACGCACATGGCCGCCCTTGGCCAGCGTGTAGGCCCCGGCGGTCATGAACAGCAGGCCGTACAGCATGATCTGGACATCCAGCACCCACGCATGCGGCTTGTTGAGGACATAGCGAGAGAAAACCTCCCAGGTGATCAGCAGGGTGAGGCCAACCACACTCCAGGCGCAGGCCTTGCCGAACCAAGTCGAAAGTCGGTCAACGGAAAACAATAGTTTTTGCATGGCAACCCTATTTCGGGACAGAAAAAGGGCGCCTTGAGGCCATCGCCTGCAGGCGCCCTTGCTTCACAGCAGTGGTTTAGGCCTTCTTGGCCCCTTTGCCGAAATAGTGGCTGTAGGCCATCTTGAAGTCCACCAGGTAGTCGTTCTGCCATTGCCCGGCGCGTTGGGCAAACGCCTTTTGCGACGCCAAAATCTTCTTGAACAGCGGGTTTTCGTCGCCCTTCTTGGCGATGATCTTGTCCCAAGAGGCCAGTTGGGCGCGCAGGATGGCATCGGGGGTTTTGTAGAACTTGACGCCCTGCTTCTTGAGCTCTTCGTAGTCCTTGGAATTGCGCTCGATGGCCTTCCAGCTCATGTCGGCACTTGCGGCCTGGACGGCGTAATCGACGATGGCCTTCAGTTCTGCAGGCAGGGCGTCGAGCTTGCCCTTGTTGAACAATATCTCGAACTGCTCGCCGCTCTGGTGAAAGCTTTGCAACATGCAGTTCTTGACCACGTCGGGGAAGCCCAGCACGCGGTCGGACGAGGCGTTGTTGAACTCGGCACCATCAATCAGGCCACGGTCCAGCGCGGGCACGATTTCGCCACCGGGCAGCGGGTTCACGGCGGCTCCCATGTCGGTGAACATGTCCACCGCCAGGCCCACAGTGCGGAATTTCACGCCCTTGATGTCCTCGACCTTGGCAATCGGCTTCTTGAACCAACCCAGCGGCTGCGAAGGCATGGGGCCGTACAGGTAGGACACCACGTCCAGGTTCAGGCTTTTGTAGATCTCTTCGAGCAGCGCCTTGCCGCCGCCGTAGTTGTGCCAGGCCAGCACCATGTTGGGGTCCATGCCAAACGCCGGGCCGGAGCCCCACAGCGCCAGGGCGGAGTTTTTGCCGTAGTGGTAGGCCACCACGCCGTGGCCGCCATCCAGCGTGCCCTTGCCCACGGCCTCCAGCAACTGGAACGCAGGCACCACCGCACCCGCAGGCAACACCTCGATCTTCAGCCGGCCACTGGCCATGTCGTTGACCTTCTTCGCGAAATCCTGTGCGTACTCGTGAAAAATGTCCTTGGCCGGCCAGGTGCTCTGAAAGCGCAGACTGGTGGTTGTCTGCGCCGTCGCGACCATGGGGGCGCTCATTGCGCCGGCTGCGACGGCTGCGCCCTTGAGCAGGCTGCGGCGGCGCGGTGTGTTGCTATGCGTCATGAATGATGTCTCCGTAATAGTGAATGCAATCTGGTGTTGCAATTTCATTGTCGGCATGACCCCCCCTGGCCCTACAGGGTTTACACCATGCGCAAAATGACAAAATCTGCGAATTGGGTGAAAAAAATTTCACACCAGCCCAGCCCTGACTGCTTGCGCCGCCAGCCATCGGTCCGGCCTGAAGCCCCTGTCCACAAGGGAATCGGGCGTTCAGCGACAATCATTCGTGCGCGCCTCATCTGCGGCGGGCACGCGGCTCCAAGCCCCTCTCCCTGAGTCACTCAAAAAAAGCACCATGAAGCGCATTTGGCTCCTTTTCTCCCAGACCGTGACGGTGTTCGTTGCGGCGTATTTCGTGGTCGCCACCCTTCAGCCGGACTGGCTGGGCCGGGGTACCACCCGCTCAGGGGCCGGCATTGCGCTGCTGGAGGCGCCGTCCTCGCCCTCCTCTCAGCCTGCGGCGGGCAGTTTTAGCGCGGCGGCGCGCAAGGCGGCACCGGCCGTGGTCAGCATCAACACCAGCAAGGAAGTGCGCCACCCGCGCAGCAACGACCCGTGGTTCCAGTTCTTCTTTGGCGACCAGGGCAGCCAGGCGCAGGCGGGCCTGGGCAGCGGCGTGATCGTGAGCCCTGACGGCTACATCCTCACCAACAACCACGTGGTCGAAGGCGCTGACGAGATCGAGGTCACGCTCACCGACAGCCGCCGTGCCCGCGCACGCATCATCGGCACCGACCCCGACACCGACCTGGCGATCCTCAAGGTCGAGCTCGACAAGCTGCCCGTCATCGTGCTGGGCAACTCCGACGGGCTGGACGTGGGCGACCAGGTGCTGGCCATCGGCAACCCCTTCGGCGTGGGCCAGACAGTGACCAGCGGCATCGTGAGCGCGCTGGGCCGCAGCCAGCTCGGGATCAACACTTTCGAGAACTTCATCCAGACCGACGCGGCCATCAACCCCGGCAACTCGGGCGGTGCGCTGGTGGACGTGAACGGCAACCTCATGGGCATCAACACGGCCATCTACTCGCGCTCGGGCGGCAGCATGGGCATCGGGTTTGCGATTCCCGTCTCCACCGCGCGCATGGTGCTCGATGGCATCGTGAAGGACGGCCAGGTCACGCGCGGCTGGATCGGCGTAGAGCCCAACGAGCTCTCGCCCGAGCTGGCCGAGACCTTTGGTGTGAAGAAGGCGACCGAAGGCGTGATCATCACCGGCGTGCTGCAGGACGGCCCCGCAGCCCAGGCGGGCATGCGCCCCGGCGACGTGATCGTGCGCGTGGACGGCAAGGACGTGGGCAATGTGTCCCAGTTGCTGACCGCCGTGGCCGCGCTCAAGCCCGGCACCAGTTCGGTCTTCAATGTGCAGCGCGGGGACAAACAGGTGGAGCTGAGCATCAACCCCGGCGTGCGCCCCAAGCCCCAGCAACGCGCCATCCGGCGATAAGAGACCGGCCCCACGAACGCTATAAAAACAATAGCTGCTAGCGCTTTATTTATAAACGCTGGCAGCTATTTTCGCTTGAATTTCAGCTTGCCAAGGCGCTCCCGCCCCGGCGCACCCCAGCGTCAAGATGCCGAGGTGGACTCCTCGGTCTCTTCCGGGGCCTTGGTGTGCTTGATGAAGATTTGCGCCGCCCAGATGCCCACCTCGTACAGCAGGCACATGGGGATGGCCAGCGACAGTTGCGAGACCACGTCGGGCGGCGTCACGATCGCGGCGATCACGAAAGCCAGCACGATGAAGTAGCCGCGGAATTCGCGCAGTTTTTGCACGCTCACCACACCCATGCGGGCCAGCACCACCACGGCAATAGGCACCTCGAACGCCAGCCCGAAGGCCAGGAACATCGACAACACAAAGCTCAGGTAGGCCTCGATGTCAGGTGCGGCGGTGATGCTCTTGGGCGCAAAGCTCTGGATGAAGGCGAACACTTGGCCGAACACCAGGTAGTAGCAAAACGCCACGCCCACGAAGAACAGCAGCGTGCTGGAAACAACGAGCGGCAGCACCAGCTTTTTTTCGTGCGAATACAGGCCCGGCGCCACGAAGGCCCAGACCTGCCACAGCACGAAGGGCAGCGCCAGCAAAAAGGCCGACATCAGCAAGATCTTGAGCGGCACCATGAACGGTGAGATCACCGAGGTGGCGATCAGCGTGGCGCCCTTGGGCAGGTGGGCCACCAGGGGCGCCGCCAAAAAGTCATACAGCGCGCCAGGGCCGGGAAAGAAGAACAGGATCGCCGCCGCGATGGCGATGGCGATGATGGCCTTGACCAGCCGGTCGCGCAGCTCCATCAGGTGCTGCACAAACGGCTGCTCGGTACCGGCCAGCTCGTCTTCTTTGGAAGGGGTTTCGGACATGGTGGGTTTTCAGGGCGTGGGGGCCGTCGCCCATGCAGCGCGCGGCCAGTGCACCGGCGCAAGCATCAGTGGAATTTTTGGGGACGGTAGCGCGCCACGCGGGCTGCGCCGGACTGCGCCTTGGTGCGCACACCGGCCTTGGCCTTGTACCACTGGGGCATCGCGCCGCGCTTGAGGCGCCAGTTTTTGCCAGGGTGCCTGTAGGCAGGCACCACCGCGGTGGCGGGCTCCTGCAGGGCCGCGCTGGCGGTGTCAGTGGCTTCTGCCCAGTCCTTTTCGAACTCGCTTGCGCTGGTCTGGATGGAGCTTTGCACGTCGCGTGCGGCGTTCTCCACCGTGTCCTTCATCTTCTTGAGCTCATCGAGCTCCATGGACCGGTTGACCTCGGCCTTCACATCCGACACATAGCGCTGGGCCTTGCCCAGCAGGGTGCCGACGGTGCGGGCCACGCGGGGCAGCTTTTCGGGGCCGATGACGATGAGCGCAACGGCGCCGATCAGCGCCATCTTGGACAGGCCAATATCAATCATGGGTCAGGCGCCGGGGCAAAAGAATGCGCGGCGGGTGTCGGCGTGCAGCAGCACCGGCTCAGCTTTTTTGCTTGGCTTCGACATCGATGGTGGTCTTGTCGGCAGCTTGGTTGTTGGCAACCTGGCCTGCGGGCGGTGCGGCAGGCGCGTCAGCCGAGCCGTCCTTCATGCCGTCCTTGAAGCCCTTGACGGCGCCCCCGAGGTCGGAGCCCATGTTCTTGAGCTTCTTGGTGCCAAACACCATGACAACGATCAGCAGCACGATCAGCCAGTGCCAGATGGAAAAAGAGCCCATGGAATATCTCCTAACGAATTGCAACCATTTTAGACGGGGGCCGTTGCCGCCGTTCGACGCAAGCGCCCACCAACGGGAAACTACCGGCCCGTGCTGTCAGCCTGGGTCAGCCTTTGAGCCAGGGGCGGGGCCCGCCCATCACGTGCATGTGCAGGTGGTGGATTTCTTGCCCGCCTTCAAGCCCCGTGTTTACCACGACGCGAAAGCCGCCCTCGGGGTACGGATTACAGCCCTGCTCCAGAGCCAGCTTCGGCGCCAGCGCCATCATGCGCCCCAACAAAGGCGCGTGTTCGGCAGTGACCTGGGCCATGGAGGGGATATGCACCTTCGGAATCATCAGAAAGTGCACCGGCGCCCAAGGGTGGATGTCGTGGAAGGCGAAGATTTCTTCGTCTTCGTAGACCTTCTTCGAAGGAATCTGGCCTGCGATGATTTTGCAGAAAAGGCAGTTCGGATCGTGCATGGTGGGGGAAGAAGAAAAGCAAAGCCTGTGGCTGTGGGTGGATGCAGGCTTGTGCACCCACGGCCCTGTTTCATGCATTGTCGGTGATCTTGATCGTGGGCCGCACGCCCACGTCCTTGCGGTGCGCCTTGAGCCACGCCTGCCCGGCCTCGCGGCCCAGCACGAAGAGCTTGCGCACAAACGCCAGGTCCGCGCGCTGCTTGCTGTCGGCCCCGAACGGCGCCAGCACCGAGCCCCCGTCGATGCGGTGCATGCGCACGTCTTTGTAGCGGCGTGGGTCGAGCTTGCCCTCGGCCAGCAGGCGCCGCACGAACTCAATGGCGCGCAGCTCGGCCAGCAGACTGGCATTGAAGGTGACCTCGTTCATGCGCTCCATGATCTCGGCAGCGTTGTCGGGCACATCCCGGTGTTCGATGGGGTTGATCTGCACTAGCAGAATGTCCGAGGTCTCGGTTTGGTAGATCAGCGGGTACAGCGCCGGGTTGCCCGAATAGCCACCGTCCCAATACGCCTCACCCTCGATCTCGACGGCCTTGAACACCATGGGCAGGCAGGCCGATGCCATCACAGCGTCGGCGCTCAAACGGGGGCCCGAGAAAATCTCGCCCCGGCCGGTGCGCACGTTGGTAGCGCACACGAACACCTGGGGGCCTGCCAAGCCGGCCTTGCCAGTGCGGGCCGCGCACAGCAGGCCAAAGTCCACCTCGCGCTCCAGCAGCTTGCGCAGGGGGTTGAGCCCGAGCGGATTGGTCTGATAGGGCGACAACCACTGCGACATCATGCCCACCAGCGGGTTGGCGGACGACAGCGGGGTGCCCCAGGTCATGCTGCCCAGCGTGCCCACGCCTTCCCACAGCCGCGTGAGCGACTCGCGGGCGAGCGCGCAGCCCGCCTGGTGGGCTTCTTCGGGGTCTTTGTGGGCCTGGGCCGCCTGGGCAAAACCATGCGCCAGGGCCACGGCATTCATAGCACCCGCGCTGGTGCCGCTGACGCCGTCGAACTGCCAGCGCCCGTCTTCGAGCAGCGCATCCAGCACGCCCCAGGTGAGCGCGCCGTGCGAGCCACCGCCCTGCAGCGCCAGGTTCAAGCGCGGGCGAACCGCGTCAGGCATCGATGGCCTGGCTCTTGTTCATGGCCACCATGCCACGCACGATGCGGTACAGGAACCAGATGGAGATCAGGCCCCAGGCGATCCAGCCCGGAATGATGAGAATCCACAGCGGCGCGGTGAGGATGTACAACACACCCGCCCAGATCACGGTGCGGATACGCCACGAGAAATGGCTGGCCTGCCAGGTGCCCTCGGCATCGCTCTTTTTCACGAGATCGATCACCAACGCAATGATCAGCAGCGCCGCACCCGGCTGCGCGCCGGGAATGACCGCGCCCACGGCCACGATCAGGTGCAGGATGTAGCTGACCCAACCAACGGCCTTGAGGTCTTCGGCCTTCTGGTCATTGCTTGGCACGTCGATGATGTCACTCATGGGAGTCCTCCTCTCCAGTACGCGCAACCGCCTTGCGCAAGGCTTTTTCCTCGATACCGCTGGTGCCCTCGCGGCGCTCCAGCTCGGTCACCACGTCGGCGGGGCTCAGGCCGTAATGGGCCAGCGCCACCATGGAGTGAAACCACAGGTCCGCCACTTCGTACACGAGCTTGGACTTGTCGGCACCGTGGTCCACATCCTTGGCCGCCATCACCACCTCGGTGGCCTCTTCGCCGATCTTCTTGAGGAAGGCGTCGGGGCCCTTGTACAGCAGGCGCGAGACGTAACTCACCGAAGGATCGCCACCGTTGGCGGGCTTGCGGCTTTCAATCACGGCCGCCAGGCGGGCCAGGGAATCGTTGGAGCTCATACGCCTTACTTGTAGATGGACTCGGGGTCTTTCAAGACCGGATCGACCGGCTGCCAAGCGCCGTTCTTGAGCACGCTGAAAAAGCAGCTGTGGCGGCCCGTGTGGCAGGCAATGCCGGGCTCATGGCCCAGTTGGGTGACCTTGAGCAGCACCACGTCGTTGTCGCAATCGAGGCGAATCTCGTGCACCGTCTGCACATGGCCCGATTCTTCGCCCTTGAACCACAGCTTGCCACGCGAGCGGCTGAAGTACACAGCGCGGCCGAGTTCGGCGGTTTTTTCGAGCGCCTCGCGGTTCATCCAGGCAAACATCAGCACGTCGCCCGTGCCCTGCTCTTGCGCGATGACGGGCACCAGGCCCTGCGCATCCCATTTCACTTCGTTGAGCCAATTCATGAAAGGAATTGTCGGTGATTTGAAATCCGGGGGATGGCTTGGCCTTGGGATATTTTGTATCTTTTTGGCCTCTAGCGCTTATTTATCAAGCGCCAATAGCTATTATTTTAATAGCAAACACCTACAAGCGCACCGGAATCCCGCGCTCGGCCATGCGGGTTTTGGCCTGACCCACGGTGTACTCGCCGTAGTGAAAGATGCTGGCGGCCAGCACCGCGTCGGCGCCGCCTTGTTGCACACCATCGGCCAGGTGATCAAGGTTGCCCACGCCGCCCGAGGCGATCACGGGCACGTTGACCGCGTCGCTCACGGCACGCGTGAGGGCCAGGTCAAAGCCGGACTTGGTGCCGTCGCGGTCCATGCTGGTGAGCAGGATTTCGCCCGCGCCCCGGCGCGCCATCTCGGCGGCCCAGGCCACGGCATCAAGCCCTGTGTTCTTGCGCCCGCCGTGGCTGTACACGTCCCAGCCCTCGCCCACGGGTTGGCCGTTGGCGCCGGTGCGCTGGGCGTCCTCGGCCGAGCGGCGCTTGGCGTCGATGGCCACGACGATGCACTGCGCGCCGTACTTGGCAGACGCGGCATTGATCACGTCGGGGTTGGCGATGGCGGCCGAATTGAAGCTGGTCTTGTCCGCGCCCGCGTTGAGCAGGCGGCGAACGTCCTCCACAGTGCGCACGCCGCCACCCACGGTGAGCGGAATGAACACCTGGCTGGCCACGGCCTCGATGATGGGCAGGATCAGGTCGCGACCATCGCTGGTGGCGGTGATGTCGAGAAAGGTGAGCTCGTCAGCGCCCTGCGCGTTGTAGCGCGCAGCAATCTCGACCGGGTCGCCCGCGTCACGCAGCTCAACAAAATTGACGCCCTTGACCACGCGGCCTCCGGTGACGTCAAGACAGGGAATGATGCGTTTGGCGAGCATGGCGGCGGGTTGTCCAGAGTAGGGAGAGTAGGGCAGAAAAAGCGAGGATGGGAAAAGCGCAAAACGGGCGCAAGATACCACGCGCCCGCTGTCACAAACCGTGCAGCACGGCGCAACGCGGCTCAGGCGAGCGTGCGGGCCGTGCCGTCCTGCCAGCGCCAGGCGTCCTGGCACATGCGATCAAGGCCGTGCTGGGCTTTCCAGCCCAGCAACTGCTCGGCCAGTGCCGGATTCGCCCAGCACTGCGCCACGTCCCCCGGCCGCCGCGCCACCACCCGGTAGGGCACCGGCCGACCGCTCGCTTTTTCAAAAGCTTTCACCATCTCCAGCACAGAGGCCGGGTGCCCCGTGCCCAGGTTAACGGTCAGAACACCCGCGTTGCGGCGCAGGTAGTGCAGCGCCGCCACATGGCCCTGTGCCAGGTCGCACACGTGGATGTAGTCACGCACGCCTGTCCCATCGGGTGTGGGGTAATCGTCGCCGTAAACACTCAGGTATTCACGCTGGCCCACCGCCACCTGCGCCACATAGGGCAGCAGGTTATTGGGCACGTCCTGCGGGTCCTCGCCAATGAGGCCGCTCTCATGGGCCCCGACGGGGTTGAAGTAACGCAGCCGGGCAATGCGCCATGCCCCTGGCTCGGCATGTGCGACGTCTGCCAGCACCTGCTCCATCATCAGTTTGGTGTGGCCATAGGGGTTGGTGGCTGACAAGGGGAAATCCTCGCTCACCGGCACCGTGGCAGGGTCGCCATACACGGTGGCGGACGAGGAGAACACCACGGTTCGCACCCCCGCTTCCTTCATCGCTTGCAATAAAGTGATCGTGCCGTTGACATTGTTGTCGTAGTATCGCAACGGCTCGCGCACAGACTCTCCCACGGATTTCAGCGCCGCAAAGTGGATCACCGCCGTAATGGGATGTTCGGTGAACACTTGGCGCAAAAAATCCGCATCACGCACATCGCCCTGAACATGTGCTGGTACCTGTCCCGTTATCCGGGCCACCCGCTCTAGCACCGATGTGCGGCTGTTGCAAAAGTTGTCCAACACCAAGAACGGCTCTTTCGCCGCCGCCAAAGCCACGCAGGTATGCGATCCGATGTAGCCCGCTCCGCCTGTTACAAGAATCAAAGTTGTATCCCTCACCATAAGGCCCACAGTGGGCGATTGAATTGTAAAAAATTATAAAAACTATCGAGCGCTTAGCTACGATCACACCAAATAATCAGGCCATCCCTAGAATTTCAATAATGTTTTTGGTTACGGATTTTTTCACCCGCCTATATTCTGACGCGATGGCCCCTGCAGCGCCGGAAAAGGGCATCAGTGTAGGCACCAGCACAAGAGTACGTCCATCGCCACGGCAGGTCATTGGATTGCTGGCATGGGCATGGTTATTCGTCCTGTGCGTGGCAGCAGCGCCGCAGCACGCACTGGCAGCAACACCTGCTGTAGCCCTTTATTACGGAGACGCAGTGCCTCCAGCGGATTTCCGCGCGTTCGATCTACTGGTGGTGGACCCGGGGCATACCAAGACCTCCACCCCACCAGAGCTACCCGGCACGGATATCTACGCGTACGTGTCTGTCGCAGAGGCACTGCCCTCGCGCCCCGACTACAAGGACATTCCCGCAGAATGGAAAATGGCGCGCAACGGCGACTGGAAGTCCGACGTAATCGACCAGACGCCCGAGCAATGGCCCGATTTTTTCGCCACCCAGGTAATCGCCCCGCTGTGGAAACAAGGTTATCGCGGCTTCTTTTTAGACACGCTCGACTCCTACCGCCTGGCCGCCAAGTTTGACGAGGAAGCCCAGCAGCGCGGTTTGGTGCGCGTGATCGAAACACTGCACCAGCGCTTTCCGGGCATCCAGCTCATCCTGAATCGGGGCTTCGAGATCGTGCCCCGCGTGCGCGACAAAATCCGCATGGTGGCGGCCGAATCGCTCTACCAAGGCTGGAACGCCCGCACCCAGCGCTACGAAAGCGTGAAAGAGGCCGACCGGCAGTGGTTGCAGAACCAGTTGCGCACCATTCGCGAGCGCGACGGCATTCCTGCCCTGGTCATCGACTACGTGCCTCCGCACGACCGCGCGCTCACCCGTTCCACCGCCGCACGCATTCAGGCCGATGGTTTCATCCCCTGGGTGACCGACTCCGCGCTCAGCACCATAGGCATCGGCAGCATCGAGCCCATGCCCCGGCGTGTGCTGATTGCCTACAACGGTGCCGAGACACCCGCCCTCAACTACACCGAAGCCCACCGTTTCTTGCAGATGCCCCTGAACCACATGGGCTATGTGGTGGACTTCGCCGATATCCGCAACGGCATCCCGCCCGCCATAAACGCCGACCGCTACGCGGGCGTAGTCACCTGGTTCAACGGGTACATGCCCGAGGACAAGGCCACGCCTATGGCGCGCTGGCTCCAGGCGCGGGTGGATGAACAAATGCCCCTGCTCGTACTGGGCAGCTTCGGCTTTCTACCGCCCAAGGCTCTGACACAGAAACTGGGCATCCAGCCCGCATCCCCCGCAGGCGGCGCCCCACAAATCGTCAGCAAACACGCCATCATGGGCTACGAAGTGGCGCCAGAACCCCTGCAGGGGCCCCGCTTTGCCTGGGCCAGCAGCCGTGGCGCGCCGCCTGGCGCCGAGCCGCTGATCGAGTTGCGCGATGGCGGCGGCCAGACCATGCTGGGCGGTGCCTTCATGCCCTGGGGTGGTTTTCTGTTCACGCCCTTCGTTACGCTGGCCATGCCGGGCACCGACTACTCCCGTTGGGTCGTTGATCCCTTTGCGCTGCTGACCAAGGCCCTGCGCCTGCCCGCCATCCCCGTTCCCGACACCACAACCGAAAACGGGCGCCGCCTGCTGTTCGCGCACATCGACGGCGACGGCTTTGCATCACTGGCAGAGCTGGCGGGCAGCCCGCTGGCAGCCGACGCCATGCGCCAGGTCATCGAGAAGTACCCCCACATTCCGCATGCGGTCTCGGTGGTCGAGGCCGAAACGGCGCCACATGGCCTCTACCCCGACATGAGCCCCCGGCTCGAAGAGGCTGCGCGCAAGATCTTCAAGCTGCCGCACGTAGAGTTGGCCAGCCACACCTTCTCGCACCCCTTTCTGTGGGATACCAGCGTGCGGCACGGCATGTTCAGCGGCGACTCCACCGCCGCCTTTGCACTGAACATCCCCGGCTACACCGTCGATCTCACGCGTGAGATCGTGGGATCGTCCGAATACATCAACCAACGCCTTGCTCCTCCAGGCAAGAAGGTCAAGATCCTGCTGTGGTCGGGCGACACCGCCCCCAACGCCAAGGCCCTGGAAATCACCGAGCGCGCGGGCCTGCTCAACATGAATGGCGGCGACACCTCGATCACGCTCAACACGCCCACGCTCACCGAGGTTGGCGCCCTGGGCATCACCAAGGGCGGGTTTCTGCAGGTCTACGCCCCCATCACCAACGAAAACATCTACACCAACCTGTGGAAAGGGCCGTTCTACGGGTTCGAGCGGGTGTTGCAGACCTTTGCCATGACCGAAACGCCACGGCGCATCAAACCCGTGGACATCTACTACCACACCTACTCCGCTAGCAAGCGCGCAGGCATCAATGCCTTGAACAAGGTTTACAACTGGGCCATGGCCCAACCACTGCACCCGGTGTACCCGTCAGAGTTCATCCGCAAGGTGCGCGACTGGCAAGGCTACGCGCTGGCCCGCGAGGGTAGCGGCTGGCGCGTGCGGGGCGATGGCGACCTGCGCACGCTGCGCCTGCCGTTGCAAATGGGCGAGCCCGTCATGGCCACCAGCCAAGGCGTGGCGGGCTGGTACCCGTCCACAGAGGGCCGCTACGTCCACTTGACTGGCGGCAAAGCCACCCTGCACACAGATCCGGCGCAACAACAAAGCCCTCTGCCCTATTTGCATGATGCCAACGCCCGACTGACTGCCTGGAAACCCAGTGCCGACGGCCGCAGCATTGCCTTTACCCTCACTGGCCACGCTCCGCTGGAATTCAGCCTGGGCGGTATGCAAGACTGCCAGGCTTTGGCCAATGGCCGGCCCCTGCAGGCAGCCACCGTCCCGCCAGCATCTGGCCAGCCGCTACGCGCGTACCGATTGACCCATGTTGTCGCAGACCTTCAAATCCAGTGCCCCGCCCGCTGAGCGGCCCATCCTGGCCCCGGCCTGGCAGATTGTGTTGCTTGCCGCCTTGGTAAGCGGCGGTTTGGTGCTGCTCTATCCGCGCCAGGCTCTGGAGCGGCGCCTGGCTGCCCTGGAAGACGGCACCGACGTGGCCTTGTCCGCAGCCTACCTCGTCAACCTGCTGCGCAGCGACCCGAACAACACCCGCTTGCGCTTGTTGCTGGCGCACCAGCAAACCACGCTGGGCGAGTTACCCCAGGCGCGTGCAACCCTGCTCCCCCTGGACCAATCCACCGACCCCGACGTGCAGCGCAACCTGCTGTGGGCGCAATGGGAAATCACCCACGCCCAGTACCAGCGCACACCGGAAGAAAAGGAAGAACAACGCGCAGCGCTGCGTGAGGAAATCAAGCGGCAACTGCGCAACCTGGCCACACAAGACTGGCCCGCAGATCGGCAAGTGCAACTGGGCAGTTGGGCTGCTCAGTACGAAGACCGCGTGGTCACCGCACAGACGCACCGCGAGCTTGCCGAGCAGGAATCCGACCCAGACAGAGCGTCTCAGCTGTACGAGCGAGCCGCGCGCGAAGCTTTGGCCATTTCCGACTACGACGCCTGCGCCGAACTCTACCTGCACGCACGTCGCACCACCTCAGACCCTGAGCGCGGCAAAGCCTACTTCCACGCGGCGGTGGACGCACTGCAATCCGCCAACCGCCCCGGCGATGCTCTGGCCCTGGCCGAGCGCGAAATCGGCCCACTGATTGACGACCCCGCCACCCTGGTGCGCATCATCAACCTGGCCCGCGCTGCTGCCCGCCCCGATGTGGCCGACCGCTACGTGCGCAAGCTGCTGCGCATTGCGCTGGCCCTGCCTGCAGAGCCCCTCGGCGTGCTGGCCGGACACACCAACAGCTGGGCCCTGCGGCCCGTGGCATGGCAGCCTCCCCCGCTTGAGGTGCCCCGCGTCACCTACGATGACGGCGCCCACTTGCTGCGCCCACCTGTCCCCGCTTCCCCTGGCTGGCGCGCCGTTGCCACGGCCCAGCCCAAGCAAAGCAGCATTACGCCCGGCATACCATTCGACGAAAAAACCTTCTCGCTCGCCTACCAGGTCTTCCTCGAAAACAACAAGCCCGACGACGCCTGGGCCATTGCCCGCGTCGCCGTGCAGCAGCGCCCAGACGACATGGTCTGGCGCGAGAGGCTCGCACATGTGTCGGAATGGACCCAACGGCCCGAAGTGGCGCTGGAGCACTGGCTCGTTCTCGCACAACGTACCGACCGGGAAGAGGCATGGCAGGCAGTGCTGCGCATTGCACCTGGCTTGTTCGACGACCGTGCCCTGGTGCAAGCGCTCAAGCACAACCTGCGTAGCGCACAGCGCGGCGGCAAATCGAGCAGCAAACTGACGCAAGAGCTGATCGAGGCCTACGAGCGCATGGGCGAACCCCAGGCTGCCATGGACTATCTGCAAGCCCACGGCCAAGGGCTGGAAGCACGCGAACAACTCGCACTGCTGGCAGAGCGGATGGGAGACCCCAAGACCGCGCTTGTCTATTGGCGCGAAGTGCTGGCCTTCCCAGGCGCACTGACCCACGAGCGGGCCATGCATGCCGCCGTCATCGCGCTGACCCTGCGGCGCCCCGACGAAGGCCTGGTTTGGCTGGAAGCCGCCACCAAGCTGAACACGCAGCCCACCGAGGCCCAGAACTTCTGGCGCATGACGGGGCAACTTGCACAAGGCCGCCAGCGCCAGATGCTGGCCATCGACGCCTATCGCAAGCTCATCGATCTGGAGGACTCGGAATCGGAAGACTACGAAGCCCTGGCCCAATTGCTGCTCCAGGACCACCCCCTGGAGGCTGCGCAAGTCCACGAATTGGCATGGCGGCGCTTTCAGGATCCAGGCGACCTGGTCGACGCACTCACCTTCCACGTCGCCCGCAGCCGCTGGGCCGATGCCGCTCGCCTGCTGCGCGAAGCCGACGCGCCGCCCGGCAGCAAGCCCACACCGGCTCAGAAAGCGCTGCTCAAGTTGCCAGAATTCATGCGACTGGCAGGCTCGTACCACCAAAACACGGGTAACCTGGCCAAGGCACGCGGCTACTTCGAGGCGGGCCTGCGCGTGGCCCCCGATTCCGCAGACATGCGCAGCGCACTGCTGTGGCTGTTCATCGACAGCAACGATGCCGTGGCCGTGCGCCTCCTGTTGGCCACCCACGAGGCCACCTGGAGCCTGGACACCGCCATGCATGACTCGCTGGCCGCGGCCTACCAGGCTCTATCACTGCCGCAAACGGCGTTGGATCGCTACCTCACGCCCCGCTTCGCGGGCCATGAGAAGGATTTCCTGTGGCTCATGAACTATGCCGACGCGCTAGATCAGAACCAGCAGATCGACCGCTCCTGGCGACTGCGCCGCCATTTGCTTGCTCAGCAGTGGAAACAGGTCCAGGCAGGGCTTGACCCCCGCCTGCCCACGACCGCAGAGCAGGCACGCAAAAACTGGCTGAACGAAACAGGCATTGACCAGACACGGCGCGTTGCGCGCGCACGCCTGGTGCTCACCCAAAAGCCCGGCGACCCGGCGCTGCACGTGCTGCGCGAATTGCTACGCCTGGATCGCGACGCCGAAAACAACTTCACCAACGCCGCCGCAGAAACCGCCATCGGCTGGCTTCAGGATGCTGGCGAATACACCGCCGAGCGGGGTTTTCTGTGGCACCAATACGCACGCAGTCAGGGCTTGCGCGCCAACCGCCCGCTGTGGGCCGACATCACCGTGGCACTGGCCGAAAAAGACACGGCGGCGACTGGGCAATTGCTCGAAACCTTTGATGAGCGCCTGCCGCGCTATGACCGCGTGAACGCCGCCCGCGCGGTGGACGACATGCGCCTGGCACAGACAGCCGCCTTCGAGGCGCTGGAACACCAGAACGACGACCAGCCCCTGCACCTGCAGCTCACCGAAAGCCTGTTGGCCTTCAGCGACCATGGCCGGGCCACCGCGCTGCAGCGGCGCCTTTCGGGTATCAACGAACGCGAGCTGCAAGAGACGGTGCATATCGCCATCAACCCGCGCATATCACTCGACCTGGGGCACACGCACATCCTGCGCGAATCCACCAACCCCCAGACCATCGTGCAACCGCCGAACGAGAAAGCCGTGCATGCCCGGCTCGCCTGGCGTCACACCGACGGCGAGACACAGCTCACGGCCGCACAGCGCAAGAGCTTTGCAACCTACACCTCCGCCGAGCTGGAGCATGAGCAACGCATAGACAACCGCTTGTCACTGCGCATGTCGTTGGGCATCAACCTGCCCAGCCAGGAAAGCCTGGCCCTGCGCGTAGCCGGCATGAAGGACAAGGCCAGCGTCGCGGTCCGCTACCAGGCCACGCGGCAGGACTCCATCACCGCCACGCTGTGGGGCGAGCGCTACCAACTGCAAACCGGCGGCGCGCTGGGGTCGGGACGACACCACATGCTGTACTACACCCACAGCTATCGCCAAGACTCCCCACGCCTGGACTTCAACGTCTTCTGGTCCGGCCACAGCTTCCGCCGCGCCGACCTGAGCTTGCTGAGCGAACGCGATGAGGGCTACCGCAGGCTCCTTCCTCCGGAATCCGAGGGCCCCGGGCCTGACTACTTCCTGCCCGACAGCTTCCGCTACTACGGCGTGCAGATTGCAACCAACATGCTCTACGAGCAGGAGTACACACGCAAGCTTCAGCCCTATGCCGCCATCAGCCGCACCTGGCACAGCCGCTTCGGCCCAGGCTATGGGCTGCGCCTGGGGCTGGCGGGCAGCGTGCTGGGTGCAGACCACTTCAGCGTCAACTGGAACTACGAGCGATCAGGCCTGCGCTCCGAAGGCCCTTCGCATGAATTGCAAGTCTCCTATCGCCTTCACTTTTAACCATCCTCCCACCAAAGGACTTCCCATGCGCTCGTTCCCTGCCCTGTTGGGCCGCATCTTCCTGCTTTTCACGGCTGCCGCGCTGTTCACTGCCTGTGGCACCACCGACCGTGGACGTTCGCCCGCGCTGGAGCGCCAGGCCACCTGGGTGGTGTTGCCATTTGCCAACCACACCGAAACCCCCCTGGCAGGCAACCGCGCCCAGGCCATTGCCGAAGCCATCCTGCACGCGCAAGGCGTGGGCCGGGTACTGCGCTACCAGGCCAGCACACAACAAGAGGCCCTGTTCGACGCCAGCGACGTCAAGCGCCAACAAGAAGCATTGGAGTGGGCGCGCGCTCAGCAGGCCCGCTACGCACTCACGGGTGCCGTGGACGAATGGCGCTACAAGGTGGGGGTTGACGGCGAGCCCGCCGCAGGCGTGACCTTGAGCATCATCGACCTGGCCTCGGGCGACACGATCTGGAGCGGCGCAGGCGGCAAGAGCGGCTGGAGCCGCGAAGCGCTCTCTGCCGTGGCGCAGAAACTGATCCGTGACCTGCTGCAAACGGGCCTGTCCTCGGCCCGCTGAATTTTTCCGTGATCCGCCACACCGACATGTCCAGCCAAGAATCAACGCAGCTACCCGCACCCAAAAGGCGGAGCACGGCTGCGGCCCAGGCCAAAGCGTCCAAGCTCTCCTTCAGCCCCTCCATGCTATTGGGCAAGCTCGCCACCACAGACGCGCGCCCCATGGTCATCGTGGGCGAGACGGTGCTGCTGTCGGTGCTGGCCATTGGACTGGGCCTGCTCGTGCACCCCGGCGATCCGCTATGGACGCAGGCCGCGTTCCCGTGGGCCTGGCTGGCACCGGTGATCGTGGCGTTGCGTTATGGGCCGCTCGCGGGCGTGGGGGGCGCCATCTTGCTACTGCTGAGCTGGTTGGCCCTCAACCTGGGGCAACACGACCAGTTTCCGCAGATCTACTTCCTGGGCGGACTGATCCTCGTGCTGCTGGTAGGCGAGTTCTCCAGCTTGTGGCAGGCCCGCACGCGGCGTGCCGAGGTCATGCAGATCTACCTCGATCAGCGCCTTGAACATTTGGTGCGGCAGTACTACCTGCTACGGCTTTCGCACGACCGGCTTGAACAGGAGTTGATCGGGCGGCCCATGTCCATGCGCGACGCGCTGGGCACACTACAAACCGCCACCGATACGAAGGAAGGCGCCAGCACGCTGCTGCGCCTGCTGTCGCAGTACTGCCAGCTCGAATCCGCAGCGCTCTACGCCGCCTCCGAAGACGCTCTCAACGACCAGCCCATCGCTCAGATCGGCAAGACCCCGCCGCTGCGGCTGCAGGATCCGTTGCTCAAGCAGGCCCGGGAAACCCGCAAGCTCTGCCACATCAGCCAAACCTTGGCCAATCAGCCTCACAGCCAGTACCTGGTGGCCGCTCCGTTGCTGGACCTGGGCGGCACCATCTACGGCATGCTGGTTGTGGAAGAAATGCCCTTCTTCTCGCTGCAAGACGAGAATTTGCAAACGGTGAACCTGCTTCTGGGCTACTACACCGATGGCCTGGCCACGCAGACGCTGGCCCAGCCCATCCTGGCCAAGTTGCCAGAATGCCCTGCGGACTTCGCCTTCGAGGCCCAGCGCCTGGTGCATGTGTACCGCACCACCAAGGTCAGCAGCGTGATCGTGGCGCTGGAGTTTCTGCCACGCGCCATCGAGCGCGAGCTGCCCGCGCAAATCATGCGCCTCAAGCGAGAGCTGGACGAGATCTGGTGGTACAAGAGCCCCGAGCGCCACGTCATTGCGCTGCTGATGCCCCTGGGCAGCCAAAGCACGGCCGACGGCTACCTCAACCGCGTGGAGCTATGGTGCCAGCAATTCAGCGGCAACTCGCTGGCCCACGAGGGCATCTTTCCGCACATCATTTCACTGAGCGGCGACTCCCCGCTCGGTACCCTGGAACGCATCCCGAGGCTGGCGCAAAACCATGCTTAGCCTCAAGCTCGGCCTCAGCGCCCTACTGCTCGAGCTGGGCGCCTGGAGCGGTCCGGTACTGCTGGACGACCATTCAAACGCCGCGCTGACCGTTTATCTGGTCAGCCACGGCGGCGCCAGCCTGTTGCTGGCTGTGATGCTATGGCCGCTGCTGCGCGTGGCGCAGGTCCAGCCTCGCTGGGCAGCGCTGGCAATCATCACGCTATTCAGTTTCGCGATCCCCATCGTCGGATTTGTGGGCATGATATTGGCGGTCATCATGGTGCGCATCTATCGCACCACCCACACGCCAGAAGACTTTGAATCGCTGCAACTGCCTGAATTCGACCTGCACCAGCGCATGCAAGGCAGTTTTCGGCAGGCAGGGTTGCGCTCGTTTCTGGGCAACGCACGTGCGCCCGCCACGGCCCGCATGAGCGCCATGGTGGCACTGCAATTCGTCTCGGGCCGTGTCGCCTCGCCGCTGCTGCGCACTGTGCTCAGCGACCCCAGCGAGGACTTGCGTTTGCTCGCCTACGGCATGCTCGATGCACTGGAAAAGCGCATCAACCGCGCCATCGACTCCGAACTCAAGGCGCTGGAAACAGCACGAAAACAAGAAGGAGGCACCACCCCAGGCCCCTTGGCACAAGAAGCCTGCCAGCGCTTGTCCGACCTGTACTGGGAACTGGTGTACCAACAACTGGTGCAAGGCGATCTGCGTGATCACGCCATCAAGCAGTCGCTGCACTACTGCGACCTGGTGCTGCTCGGCACCCCCTCGCACCCCCAGCTCACACTGCGGCGCGGCCGCCTGCTGCACGAGCAGGGCCAACTGGACGAAGCTGCGGCCCTGTACGACAAGGCACAGGCACTGGGCCTGCCCGCTACCCGGGTATTGCCTTACCAGGCCGAGTTGGCTTTCGAACGCAAGGACTACCTGCTGGCCCAGCAATTGGTACACGAACTGGGCCAATGGGATGCCCTGCCCCGGCTGCGGCCTGTGATTGACTACTGGAGCCGCGCACGATGATGCACCCCAAGGCCCAAAAGGCGGATGTGGCGCTGGTGCTGGAAGGCACGTTCCCCTACGTGAGCGGAGGCGTCTCCAGCTGGATCAACCAGATCATCCGTGCGTACCCCGAATACAGCTTCGCCATCGTTTTCCTGGGCAGCCAGCGCTCGGACTATGGCGAATTCCGCTACACCCTGCCGCCCAACGTGGTGCACTTTGAGGAACATTTCCTCTATGGCCACCTGCATGCCTCGGGCGAGCCCACCCGTCGTGCAGGTGATCGCGAAGCCTTCGAGATGGTGCGCTCGCTCATGCAGAGTTTCGAGCACCATGTCGATCCTCAGCAGGCGCTCAACCTGCTGCAGGAGATCACGCGCCAGATGCAACCCGGCGGCAAGCTCCAACTGGAGGATTTTCTCTACAGCGAGCGCGCCTGGGAGCTGATTTGCGACACCTACCGCCGCCACTGCACCGACCCCTCCTTCGTGGACTATTTCTGGACCGTGCGCATCATGTACCAGCCTTTGTGGATGCTGGCGCGCGTGGCGCAGCAGATGATCCCGGTGCGCACGACGCACTGTGCATCCACCGGCTACGCGGGGTTTCTGGGCGGACTGCTGCACCAGTTACATGGCACGCCGCTGATCCTCTCCGAGCACGGTATCTACACCAAGGAACGCAAGATCGATCTGTTCAAGAGCGAATGGATCCGTGACAACCGCAACGTGTTTCAGCGCGACCCGACGGAGCTGTCGTACTTCCGGCAAATGTGGATCCAGTTCTTTGAATGGCTGGGCCAATATTGCTACGCAGCAGCCGATCCGATCATTGCGCTGTATGAAGCCAACCGGCAACGCCAGATTGCCGACGGCGCCATACCCGAGCGCACCTTCAATATTCCGAACGGCATCCAATTGGCCCGCTTCGCCCCCCTGCGCAGCCAACGCCCACCGGAGCCACCACCCGTTCTGTGCCTGATTGGCCGCGTCGTTCCCATCAAGGACATCAAGACTTTCATCCGCGCAATGCGCCGCGTGGTCAACCAACTCCCGGCAGCCGAGGGCTGGATCGCCGGTCCCGCGGACGAAGATCCCGCCTATGCCCAGGAATGCGAAAACCTGGTGACCAGCCTGGGCCTGCAGGAACATGTGCGTTTTCTCGGGTTCCAGAAGGTGGAAGACCTCATGCCGCGCATCGGCCTGGTGGTACTGTCTTCCATCAGCGAGGCGCTTCCACTGGTCGTGCTGGAGGGTTACGCTGCGGGCGTGCCCGTGGTGACGACCGACGTGGGCTCGTGCCGCCAGCTTGTGGACGGCCTGGACGAAGACGACCGCGCCCTGGGCTCGTCAGGCCGCGTAGTGCCCATTGCCGACCCCCAACGCCTGGCCGACGCATCGCTCGAACTGCTGAAAGACACCCCCGCGTGGAATGCCGCAAGCCAGGCCGCCATTGCGCGCGTGGAGCGCTACTACACCGACACCATGATGTTCGACCGCTACCGCCGCGTCTATGAAGGCGCCCTGAACAGCAGCAAGGAGAAGCGCTAATGGCCGGCATCGGGTTTGAGCTGCGCCGCATGCTGCGCAGAAACACCTTGGTCAGCCTGGTGCAGGCTTATGCCTATGCAGGCGTGATCGGCTCCGGCCCGTGGGTGTTCTCCATCGTCGGCATTTTGCTGGTGGGTATCTTCAGCGCCAGTGTGGTGGTGCCATCGTTCCTGGTCACACAGTTCCAGACCTCGGTGACCTACTTGGTGGCTGCCAGCCTGATCCTCACGGGCATGGTGCAGTTGGCGTTCACACGTTTCGTTTCCGACCGCCTGTTCGAAAAGCGCCGTGACCTCATTTTGCCCAACCTGCATGGCTTGCTGATCGTGGTGCTGGCAGCGGCGAGCGTGCTGGGCATCGTGGGTCTGTTCGCGCTGCTGCCAGGCCAGGGCCTGATATACCGGCTGCTGATGCTGGCGGGCTTTGCCATCATGTGCGGCGTATGGGTGCTCACCATCTTGCTGTCGGGCATGAAACGCTACAAGGTCATCGTGGCGCTGTTTGGCCTGGCGTATGGCCTCATCGTGGTGGTGTCGCTGCTGCTGCGCCCCTGGGGGCTGGTGGGGCTGCTGGCGGGTTTCGTGGCGGGCAACTATGTGCTGCTGGCGGGCATGTGGTACCTGGTCATGCGGGAGTTCAACCCCGAAGGCCGCCTCTTCGCCTTTGATTTTGCGCGGCGCGAACTGCTGTACCCCTCGCTCATGCTCATCGGGCTGCTCTACAACGCGGGGGTGTGGGCCGACAAGTTCATGTTCTGGTACTTCCAGCCCACCTCGCAGGAGATCATCGGCGGGCTGCGGGCGTCGCTGATCTATGACCTGCCGGTGTTCCTGTCCTACCTGTCCATCATCCCGGGCATGGCCGTGTTCCTGGTGCGCATCGAGACCGATTTTGCCGAGTACTACGACCGCTTCTACGACGCCGTGCGCAGCGGTGGATCGCTGGAATACATCGAATCCATGCGCGACGAAATGGTGTACTCCATCCAGCAGGGCCTGGCCGAGATCGGCAAGATCCAGACGCTGGCCGTGCTCATCACCTTCGTGGCCGGGCCGTCCATTTTGTCAGCCCTGGGCATCTCGCGCCTGTACCTGCCGCTGCTGCAGGTTCAGGTGATCGGCGCGGGCCTGCAGGTGGGGCTGATGGCAATTCTCAACGTGTTCTTCTACCTCGATCAGCGGCGCATCGTGCTGATGCTTTGCCTGCAGTTTGTGCTGCTCAACATTGCGCTCACCGGCGTATCGCTGTGGTTTGGTGCGGCGCTGTATGGCTACGGCTTTGCGGTGGCCACGCTGCTAACGCTTTGCACAGGCCTGCTGCTGCTGTCACGCCAGCTCAATCGACTGGAATACGAGACTTTCATGCTGCAGTAACTGGCCGAAAATTCACAAAAGTTCACACGCGTTCGTTACAGTCGGAAGCGATGGTGCGGGCAGGGATGCCCAGCGCATCTCTCACCATACAAGGTACCCATCCATGCCGACCAAACGCCTTCCTCGCTCAGCCCGTGCCCCCGCCCGCTGGAGCCTCCTTTCTCTTGCCGGACTGATTGCGGCCTGTGGTGGCGGAGGTGGCGGCGGCGACACGCCACCACCCGCCAACGTGGCGATCCAGTTCACAGCCCCTGCCGCCGAAGAGGCATACACCGCAGGCTCAGCATTGGCGTTGAGTGCACGCGTTACCGAGAACGGCGCCAACGTGGCCGACGGCACCAGCGTGCATTTCTCCACAGGCACCGGCCCTGCCACCACCGGCCGTACCGTGGCGGGCACGGCAGCGGCATCGCTGACGGGCGTGGGCACCGGGCGGCAGCAGGTGCAGGCCTCCACCACTGTGGCGGGCAGCACTGCATCTGCTGTACTTACCCTCTACTTGCGGCCCGTGCCTTCTTCCCTGGAGGTGCTGGTGCCCGCGTACTTTGCCCCCACCGGCGCGGGCGCACCACACTGGGCGGCAATGACCAGCGGTGCAGCGGCTACGCCCGCCGTCAAGATCACGGCCATCCTCAACCCCGCCGACGGCCCCTCGAACCAGGCGGACGCCAATACCCGCCTCGCCGCCACACAGTTCGTGGCCGCAGGCGGCAAACTGGTGGGTTATGTGTTCACGGGCTATGGCACAGGTGGCAAATCGCTGGCCGCCATCAAGGCCGAGATCGATGCCTATTTCACCTTTTATGGGCGCGATCTGATCAGCGGCATCTTCCTGGACGAGATGGCGGCTACGGACAACCGGTTGGACTTCTACCGCGAGCTGTACCGCTACATCAAGGCCAAGGACGCCAGCCTGCGTGTGATTGGCAACCCCGGCATGCTGCCCACGGCGGGCTATGCCACCGTAGCCGATGTGCTCACGGTGTTTGAGGGCAAGAGCTCGCAATACAGCAGCTACAACCCCCGCACCCCGGATGCCGAATGGACCTACGCCCGCCCTAACGGCAGCCTGGCCACGCTGGTGCACAACACCGCTACCTGCGCGGCCATGCAGACGGCCGTGCAGGCATCGGCATCAGCACGTTACAACATGGGCATGGTGTACGTGACGCACCGCGAGTACGAGTTCGTCACCAACACCGGTAACCCCTGGCTGACCCTGCCCACGTATTGGACGGACTTGCTGCAGACGGTGCGCGCCGTCAATGTCCAGCAAGCGCTGCCAGCCTGCTCTTAAGACGGGAGCCAAAGCTCCTGCCACCCGGCCCAATGCTGGCCGGGGGCCAAGGTCACGGGGCTGTCGATCTGCCCGGCCTCGATGCACAGCATATGCCGGTAACCGTCGGCGGGCATGTCGGCCAGGCGGGTGCACAAAGCGGCACCCGGGTTCCACACCACAGTGCTGGCCAGCGACGGGCTTTGGCGGATGCGCATGCGGGGCTGACCGGCCTCGCACAGCTCCAGCGCGTGCGCCGGGGCGGTGAAGACGCTGTCGTACTCGCCCGCAATGGCCACGGCGCCCTGCTGTGTGCTGTGGGCATCGGTCACGGCATCCCAGCGGGCCATGCCGTTCAGGCCGTCGATCGTTGCCTGGGCAATGTCTTCCACCCGCAGGTAGGTGTGCAGCAGGCTGGTGAAGGCCCAGGCCTGGGCCGATGGGTTGTGCACCTGCAGCCCCACGCGCAGGCTGCCGGGCGCCAGGTCCACGCTCAACTGCGCTTCAAACGCCTGGGGCCACCATTGGCGGCTGCGTTCGTCGTCGTGCAGGCGCAGGGTCAGGCTGGATGGACTGGCGCTGTCGGCAGGCTGCCAGGCCAGGTTGCGCGCAAAGCCGTGTTTGGGCAAGGGGCCGCGCTGGTTGAACTGCGGAAAACACACAGGAATGCCGCCACGGATGGGGCTGTGGCCGTCCAGCACGGCGTGGGGGCTGAGGTACAGGCGCTCGCGCCCCGCAGCCATCCAGGAAAGCACTTGCGCACCATGCAGGGCCACCACCACCTCGTCACCACATGCGTGGCGCAGGCGCAAGCAGGGCTGGCCTGCGATGGGGATGGATTCGACGGTACAGCGCGCGGTGGCGTCAGGCATCGCCGAGTTCGTCGGCACGCGCTTGCGCTGCTGCGAAGTCGAGGTCACCCGAGTAGATGGCGCGACCGCAGATCACGCCTTCGACACCTTCGCTCTCGACCGCACACAACTGCTCGATGTCGGCCATGTTCGACAGGCCGCCCGAGGCGATCACGGGGATGGACAGCGCCTGCGCCAGCTTCACCGTGGCGTCGATGTTGATGCCCGAGAGCATGCCGTCGCGGCCGATGTCGGTGTAGATGATGGATTCGACGCCCCAGTCCTCAAACTTCTTGGCCAGGTCCACCACCTCGTGGCCGGTGAGCTTGCTCCAGCCATCGGTGGCGACCTTGCCGTCCTTGGCGTCCAGGCCCACGATGATGTGGCCGCCGAAGGCGCTGCAGGCGTCCTTGAGGAAGCCGGGGTTCTTCACGGCTGCCGTGCCGATGATCACGTAGCGCAGGCCACCGTCGATGTATTTTTCGATGGTGTCCAGGTCGCGAATACCGCCGCCGAGCTGCACCGGGATGTCGTCGCCCACTTCTTTGAGGATGGACTTGATGGCGCCGTAGTTCTTGGGCACGCCCGCGAAGGCGCCATTGAGGTCCACCAGGTGCAGGCGGCGTGCGCCCGCATCCACCCATTTGCGCGCCATGGCAGCCGGGTCTTCACCAAAGGTGGTGGATTGGTCCATATCGCCTTGTTTGAGGCGTACGCAGTGGCCGTCCTTGAGGTCGATGGCGGGGATGAGCAGCATGGTGGTGGTGGGGTTCGGGAGAAAAGGCCAAGTCGCGGCTCGGCCCGAACGGGGTGGTTAAGGGGAAAGGGTGACTACAAGAAAAAAGAATCAGGGATTCCAGTGCAGAAAGTTGCGGTACAGGGCCAAGCCGTGCTCCGCGCTCTTTTCCGGGTGGAATTGCGTGGCGAAAATATTATCGCGCGCAATGGCCGCTGCGAACAAACCGCCGTAGTCGGCCTGCCCTGCGCAGTGGGCCGCTTGCTGCGGCACCGCGTAGAAACTGTGCACGAAATAGAAGTAACTGTTGTCGGGCACACCAGCCCACACGGGGTGCACGGCGCCACCGTGCGCCATCTGGCGCACCTGGTTCCAGCCCATCTGGGGCACCTTGTAGCGGCTGCCGTCTGGCTGGGTACGGCCCGCCAGGTCGAACTTGAGCACATCGCCATGGATCAGGGAGAGGCCGGGGGTGTCGCCCTCGGCGCTGTGGTCCAGCAGCATCTGCATGCCCACACACACGCCGAACATGGGCTTGCTGGCGGCGGCTTCGAGCACGGATTCCTGCAGGCCCGATTCGCGCAGCTCGCGCATGCAGTCGGGCATGGCGCCCTGCCCTGGCAGCACGATGCGCTGGGCAGCGCGCACGTCCTCGGGGCGCTGGGTGACCACCACGGTCCAGCCCGTACCCTCGGCGGCGGCCAACACGGCCTGCGACACCGAGCGCAAGTTGCCCATGCCGTAATCAACCACCGCAACGGTTTTTGCTTCTATATTCATAGCTGCTAGCGCTTATCCATCAAGCGCTAGCGCCCGATTTGATCTAAAAATTTCACAAAGAACCCTTGGTGGACGGGATGACGCCCGCAGAGCGCGGGTCGCGCTCCAGCGCCGCACGCAACGTGCGCCCGAAGGCCTTGAAGATGGTTTCGCACTGGTGGTGGGCATTGAAGCCCTTGAGGTTGTCGATGTGCAGCGTCACGCCCGCGTGGTTCACAAAACCCTGGAAGAACTCGAACACCAGTTGCGTATCGAGCTGACCGATGCTGCCAGAGGTGAACTTCACATCCATGTGCAAACCGGGGCGGCCCGAGAAATCGACCACCACGCGCGAGAGCGCTTCGTCGAGCGGCACATAGGCGTGGCCGTAGCGGCGAATGCCCTTTTTGTCGCCCACGGCGCGCGCAAACGCCTGGCCGAGGGTGATGCCCACGTCTTCCACGGTGTGGTGGCCGTCGATGTGCAGGTCGCCCTCGCAGTCGATGTCCAGGTCGATCAGCCCGTGGCGGGCGATCTGGTCGAGCATGTGGTCGAAGAAGCCGATGCCCGTGTGCAGCTTGGCCTGGCCGGTGCCGTCGAGATTGATGCGCACGCGGATGCGTGTCTCGGCGGTGTTGCGGTTGACCTCGGCGATGCGGTCGGCCATCGGGTCGGACGGGGTGGAAGGTACGAGTGCGGAGGAGGTCATAGGGAGGCCTGCAGGGCAGCCAGCATCTGCGTGTTGTCTTCGGTGCAGCCCACCGTGAGGCGCAGGCAGTTGACCAGCATGGGATGCATTGTAGAAACGTTCTTGACGAGAACCTTGCGGTTTTTCATACCCTCGTAGGCCTTGGCGGAATCCGCCACACGCACAAGCACCATGTTGGCCTCGCTGTCCCAGCATTTTTCAATGCCGGGCATCTGGCGCAGCGCTTCAACCAGTGTGGTGCGCGCGGCACGCAACTCGAAGGCCTGGGCGGCAAACACGTCGGCGTGCTCCAGCGCAAACAGCGCGGCTTCGCAGTTGAGCACGCTCACGTTGTAGGGCGGGCGCACCTTGTCAATCTCGCTCACAAAGGCGGCGGGGCCGATGAGGTAGCCCAGGCGCACACCCGCCAGGCCAAACTTGCTGAGCGTGCGCATAAGCAACACATGCGCGTTGCGTGCGGGCTCGGCGCGCATGCGGTCGATGAAGGTGCGGCTGGCAAAGGGCTGGTAGGCCTCATCCATCACCACGATGCCGCCTTGGGCACCTGCGGCGTCGATGATGCGCTGCACCGCGCCCTCGTCCCACAGCGTGGCCGTGGGGTTGTTGGGGTAGGCGATGTAGGTGATGGCAGGCTGGTGCTGGGCGATGGCGGCCAGCATGGCGGGCTCGTCCAGTTCGAAATCGGGCGTGAGCGGCACACCCACAAAGTCCAGGCCCTGCAGTTGCGCCGACAGCGGGTACATCACGAAGCCCGGCATGGGGGCGAGCATGGTGGCGCGCTGCCCGGTACCCGGCTGCGCGCAGGCCAGGGCCAGCAGGGTGATGAGTTCGTCCGACCCATTGCCCAGCACGATGCCGTAGCCCTCGGGCATGCCGGCGTACTTGGCGAGGGCAGCCTTCAGGTCCAACAACCGGTCACCCGGATAGCGATTGAGCGCCACTGCGCCCAGGCGCTGGCCCAGCGCAGCCTGCAGGTGCGCGGGCAGGCGGAACGGGTTCTCCATCGCATCCATCTTGAGCATGCCGGTGGAGGGCTGCACGCCGTAAGCGTGCATGGCGCGCACGTCGGGGCGGATGCGGGCCAGGGCCTGGAGGGGAGACGACGCAGGAGTAGTCATTCGGTGGTGTCCAGTTCGTTGGGGATGAGAAGAAAAGGGTTGATGGGCCGCACGGCGTCCAGCGGCTGGTCGTGCGGCAGCGCCTCGGTGAGCAAGTAGCGGCAGCCCTGCTGGTGGGCGGACGAGAGGATGAGTGCATCCCAGTAGCCCAGGCGGTAGCGGTCCTGCAGGTCCCAGGCGCCATCCACGGTGTACGCATCAAGGTGCGGCGGCAGCCACACGCGCAGGCGGCGCACCTGGGCGCGCACCTGCTGCAGCACCTGTGGGCCGTCAAAACGCTGGATCGCCTGGTTGTACAACTCGTTGAGCACTTGCGAGCTGATGCGGCCGCTGCGCGTCTGCCAGCAGAAGCTGACCCATTCGCGGGCGCGGGCCTGGCGGACCGGGTCACGGTCATCCACGCTGGCGAGCAGTATCTCGGTGTCGATAAAGATGGGGACGGTGCTCATCGCAAAAACAAGGTCTCGCGCGGAACGTATGGGCCACTCGATGCGCCCCAGGACTCAAAACCCAGCGCCTCGCGCATGGCCTGGGCGTAGGCGTCTTCCTGGCGCATTTTTTCAGCCAGCCATTCACCAAGCAAGCGCGACACGCTGCTGCCGCGTTTGGCGGCTTCCACGCGCACCCATTCGGCTACGGCGTCGTCCATGGTGACGGTGACGTTTTTCATGGGAGTCATATTACACGAACTTCGTGCAACACGAAGTTCGTGTTGTATTTATCGATACCTTGCCTACGCTGCCTGCCGCTGGCTTTGCAGCATGCGCGTGGCCATGTCGCCCACGGTGCGCAGCGCCGCCAGGTGCGCGGGTGACCAGTCACCACCCACCCCGATGCGCAGGCAATTGCGAAAGCGCCCGCTGGTGCTGAACACGGTGCCGGGTGCAATCAATATCTTTTTCTCCAGGCAGGCCTCGTGGAGCTGTACGGAGTCGAGCGCACGTGGCAGCTCCAGCCACAGCAGCAGGCCGCCGGGCGGGTCGCTCACGCGCGTGCCCTGCGGAAAATGCGCCGCAATGATGTGGCGCACCTCGTCCATGCGCGCCGCCACACCCGCGCGCAACTGGCGCATGGCCGCCGCGTGGCCCGCCTGGGTGATGAGGTCGGCCAGCGCCAGCTCCAGCACGGCCGACTGTCCGCCCGCCTGCAGGTCCTTGATGCCGCGCACCTTCTCGGTCCAGCGGCCCGCCTCCAGCCAGCCCAGGCGCAGGCCCGGCGCCAGCGTTTTGGAGAACGAATCGCACAGCATCACATGGCCCGTGGTGTCGTACGACTTGACGGTGCGGCGCATCTCATCCACCTCGACCAGGTCGTTGTAGATCGCGTCCTCGATCACCGCCATGCCGTGGCGCGCCGCCATCTGCGCCAGGCGTTTGCGCTCGGCCTGTGGCATGCAACTGCCCAGCGGGTTGCTCAGCGTGGGCACGGCCATCACGGCCTTGACGGGCTGAGTGTCCAGCGCGAGCTGCAGTGCGTCGAGCGACAGGCCGTGGCGCGGGTGGGTGGGGATCTCCAGCGCCTTGAGGTGCAGACCCTGCAGCACCTCCAGAAACGAGAAATGTGTGGGCGACTCCAGCGCCACCACGTCGCCCGGCTGGGTCACGGCGCGCAGGCACAGCGCAATGCTGTCCATGCAGCCGCCGGTGATCACGATGTTCTCGGGGTCCAGGCTGCAGCCCAGGCTGACGGCATAGCGCGCAAGCGCCCGGCGGGCGTCCTCGTGCCCGGCGGAGGTGGGGTAGGTGCACAGCAAATTGCGGTGGCGCTGCGCGGCGCGCACCACGGCGCGGCGCACGCGGTCGGGGTTGAACAGCTCGAAGCCCGGCGTGCCGCTGCTGAAGGAGATCATGTCCTCAGGCTGGTTGCGCCCCAGAATGCGCTGGCCCAGCCAGTCCACCGCCACCTCACGCGGACGGCGCAGGGCGCGCGGTGTGCTCGGCTCGGGCAGGCTCACGGGCCGCGCCGCCACAAAAAAGCCCGAGCGCGGGCGCGCGGTGATCAGGCGCGCATCCTCCAGCCAGTGGTAGGCCTGCACCACCGTGGTCTGCGCCACCGCATGCTGGCGCGCCAGCTCGCGCACCGACGGCAGCTTTTCGCCGCGCGCCAGGGTGCCATTACGGATCAGCTGCGCGAGCTGCTCGGCGATCTGCAGGTACAGCGGGGGTGCGTCATCGGTGGCCATGCCGCATTCTGTACTGGCACTTTGATTGATGGACAGTACAGAGGCACGCCAGTGCGTACAGTACAGATGGATCAGTTTGCGGTTCTGTACTGGCCCAAATGGTCCGTGCCTGTAGCTGGCGGTGCGCGGCAGGTGGCCGCACAGTGAAGGCATGAACTCGCTGCACACCCCCACCCCGCCGTCGCCCGCTCTGCCTACGCAGCCAGCGGTCCCCCTCACCCTGCAATGGAAGCGCCAGCCACTGCCACCCCTGCAGGCCGTCCAGGTGCTGGACTTCCGCGCGGGCGACATTGCCCTGCTCGAAGTGGAACAAGGCCGCGTCTGGGTGACCTGCGATGGCCTGCTGGAAGACTATTTTCTGGAGGCCGGCCAGCGCCTGTCGTTCACCGGCCCGGTGCGGCTGCGCGTAAGCGCCGAGGGCCATCGGCCCGCGCACCTGAACTGGGCAAAGCGCCGGGCGGAAAGTGCCGCCTACTCGCCAGCACCCGCAGGCGCATTGCAACCGAAAACCGCTGCGCCAACGCCCGCGCCGGGCGCCCTGCCCCACGGCGCAATGAACGCGATCAGCGGCGCGGCTTGACGGGGGTTTTGAGCCGCATCTCGGCGGCTTGCGCGTGGGCCTGCAGGCCCTCGCCATAGGCCAGCTCGGCGGCGATGGTACCCAGCACCTGGGCACCGGCCTCGCTCACCTCGATGAGGCTGCTGCGTTTTTGGAAGTCATACACACCCAGCGGCGAGCTGAAGCGTGCCGTGCCGCTGGTGGGCAGCACGTGGTTAGGGCCTGCGCAGTAGTCGCCCAGGCTCTCGGAGGTGTAGGCGCCCAGAAAGATCGCGCCCGCATGGCGCAGCAGAGGCTCCCAACGGTGCGGGTCGTTGCTGCTCACCTCCAGGTGTTCCGGCGCGATGCGGTTGCTGATGGCGCAGGCTTCTTCCATGTCCTTGGTGAGGATCAGCGCGCCCCGACCGGTGAGGCTCTTGGCGATGATCTCGGCACGAGGCATGGTGGGCAGCAGGCGGTCGATCTCGCGCTGCACGGCTTCGATATAGGCGGCGTCGGGGCACAGCAGGATGCTCTGGGCCAGTTCGTCGTGTTCGGCCTGGCTGAAGAGGTCCATCGCCACCCAGTCGGGCGGTGTGCTGCCGTCGGCCAGCACCAGAATTTCACTCGGGCCCGCGATCATGTCGATGCCCACGGTGCCGAACACGCGCTTCTTGGCGCTGGCCACATAGGCGTTGCCGGGGCCGGTGATTTTGTCCACCTTCGGAATCGTGGACGTGCCGTAGGCCAGCGCGGCCACAGCCTGCGCGCCGCCGATGGTGAAGGCACGGGTGACACCGGCCACATAGGCTGCGGCCAGCACCAGCTCGTTGCGCTCGCCCTTGCTGGATGCTGCCTGGTCGCCAGATCCACCGGTCGCCACGCTGCCGCGCACGGGCGTGGGCACAACCATGATGATTTCCTGCACGCCTGCCACATGGGCCGGGATGGCGTTCATCAGCAGGCTCGATGGGTAGGCGGCCTTGCCGCCGGGTACGTAGATGCCCACGCGGTCGAGCGGCGTGACCTTCTGGCCCAGCAGGGTGCCGTCTTCGTCGCGGTAGCTCCAGCTCTCGCCCGAGGCTTTTTTCTGCGCCTCGTGGTAGCTGCGCACGCGTTTGGCAGCCGCCTGCAGGGCGTCGCGCTGGGCCTGAGGAATGGCGTCGAATGCAGCCTTGAAGTCGGCCTGGGTCAGTTCCAGCGCCGCCATGTCAGGGGCCGCGAGGCCGTCGAAACGGGCGGTGTACTCCAGCACGGCGGCGTCGCCACGCTTTTGCACGTCGGCCAGGATGTCGGCCACTCGCTGCTCAATGGCCGCGTCGGTGTCGGCAGACCAATGCAGGCGGGCTGCAAAATCAGCCTCAAAAGTGGCCGCAGTGGTTGACAGACGGGCGGGAGCAGCTACCAAAGTCATAGTATCAATCGAAGAAAAAATTCAATTCTTGTTGGCCGGAATGGCCGCAGCAAACGCATCAATGATGCGGCGCAGCGGCGCCTGCTTGAGCTTGAGCGCGGCCTGGTTGACCACGAGGTAGGAGCTGATGTCCATGATGCGTTCGACCTCCACCAGGTGGTTGGCCTTGAGCGTGTTGCCGGTGGAAACCAGGTCGACGATGGCGTCGGCCAGGCCGGTCAGCGGCGCCAGCTCCATGCTGCCGTAGAGCTT
The DNA here is from genome assembly GCF_027492855.1 of Acidovorax sp. Classification (GTDB taxonomy): domain Bacteria; phylum Pseudomonadota; class Gammaproteobacteria; order Burkholderiales; family Burkholderiaceae_C; genus Acidovorax. The sequence goes on from NZ_JAPUDY010000072.1 coordinate 129,846, forward strand.
GACCATGTCCACGTGCACGCCCTTGCTCGCGAAGAAGTCGCGGGCGATGCTGGTGTATTTAGTAGCCACGTTCAGGCGCGAGCCCTGCTTGACGGCGCGCTCGTAGTCGAAGTCGTTGCGCACAGCCACGCTCACACGGCACTTGGCGATTTGCAGGTCGAGCGGCTGGTACAGGCCCTGGCCACCGTGTTCGATAAGGGTGTCCTTGCCGGTCACGCCGATGTCGGCGCCGCCGTATTGCACGTAGGTGGGCACATCGGTGGCACGCACCAGCACCACACGCACGTTGGGTTGGTTGGTGGGCAGAATGAGTTTGCGCGATTTTTCGGGGTCTTCCAGCACCTCGATGCCAGCGGCGGCCAGCAGGGGCAGGGTTTCGTCGAAGATGCGGCCCTTGGAAAGCGCCAGGGTGATCATGTTGCTGCTGCTCATGCTTTTACTCGCTCGATGTCCGCGCCGATGCCGCGCAGTTTGGCTTCCATGCAGTCGTAGCCCCGATCCAGGTGGTAGATGCGGTCCACCACGGTTTCGCCGTCGGCCACCAGGCCCGCGATGACCAGGCTGGCCGAGGCGCGCAGGTCAGTGGCCATCACGCTGGCGCCCGACAGGCGGCTGGACGTGGTGCCCAGGCCTTCGATCACGGCCACCTTGCCATCGACCTGGATCTTGGCACCCAGGCGCACCAGCTCATTGACATGCATGAAGCGGTTTTCAAATATTGTTTCGGTCACCGTGGCCGTGCCCTGGGCGATGCAGTTGAGCGCCATGAACTGGGCCTGCATGTCAGTGGGGAAGCCTGGGTATTCGGTGGTGCGAAAGCCCTGAGCCTTGAGCGTGGCGCCGCCAGGGCTTTGCACGCGGATGCCACCTTCAACCGCCTGCACCTGGGCACCGGCCTCACGCAGCTTCTCGACCACGGCGTCGAGGTGGTCGGCGCGCCCGTGGCGCAGCAGCACGTCGCCACCCGCCGCAGCCACGGCGCACAAGAAAGTGCCTGCCTCAATGCGGTCGGCCACCACGCGGTGGGTGCAGCCGTGGAGCTTGTCCACGCCCTGGATGCGGATGCGGCTGGTGCCGTGGCCTTCGATCTTTGCGCCCATGGCGATCAGCATCTCGGCCAGGTCGGAAATCTCGGGCTCTTGCGCAGCGTTTTCGAGCACTGTCTCGCCCTCGGCCAAGGCGGCGGCCATGAGGAAGTTTTCGGTGCCCGTCACCGTGACCATGTCGGTGGTGATGCGCGCGCCCTTCAGGCGCGTCCAGCCTGCGGGCAGCTTGGCGATCATGTAGCCGTGCTCGACCACGATCTCGGCGCCCATGGCGGCCATGCCCTTGATGTGCTGGTCGACTGGGCGCGAGCCGATGGCGCAGCCGCCGGGCAGCGACACCGTGGCCTCGCCAAAACGCGCCAGCAGCGGGCCCAGCGCCAGCACCGAGGCGCGCATGGTCTTGACCAGCTCGTAGGGGGCCTCAGGCGTGTTCAGACCGCTGGCGTCAATGCGCACCGTGCCGTCGTCGGCGCGCTCTGCAGTCACGCCCATGTTGCGGATGAGCTTGAGCATGGTGCTCACATCCTGCAGCTGGGGCACGTTGAGCAGGGTCACGGGCTCGGCCGTGAGCAGCGCCGCGCACAACTCCGGCAAGGCGGCGTTCTTGGCGCCGGACACCAGCACCTCGCCTTGCAAGCTGCGTCCGCCGCGAATCAGGAGTTTGTCCATGTCAAGTCACCAGAATATGAATAAAAATCGGCTCTAGCGCTTATTCATAAAGCGCCAGTAGCTATCAATAAGTGAGTAAAAGGCTTGCCGCTTTATGGCGCCTGTGCCGCCCATTCGGCGGGGGTGAAGGTCTTCATCGACAGCGCATGCACTTCGTCGGTGTGCATTTTGGCGCCCAGCGTGGCGTACACACGCTGGTGGCGCTGGATGGCGCGCTTGCCTTCGAACTCGGCCGAGACGATGGTGGCGTACCAGTGGCGGCCGTCGCCTTCGAGCGTGATGTGTTCGCAGGCCAGGCCGGCGGCGATGAGGTCTTTGAGTTGGTCAGCGGTCATGGAGGGGCGCTCGGAATCAGTTTCGAATTTTGTAGCCGGTGCGCAGCAGGTGCACGGCGAGAAAGCTCACGCCCAGCCAGGCGATGCCCACGATGCCGAGGCTGAGCCAGGGCGAGGTATCGCTCTGGCCGAAGAAGCCATAGCGGAAACCGTCAATCATGTAGAAAAACGGGTTGAGGTGGCTCACGGCCTGCCAGAACGGCGGCAGCGACTGGATGGAATAGAACACGCCCGACAAGAAGGTCATGGGCACGATGATGAAGTTCTGGAACGCGGCCATCTGGTCGAACTTGTCGGCCCACAGCCCCGCGATCAGCCCCAGCGTGGCCAGCAAGGCCGCCCCGAGGAGGGCAAAGGCCAGTATCCACAGCGGCGCAGCAAACTCAGGCTGCGCAAACGCCAGGGTGACGATAAACACCCCGAGCCCCACCATCAGCCCGCGCACCACGGACGAGCCCACATAGGCCACGAACCAGGCCCAGTGCGACAACGGCGTGAGCAGCACAAACACCAGGCTGCCCATGATCTTGCTCTGGATCAGGCTCGACGAGCTGTTGGCGAACGCGTTTTGCAGCACGCTCATCATCACCAGGCCCGGCACCAAAAACGCGGTGTAGCTGATGCGGTCGTAGACCTTCACATGGTCTTCGAGCACATGGCCAAAGATCAGCAAATACAACACGGCCGTGAGCACGGGCGCGGCCACGGTCTGAAAGCCGACCTTCCAGAACCGCAAAATCTCTTTGTAAAACAGGGTTTGCCAGCCGGTCATAGCGCGACCTCCGACAGGGGAATGTTCGAAGCCGACGTGCCCGACATCACCTGCAGGAACACGTCTTCCAGGTCGGGGCGGCGGATTTCCATGTCCTGCACCTCGACGCCCGCCACGCGCAGCGCGGCCAGGTGGCTTTCAATCTCTGCGGCATCCTGCGCGGGCAGTTGCACGATGCGCCCGGTGACCCGCGCCAACACCGCCAAGGCCGGTGGCAGCGCGGCATCGGTCTTGAACTGCAGCACGCTGCCCGAGGCCGCCTTGAGCAGGTCGGAGGTGCGGTTGAGCGCCACCACCTGCCCCGCCTTGAGCATGGCGATGCGGTTGCACAGGGCTTCGGCCTCTTCGAGGTAATGGGTGGTGAGCAGCACGGTGTGCCCCTCCTTGTTCAGGCGGGCGACAAAATGCCACAGGGTCTGGCGCAGTTCCACATCGACACCCGCCGTGGGTTCGTCGAGCACGATGATGGGCGGCTTGTGCACCAGCGCCTGCGCCACCAGCACGCGGCGCTTCATGCCGCCCGACAGCTGGCGCATGTTGGCATTGGCCTTGTCGGCCAGGCCCAGGTTCTCCAGCAGTTCGTCGATCCAGGCGTCGTTGTTCTTCACGCCAAAGTAGCCGGACTGGATGCGCAGCGATTCGCGCACGTTGAAAAAGGGGTCGAACACCAGCTCTTGCGGCACGATGCCCAGCTTGCGGCGTGCATCGGCATACTGGGCCTGCACGTCGCTGCCCTGCACCAGCACTCTTCCGTGAGTCGCGCGCGCCAGGCCCGCCAGAATGCTGATGAGGGTGGTTTTACCGGCGCCGTTGGGGCCAAGGAGCCCGAAGAACTCGCCCTCTTCGATGTCCAGGTTGACCTGGTTCAGCGCCTGAAAAGGGCCTTTGGGCGTGGCAAAGGTCTTGGAGATGGCTTGGAATGAGACTGCGGGCATGAACCCCCGATTTTACGGCCTGGGGCACAAACGCGCTGCGGCGCGCCCTGCAATGCGCCGCCCTGCCGTACGTCAGTCAGTGCACTGCGGGCAGAAGATCGGCCACGCCGTACAGCCCCGCCATGCTCGCCAGCGCGGGCGGCAGGCCCTGCACGGCGAAGGTCTTGCGCTCAGACAGCGCCTCGCGCCGGCATTCCAGCAGCACGGCCAAGGCCGAGGTGTCGAACACGGCCAGGGCATGGGCATCCACCACCACCGCACTTTGGCGGTGCACCCGAAGCCCCTGCATCAGCATGCGCAGGCAGGCCGTGGCCTGACGGTGGGTGATTTCGGATGGCAGAACCAGCATGGACATGGGGTGTTCTCCGGCTTTGAACCTCTTAGCCCTTGGCGGCGTTGGTCTTGTTGCGCGACACCAGCGTGTCGATCAGGCCATCGATGCCCTTGGCGTTGATTTCCTGCGCGAACTGGCCCCGGTAGGTTTCCACCAACCACACACCGAGCACGTTCAGGTTGTAGATCTTCCAGCCTGCGCCGTCGCCGGGGGTTTTCTCCAGTCGGTAGTCGAGCTGGATGGGGTCACCCCGGCCCACGATCTCGGTGCGCACCAGCACGTCCTTGTCCTCTGCCGCCGCGCGCAGGGGTTTGACCTGGATGCTTTGGTCGTTGACCTGGGCCAGCGCACCCGCATAGGTGCGCACCAGCAGGATCTTGAACTCATCCTGCAGCCGCTTCTGCTGCTCTGGCGTGGCCTGGCGCCAGCCGGGGCCCACGGCAGCGGCCGTCATGCGGCGGAAATTGACGTTGGGCATCACCGTCTTGTCCACCAGCGCGATCACCTTGGCCAGATCACCGTTCTGGATGGATTTGTCGGCCTTGACGGTGTTGAGCACGTCGGCGGACAGGCGCTTGATCAGCGCATCGGGCGCCTCGTCGGCCGCCAGGGCCACCCCAGGCAGACCCAGCGACACACTGGCGGCCAGACCCAGGGACAGGGCGATGCGCCCCAGGATACGTCGGTTCATCATCATCATTTTTTTGGCTTTCATCGGCGCGGGCTTGTGCCCGTCAAATCATTGTGGCGGCCTTGTCCGGCCCGTGTGCGTCGCGGCGGTTGCGTATTGCAAGCAAGTGCAACAGCCCTGCCAGGCGGTCTGGATGCCTTATTGCGGTGGCTCTTCGGGCAGTATGCCGCCGCTGGAATTGCCGTCGTCGCCGTCATCCCCGTTGTTCGCATCTCCCGCCTGGTTGCGCACCTGCAAGTACACGTCGCGTGTAAAGCTGTATTTGTCCAGCGCCGCGCTGTCGAGCACCGCACCGGCGCGCAGCAGGTTGGAGCGCACATCCACCGCACGCAGGGCATACAGCGAATTGCGGGCCGACACCGGGTCCACATAGGACAACGGATTGCCATTGAAATCCACGAGCAGCGCGAACGCATCGCGCACGGTGGAGGGCCCCAGGACAGGCAGCACAAAATAGGGCCCCGTGTCCACGCCCCAGCGGCCCAGCGTCAGGCCAAAATCCTGCCGGTAGCGCTCAATGCCCAACTCGCTGGCAATGTCCAGCACGCCGCCCAGGCCCATGAAGGTGTTCACGTTCACGCGCATGAAGCTGGACGCAGCCGCCTCGCCGCGCAGTTGCAGCACGTTGTTCACGAACGACCAGACATCGCCGAGGTTGGCAAAGAAGTTGCTGACGCCCGTGCGCACAGGCGCTGGCGTGGCCTCCTTATAGGCAATCGCCACGGGTTTAAGCACCAGCGCATCGACATGTTCATTGAAGTTGGTCATGCTGCGGTTGTAGGACTCCAGCGGGTCACGCGGGTCGGGGTTCGCCACCGTGGCGCACCCTGTAAGCAGCAAAGCGCCCAGCAAAAGCCCCAGGTAAACCGCCCAGCGCGAAATCGGAGTGGCGCGGGAGGCCGCGCGCGTGCAATGTAGGTTGTTCGTCATTTTTTGCCACCTGTCCCAGCAGGTTTGCCGCCGTCTTCGGCCTTGCTGTAAAGAAACTGTCCAATGAGGTTTTCAAGCACCACGGCCGACTGGGTGGCGGTGACCGTGTCACCCTCCACCAGGTTTTTTTCGTCTGCACCGGCTTCGATGCCGATGTACTGCTCGCCCAGCAGGCCGCTGGTGAGTATCTTGAGCGAGCTATCTTTAGGAAAACCAAAGCGATTTTCCATCGCCAGGGTGACCCGCGCCTGGAAGATCTTGTCGTCGAAAGTGATGGACTCCACACGCCCGACCACGACGCCCGCGCTGCGCACCGCCGCCTGGGGCTTGAGCCCGCCGATGTTGTCAAAACGGGCCGTGATGCGATAGCCCGACTGGAAATTGAGGCTCAGCAGGTTGGCCGACTGCAGCGCCAGAAACACCAGCGCCACCGTGCCGAGCATGACGAAGAGCCCTACCCAGAGATCGTTTTTGGAGCGTTGCATTGTTGGAGATTCCTTCACCTACCGGCTTTGCCGGCGTCAGATACTGAACATCAGGGCCGTGAGCACGAAGTCCAGTGCCAGCACCGCCAGGGACGCCATGACCACCGTGCGCGTGGTGGCACGCGACACGCCCTCGGGCGTGGGTTTGGCCACATAGCCTTGCAACAGTGCCACAAAGGTCACGGTGAAACCGAAGACCACACTTTTGAGCACGCCGTTGCCCAGGTCTTTCCAGACATCGACGCCGCCCTGCATCTGGCTCCAGAAGGCCCCAGGGTCGATGCCAATCATGAGCACGCCCACCATCCATCCACCGATGATGCCCACCGCGCTGAACACCGCCGCCAGCAAAGGCATGGTGATCACCCCGGCCCAGAAGCGTGGGGCCAGAATGCGCCGCACCGGGTCCACCGCCATCATTTCCATCGCACTGAGCTGTTCGCCCGCGCGCATCAGGCCGATCTCGGCCGTGAGCGAGGTACCGGCGCGGCCCGCGAACAGCAGCGCCGTGACCACCGGCCCCAGCTCGCGCACCAGGCTCAGGGCCACGAGCAGGCCCAGGGCTTCCGACGAGCCATAACGTTGCAGTGTGTAGTAGCCCTGCAGCCCCAGCACAAAACCCACGAACAGGCCCGAAACCGCAATGATCGCCAGCGAGTAGTTGCCCAGAAAATGGATCTGATCGCGCACCAGCCCAGGCCGCAAAAAGGTCGCTCCGGCCAGTCGCACCAGTTGAAAAAACAGGCGCGCGCCCATGCCGATGTCCGCCAGCTTCTGGCGCACGGCAAAACCAACATCCGAGGGCTTGTACCAGCTCATGACACACGCCCCGCGATCGGACCGAAGTCCTCGGCCACCGCCGGGCCTGGGTAGTGGAATGGCACCGGCCCCGTGGGCAAGGCGTTCACGAACTGGTGCACCAGTGGGTCTTGGCTGGCACGCACTTCCTCGGGGGTGCCCTGGGCTGCCACCACGCCCTCGCCCAGGATGATCACGTGGTCCGCCAACCGGAAGGTTTCTTCCAGATCGTGCGAAACCACGATACTGGTCAGGCCCATGGCGTCGTTGAGCTGGCGGATCAGCTGCGCCGCCGTGCCCAGCGAAATCGGGTCCAGGCCCGCAAAGGGTTCGTCGTACATGACCAGCTCTGGGTCGAGCACGATCGCGCGCGCCAGCGCCACACGGCGCGCCATGCCGCCGGATATCTGACTGGGCGACAGGTCGCGGGCACCGCGCAGGCCCACCGCATGCAGTTTCATGAGCACCACGTCACGGATCAGGGCTTCGGACAAATCCGTGTGCTCGCGCAGCGGAAACGCCACGTTCTCGAACACGGACAGGTCGGTGAACAGCGCCCCGAACTGGAACAGCATGCCCATGCGTCGGCGCGCGGCATACAGGGCCTGGACATCCATGCCGCCCACGTCATGCCCGTCGAACAGCACCTGGCCGCTCTGGGCCTTCTGCTGCCCGCCGATCAGGCGCAGCACCGTGGTCTTGCCGCCGCCCGACGCCCCCATGAGCGCCGTGACCTTGCCACGCGGCACCGCCAGCGTGACGTCGCGCAGGATGACCCGGTCACCGTACGAGAAGGTGACGTTGCGCAGTTCGGCGAGAAAGGACGACTCGGGCATGCAAAGAAAAAGGGTTGTGAAAATCCAGGGCCCACCCGCATGGCACCGGCCCGCCCCCAGCGGGATCGAGCAAGAATGGTAGCCGAAAATACAAACATACATTCATGTATGTTTGTAAAGATTGATGTATGGATGCGGGCCTGCAATGCAGCAAGCACCGAGGCAACCCCGGATTGACAGGGTTCCCGATTGTGCCAACAAAGCACCAGAACCGCTGGCCCCGTGGTTTTCCCGCATCGGACGGGCACTTTGCAAGGCATGCCCCCAGAAGAAACGGCGCCCGAGGGCGCCGTTGAATGGACAAAACCTGCCTGCAATCAGCGGGGCAAATCCGAGTAGCCCATAAGGAACTCGTCCACCGCGCGGGCGGCCTGGCGGCCTTCGCGGATGGCCCAGACCACCAGCGACTGGCCCCGGCGAATGTCACCGGCCGCAAACACCTTGGGCACGTTGGTGGCGTAGCCGCCGTCGAACTCGGTGCTGGCGCGGGCGTTACCACGGGCGTCCTTGTCCACACCAAAGGCGTCGAGCACCGCGGCCACGGGGCTCACAAAGCCCATGGCCAGCAGCACCAGGTCGGCCTGGTAGTGTTTTTCGGTGCCGGGCACCTCGATCAGCTTGCCGTCCTTGAACTCGACCTGCACGGTGGTCAGGCTCTTGACCTTGCCCTTTTCGCCCGTGAACTCCTTGGTGGAGATGGCGAACTCGCGCACACAGCCTTCGTCGTGGCTGGAGCTGGTGCGCAGCTTGAGCGGCCAGTAAGGCCAGGTCAGCGGGCGGTTCTCCACCTCGGGGGGCTGGGGCATCACCTCGAACTGGGTCACGCTGGCCGCACCATGGCGGTTGCTGGTGCCCACGCAATCGCTGCCGGTGTCGCCGCCACCGATCACGATGACATGCTTGCCCGTGGCCAGGATCTGGCCCTTGAGCTTGTCGCCCGCGTTGACCTTGTTCTGCTGGGGCAAAAACTCCATCGCAAAGTGGATGCCATCGAGGTCTCGGCCAGGCACGGGCAGGTCGCGCGATTGCTCTGCGCCACCGGTCAGCAGCACGGCGTCGAACTCCTTGTTCAACTGCTCGGGCGTGATGGTTTCCTTGGCCCAGTTGGTGACCTTGGAGCCCTTGCCCAGGCCGTCCTTGGCCGCGCCCACAAACACGCTGGTGCGAATGACCACACCTTCGGCCTCGAGCTGCTTGGCGCGGCGGTCAATGTGCGACTTCTCCATCTTGAAGTCGGGAATGCCGTAGCGCAGCAGGCCGCCCACGCGGTCGTTCTTCTCAAACAGCGTGACGCTGTGGCCAGCACGTGCCAGTTGCTGGGCTGCGGCCAGGCCTGCGGGGCCAGAGCCCACCACGGCAACCTTCTTGCCCGTCTGGTGCTTGGCCGGGCGGGGCTTGACCCAGCCCTCTTCCCAGGCGCGATCGATGATCGCGTGCTCGATGGACTTGATGCCCACGGCGTCGTCGTTCACGTTGAGCACACAAGCCGCCTCGCAGGGCGCGGGGCAGATGCGGCCGGTGAACTCGGGGAAGTTGTTGGTGCTGTGCAGCACCTCGATCGCGCTCTTCCAGTCCTGGTGGTACACCAGGTCGTTGAAGTCCGGAATGATGTTGTTGACCGGGCAGCCGTTGTTGCAGAACGGCGTGCCGCAGTCCATGCAGCGCGCGCCCTGCACCTTGGCCTGGGCGCTGTCGAGCCCGATGACGAATTCCTTGTAGTGCTTCAAGCGCTCGGGCACGGGCTTGTAGCCCTCTTCGATGCGCTCGTATTCCATGAAGCCGGTAGTTTTTCCCATGACGGTGTCCTTGTTTATGAATGCTGTGCGAAGGTCTGCGGGGTCGCCTTATTTGGCTGGCACCGCTTCATTTTTGGGAGCAGCTACCGCTGGTGTAGCGGACTCCTCCAGCACTTTCCGTTCATAAATTTCAGACAACGCACGCTTGTACTCGGTCGGGAAGACCTTGACGAACTTGCCGCGCGATGCCGCCCAGTTGTCCAGCAGCTCGCGCGCGCGCTTGCTGCCCGTCCAGCGGTTGTGGTCTTCCAGCAGCTTCTTGAGCTGGGCTTCGTCGGTCTGGCCGTTGTGCCAGATGGCGCGTGGCACGGTGGCCTCTTGCTCCGAGCCCGGCAGGATGCGCTCGAGCGTAACCATGGACAGGTTGCAGCGCGTGTCGAACTGGCCGTCTTCATCGTAGACGTAGGCGACGCCGCCGCTCATGCCCGCCGCGAAGTTGCGGCCGGTCTTGCCCAGCACCAGCACGGTGCCACCGGTCATGTATTCACAACCGTGGTCGCCCGTGCCTTCCACCACAGCCGTGGCACCCGACAGGCGCACCGCAAAACGCTCACCCGCCACGCCGCTGAAGAAGGCTTCACCCGTGGTGGCGCCGTACATCACCGTGTTGCCCACGATGGTGTTGCGCACTGCGTCGCCACGGAAGTCGATGCTGGGGCGCACGATGACGCGGCCACCCGACAGGCCCTTGCCCGTGTAGTCGTTGGCATCGCCAATCAGGTACAGCGTGATGCCACGCGTGAGGAACGCGCCGAACGACTGGCCGCCCGTGCCTTCGAGCTGGATGCGGATGGTGTCGTCTGGCAGGCCTTCGGGGTGGGCACGTGTCACGGCACCCGAGAGCATGGCGCCCACAGAGCGGTTCACGTTGCGCGCCACTTCGATGAACTGCACGCGCTCGCCCTTGTCAATGGCGGGGCGGCTGCGCTCGATGAGCTTGCGGTCCAGCGTGTGCTCGATGTTGTGGTCTTGCACATCCACGTGGAAGCGTGGCACCTCGGCGGGCACATTGGGCTGGGCGAACAGGCGGCCAAAATCCAGGCCACGCGCCTTCCAGTGGGAGAGGCCAGCGCGCATGTCGAGCAGGTCGGTGCGGCCAATCAGATCGTCGAACTTCTTGATGCCCAGCTGGGCCATGATCTGGCGCACTTCTTCAGCGATGAAGAAGAAGTAGTTCACCACATGCTCGGGCTTGCCCGAGAATTTCTTGCGCAGCTCGGGGTCTTGCGTGGCCACGCCCACGGGGCAGGTGTTGAGGTGGCACTTGCGCATCATGATGCAGCCTTCCACCACCAGCGGTGCAGTGGCGAAGCCGAATTCATCGGCACCCAGCAGCGCGCCGATGGCGACGTCGCGGCCGGTCTTCATCTGGCCGTCGGCCTGCACCCGAATGCGGCCGCGCAGGCGGTTGAGCACCAGCGTTTGCTGGGTCTCGGCCAGGCCGATTTCCCAGGGGCCGCCGCAATGCTTGATGGACGACCAGGGCGATGCGCCCGTGCCGCCATCGTGCCCGGCGATCACGACATGGTCGCTCTTGCACTTGGCCACGCCTGCAGCGATGGTGCCCACACCCACTTCGGACACCAGCTTGACGCTGATACCGGCATGGGGTGCGACGTTCTTCAGATCGTGGATCAGTTGGGCCAAGTCCTCGATGGAGTAGATGTCGTGGTGGGGTGGTGGCGAGATCAGGCCCACACCGGGCACGCTGTGGCGCAGCTTGCCGATGTAGTTGGAGACCTTGCCGCCTGGCAGTTGGCCGCCCTCGCCGGGCTTGGCGCCCTGGGCCATCTTGATCTGGATCTGGTCAGCCGACGACAGGTATTCGGCGGTGACGCCAAAGCGACCCGAAGCCACCTGCTTGATGCGGCTGCGCAGCGAGTCGCCGTCCAGCAAAGGCAGATCGACTTCTACGTTCTCCACACCGATCACGCTCTTGAGCGTGTCGCCCTTCTTGATCGGGATGCCCTTGAGCTCGTTGCGGTAGCGCGCTGCGTCTTCGCCGCCCTCACCGGTGTTGCTCTTGCCGCCGATGCGGTTCATGGCCACGGCCAGCGTGGCATGGGCCTCGGTGGAGATGGAGCCGAGCGACATGGCGCCGGTTGCAAAACGCTTGACGATCTCCTTGGCGGGCTCGACTTCGTCGATGGAGATGGCCTTGGCGGGGTCGATCTTGAACTCGAACAGGCCGCGCAGCGTCATGTGGCGCTTGCTCTGGTCGTTGATCAGTTGGGCGTACTCTTTGTACGTGTTCCAGTTGTTGGCACGCGTGCTGTGCTGCAGCTTGGCAATCGCGTCAGGCGTCCACATGTGGTCTTCGCCGCGGGCGCGCCAGGCGTATTCGCCGCCCGCATCCAGCATGGTTTCGAGCACGGGGTCGTCACCAAAGGCCGCCTTGTGCATGCGGATGGCTTCTTCGGCGATTTCAAACACGCCGATGCCTTCCACGCGGCTGGCCGTGCCGGTGAAATACTTGCCCACGGTTTCCGTGTTCAAGCCGATGGCCTCGAACAGTTGGGCGCCGCAGTAGCTCATGTAGGTGCTCACGCCCATCTTGGACATGATCTTGGACAGGCCCTTGCCAATCGCCTTGACGTAGTTGTAGATGGCCTTGTCGGCCGACAGGTCGCCGCCCAGATCCTTGTGCATCTCGGCCAGGGTTTCCATGGCGAGGTAGGGGTGCACGGCCTCGGCGCCGTAGCCAGCCAACACGGCAAAGTGGTGCACTTCGCGCGCGGTACCGGTCTCGACCACCAAACCCGTTGTAGTGCGCAAGCCCGCACCCACCAGGTGCTGGTGAATGGCCGACAGCGCCAGCAGCGCGGGGATGGCCACTTGTGTGGCGCTCACGGCGCGGTCGCTGATGATCAGGATGTTGGCGCCGCCCTTGATGGCGTCCACAGCCTGCGCGCACAACGAGGCGAGCTTGGCTTCCACGCCTTCACGGCCCCAGTCCAGCGGGTAGGTGATATCGATGGTCGCGCTCTTGAACTTGCCCTGCGTGTAGCGCTCGATGTCGCGCAGCTTCGCCATGTCGGCAAAGTCGAGCACGGGTTGACTCACCTCGAGCCGCATCGGCGGGTTGACCTGGTTGATGTCCAGCAGGTTGGGTTTGGGGCCGATGAAGCTGTTGAGCGACATCACGATGGCCTCGCGGATCGGGTCGATCGGCGGGTTCGTCACTTGCGCAAACAACTGCTTGAAATAGTTGTACAGCGGCTTGTTTTTGCCCGACAGCACAGCCAGCGGGCTGTCGTTGCCCATGGAGCCAATGCCTTCTTCGCCGTTCTTGGCCATGGGGGCCATCAGGAACTTGATGTCTTCCTGCGTGTAGCCAAAGGCCTGCTGGCGGTCCAGCAAGGGCAGATCAGCGGCCTGGGGCGCAGCGGCCTCGGCACCGGCTTCGATGCTGTCGAGCTTGATGCGCAGGTTCTCGATCCACTGCTTGTAGGGCTTGGTGTTGACGACGTTGGCTTTCAGCTCGTCGTCATCGATCATGCGGCCTTGTTCCAGGTCGATCAGGAACATCTTGCCGGGCTGCAGGCGCCACTTGCGCACGATCTTGTTCTCAGGAATGGGCAGCACGCCCGATTCAGAGCCCATGATGACCAGGTCGTCGTCGGTGATGCAGTAGCGCGATGGGCGCAGGCCGTTGCGGTCCAGCGTGGCGCCGATCTGGCGGCCATCGGTGAACACGATGGAGGCAGGGCCGTCCCAGGGCTCCAGCATCGCGGCGTGGTACTCATAGAAGGCGCGGCGGCGCTCGTCCATGGTGGTGTGCTGCTCCCAGGGCTCGGGGATCATCATCATCACTGCCTGGCTGATGGGGTAGCCCGCCATGGTCAGCAGCTCCAGGCAGTTGTCGAACGTGGCGGTGTCGGACTGGTCGGCAAAGCTGATGGGGTAGAGCTTTTGCAGATCGGCCGCAAGCACGGGCGAGGCCATCACGCCTTCGCGCGCCTTCATCCAGTTGTAGTTGCCCTTGACGGTGTTGATTTCACCGTTGTGCGCCACATAGCGGTAGGGGTGGGCCAGCGGCCACTCGGGGAAGGTGTTGGTGGAAAAACGCTGGTGCACCAGGCCGATGGCCGAAATGCAACGCTCGTCCGACAGGTCCTTGTAGTACACGCCCACCTGGTCGGCCAGCAGCAGGCCCTTGTAAACCACGGTGCGGCTGGACATGGACGGAACGTAGTATTCCTTGCTGTGCTTGAGCTTGAGCGCCTGGATGTTGGCGCTGGCCGTCTTGCGGATCACGTACAGCTTGCGCTCCAGAGCATCCTGCACGATCACATCGTTGCCACGGCCGATGAACACCTGGCGCAGGATGGGCTCCTTCTTGCGTACGGTGGGGGACATGGGCATGTCCACATTCACCGGCACATCACGCCAGCCCAGCAGCACCTGGCCTTCGGCCTTGATGGCGCGCTCCATTTCCTGCTCGCAGGCCAGACGGGAGGCGTGCTCCTTGGGCAGGAAGATCATGCCGACGCCGTATTCACCAGCAGCGGGCAAGGTCACGCCTTGCTTGGCCATTTCTTCACGGTACAGCGCGTCAGGGATCTGGATCAGGATACCTGCGCCATCACCCATCAGCGGGTCGGCACCCACGGCGCCACGGTGGTCGATGTTTTCCAGGATCTTCAGGGCCTGCGTCACGATGTCGTGGCGCTTGATGCCCTTGATGTGGGCCACAAACCCGAGGCCGCAGGCGTCGTGTTCGTTACCCGATGAATACAAACCGTGTTGTTGCAGATGCTGGATCTCGGCAGCCGTGGTCATGGCGCACTCCTCATATTTTTTCGCAGGGAGTGGAAGATTAGTGCATTGCAACATGCTTTGGCAAGCATATTAATTAGGGTCGGATTCTATTTAATAACCAAGCAGCGCAGTTTGATATTTTATTAGGGACATATCTAAATTGATAGCAATCTAGCCAATAAAACAAAGCGCAAGGGCTAATTTTCTTCTGTATTTTTTGTACTCTTGGGGCGCCCCGCCTGCCCCTGCACAACCCGACGTGGTGTCTGTTTTTGCAAACCCTCGATGAATTCGGCATCGCCCAGGGCCCACCCGCTCAGGGCCGAAGCCGTGAGCGCCGTCTGCTCCAGCGACCCGATCCCCGTCTGCACCAGCGCCGCATAGGCCGCCTCGCGGGCAAACGGTGTATTGCCCAGCGCCCAGTACAAGGCGTGGGGAGTGAGCAGCCGATCGTTGCGCACGCCGCGCCAATGGGCATGGCTGGACCATGGGTAGTCCGCCGTATTCGCCACCAGCCCTGCCCTCACCGGGTTGAGATCCAGGTACACCATGCAAGGCAGCAGGTACTTGTCAGGCTGTAACACGGTGGACCGGTAGCGCCCCTCCCACAGGGTGCCGGTGCGCCCATGGCGGCGGTTGAAATACTGCACATAGCGCCGCCCCACAGCCTGCATCATCTGCGGCAGCGCCTCGGGAGCCGAAGGGGTGACCAGCAGGTGAAAGTGGTTGTCCATGAGTACATAGGCATGGACAGCCACCCCGTGCCGGAGCGCGTTGTCGGCCAGCAGGCCGAGCATGGCCTCGAAGTCTTCACCATCCTGAAAAATAGGCTGGCGGTTGTTGCCACGCTGGATCACGTGGTGCAAGTGGCCTGGCAGGGTCAGGCGTGGAAGGCGGGCCATGGGCGGTGGTCAATGAATGCGATGCGCGCCATCATAGACCCGTCCCCAATTTCAGAAATCAGCCCGGCACGGGGTCGCCCCTGAAGCACAAGCGAAGCCTTCAGCCAGCGACTACCTCTGCCACATCGGCAGCGCTCAGCCCAAAGCGGGGCCCCAAGGCGCTCTCCAGCCCAAACTCGACCAGGATGGCACGCAGCCGCTCGGCCGCGCTGCGCTTTTTCTGGCCGGTGTAGCGGGCAATGATGAGTTCGTTCTTCATGCTGTGCTCCCAGCCCACCAGCTCCGTCACCGTCACCTGGTAGCCGCTGGCCTCCAGGTACAGGCAGCGCAGCACATTGGTCACCTGGCTGCCCAGCTCGCGGGTGTGCAACGGGTGCCGCCACAGCTCTGCCAGGGGCGTGCGCGCCAGTTGCAAGGCCTTGCCTTGGCGCAGGCAGGCGGCCATTTCGGCCTGGCAGCAAGGCACCAACACCATGGCACGCGCCTTCTTTTGCAAGCCAAAGGCAATGGCATCGTCCGTGGCGGTATCGCAGGCGTGCAGGGCCGTAACCACGTCGATCTGCGCGGGCAGCTCGTCGGCATCCGAAGATTCGGCCACCGACAGATTGAGAAAAGACATGCGGCCAAAATCCAGCCGCTGCGCCAGTTGGCGGGATTTTTCCACCAGTTCGGCCCGGGTTTCGACGCCATAGATATGGCCACGGCCCAGGGCTTTGAAATAGAGGTCGTACAGGATGAACCCGAGGTACGACTTGCCAGCACCGTGATCGGCAAGGGTTGGCCCGCCGCTGCCTGACGAAAGCTCTGCCAGCAACGGCTCGATGAAGTTGAACAGGTGATACACCTGCTTGAGCTTGCGCCGCGAGTCCTGGTTCAGGCGCCCCTCGCGGGTGAGGATGTGCAGCTCCTTGAGCAGCTCGACCGACTGCCCCGGCCGCAGCTCCGACAGCTCTGGGGCCGGCGCTTTGACCGGGGCCGGGCTCTTTTGGCCGGAAACCATCGGTGGTGTACGGGCCGCTTTTGGCTTTTTCATCGTCATCGGTCGCTCCCACCGCTTGCGTCCGGGGCCTCCGTCGTCTGCACTGAGGACTCCGTCGCCCCCACATCCAGCGCCCGCCAGCCCTCCATGCCCAGCGCCTCCAGAACTTCCATGTTCCGCTCGAAAATCATCTCCGCCTCAGGAAACACTTCGACAGCCCGGTCGATGCTGTCCTCTCGCAGAAGGTGCAAGGTGGGATAGGGCGAGCGGTTCGTACAGTTGGTCACATCGTCTACTTCTGTGCCCGCAAACTGGAACTGGGGGTGAAAGCTTGCGATCTGCAGGGTGCCGCCCAGGTCCAGTTCGTCGAGCAGGTCTTCGGCGTCACCCAAGAAATCATTGAAATCCAGAAAATCCCGCAAGCAGTTCGGCGCAATCAGCAAGGTGGTGTCGCGCACCTCAGTGGAAGCTGCATGTAGTGCCAGCAGCTCCTCGCGCAACAACGCCAGCAGCACTGACGGATCTTCGGCGAGCGTCACCGCATAGTGGACCTGCCCTTTCACATGCACGCCCTTGGCAAAGGGGCACAGATTGAGCCCTATCACGGCCTTCTCCAGCCATCTGACGGTATCTTGCACGGACTGGGCTGCCAAGTCTGGTGCGCCCATGAGGGAACTGGAAAGAGGGGAAGTCATGGGGCGCGGGCGCAAAGGGGAGCAGGGGTTGATTTTACCGGGGCCGCTCAGAGCCACCCATGGTGCTCGGCGGATGGTCAGATCACCCGTCCAGCATGCGACGCCCCGTCAACCGTTCATGCTCTCGCGCAGCAAAACGATCGGTCATGCCCGCAATAAAGTCGGCCACAGCCCTGGCGCGCACCGAGGCATCCCCGGCCAGGGCCTGCTGCGCAAACGCAGCCTTCATCTCTTGCGGTGCCGCAAAATAGGCGGCGAAAAGGTCTCGCACGATTTCTTGGGCGCGGCCCGTGGTCTCCATCACCTGAGGGTGGCGGTACAGGTGCCTGAACAGAAACTGCTTGAGCGCCTTGGAATGCTCACGCATCGCATCGCTAAAAAGCACCAGCGGGGGCAATTGGCGCACCGCATCCGCGCTGGTCGGTGCATGCCGCAGTAAGGCCGACTGCGTCGCATCGATCACGTCGTATACCTGGGCGCTGAGCATCCGCCGGATCGCCTCGAACAACAGGCGCCTTTGCAACGACGGCTGCGCGAGATCGGGGTACTCGGCCTGCGCCGCAGCCCGGTACTGATCGAACAAGGGCACATCCTGCAACTGCGCCAAAGTGATCAACCCGGAGCGCACGCCATCATCAATGTCGTGTGCGTTATAGGCAATCTCATCGGCCAGGTTGCACAACTGCGCCTCCAGGCTGGGCTGCTCCCGGCGCAGAAACCGCCCCGCCACACCACCAGGCTCAGCCTCTTCCAGTTGCTGGGCATGCAAGCGAGAGCAGTGCTTGAGGACCCCCTCCCGCGTCTCGAACGTGAGATTGAGGCCGTCGTATTGGGGGTAACGTTCCTCCAACTGATCCACCACCCGCAGGCTTTGCAGATTGTGCTCAAACCCGCCGTACTGCGCCATGCAGCCATGCAAGGCATCCTGCCCCGCATGCCCAAACGGCGTGTGCCCCAGATCATGGGCCAGCGAAATCGCCTCCACCAGATCCTCGTTGATACGCAAGGAGCGGGCAATGGAACGCCCCAACTGCGCGACCTCTAGCGAGTGGGTCAACCGGGTCCGGAACAGGTCTCCTTCGTGGTTGAGAAACACCTGCGTCTTATAGACCAACCGTCGAAACGCCGTCGAATGCACGATCCGGTCACGGTCCCGCTGGTACTCGGTGCGCGTGGGCGCAGGGTGCTCGGGGTGCCGCCGCCCGCGAGTCTGCGCAGGGTCCGACGCACAGGGTGATAAGTCAGAACTTTGAATCAAAACAGTCGATTGCGCCCGCATAACAAGCGCAAACAGCTATAAATTTAATAGCAATTAATTGTCACTGACAGCAGGCATCAATGACCTCGCGCACCAGCGCATCCGGCGCGGCACGCACCACGGCCTTGCCCGGCCCATCAATCAATACAAAGCGGATTTCCCCACCTTCAGACTTTTTGTCGACACGCATCAACTCCAGATAGCGACCCGCATTGTCCGTTGTATCCAAAACAGGTCCCTTGATAGGCAAACCCGCCCGCTGGATCAAGACAGTCAACCGCTGGACAAACACCTCATCGACAAGGCCCAACCGGCGCGACAGTTCAGCCGCCATCACCATGCCCGCCGCAACCCCTTCGCCATGCAGCCAAACTCCATAACCCATGCCCGCCTCGATGGCATGGCCAAAGGTATGGCCGAAATTGAGAATGGCGCGCAGGCCGGTTTCTTTTTCGTCCTGGTTCACCACCCATGCCTTGATTTCGCAACTGCGCTGAACAACATGGGCAAGCGCCGTCCTGTCCTTTGCCAATACCGCATCCATGGACTCTTCAAGCCATTCCATGAACTGGACATCTGCAATAGGGCCGTATTTGATGACCTCGGCCAAACCCGCACTGAGTTCGCGGGCGGGCAAAGTGTCCAACGTGCTCAGGTCGCAAACCACCAACTGAGGCTGATAAAACGCCCCAATCATGTTTTTGCCCAATGGGTGGTTGATAGCTGTTTTACCGCCTACGGAGGAGTCCACCTGGGCGAGCAGCGTGGTGGGCACTTGCACGAAGGGAACTCCACGCATATAGCTAGCGGCGGCAAACCCCGTCATATCGCCTACAACCCCACCACCCAAGGCGAATAACACGACTTTGCGATCGCAGCCATTGGATAGCAACACATCA
This sequence comes from Acidovorax sp., assembly GCF_027492855.1. GTDB lineage: Bacteria > Pseudomonadota > Gammaproteobacteria > Burkholderiales > Burkholderiaceae_C > Acidovorax. The sequence continues at coordinate 148,967 of NZ_JAPUDY010000072.1, forward strand.
AAAATCAACTGCAGAGTTTGCCAATTCTTGTGCTCCTCGCCATCCGGCAACCTCACCTCATATATTGCAGAGAATCGACTCTGAAGTGTTGACCGCAACAACGTCGCATATAGCGGGGCCACAGTCGTGTTGGAAACGATGAGCGCGGAGTCAGAACCAGATAGCCCTTTATAGATTTCCGCACTCGAAAGCACCTTGTCGCCAATAACAACAGGGTAACTGCGCTCATCCAGATTGATCAGAACACTCCTCGCCAAGGAGGCGCTAAATGGACCCACGTCTATATTCATCTATAAAACCCCCTTCAACATACAGAATCATCTATTGCAAATCAACATTGAAAAACAAATAGTACTCAAACCTTTAAGACGAATCATTTCAAGTGAAATTTCAGCTGTCTAAATTATCAGCAAGCACACTTGAGAAGCTCCTAACAGAAAAATGTCTTTTGACAAAAAAACAAAATCCCCGATAAAAATCGAGGATTTATCAAAAAGAAGAACGAATGCATATCCCACATCCGCTCAGCCCTTCATTAAGTCCAAGCACCTGATAGACAGGCGCCTGGACGGCCTTTTACATCACGGGCATGTTATTACAGGGACGCTAGTAGCATCTCCCACCACCTCGACCGATACCTGGCGAGTAACAACCTTGGTGCCACGCGTTGCAGTCACTAGGAAAGTATGCTTACCGCAAGTAGCCGGCGTGCCCGTAACAAAGCCCGTATTTCCGGTGGTCGCTGAACTCAGCCATGCGGGCAAGAGCTGGAAATTCCAAGCAATAGCCACGGCCGGATCTCCACCACTTGCAGAGAACGAATAGAGATACGACCTGCTCTTTGTTGCATTAGGCAATGTGCACGCTGTATTAACGTCAGCTGAGCATCCATTGATGGTAAAGACAAATGGATCGAGCGGCAGCGCGCCAGTCACAGTTAACGTAACAGTGTTTGTCACCGTAGCACCTACTGCATCAGTCACGGTGGCTGCAACGGTATAAGAACCAGGAGCGGCAAGAGGCGTCCCGCTAATAACCCCAGAACTGCTTATACTCAAACCGGGCGGCAACCCTCCAACTGCAGACCAACTATATGGGGGCACCCCCCCCGAAGCCGACAAGACGGCGGCAAACGGCAGGCCATTAGGTACAGCGTAGGTTGCTGCAGCAAAGGCAAGTGGCGCCGATGCCACTGCATCCACAACATTTACAGCTGTTAATGAATACACAGGATCTTGAATACCATTTTGAACATTATTATCAAAACGATCTGTCACAAGCTCCAGCAGAATTACCCCAGCACTCGGGCCACTTGACAAAGAAAAAAGTCCGATACCACCTGAGGTACTAACCTGCACGACGCCACCGGATTGATTGCCGGCCAAAATTTTTGCCCCTGACGAAGCGCCAAATGATCGAATGCTCACTTGCAAATTTGCGGCATCTGAATTAGGCACAGGCTGATTGGCCTCATCCATCAAAAACGCCTGTAAACCAACATTATTCCGTATATCGGAAGTATTATTTTGCGAGCCCAAATACCCCGGAGCTTGCGCAGTTGCCCGCACACTAGCTGGCTTACCAGTTGCACCGCCTCCGACAAAAATATCAACGCTTGCGCTACGAATTTTTTTATCTCGAGGGTCGGTAACAGAGCAAGTTATCCGAGCCGTCCCAATTTGGTTGCCTGCATGAAAATGAAATGAGGCTGCACCACTGTTTGCGCCCAATGTCACTGAGCGGTATGCCAATGGATTTTTCTTTTCATCCTCATGCTCCGATTTTCCATCCAAATAATACAGAGCACCCGAATCCAAGCCAACGAGATTACAACCAAATATCTCTTCCCCTCCAGGGATTAAAGTGCTTCCTTGGCGCGCCTCTACATAGAGTACAGTGGTATACGCGGAATACGCTCCCATTCCGGCAGGTTGATTGGCAATATTTAAAGGCAACTGCGTCTTAGCAGCCCGCAATGTGATGGTATATGGCTCATTAGTAGTCCCAGAGCTGCCGCCGCCGCCGCCGCACGCAGCCAGCGCACTTGCCGCAGCCAGCAGAAGCAGATTTTTCAAAAGCTTATTCATTTCCATTCTATTCTCCAACCAATTTAACGTGCAGGTCCGCGATCCGAAATCACCTTCGGAGTAATAAAAACCAACATCTCACGTTTCGTGGACTCCTTCGTTCTACTTTTGAACAAATTCCCCACCACGGGAACATCACCCAAGAGAGGAATTTTATTCTCTTGATTCGTTTCTTCCATTTCAAAAATCCCACCAATTACAACTGTTCCACCATTTTCAACTAGAATCTGAGTTTTGACGTGTTTGGTATCAATAGCAACACCTTGCGTGGTCGTCTCACCTCGGCTGTCTTTGTTCACATCTAAATCCAGAATAATATTACCCTCTGGCGTGATCTGAGGCGTCACCTCAAGTTTGAGCACCGCTTTTTTGAATGCCAGAGTGGTTGCTCCATTTGGCGCAGTCACCGAATATGGATATTCGGTTCCTTGCTCAATCAATGCTTTGGTCTGGTCCGCAGTAATAATTCGCGGACTGGATACTATACGCCCCTTGCCATCGGCCTCCATGGCAGATAACTCCAATGTAAGGAATCTGTTGGCTGCCGAATTGAAAATCGAGAGGGCAAAACTACCCACGCTACTCACATTCGAAAGACTAGCAGGAAGATTGACAAAGTTTCCATTGCTACTTGTCGTCCCGCCTGCACCACTGGATGACACCGCATTTTCGTAAGAAGACCCGAATGCTACCCTGCTGCTTCCGCCGAGGCCATAACCACCATCACCGCCTCGATTGGCGCGAAGGTCAGCCCCTCCCAGCCTCACTCCGAGCGATCGACCAAAAGAATCTCGCGCCTCCACAATGCGCGCCTCAATGAGTACTTGGCGAACGGCAACATCCAAACTTGCCAGCAACAACCGTACCTCCTCCAATTTACTCGCTGTATCGGTTACAAAAAGTTGGTTGGTTCTAGGCTCTGAAATTGCGCTTCCACGCTCTGAGAGAAACCTGGTAGAAGGGCCTCCACTAGTGCTACCGGAAGAGGTCGTCAGCTGCGTAATAATATCGGACGCCTTTGCGTAGTTCATCTGAAAGGCTTGCGTCTTAAGCGGCTCTAACTTCTGTATCGCTTGCGCAGCCTCAAAGTCCTTTTTCGTACGCGCGTCTATTTCATCTTTCGGTGCTATCCACAAAACCGAGCCCGTTTTTCGCATACCAAGGCCCTTGGCATCCATAATAATTTGAAGGGCCTGATCCCAAGGTACATCTTTCAAACGCAAGGTAAGGGCTCCCGTCACGGTATCTGACGTCACGATATTAAAATTCGTGAAATCTGCAATGACTTGCAGCAAGGACCTCACTTCAATATTCTGGAAATTCAATGAGAGTTTTTCTCCAGAATATCCAGGACCTTGGGTCAACTTGCTGAGATCGACCTTCTTTTGCCGGACTTCCACGACGAACTGATTATCACTTTGGTACGCGCTGTGCTCCCAATCGCCCGTGGATTCAATCAACAGTCGCACACGCTCGCCTGATTGGGTGGCAGTGACCATTTGCACAGGTGTCCCAAAATCAGCCACATCAAGACGGCGACGCAACCCTTCCGGCAATGATGAACGCATAAAGTCCACAACAATGCCTTTTGATTGCTGCTGAAGATCGACGCCAACTTGATTATTGGCCAGATTCACCACTACCCGCCCAGATCCGTCTGCTCCACGACGGAAGTCGACATCCTTTAAGGGCAATACATCAGCGTTGTGACCATCAGCAAAGACAGTGGCAGAAGAAGTCGATACAGCAGATGCGCCCACTACGGAATCCAGCGACAAGATCAACGTTTTGCCTTGGATATCCGCCTTATAGGATGCAGCGGACTTTAGATTCAAGACGATGCGAGAACGCTCACCCGCTTGAACAATGTTGACAGATCTCAAATTGCCAAGATTGACCTCATACACCGACTTCCCGGTTGCGTTTGTTACACCTTGAAAATCAAGAGCAATTCGTGCAGGGGACTGCGTAGCGAATCCAGTGGGAACACCCGGCAGTGTGTCGGAGAAATCGATCCGCAAGACTTCAACCCCACTTTGCACGCTGGCGGAGACTGCATTAATTGCCCCCTGGGCAGCAGCCCCAAAGGAAAATACTGCGACAGAAAGACCGATAGCGGCACTGCGGCAATGATCCATAAAAAAACTACTAATGTATTTCATTTTTTACCCTCTTGCAGCTCAAGCGAGGTTGAGCGCTCCATCCAGTCCCCGGTTGCGTCCTGCGCTATTTCACGCAATTGAATCGAAGTTTCGTTAATTCGAACAATTTTCCCGTAGTTCTGCCCCAAGTAGTTTCCCACCTTGACCTGATAAATCAAGTTATCAACCTTCAACAATGCGGTAGGCGTTCCCGTTTTATTAAGACTTCCCACCATCACCATAGCATCCAGAGGGAACGACTCCAAAGGTTCCTTGCGGCGCGACATTTCAGGGGCGATCAATGCAGCGTTTGATGCTACCTGAGCTGAATCGCGACGCAATGCTTGTGTCAATTTAATCGGATTGAATGGCTCGATTGCCCCATCCTGAGAATAAGATTCCGGGATAAATTTTTTCGGTTCTATTATGGGAGTAATACTTGGTTTTGCATTGGCTCGCTGATCCGCCATCCAGAGTCGCAGTTCATCCTCCCCTGATGAAATACACCCAACCAAAGCCAAGGGATACAACACAAAGATCGCAGCACGCAGCAATTTCATTCTTTTGCTCCTCCTGCTTTTTTCTGCGCTTGAATCTCCTCAGGATCCAAGTACCTGAAAGTACGCGCAGTAGCATCCATTGTCAGTACGTCGCGAGCATTCGGCGAAATCGACATATTACTCAGCGTCACAATACGGGAAAGATGCGCAATATCAGAAGCGAAAGCTCCAATGTCATGATATCGACCTGTTACCCGAATCGATATAGGTAGCTCAGCATAATAATCTCGTGCGACTACTTGACCAGGCTTAAAAAGCTCAAACTGCAAACTCCTGCCTAAGCCAGACTGATTGATATCAGAAAGTAGCGCCGCCATTTCTGCCTTGCTTGGCAACTGCTTCTCCAATTGAATAACATACTGTTGAATCTGCTCTCGCTGCTTCTTCAACGCATCCAAGCTAACGGCTTTCACCAGTTTCTTTTGATAATCAGCGCGCAAAGCGACTTCTTTGTTGCGCTCCCCCTCTAACTCCACCTCATATTCTTTCAAGAAGGCAAACCATGAAACAGCCGCAACAGCCCCGGCAATGAAAATACACAATAACACCTTGGGCAAGACGGGCCAAAGAGAGGGGTCTTTGGTATCCAGATTTTTGAACTGCCGCTGAACAACATCTAGTTGCTGAGCGAAGTCAATCGACTTTTCTTTTTTTGTCGCCATCTCACTTCCCTCCGGCCGACGATGCCGCCGCATTGGCGGCCGCTATTGACTTCTGAGCATCGCTCGCGCGAACCAGCTGGAACCTGAGATTAAAAGAAGCCACTCGCCGTTGATCACGTTGGTTCAGAGATATCGTGCTGGCAGTAATTTCGCTCAATTCCGGTTTATCCAACCAAGGCGTGTTATTGGCAAGGTTGCGCAACAATTCAGAAATCCGCTCATTCGATTGCGCCATGCCCTGCATCGTAATTGTTTGATCCGCCTGTTTGATCGCGGTGATATACACACCATCCGGCAATTGCTTAACCAACTCGGTCAACAAGTGGACAGGTAGGTTTCTGTCTGACTGAAGATCTTCCACGGCCTTCTGACGAGCCCTCAGTGAAGCAATTTCGTCTTCGATGGTGGCAATTTCTTTGATTTGCCCTTCCAGAATCTTGATTTCTTGCTGAAGAAAACTATTCTTGCTCTGCTGATCGGTGATCATCATCTGAAACCACCAATAGATAGCACCAGCAATTACCAGCCCGATGAGGAGCGAGGCAAACATCGTGGCCTGAAAGGCCTCTTTGCGGCGCTTGCGGGCCTCCTCGCGGTGAGGTAGTAAGTTAATCAAAATCACTGCAAGAACCTCCGCATAGCCAGACCGCAAGAGGTCAAGTAAGACGGCGCCTCACGCACCATTTTTTTCAATCGGACGGAACTTCCGATTTCCATCCCATCAAACGGATTCACTGCGCTGCAAGCGAAACCTGTCTGTTGGGTGACCGCCTCGGTCAAACCAGGCAAAGGCGCCGATCCGCCCGCAAGCATGATGTGGTCCACGCGGTTGTGGGGCGTGCTGGTAAAGAAGAACTGCAATGCCCGGCCGATTTCCTGGGCCATGCTGTCCACAAATGGACGGAGTACCGCCGATTGATAGTCCTCTGGCAGATCCCCGCTGCGTTTTTTGCTTTCAGCCTCTTCCACCGAAAACCCATACTGGCGCACGATCAGTTGGGTCAGCTGAGCCCCGCCAAATGCTTGATCGCGGTCATAGAGAACTTCTTCGTTGCGAATGACCTGCATGCTGGTAGTCAACGCGCCCACTTCGAAAAGGGCCACCATGGCGTCCACGCCTTTGTTGGGCAGCGCTTCGATCAGTCGTCCCGCAGCCAGGCGCGATGCATGCGACTCGATATCGACAACCACGGGCTTCAAACCCGCAGCTTCAGCCAAGCCTTGCCGGTCCTGAACCTTTTCACGCCGCGAGGCCGCGATGAGCACATCTATATCACCGGGAGCACTCTTGCTCGGCCCGACCACGCAGAAGTCCAGACTCACTTCGTCCAGAGAAAACGGGATGTATTGATTGGCTTCAGACTCGACCTGTACCTCAAGCTCCTGCTCCGTCATGCCACCGGGCAACGTGATCTTCTTGGTGATCACGGCTGAAGGCGGCAGCGCCAGAGCGACGTTTTTGGTTCTAGTGCCGCTTTTTTTGACGAGCCGCCGCAAGGCATCCGCAACCTCGTCGAATTTTTCGATATTGCCGTCCGTGATCCAACCGCGTTCCAGCGGTTCGATGGCACAACGCTCCAGAACCAGGCCGCCTGCTTTATCACGCCCCAACTCCACCAGCTTGACGCTGGAAGAACTGATGTCGATTCCCAGCAGCGGAGCAGACTGGCGACTGAACAAAGACCCCATTGAGATCAAGATTGGTCCCCTGTAACTTGCCAAAATGAGGCAACAAAACTTAACACTTCACATGAATGCTATCAGTAAGATAGTTCTCCGGCAAAGATTTTTCCCGTTGTAACGTCTTTGGAGCGTTGCCAAAAGCAGACGAAATTTCGACCCTTGGCAATACCATTTGGCATGCGCGGAACGCCTTTCGGCGGCCCTGGCATACGCCGGATTTGAGATTTCCAGGAACCCCGGGGCAGACATTTTTATAATGAGCGGCCTTACCCATCCGGAGCGATATGCCGCCCTCTCCATCGAAGTCTTCCGACAAGTCGGACACATCCTCCGCTCGCACCCTGCCCACCTGGCTTCGCTGGTTGCTCCGTTTCACCCTGTGGATGGCCGGGCTTGCCGCGGCAGGCGCCATCGGGCTGGCACTGGTGATCGCAGTCGCCCTGTCGGTGGCCTATCCCAATCTTCCCGACATCTCCGACCTGGCGGACTATCGCCCCAAGCTCCCCCTGCGAGTCTATTCAGCGGAAGGAGCCCTGCTGGGCGAGTTCGGGGAAGAGCGCCGAAACCTCACGCCCATTGGAGAGATTCCAAAGGTCATGAAAGACGCCGTCCTGGCGATCGAAGACTCCCGCTTCTTTCAGCACGGCGGCGTGGACTACAAGGGTGTATTGCGCGCTGCGCTGGCCAATTTGGGCCGTGTAAAAAGCCAGGGGGCTTCGACCATCACAATGCAGGTAGCCCGAAATGTTTATCTGTCATCAGAGAAAACCTTTACGCGCAAAATTTACGAAATCTTACTGACATTCAAATTGGAGCACTTACTGACCAAGGATCAGATTCTTGAGATTTACATGAATCAGATTTACTTGGGCAATAGGGCCTATGGTTTTGCTGCGGCCTCTGAGGCTTATTTTGGTAAACCGCTGAAATCCCTGTCCATCGCAGAAGCCGCCATGCTGGCGGGCTTGCCCAAGGCACCATCGGCCTACAACCCCATCAGCAACCCCAAACGCGCCCGTGTCCGGCAACAGTACATCATCGAGCGCATGGAAGAGAACGGTTTCATCACCGCGGAGCAGGCAGCAGAGGCCAAAAAGGAAGAACTCAAGATCCGCACGGGCCCGGACAACACGCGCATCCACGCCGAGTACGTGGCCGAGATGGCGCGCCAACTGATCTTCACGCAGTACGGCAACGAGGCCTATACACGCGGCCTCAATGTCTACACCACCCTCAATGCAGCAGAGCAGGAAGCCGCCTATGCTGCCTTGCGCCGGGGGATCATGGATTACGAGCGGCGCCAGCACTACCGGGGGCCCGAGAAGTTCGTGAACCTGCCCACGGCACCACAGGAGGTGGAAGACGCCATTGACGACGCTCTGGCCAACCACCCCGACAACGGAGACGTGTTGTCTGCCGTGGTGCTGGAGGCGTCGGCGCGCAAGATCGTTGCCGCGCGCGCTAACGGAGACACGCTCGAGATCACCGGCGACGGCCTCAAGCCCGCGCAGTCCGGCCTGAGCGACAAGGCTCCGCCCAACATCAAGATTCGCCGGGGCGCCGTGATCCGTGTGGTGAAGATGCCCAAGAACACCTGGGAAATCACGCAATTGCCCGAGGTGGAAGGCGCCTTCGTCGCTCTCGACCCGCGCAACGGATCCATCCGCGCGCTGGTCGGCGGTTTTGACTTTGACAAGAACAAGTTCAACCACGCAGCGCAGGCCTGGCGCCAGCCCGGCTCCAGCTTCAAGCCGTTTATTTATTCTGCGGCCCTCGAAAAGGGCTTCACGCCCGCCACCGTCATCAACGATGCGCCGCTCTTCTTTGATGCAGGCGTCACCGGCGGCCAACCTTGGGAACCCAAGAACTATGACGGCAAATACGACGGCCCGATGAGCATGCGCACCGGGCTGGCCAAGTCCAAGAACATGATCTCGATCCGCATCTTGCAGGCCGTGGGCCCAAAAACGGCGCAGGAATGGGTCGGCCGCTTTGGCTTCGACCCCGAGAAACACCCCGCCTACCTGACCATGGCGCTGGGCGCGGGCTCCGTCACGCCGCTGCAGATGGCATCCGCCTACTCGGTGTTTGCCAATGGGGGCTACCGCGTGAACCCCTGGCTGATCGCCAAGGTCACCGACCACAAGGGCCGGGTGATCTCCGAGACCACGCCCCCCGTCACCAGCGAGCAGCCGCGCGCCATCGACGCCCGCAACGCCTTCATCATGAGCAGCCTTCTGCAGGAAGTGACGCGCTCCGGGACAGCCGCCCGCGCCCAGGCCACCCTCAAGCGCCCCGATTTGTACGGGAAAACCGGCACCACCAACGATTCGGTTGATGCCTGGTTTGCGGGCTTTCAGCCCAGCATCGCAGCCGTCACCTGGATTGGCTATGACACACCGCGCAACCTGGGCAGCCGCGAGACCGGCGGCGGGCTCAGCCTGCCCGTCTGGATCAGCTTCATGGAGCGGGCTCTCAAGGGCGTGCCCGTGATGGAGCCCACAGTGCCCGCCGGGGTCGTCAACGTGGGCGGGGAATGGTTCTACGACGAATACGCCCGCAGCGCAGGGGTGTCCAGCGTCGGGCTGGAGGACCACCGCTCCACCGCGCCTGCGGTAACACCCCAGGCGCCGCCACCCTCCGAAGAGCGCAGCCGCATTCTCGACCTGTTCCGCAACTGAGCATTGCCCTGCTGCGGGGCAGGGCGGCTATCCCGCCGCCCTGCTCTCAGGCGGAGAATGGCAAAGGCACGCCCGCCTGCTGCGTCGCGTCTCGGCTCAGGCATGCGAAGAACTCGCCTGCGCCCTTGGTGTCTTGCCACGCGCTGCCGTCAAAACGGTAGTGATATCCGCCCGAGCGCGCAGCCATCCAAACCTCGTGCAGCGGCTTTTGCAGATTGATGATGATCTGGCTGCGGTTGGGAAAAGTCAGCGTCACCATGCCCCCCGAGCGCTGGCTGTCCACATCGGCATCCGTGGTGTCATTGATGCGATCGCAACTGCGCTCTACGGCCGCCAGCAGTTGTTCGGAGTGGTCCATGAATTCGAGGTCGGTCATTATTACAATTTGCGCATGTTGAAAGCTCCCCAAATTCTAGTCAGGTCGCTTGTCCTTGCTGCCAGTGCGGCGGCCCTTCTGGGCTGCGGCCAGCGGGGTCCGCTGTACCTTCCGGCAGGGCCTGCAGCCGCCCAACGGGCCACCTTGCCCGAGACACTGAACCCCAGCGGCGGTAACAACAACGCCGTGCAGGCGCCTTCTCCCTCTGCGTCTCAGCCCCGCTGATACCGGGGCGCCCCCCATGGCTTGGGCATTGCGCAGGCAAGGCCATGTCGCTTGATATCTATCAAGCACAAGTTTGAAGGGCAATCGTACAGTCCATGTTTTATTGCACTGCAGCATTGACATGGCCATCGAACTCTACCGCGACAAGAATCACGCTTGCCTGATGTTCACCGACCTCATCGAGGAGGACGGCCAGGCCGTGCAGGCCAATCAGTTTTTGATCGTCGATGACGACACGGGCGCCATCATCGACCCCGGCGGCAACTTGGCATTCAACGAGCTGTTCATGGGGATGACCAAGCATTTCCCGCCCCACAAGCTCTCGTACCTGATCGCCTCGCACGCCGACCCCGACATCATTGCCTCGCTCGACCGGTGGATGACCAGCACCAAGGCAGATCTGGTGATCTCCCGCGTGTGGGAGCGCTTCGCGCCCCACTTCACCAAGGTGGGTAAAACGGAAAACCGCGTGATCGGTGTGCCGGACGGCGGTGGCCACCTGCCCCTGGGCCGCCACGAACTGGTGCTGCTGCCCGCGCACTTCATGCACTCCGAAGGCAACTTCCATTTCTACGACCCCGTCAGCCGCATCCTGTTCACGGGCGACCTTGCGGTGTCGATGATGTCGGGCGCCGAAGCCAGCGTGCCAGTGACAAACCTCAAGCCACACATCCCGCTCATGGAGGGCTTTCACCGCCGCTACATGGTGTCCAACAAAATCCTGCGCCTGTGGGTGCGCATGGCGCGGCAGCTCGACATCTCCATGCTGGTGCCGCAGCACGGGGCTCCGATCATGGGCAAGGAGGCCATCAATGACTTCTTTGAATGGATCGACAACCTGATGTGCGGTATCGACCTGTTCGATGACCGGGCCTACCAGATTCCCACGGAACGCATCGACCCCGTCACCCGGCAGATGCGTCCGGCATCGCGTGCCGCCAGCGCATAGGCATCAAATTAGCCCCTAGCGCTTGATGAATAAGCGCAACGAGCTACAAAATTTATAGCATTCGTGCATTAACGCGAACCCACAGGCGCGCGCCCAGTGGCGGCGGTTGGCGCGGGCCGCCGCTTGCGCAACTGGTGCCACACACGCCAGCCCAGCAACACGCCCAAAACGGCTGCGTACACAGCCACCTCGCCAAAATCATTCTTGCCCGCGCGCATCCAGAAGAAATGCAGCACGGCCAACCCAGCCACGGCGTACACCGCACGGTGCAGCGCCTGCCAGCGTTTACCCCCCAAGGCCTTGATGGCCCGGTTGAACGAGGTAGCGGCCAGCAGCGCCAGCAGCAGCAGGGCCAGCGACCCCACCAGGATGAAGGGCCGCTTGGCAATGTCGCGCAGGATGTCCGGCACGTCAAAACCCATGTCGAACCAGCTGTAGCTCAGCAGGTGCAGCACCCCGTAGAAAAACACGAACAGGCCCAACATGCGCCGAAAACGCGCCAGCTGCGGGGTTGCCGTGATCACGCGCAGCGGCGTCACAGCCAGCACCAGGCACAGCGCCCGCAGCGTCCAGTCGCCCGTCGCACGGATCAACGCCTCCGCCGGGTTGGCGCCCAACTGGTTCGTGACCGCCGCCACCACCAGCCACGCCAGGGGGAGCAGGCACAGCACGAACACCAGGGGCTTGGCGGCGGGATGGAGCAATAGTTTGCGCATGGCAAGTCGGAGGGTCGGGGCCAGTCCAGGGCAGAGGGGGCAGTAAGAACGCGTGTTTACGGTCTCAAAGCCGTCGTCAATAGAACTTCTTGAGGTCCATGCCCGCGTACAACTGACCCACCTGGGCTTCGTAGCCGTTGAACATCAATGTCTTGCGCTTCTTGGCGAACAGGCCGTCTTCGCCAATGCGCCGCTCAGTGGCCTGGCTCCAGCGGGGGTGGTCCACCTCGGGGTTCACGTTCGAATAAAAGCCGTATTCCTGCTTGGCCGCCTTGTTCCAGGCTGTGCCGGGCTCTTTTTCGACAAAGCGGATCTTGACGATGCTCTTGGCGCTCTTAAAGCCGTACTTCCACGGCACCACCAGGCGCACAGGCGCGCCGTTCTGATTGGGCAGCACCTCGCCATACATGCCGAAGGCCAGCAATGTGAGCGGGTTCATGGCCTCGTCCAAACGCAGGCCTTCCACATAGGGCCAGTCGAGCACGCGCGAGCCTACATAGGGCATGGTGGCCTTGTCGGCCAGGGTCACGAACTCCACATACTTGGCGCTGCCTTGCGGCTCCACGCGCTTGATGAGTTCGGCCAGCGAATACCCCACCCAGGGGATGACCATGGACCAGCCCTCCACGCAGCGCAGACGGTAGATGCGCTCTTCTTGCGCGCTGAGCTTGATCAGGTCTTCGATGCCGTACTTGCCAGGCTTCTTGACCAGGCCCTCGACCTCCACCGTCCAAGGCGTGGTCTTGAGGGTGTGGGCATTGCGCGCCGGGTCGGCCTTGTCGGTGCCGAACTCGTAGAAGTTGTTGTAGGTGCTCGCGTCCTTGTAGTCGGTGAGCTTTTCCATCGCCATGGCCCCCGCCACGGCCGACTTGCCCCCCGCCAGCGCAGCCAGCTTGCCAGGGCGTGCCACGGCGGCCTGCTGCGCCAGGGCCTCTCGGCCGGCCCACGCCGCCAGCGCTGCGCCCGCAGCGCCGCCCGCCATGAGCCTGAGCATCTGGCGGCGGTCTTCATAAACCGAACGTGGGGTGATGTCGGAGGAATGCGGGTGGTTAAACCCTGTGTCGCGCGATGGAATCAGCATGGGGAGGGCTCCGGTCGTCTCGGGTTAGAACAGCTGTGCGGTAGAGCAGAACAATGTTTAGTTCGTTCCCTGGCCCGCCCAGGTTACACCGGTGCCGTTTTTATTGCCGAGCGCCCCCGAAGCACCCCTGCGTCAGAGCGTGCCGTAGCTGTGCAGCCCGGAGAGGAACATGTTCACGCCCAAAAACGCGAAGGTAGTCACCGCCAGCCCCACCAGCGCCCACCAGGCGGACACGGTGCCGCGCAGCCCCTTCATGAGGCGCATGTGCAGCCAGGCGGCGTAGTTGAGCCAGACGATCAGCGCCCAGGTCTCCTTCGGGTCCCAGCTCCAGTAGCCGCCCCAGGCCTCGGCGGCCCACAGCGCGCCCAGCACGGTGGCAATGGTGAAGAACGCAAAGCCCACGGCGATGGACTTGTACATCACGTCGTCCAGGATCTCGAACGAGGGCAGGCGCGCCGCAATGCGCTTGCGGCCCAGCAGGATGCTCGCCACGATGAGGGCCGAGATACCGAAGTACACCATCCAGTAGCTGCCGCCGTTCTCGGTGGCACCCTGGCGGAACACGATGGGCTCGAAGCACAGCACCACGCCCAGCAGCCACAGCGGCGCCAGCTTGTACCAACGGGTTTCAGTGGCCTGCTGTTTGATCAGGTAGGCAAACGCCACCATTGCGGCCAGGGCAAAGGTGCCGTAGCCGATGAAGTTGGCGGGCACGTGCAGCTTCATCCACCAGCTCTTGAGCGCGGGCACCAGGGGCTGGATCTCGTGCGCCTCGCGCACCACGGTGTACCAGAGCAAAAAGCCCACGGCTGCGCTCACCACCAGCATCACAAAGCCGCCCAGCGCGCGCGTGTCGTACTGCTCTTCGTAATACAGGTAGAACGCCGCCGTCATCCAGCAGAACAGCACAAACACCTCGTAGAGGTTGCTCACCGGGATGTGGCCGATGTCCGGGCCGATGAGGTAGCTCTCGTACCAGCGCACCATCGTGCCGATGAGCGCCATGGCCACAGCGACCCAGGCCACGCGCGAGCCCAGCAGGCTCATGGTGCGGCCTTCGCCGCGCGAGAACATGCCGATCCAGTAGAACGCCGTGCTGATGAAGAACAGCATGCTCATCCACAAAATGGCGGACTGGCTCGACAGGAAATACTTGAGGCCGAACACCGCGTCGGCCCGCGCCAGGTTGCCCGCGCCGTCTTGCTGGTAGAGCCAGATGGCCATCAGCGCCACCGCCGCCACGATGAGCATCAGCGCACGCAGCGGCCGCCAGAACCAGCCCAGCCACACGGTGCAAGGGATGGCGCCCAGCAGAATGCCTTTTTCATACCCATCCATGAAGCTGCCGTATCGCTGCAGCGCATAGAGGCCGCCCACGGCCACGATGGCGGCAAACAGCCAGTCGAACCAGTTGCGGCGGGCGAAGAAACCCTCGTTCAGGGTGATCGTGGTGGTTGTCGTGGCGGTGTTCATGCGTGGCCTTGGCGGGGCTGGGCCCCGATCAGTTTCTGTGCGAGCTCTACAAACTCCTGGTCGCCGTCCATGGTCTTGCGGTTGGTGGACAGGGCCATGGTGGCGTGGGTGCCGCCCTCCTGGGGCGCCACCCAGACCCATACGCGCCGCTCGCGCACGTAGAGCATGGCAAAAATGCCCAGGATCAGCAAGGCGCAGCCCAGATAGACAACATTCTTGCCGGGGGCTCGCGCCACCTGGAACACGCTGGCCTGCACCTGGGTGAAGTCCTTGAGCTCAAAAACCAGGGGAGCGGGGTAGATTTGCGCGTCGCTCAGCGAGAGCACGGCCTGGGTCATAAAGCCCTGGGTGTGATCGTCCTGCGGCAGCGGTGGCAAGCCGACCTGCTTGCGCGAGAGCTGGGCCACTTCAAACAGGGTGCCGTTCAAAATCCGCACCAGCACCTCGCCAGCGCGCGCGCGCTCAGCCTCGGGCACATTGGCTTCCATGAAATCCGAAATCGCCTGCAGCCCGCCCGTGGGCTTGCCATCGACCATGCCCTGGCCCGCAAACAGCGCCAGCGCGCGCCCGGCCGACTGCTGCAACTGCTCGACCAGTTCGGGGCGCGACGCATCCAGCGCCTGCGCTACATAGCTGCGCACCGCTTTCTCGCGCGCTTCGGGGTTGGCCAGCGCGGCCTTCATGCGCATGAAGCCATCCATGCTGCCCTTGTCGTCGGCAGGCACGCGCAGGTAGCGAAAGGGCTCGGACGGCGATTCACGCACGCCGAGCAAAAACACCGGCACGCCATCCCCCGTGTCCACCGGCAGCATGTAGTTGTGGAACTCGCGGGCCTGGCCTGCAGCGTCGCGCAGCTTGTAGCTCACGCTGGGGCCTACATTGCGCAGCTCTTTTTTGGTCACCGTCTTGTTGGCCGCGCCCAGGCGCGACTCGACCGACTCGCGCAGATCCACCTTGCGCACATCCGCGCCACTGCCGCTGCTGCCAGGGCCTGTTTCACCGAAGTTCTCGACGTTGATGGTGCGCAGGGCGGTGAATTCCAGCGTCATCGTGTCGCCGCCCGGTGCTCCACCCTGGTTGGTGAGCTGCGTGGAGCCGCCCACCACGCCGTCCACGTCAAACGACTTGGCGCCCGCCACCATGGGCACGGCGCGCAGCTTGAGCTGCGAGCCGCCGTCGTCAAAGCTCGACTGGTAGATCTCAACGCCCTTGTAACTGGCCGGGTGGTTCACTTCGACGCGCGCGGGCGTCTTCTCGCCCGTGGCCTTGTCGTGGATGACGATCTCGCTGGCGAACAGCTTGGGCATGCCGGTGGAGTAATGCTCCACGATGAACTTCTTGAGTTCGATGGCAAAGGGCAAATCCTGCAGCAGCACGCCGTCGGACTGGTTCAGGATGGCCGTGCTCGACTGTGTGCCCTCGGCCACCAGCAGGTTGCCACGGAAGGTGGGGTTGCGCTCGGACAGTCGGTGCTCCGGCTTCACGTCCGCAATCAGCCCGCCGCCCGCATAGACCGACTTGCCGCCCAGCAGCATCTGGGCGCGCACGATGAGGTCGCCATCCAGCAGGCCGCCAATGCAGATCAGCACGATGGCGCTGTGCGCGGCGATGTAGCCGATCTTGTTGGCCGCACCGGCCTTGGCCGCCACCATCCAGCCCGTGCCGGGGCCTGCAGCGGTGTCGCGCTGCTGCAGGCGCACCTTCCAGCCGCCACCGGCCAGCATGGTGCCAATGCGGCGTGCCTCCACCTCGGGCGACGCGGCCAGATCGGCCTGCGCCTTGTGGTGAAAGGCCTTGAGGCTTTGCTCGCGGATGTTCTCTTTGTAGGTCTTGAGGTCCGCCAGGATCTTGGGCGTGTTGCGCGCAATACACAACGTGGTGCTGATCACCAAAAACGCCAGGATCAGCAAAAACCACCAGGCGCTGTACACCGCGTTGAGCTGGATGGCGCCAAACAGCTCGGCCCAGAACGGCCCGAACTGGTTGACATAGTTGACCGCTGGTTCGTGCTGCTTGAGCACCGTGCCGATCACCGAGGCGATGCAGATCACCGTGAGCAAGGAAATGGCGAACCGCATCGAAGACAGCAGCTCAACCCCGGCGCGCAAGGCGGCCGAGCCAGACTGGACGCGAAGGCCCTGGGTGTTGTCGTCGGACATGGATGGAAACGAGGGCTGCGAGGCGCGAAAGAGCGAAAGAAAAAGGGCGGGGCCATCTTTGCGATGGTCCCGCCCTTTTTGGGGTTGTTATTGGCGGTTGGTTCCGTGCGGTCCGGTCAAGCAGTCCGCTATTTGACGCAAATCAATCAGCGCAGGCCGGCGATGTAATCCGCCACGGCCTTGATTTCCTTGTCGTTCAGCTTGGCCGCCACCTGGGTCATCTGGGTGCTGTTGGCGCGCGAGCCGTCGCGGAACTTGTTCAGTTGCAAGACCGTGTAGTCGGCATGCTGGCCCGACAGGCGGGGGTATTGTGCAGGGATGCCCGCGCCGTTGGGGCTGTGGCAGCCCGCGCAGGCGGCGATGTTGCGGTCCTGGATGCCGCCGCGGTAGATGCGTTCGCCCAGGGCGACCAGATCCTTGTCCTTGGCAAAACCGGGCTTGGCGGGCTTGGAGGCCACCCAGTAGGCAATGTTGCGCATGTCTTCGTCCGACAAAGTGGAGGCGAAGCCCTTCATGACGGGGTCGTTGCGCTTGCCCGACTTGAATTCCTGCAATTGCTTGACCAGGTATTCCGGGTGCTGCTGCGACAGCTTGGGATTGGCCGCAATGGCCGAGTTACCGTCTGCGGCGTGGCAGGCAGCACACACGGCAGTGAAGCTGGCCTCGCCTTTGACGAGATCCGGCTTGGCCGCTTTGGGGGCATCGCCCGCCGCAAAGGCCGAGAAAACAGGTGCTGCCAGTGCGGCAGCCGTCAGCAAAGAGGCGAGCAACTTCATATCGAGGGTGTATGTTTATGTGCGCAAAACCCCGCGATTCTACAATGAGGCTTCTTTGTATCCCTAGGAACCTGTTTCCTCCCCCATGACGACCTCCCCCACCGCGCCAGTTGCTGGCTCCCTCCCGCCCGCACCCGACGCCAAGATCGCCATGGGCTGGATGCACACCGCCAAATTTCTCACGACGGCCGCGCAGTTGCACCACCTGCCGCCCATCGACGTGCCCGAAATCGCCTTCGTGGGCCGCTCCAACGCGGGCAAATCCACCTGTATCAACACGCTCACGCAGCAAAAGCAGCTGGCGTTTGCCTCCAAAAAGCCCGGCCGCACACAGCACATCAACCTGTTTTCGCTGGGCAAACAGGGCGTGACCGACGCCGTGCTGGCCGACCTGCCCGGCTATGGCTATGCCGCAGTGTCGCGCTCGGACAAGGTGCGCTGGCAGCAGGTGATGGTGAACTATCTGGTCAGCCGCCCCGGCCTCACCGGCATCGTGCTGCTGTGCGACCCGCGCCTGGGCCTGACCGAGCTGGACGAAGCCCTGCTCGAAGTGGTGCGCCCACGCGTCGAAGAAGGGCTGAAGTTCCTCATCGTGCTGACCAAGGCCGACAAGCTCACCCGCGCCGAGCAGGCCAAGGTGCTGTCCATTACGCGACTGAATGCGGGCGGCGGCGAGGTGAAGATGTTCTCTGCCCTCAAGAAGCAAGGGGTGGACGAGGTAGCGCAGTTGCTGTGGCAGTGGGCCCACCCGGTGCAGGCAGCGCCCGAGGAGCCCCCTGCAGCGCCCGCCGCCCCTGCCGATGAGGATTCACAGCAAAATTAGGCTCTAGCGCTTATAAATCAAGCGCTAGCAGCTATTAAATGCATAGCGCCATGATTCAAAGCCACGCCATCACCCTCCCCCACGGGATCACCCTGCACTGCCGCGTGAGCGGTGCAGCGGGCCGCCCGGTGCTGCTGTTTTTGCACGGATTCCCCGAAGGCGCCTTCATCTGGGACGAGCTGCTGACGCACTTTGCCCGCCCGGAAAACGGCGGCTACCGCTGCGTGGCGCCTTATCTGCGCGGGTTTGGCCCCTCCAGCAGCCCGGCCGAGGTAGAGGCCTACCGCGCCAAACACCTGGTGCAGGATCTTGCCGCGCTGATTGCCCACGAATGCCCCGGCGGCACGCTGGAATGCCTGGTGGCGCACGACTGGGGCGGCGCCGTGGCCTGGAACCTGGCCAACCAGCAACCCCAGCTCATGAAGCGGCTGGCCATCTTCAACTCCCCGCACCCAGGGGCCTTCTTGCGCGAGCTGCAGCACAACCCGGCCCAGCAGGCGGGCAGCCAGTACATGCACTTCCTGTGCCGCCCGGATGCCGAGACGTTGCTGGCGGACGACAACTTTCGGCGCCTGTTCGGCTTTTTCGACGCCCCGGACGGCAGCGCCCCCGCCTGGCTGACGGACAGCGTGCGCGCCCAGTACCGCGCCCTGTGGCAACAGGGCCTGACCGGCGCCTGCAACTACTACCGCGCCAGCCCGCTGCGCCCGCCACGCCAAAATGGCAGTGAGAGCGACAACAGCGTGCAAGCCATCACCCTGCCCGAAAGCATGCTCACGGTGACCGTTCCCACCCTGGTGTTGTGGGGCATGAACGACCCCGCCCTGCTGCCCGGCCTGCTCGACGGCCTGCCCGGCTGGGTGCCACAACTGCAATTGCACCGCGTGGAGGGCGCATCGCACTGGATCGTGCACGAGCAGCCCGAGCGTGTGGCGATGGAGTTGCAGCGCTTTTTACATCAAAAAGCATAGCTGCTTGCGCTTTATTTATAAGCGCTGGCTGCCATTTTTGCCATTGAATTCCCAACCTCCTGGCAAGGCCTCAGTACACCGAATCCTCGCCCTCAGGCCGCGTCTTGAAACGCTTGTGCACCCAGTAATACTGCTCGGGCATGGTGTCGATCACGGCCTGCAACTCGCGGTTCATGCGCGCGGTGTCGGCCTCGGCGTCATCGGTGGGGTAATGGCCCCAAGCGGGCGACACCTCGGCCACGTAGCCGGTGGGCGTCATGCGCGAATACACCCCCACCACCTTGGCCCGCCCCAGCCGTGCAAAGCGCGACAGCGACGGAATGGTGGCCGCCGTGACACCGTAGAACGGCACGAACACCGAGTCGTTGCGGCCATAGTCCATGTCGGGCAACAAATACAGCAAGCCGCCCTTGCGCAGATTGGCGATGATGGGTTTCACGCCGTCGTTGCGGTTGAGCATGCGCACATCGCCAAAACGCTGGCGACCGTCCATGAACCACGCATCCACCGCCGGATCGGGGTGGGTGGCAAAAATGGACGTAAACGCACGGCCCGTGTTCAGCGGCAACGCCAGCCCGCCCGCGTCCATGCCGTAGAAGTGCGGCGCAAACAGGATGGTGGGCGTATCGCCGTCCAGCTCATGGACCGCGCCAGCAAGGCGCACGCGCTGCTCCACTACCGCACGCGGTGCGGCCCAAAGCCAGCTGCGGTCCAGCCAGGTCTGGCAGAAAACGACGAAGCTCGCCCGCGCCACGGCACGGCGGCGCGCTTCGCTCCAATCCGGGAAACACAGCGCCAGATTGCGCAGCGCCACCTTGCGCCGCGGCGCCACCAGCACAAAAGCCACCTGCCCCAGCACCCAGCCCATGCCCCGCAACACAGGCAGGGGCAACAGCGCCAGCACGCGCATGAACCACACGCCCAAACGGCCCGTCAGCCCCTTCATTGCTCGGCCCCCGCCGCAGGCGCGGCGTCGCCACGCGGCTGCTTGTAGCGGGCATAGCCCCACAGATACTGCTCGGGGCACTGGCGGATAAGGTGTTCCATGGCCTGGTTTGTCTGCAAGACGGCAAGCTCCAGCTGCTCAGACAGCGGCTGCGCCAGCGGTTCGAAATGGGTGACAAAACCACGCCCCCACGACAAGCGCTCGCAGCGCACCAGCACGATGGCCGCGCCCGTTTGCTGGGCCAGGCGCACGGCCAAGGTCATGGTGTAGGCGTCGCGGCCAAAAAAAGCTGCCCAGTGGCCCTGCCCGGCAGGCGGCACCTGGTCGGGCAGCAGGCCCACGGCCTCGCCCCGGCGCAGGGCCTTGATCATCTGGCGCACGCCCGCCAGCGTGGTGGGCACGGCCTGCATGCCGGGGCGGTTGCGCGCGGTTTCCATCACCTTGGCCAGCCAGGGCTGGCGCGCTGGGCGGTAAAGCACCGTGATCGGGCCGCGCTCAGCACTCCAGCGCCGCGCCACCGTCTGGGCCGACAGCTCAAAACACCCTTGGTGCGGCGTGAGAAGCAAAATGCCACGCCCAGCCGCATAAGCCTGCTCTACACACGCTTCGCCCTCGATGCGGCTGGGCAGTGGCGCACCCAGCCACAGGCGCGGCAGCTCGGCCACCATGCGGCCCGCGTGGGCCACGGCGGCACGCACCGCGCCAAACGAATACCCCGCCAGCGCCGAGTTCGCCAAAAAACGGCGCCGATAGGTGGGCGACGCACAAAAAGCCACCCAACCCATGGCCGCGCCCATGATGTGAAGCAACCACAACGGAAATACGGAAAAGAATCGGAAGACGACTGGCATTAAAATGTGGGGGTCGCTGAGTTAAATGAGCAACTTGCAGGGCGACGGTAAAAAAATCTGCTAAAGCGTTCGCCAAAACTCCTTCGGGGTGAGGGCAACGCCCCAAATGCCGGAACACAGGAGTTTATTCAAATGGCGAACGACTTTCTCTTTACCTCGGAATCCGTCTCCGAAGGCCATCCCGACAAGGTGGCCGACCAGATCTCGGACGCGATTCTCGACGCGATCTTCACGCAAGACCCCCGCAGCCGTGTCGCCGCCGAGACGCTGACCAACACAGGCCTCGTGGTACTGGCGGGCGAGATCACCACCAACGCCCACGTGGACTACATCCAGGTGGCGCGCGACACCATCAAGCGCATCGGCTACGACAACACCGACTACGGCATCGACTACAAGGGCTGCGCGGTGATGGTCTGCTACGACAAGCAGAGCAACGACATCGCCCAGGGCGTGGACCACGCAAGCGACGACCACCTGAACACCGGCGCTGGCGACCAAGGCCTGATGTTCGGCTACGCCTGCGACGAAACGCCTGAGCTGATGCCCGCGCCCATCTACTACGCCCACCGCCTGGTGGAGCGCCAGGCCCAGTTGCGCAAGGACGGCCGCCTGCCCTTTTTGCGCCCCGACGCCAAGAGCCAGGTGACCATGCGTTATGTGGACGGCAAGCCCCACAGCATCGACACCGTGGTGCTCTCCACCCAGCACAGCCCCGACCAGAGCGAGTCGCAGACAAAGATGAAGGCCTCGTTCACCGAAGCCATCATCGAAGAAATCATCAAGCCCGTGCTGCCCAAAGAGTGGCTGCAAGACACGCGCTACCTGATCAACCCCACGGGCCGCTTCGTCATCGGCGGCCCCCAGGGCGACTGCGGCCTCACCGGCCGCAAGATCATCGTGGACACCTACGGCGGTGCCTGCCCCCACGGCGGCGGCGCCTTCAGCGGCAAAGATCCAACAAAGGTGGACCGCTCGGCCGCCTACGCCGCGCGCTACGTGGCCAAGAACATCGTGGCGGCCGGCCTGGCCCGCCAGTGCCAGATCCAGGTGGCCTACGCCATCGGCGTGGCCGAGCCGATGAACATCACGGTCTACACCGAAGGCACGGGCGTGATCTCCGACGAGCGCCTGGCAGCGC
This sequence comes from Acidovorax sp., assembly GCF_027492855.1. GTDB lineage: Bacteria > Pseudomonadota > Gammaproteobacteria > Burkholderiales > Burkholderiaceae_C > Acidovorax. The sequence goes on from NZ_JAPUDY010000072.1 coordinate 171,268, forward strand.
TGGTGCGGGAGCATTTCGACCTGCGCCCCAAGGGCATCATCCAGATGCTGGACCTGCTGCGCCCCATCTACGAAAAGACGGCGGCCTATGGGCACTTTGGGCGTGAAGAGCCTGAGTTCAGTTGGGAGAAGACCGATAAAGCTGCTGCACTGCGTGCAGCAGCAGGGCTGTAAGCCCTCCGCGCGAGCAGCGCGAGAGCGCCAAAAGCAGCAAAGCGATTCATGGGCCTGCAACCCTCGCCCCCTCGCTTTTGGCGCGATCCGGCACTTCCTTTCGTTGAAAGCCGGAGCGCCATCGACAGCCGCGCCTGCTATCGACCGCACACCCACGCCACGTATTCCATAGGGGTGGTGGATGCTGGCACCAGCGTCTTCGCATCCGGTGGCCACAGCGTGCGCCTGATGGCAGGCACGCTGGTGGCTGTGCCCGCAGGCTGCGTGCATGCCTGCAACCCGGCGCCAGACGGGCCATGGAGCTACCAGATGCTCCATCTGGATGCGGCCTGGCTCGAAAGCACATTGGCACAAGCCAACGCCCCGCGCAGCCCCAGCCACGCGCTGGTACTGCGCGCCCCCTCGGCCTACGAGGCGTTCTGCGCGCTCAATCGCCAGCTATTTTCCGATGTGCCCACCGCCGACAAAGAGGCCGCGCTGACAAAATTCCTTGTGCAAGGCGCTTGGCGTTCAGGCGACGTGCTTGCCCTGTCCCCTTGCACCACCTCCGGACGGCTTGCGCGCGTGCAAGCCTTGTTGCAAGCACGATACGCAGAGCCGTTGCCGCTTTCCACCTTAGCCCAGGCCGCCAACATGGCGCCGCATACGCTGGTCCGTGCGTTTCGCGCCGCAACGGGGCTGACGCCCCATGCCTACCAATTGGACCTGCGCATCAACGCGGCGCGCGGGCTGCTGCGCGTGGGCAGCGCCCCTGCCGCTGTGGCGCACGAGCTGGGTTTTTACGATCAGAGCCATTTTCAGAACGCGTTCAAACAGCGGGTGGCGGCCACGCCAGGCGACTACCGGCGCTGATACCGCACCCGCTGGCTCTGCACTGCAAGCGCTGCACAGCCAGCAATTTTTTCCAATACAGCAGCGTAGCCTGCCCACGACACTGCACGCCGCGCGACGGGGGTCGCGCCACACAAAAGGCGCTGCATTGATCGAACAATTTCTCATGGTGGCAGGGGCCCACTTTCTCGCCCTGCTGAGCCCCGGCCCGGATTTTTTCCTCATCGTGCGCACGGCGCTGCTCCATGGATGGCGGCGTGCCAGCGGCATCTGTGTCGGGGTGGCTCTGGGCAACGGCTTGTTCATCGGCTTGGCATGGGCTGGCCTGTCCGCCATCCAACCGGGCAGTCCTGCCTTCACGATCCTGCAATGGGCCGGCAGCCTATACCTCGCGTGGCTCGGCTGGCAGTTGCTGCGCTCGCCTGGCACCTCCATCACGGTGGATGGGAGCACCCACGGCGCCCCGCGCCCCGGTTGGGGGCAAGGCCTGCGCATGGGGCTGGCCTCGGCCCTGCTCAACCCGAAGAATGCGCTCTTCTATGCCAGCCTGTTCTCCTTGCTGGCAGGAACGCCCCGCAGCCTGCAGGCGCTCTACGGGGTATGGATGGTGAGCGTCGTTCTGGGCTGGGATCTGCTGGTGGCCGCGGCGGCCGGACACCGCGCTGTGGTCGAGCGCTTCGCGCGGCATCTGCGGTCTATCGAACGGGTCACCGGCGCCACACTGCTGCTCATCGCCGTGGGCGTGGCCACCCAAGCTCTGGCAAACCGATGAAACACGGCCCTGCGCCGCAAGTCAAGCCACCGCGTCCTGCGCCTGCACCACACAATTGCGCCCGCTGGACTTGGCCTTGTACAGCGCCGTGTCCGCGCGCTTGATGAGTGCGTGGCTGTCTTCCTGGTGGTCCCAGGTGGCCACGCCAAAGCTGGCGCTCACATGGCCCACGGAGTCAAACGGCGTGCCTGCAATGCGCTCGCGCACTGCCTCGGCCATCGCCATGGCGGCGTCCATGGGGGTTTCTTTGAGCAAGATGATGAACTCCTCGCCGCCAAAACGCGCCGCGCAGTCGGACGAGCGCAGCAGCTCGCGCACGCGCAGCGCCGTGTTCTTGAGCACCACGTCCCCCGAGTCGTGCCCGAAGGTGTCGTTGATGCGCTTGAAGAAGTCGAGGTCGAACATCACCACCGACAGGCTGCTTTTTTTGGTGCGTGTGTCGGCCATTTCTACCTCCAGTTGCTCAAAAAAGCGGCGGCGATTGACCAGGTCGGTAAGAAAGTCCTTGGTCGCCAAGTCTTCCAGCTTGACATTGAGCCGCGCCATGGGCTCGATCACCAGCGACGAGAGCGAGAGGTTGAGCACCACGAACAACAACGCAAAGCTGGCCACCATCGCCGCCATCACGGTATTGAAGGTCTGGCGCGCTTTCTCCAGCGGGAAATACATCGGCACCTTGACCACCTGAATGCCCACCGTCTCGTTCATGCCCCAGCCAAAACCGTTCTTGTCACCATAAATTTTGAGCATGGTGGGCGGCGCGACGGCAGGGGTGCTGTGGCAGGCCATGCACTGGGGCTGCTTGATGGTGATGGGGCGCGCCACATACATGGCGCGGTGTGTGCCCTCACCCACCTCGCCCGTCACCTCTTTTTTGTGGTCGACGCGGCCCTCACGGAAGTCGCTGATGACGCGCTCCTCCCACTCGGTGGCGCGGTCGCGCAGGTTGGTGGGGTTGAGCACCGCCTCTTTGTACTCAAAGCCGGGGAAACGGCTCTGCAGGCGACGCAGCGTCTCGGTGGCGGCGTAGGCGGGCACGGTCTGCGGTAGAAACTTTTCGGCCAGCGTCACATCCAGGTGCGGCTTGACGAGTTCGGTGGTGTAGTCACGGATGGCCATGGCCGCGTGCATCATGATCTGCGACTTGTGCTGCACCTCCTCGATGGCCGCCTGCTGCAAGAAACGGTGAACATAAACGCCCGCACCCAGCACCGCCAGCAGCAGCACGCCGGCCAGCACCAGATTGAATTTGAGCCGCAAAGACATGGATATCTTTCAGAGCGTTTTGGCGGAGGTCTCGCAGCGGCCCCTATAGCCCATCTTGCGCGCATCCGCTTTGATCGTGGGAAACATCAGGTTACGTTGTGCCAGATTTACGGGCAACAGTCCAATGTTTCGTGGTGGCGCGGCCTGCGGCTGCTACAAACCGCGCACGCTCAGCGACAAATGGCGCCGGTAAGCGGGGCGCACCCGGTACAACTGCGCAGGCCGGTGGGCACCACCGGTCTGCAAGGCACCGGGCACCGGTTCCAGCATGTCAAGCTCGTCCATCTTGCGGCGAAAGCTCACCTTGTTGACCGGCTCGCCCAGCACCGCCTCGTACACCGCCTGCAACTGCGGCAGCGTGAATGGCTCGGCGCACAGGTGCACGGGCATGGACGAATACTGGCTTTTGCTGCGCAGGCGGGCCACGGCGGCATCGACCATGGCGCGGTGATCGAAAGGCAGCGCGGGCACATCAGTCACCGGCACCAGTGTGAGGGGCGAGCCCGCCAGCAGCGCGGGCGGAACCAGCGCGCAATACACCACGGCCAGCGACCAGCCACGCGGATCGCGCACCGGGCCGGAGAAGGTGGCCAATTGCTCCAGGTACGGGCTTTGCAGCCCTGCCTTGTCGTGCAGCACGCGGGCAGCGCTGGCCGCTGTATCGGCATCCTCATCGGCATGGACATAGCCACCGGGCAGCGCCAGCGCCCCGGCGAACGGAGGCCGATCGCGCCGCAGCAGCGCCACCTGTAGCGCGCCCTCGTGCAAGGTCAGCAGGACCACGTCCACGGTACAGATCACGGAGCGGGCAGAGGGTTCGGTCATTGGCACAAGTTTGTCACAAAAATGGACGAACAGGACCACGCTCATCAAACCCTATTGCAGAGTGACACATGTTTTTTCAATTTAGTTAGTTTATTTTTTTTACTAACAAGCTTACACTGGGCACACCAACGAAGGAGAAGACCATGGCCCGCAACATCCAGCTTCTGGTGATCGACCCCCAAAACGACTTCTGCGACCTGCCCGCAGCGTATCGCCCCGCAGGCAGCGCGCCCAGCCTGCCCGTGGCGGGCGCCCATGCCGACATGCAGCGCCTGGCTGCCTTCATCCGCGCCCAGGGCATGGCACTTGACGCCATCACCATCACGCTCGACTCCCACCAGCGTTTCGACATCGCCCATCCCGGCTTCTGGCAGACCGGCGCCGGTGCGGATGTGGCGCCCTTCACCCCCATCACCGCCGCCCAGGTGCGCGCGGGCGACTACCTGCCGCGCAACCCCCCCGCCCTGGCACGCACCCTGCAGTACCTGGACGCCCTGGAAACCCAGGGCCGCTACACACTGATGGTGTGGCCCGTGCACTGCGAGATAGGCAGTTGGGGCCATGGCGTGCACGCCGACGTGTTGGCCGCTTGCGGCGCGTGGCAATTGCAACGCCAGCGCGCGGTGCGCAACGTGTTCAAAGGCACCAACCCCTGGACAGAGCACTACAGCGCCATCGAGGCCGAAGTGCCCGATGCCGACGACGAAAGCACCGCGCTCAACACCACCCTGCTGCAGTCGCTGGGCCAGGCCGATGTGCTGCTGATTGCAGGCGAGGCCAGCAGCCACTGCGTGCGCTCGACCACCGAACACATCGTGCTGCACCTGCCGCGCCTGTTGCCGGGCTGGTTGGCCAGCCGCATCGTGCTGCTGACCGATGGCATGAGCCCGGTGGGCGGGTTCGATGCGCAGCACCAGGCGTTTCTGCAGGCCATGCGCACCGCAGGGGCGCAGTTGGCCACCATGAACGAAATAAGGCTCTAGCGCTTATTCATCAAGCACTAATAGCTATAAATTTAGGAGCAAACAATGAATCCCGTCATCACCAGCCTGCTCGACACCGACCTCTACAAGTTCACCATGTGGCAGGCGCTGCTGCACCGCCATCCGCAAACCCAAAGCGAGTACCGCTTTGTGTGCCGCAACACCCCGGCCTACCCGCTGGCCGAGCTGCTGCCCGAGGTAAACACCGCGCTGGACCACCTGTGCACGCTGCGCTTCACGGCGGACGAACTGGCCTACGTGGCCGGGCTGCGCTACATCAAGAGCGACTTCGTGGACTTTCTGCGCATCTTCCAGTTTCAGCGCAGCTTCATCAACGCCTGGGCCGAGGGCGACCAGTTGCACATCGTGGCGCGCGGCCCGCAGGTGCATGTGATGGGTTTCGAGATCTTCGTGCTGGCCATCGTCAACGAGCTGTACTTCCGCCGCTGTGACGCCGGGCAGGCCCTGGCCAACGGCCGCGAACGCCTGGCCGCCAAGGTGCAACAGCTACAGGCGCTGGCCCAGCAGGCCACGCTGCGCCACCCTTTCGAGCTGTTCGACTTTGGCCTGCGCCGCCGCTACAGCGGGGCCTGGCAGCGCGAGGTGGTGCAGACCTTTGCCACACAAACACCGCAGTGGTTCAAAGGCACCAGCAACGTGCTGCTGGCGCGCGACCTGGGCCTGGTGCCCATCGGCACCATGGCGCACGAATACCTGCAGACCTACCAGGCGCTGGGCGTGCGCCTGCGTGATTTTCAAAAGGCCGCGCTCGAAAACTGGGTGCAGGAATACCGGGGCGACCTCGGCATTGCGCTGACCGACACCGTGGGCATGGACGCCTTTCTGGCCGACTTCGACCTCTACTTCGCCAAGCTGTTCGACGGCCTGCGCCACGACTCGGGCGACCCGGTGGCCTGGGGCGAAAAGGCCCTGGCCCACTACGTCCGCCTGCGCATCGACGCACACACCAAGCGGCTGGTGTTCTCCGACGGCCTTGACCTCCCACGCGCCCTCATGCTCTACCGCCACTTTGGCGACCGCACCCAACTGGGGTTTGGCATTGGCACCAACCTGACCAACGACATGGGCGCAGACCACAAGCCGCTGAACATCGTGATGAAGCTCACCCACGCCAACGGGCAGCCCGTGGCCAAGCTGTCAGACACACCGGGCAAGACGCTGTGCGACGATGAAACGTATTTGGCCTACTTGCGCCAAGTCTTCAACGTGAAAGACTGACACCATGCTCTGCATCACCATCGCCCAGCTCAACTTCACCGTCGGCGACATCGAAGGCAACGTGGCCCGCATGGTGGCCGCCGCCCAACAGGCCGCCAGCGACCAATCCGACCTGATCGTTTTCAGCGAACTCGCGCTGTGTGGCTACTACCCCGGCGACATGCTGGAGGAAGGCGCCTTCCAACAACGCATCGAAGCGGGTCTGGCCGCGCTGCAACGCGCATCCGCCGAGCTGCCGCAACTGCACTGGGTAGTGGGCGCCCCCACGCCCGCGCGCGGGCCCGGCAAGCGCCTGCACAACAGCCTGCTGGTGCTGCAGGGCGGCGCCGTGCGCCTGCAATACGCCAAGCAACTGCTGCCCACCTACAACATCTTTGACGAACGCCGCCACTTCGAGCCCGGCCCCGACGTGGCCAAGGTGCTGCGCATCGGCAGCGCACAGGTGGGCCTCTTGATCTGCGAAGACGGCTGGAACGACCACGGCGCCGACTACGCCACCAATCCCTTCGAGCGCCTGCGCGACGCCGCGCCCGACCTGGTGGTCAGCATCAACGCCAGCCCCAGCCACATTGGCAAGCGCGAGCAGCGCCACCAGATTTTTGGCGACGCCGCGCGCCGCCACGGCCTGCCCATCCTGTACGTGAACCAGATCGGCGGGCACGACCAGGTGGTGTACGACGGCGCCTCGTTCGCGGCCGAGCCCGATGCAGGCATCGTGTTTGAAGCCCAGCGGTTTGTGGAAGACGTGCGCACGCTGCAGTTCGACAACGGCCACTTTCTGACAGCCGACGGAGAACGTCCCGCCCCCGTGTCCGCACGCGGCCTGCCCACCATGGATTTTTACCGCCAGCAGATCGTGCTGGGCCTCTCGGACTACGCACGGCGCTGCGGCTTCAAACAAGTAGTGGTGGGCAGCTCGGGCGGCATCGACAGCGCGCTCACGCTGGCGCTGGCGGCCGAGGCGCTGGGTGCGGACAACGTGGTGGGCATCACCATGCCATCGCGCTACTCCAGCAGCGGCTCGGTCGATGACTCGGTGGCGCTGTGCAAAAACCTGGGCGTGCAGCTCTTCACACACCCGATCGCCGAACTGGTAGCGGGCTACGCGCAGCAGTTCGAGGCCAGCTTTGGCCCACCGCTGGCGGGCCTGCCGCTCGAAAACCTGCAGGCGCGCATTCGCGGCACGGTGCTGATGGAATATTCCAATGCCTTCGGCCACCTGCTGCTCACCACGGGCAACAAATCGGAAATATCGGTGGGCTATTGCACGCTCTACGGCGACACCAACGGCGGCCTGGGCCTGATCGGAGACCTCTACAAGACCGAGGTGTTTGCCCTCTCACGCCACGTCAACGAACACGCCGGGCGTGCGCTGATTCCGCAGTCCATCATCGACAAGGAGCCCTCTGCCGAGTTGGCCCCCGGCCAACGCGATGTGGACAGCCTGCCGCCCTACCCCGTACTTGATGAGGTGCTCAAGCTGCTCATTGAAGGCGACCGCCTTTCTGCCGCTGAGCACGCGGCAGCGCAGACCTTTGTGGCGCAGTTGCAGGCCGACGACGCGGGCCGCGCCTTGGTGCAGCGCGTGCGCATGATGGTGGCGCGCAACGAATACAAACGCCGCCAGGCCCCGCCCATCGTGCGCGTGCGGGCACGGGCCTTTGGCAGCGGGCGGCAGATGCCAATTGCCGCGCGCTATGTGTGAATTGCCAATCGATTAAAATCACTACAAAAATGATAGCTGCTAGCGCTTGATAGATAAGCGCCAGGGGTCAAAATTATCAAAACCCTCATCCGGTAACGCTGACATATGCTCGACACCGCCATCTACATCGGGCGTTTTGAACCCGTGCACAGCGGCCACATGGCGCTGCTGCAGCGTGCGCTGGACAGCGCCCCGCAGGTCATCGTCGTGATCGGTTCGGCCTGGCAGGCCCGCTCACCCAAAAACCCCTTCACCTGGCAAGAGCGCGAGGCCATGCTGCGTGGCGCCCTGCCCGCCGCCGACCAGGCCCGCGTGCAGGTGCTCCCCATGCGCGACCACTACAACGAAGCCGTGTGGGTGCAGGCCGTGCGCAGCGGTGTGGAGCAGCTCACGTCGCCCGGCGCGCGCATCGGGCTGGTGGGCCACTTCAAGGACGCCACCAGCGGCTACCTGAGCGCTTTTCCCAACTGGCAGCTCATCCACATGGAGCGCCAGGGCCGCATCGACGCCACCGCCATCCGCGACGCATACTTTGGCGCGACGCCCGCCACGGTGCGCACCGCGCTGGCGCCGCTGACGGGCGAGATCCCTGAAAGCACCCTGGCCGCCCTGGAGCGTTTTGCACAAACCCCATACTACCCCGCGCTGCAGGAGGAATGGCGCATGCTGCGCGGCTACCGCGAGGCCTGGGCCGCCGCGCCCTACCCGCCCGTGTTCGTAACGGTGGACGCCGTGCTGCGCTGCCAGAACCACGTGCTGCTCATCCGCCGTGCCCACGCCCCCGGCAAGGGCCAACTGGCTGTGCCCGGCGGCTTCATCGAGCAGCGCGAAACCGTGTGGCAGTCGTGCCTGCGCGAGCTGGTGGAAGAAACCCACTGCCACCTGCCCGAGGCCACCATGCGCGCCGCGCTGCAGTCGGTGGCCGTGTTCGACCACCCTGACCGCAGCCAACGCGGGCGCACGCTCACCCATGCGCACTACTTTGATTTGGGCGACGCACCGTTTCCGGTGGTGCAGGCCGATGACGACGCAATGCTGGTGCAGTGGACGCGCATCGACCAGCTTGCGGGTTTGGAAGAGGAATTCTTTGAAGACCACTTCCACATGCTGGACCACTTTTTTGGCATCACCCGTGGCTGATGCCCCACCCGCACGCGGCCCGGCTGGCTCTTACTTGGTGTCGTAGGCTTCCGCAGGGTCGTCATTGGGCGCGGCGAAGGCCGCCTTGAGCGAAGCCCCCATGGGGATGCCCACAATGGCCGACGACGGCGGAATGGGCTGCAGGAACCACTTGTTGTAGAGCTGCTCCAGCGCACCCGAGGCCATCATTTTCTTGATCGCATCGTCCACCGCTTGCTTGAAACGCGGATCATCCTTGCGCAGCATGATGCTGAGCGGCTCCACCCCCAGGGGCTTGCCAACAATCTTGTAATCCTGAGGATTCTTCGAATTGGCGATGTTCCCGGCCAGGGTGTTGTCGTCCATGGCAAAAGCGTCGGCTCGGCCGGATTCAAGCAGCAGGAAGCTGTCCGAATGGTCCTTGCCAAAAAGCACCGTGAAGACCGCTCCCTTCTCGCTTTCGAGCTTGCGCAGGCGCTGAACCAGCGTGGTGCCCGTGGTCGTGACCACCGTCTTGCCCGCCAGTTGCTCCAGCGACTGAATGCCCGAGGATGCCTTGACGGCAATCCGCGCCTCCGTCACGTAGGTGGTCACTGCAAAGGCCACCTGCTGCTTGCGCACGGCGGTGTTGCTGGTGGAGCCACATTCGATGTCGATGGTGCCGTTTTGCAGCAGCGGCATGCGGTTTTGCGAGGTGACCGGCATGTACTTGATCGTGGCCTTGGGCAACAGCGCCCCTAGCACCCGCTCGCACAACTCCACGTGGTAGCCGATGAACTTCTCACGGCCCAGCAGGTAGGACAGGGGCGGGGACGATTCGCGCGCCCCCATCACGATGCTGCCCGAGGCCATGGCCTTGGCCAATGTGTCGCTGCTCTGCGCTCCAGCCCCCAGGCTGATCGCCGCAATCAATCCCACTCCAACGGATTTCAGGTTCATGCTTGTCTCCTTGTTTTGTAATGAATGAACAGCGGCGGCGGCGGTTGTTGTGTTGTCCCGCCGCCTCGCCAGGCGCTATTTGCGCCGCGCGATCTCGTCCAGGCTCTCGCGCAGGGCCTGGTCCAGGATGTCAACGCCGCGGTCGATTTCCGCGTGTGTGGTCGTCAGCGGCGGTGCAATGCGCCACACCGAGCCGCGCTCGGGGCGGCGCCGGATGTTCATGCTCAGGCCCAGCGCAAAACACTTCTTGGTGGTGAGGGCGCCCAGTTCGTGGAACGGCAGGCGGGACTCACGGTCCTGCACCAGCTCCACGCCCAGCAGCATGCCCTCGCCGCGCACATCGCCAATGGCCTCGTAGCGCTGCTGCAACTCCTGCAGCCGGCCACGCAGGTAGGCGCCTGTGGTTCTGGCACGCTCGATGAGCTGCTCTTTCTGGATCGTCTCCAGCACCGCCAGGCCCACCGTGGCGGGCAACGGGTCCGAGACATGGCTCGTGTAGAAGGTGAAGCCCTTCTCATGCACGTCCTGCTCAATCTTGGCCGTGGTGATGGTGGCGGCCAGCGGCAAGCCCCCGCCCATCGTCTTGGACACGCTCATGATGTCGGGCACCACGCCGAAAAAGTCGGCGGCGTGGCGATGGCCGATGCGGCCGAAGGCTGTCTGCGCCTCATCAAAAATAAGCAGCATGCCGCGCTCGTCGGCGGCACGGCGCAGCGCCTGCATGTAGGACTTGGGCGGCACCAGCACACCACCTGCGCTGATGATGGGCTCGATGATGATGGCCGCTCGGCGGCCGGTGGAGGCCATGTCGTACATCTTCAGGCCCAGCTCCAGGCAAGCCAGCGCCGATTCTTCGCCCGACATGCCAGCAATGTAGGGCCGATAGGCATTCGGCTCGGGCATCACGTGCACGCCAGGCACATGCACGCCATAGCCCTTGCGGTCGCTCGCGAACGAGACAGCGCTGGTGCCGCCCGTCACACCGTGCCAGGAGCCACCCACAGCCAGAATCTCGTAGCCCCCGGTGTACATCTTGGCCATGCGCAGCGCCACTTCGTTGCTCTCCGAGCCGGTGTTGACGAAGATGGACTTGCGCAGCGGCTCGGGCATCCAGTCGCGCGCCAGGGTAGCGCCCAGCTCGGCCACAACCTCGGGGATCATCCCGCTGAACATGTGAAAGGCCTTTTCACCGGCCTCATGCACCGCGCGCACGATGGCCGGGTGGTTGTGGCCAATCGTGGCGCACATCTGGCCCGACGTGAAATCAAGAATCTCGCGCCCCGTGTCGTCGATCACGATGCAGCCCTTGGCACTGCGAAACAGATTGGGAAAGGTGTCGCCGCCGTAGCGCACCAGAAACTCCTGCGCGGCTTCCCGCAGCCCTTGGTTCGCCACCTGCCCTTGTTGCATGTCCATCATCAGTCCTCGCTGGTTTCGTTGATGGGTTCATGATGTGGGAGCCTCTTCGGCACGTCCAATGTCAAGATCACATGGCACGCCCATGCGCCGCTTGCATGGGCCTTGTGTATTCCACATGGAAGGTGATCACATAGGCATGGAAGATAACTAAACCTAGAAATGGCAGCTGACCGCTTGGTTCTTTTCGGCAGACCACTGAAATCGAGCCGTGACTGCTCCGTTGACGTTCACCTGTGGGGTGAGCACGCTATGCATCCGCCGTTTCTAGATTTAAAAGCGAGGCCGCGTAATGGACACCCGATGGATTCAAGACTTCGTGACCTTGGCAGAGGTCGGTAATTTCACGCGCGCAGCAGAGGTGCGCAACGTCTCGCAGGCCGCGTTCAGCCGCCGCATCCAGGCGCTGGAGCAATGGCTGGGCGCCAAGCTCATCGACCGCACGGTGTTCCCCACGCGGCTGACGGATGCGGGCGAGCGCTTCAGAGGCGTGGCGGTCGATCTGCTCAGCCAGATCACCGAAGCCAAGGCCGACATCGGCGACGTGCCCTCGCGCAACCACCTGCGCATCGCCATGCCTTATGCACTGGTCACAGCCCGGCTGCCGGGCTGGTGGCAGGCCTGGGCCAACGGCGCGGCCCTGAGCTGCAGCGTGGAGGTAGGCAATGTGCACGACACGGTTTCGGCACTGAGTGCGGGCTCGGTGGACCTGCTGATTTGTTATCACCAGGCCACGCACCCCGTGCAGCTCGACGAGGCACGCTTTGAGCGCCACGACATCGGCACCGAAACCATCCGCCCCTACGCCTCACGCGCACTGGTGCAAAACGGCCGTGCGGCGCTGCCAGGCACTGCCGCAGAGCCGATTCCCCTGCTCATGTATTCACCCACCGTGTACTTTGCCCGCGTTGTGGAGGCCGCCATCGAGAACGCGCCACGCAAGCTGTTCGGCTTCCGCGCTTTCGAGGTGGAAATGTCCGACGCCCTGGGCGCACTCGCCGGGCACGATCTGGGCGTGGCCTGGCTGCCCGCCAGCTCCTTTCACGAAGGCCGACTGGGCGACCTGGTGGCCGTGGGGGACGGCGACTGGGACATCGACGTCTCCATCGTCGCCTACCGCTCCAAGGGCCACGCGCGCCGCGCTGTCTCGCAGGTCTGGGAACGCATCGTCGCTACGGGCCAGGGCTGAAGCGCCCCACAACACAACCAGGCCACAAGCTGCACCAGAGTCGGCGCACTACACGGCGGATTAGCAAAAAATAGCCTCCAGCGCTTATTCATCAAGCGCAAGCAGCTACTATTTTTATAGCATCAAGTTCCTGCCCGCTCCAGCATGGCATGCAACAACACATTGCACCCCGCCTCAATGTGCTCTGGCTTGGCGTCCTCTATCTCGTTGTGGCTGATCCCGTCCTTGCACGGGATGAAGATCATCCCGCTGGGCGCCAGCTTGGCCATGTACACCGCGTCATGCCCCGCTCCCGACACTGCGGGCATGTGGCTGTAGCCCAGCTTCTTGGCCGCTCGGCCCACGGCGTCTACACATTCGGGGTGGAAGAGTTGTGCGGGGTAGCTGGACACCATCTCGATCTTCACGTCCACGCCATGCTCTTGCGCCACCTGGGCGGCAAAGGTTTTGACCTCCTGGGCCATCTGGTCCACCAGCGTGTCGGTGCTGTTGCGCAGGTCGATGCTGAATTTGACCCGGCCGGGGATGACGTTGCGGCTGTTGGGGAACACTTGCACCATGCCCACGGTGCCTCGCCCGTGGGGCGGGTGGCGGTGGGCTGCAGCGACCACGTCTTGCATGATGCGGGTGGCGGCCAGCAGGGCGTCTTTGCGCAGGGCCATGGGGGTGGGGCCTGCGTGGGCTTCCATGCCGGTGACGGTGCAGTCGAACCAGCGGATGCCCAGCACGCCGCTGACCACGCCGATGGTCTTGTCGTTGTCTTCGAGCACGGGGCCTTGTTCGATGTGGGTTTCGAAGTAGGCGCCGATGGGGTGGTCGCCGGGTTCTTGGTCGCCCACGTAGTCGATGCGTTCGAGCTCGCCTTTCACGGTTTTGCCTTCGGTGTCGGTGGCGGCGTAGGCGTGCTCCAGGGTGAAGGCTTTGGCAAAGACGCCGGAGCCCATCATCACGGGCACGAAGCGCGATCCTTCTTCGTTGGTCCAGAAGGCGACTTCGATGGGGGCTTCGGTTTGTATGCCGTGGTCGTTCAGGGTGCGCACGACTTCGATGCCGGCCAGCACGCCGTAGTTGCCGTCGAACTTGCCGCCGGTGGGCTGGGTGTCGATGTGGCTGCCGGTCATGATGGGGGGCAGGCTGTTGTTGCGCCCTGGGCGGCGCATGAAGCCGTTGCCGATCTTGTCGATGGTCACCGTCATGCCCGCTTCGCGCGCCCAGCGGGTGACGAGGTCGCGGCCTTGTTTGTCCAGGTCGGTGAGGGTGAGGCGGCACACGCCGCCTTTGGGCGTGGCGCCGATCTGGGCCAGCTCCATCAGGGAGGACCACAGGCGATCGCCGTTGATGCGCAGGTTGTCAGTGGCGGGGTTGGCTTGGGTGCTCATGGGACCTCCAGAAAAAAGGGGAATCAATCAGCCAAGACAGGCACCGCATCCAGCGGATACACCGGCCGGCGCAGGTTCTCGAACGGGAACAGTCGGTAGTCCGAACTCGTGGCGCCTGGGCTGTCGCACTCGACCAGGCCTGCCGACAAAGGCACGAACACCGGGCGGCAGTACATGCGCGACTTGAGCAGCAGGTAGCGATAGGCCGTCGGGTCCAGGCCCACGCAGGCAAAAACGCCCAGGTCCCACGGCTCGTGCGGCTGCTCGACCACCACGATCTGCGTGTCGCCCGCATCCAACCAGACAGCACGCCCCATAGAACACCGCTGACCCGTGTAGATAGGCCCGCTCACGGTGTAACTGCCATCGCTGATGGCGCGCACCGCGCCTTGCACCAGCACGGGTTCTTTGGCCAGCCCCAGCCGGGTGAGAGGCACTTTGTTGCCAAGGCGGACCGACACCTGGGCGCCCACACCCGCCGCGATGAGCTGGTCCACGGCTTCGGGGTCACACAACGGGCCGGTGGCAATGCCCGCCAGGCCCCGCTGCCACGCAGCCTGCAGCACATCCATGGTGTCGCAGGTGCCCCCGGACATGCAGTTGTCACTGTGGTCCAGCAGCAGCACGGGCTTGCTGGTGCCCAGCGCAAGCGCCTCGGCCCGCGCAAAAGCTTCGGTCAATGGCTCGCTGGCATACACATAGCCTGCGCGCTCGGCCCAGATCTGGTCGGCCACACGGTCCAGGGCGGCAGCCCCCAAGGCCTCGCCATGGGGGCTGCGCTCCACGGTGGCCACCACGCACACGCAAGGCGCCTCGATATCGGCCAGCGAGAAGCCCGCAAAGACGGTCATGGCAGGCACGCCTTCTTCCTCAGCCCGGCGTGCCGACGCCACCGCTGCCGCCATTGCACCGCCCAGCGTGGTGCTGCGCAGCGTGTGGCTGAGCAGCGGCAGGGGCCGCCAGCGCACCGCATACCGGCGCCCTTGCTGCAGCATCTGCAGCACCAGACGCGCGGCATGTTCGCCGGTCTCGTACATGTCCACATGCGGATAGGTCTTGAACCCCACCATGACGTCGGCGTTATCGATCATTTTCTGCGTGATGTTGCCGTGCAGATCGAGTGCTACCCCCAGTGGTACACCGGGTGCCGCAGCACGCACGCGTGCGAGCAGATCACCCTCTCCGTCCGAGGTGTTCTGCGCCACCATAGCGCCATGCAGGTCGAGGAAGATGGCATCGCAGCCTTCAGCAGCCGCCGCCACGATGCGGTTGGCGAGCGCATCGTAGGCATCGGCATGCACGGGGCCGCTCGGGTTGGCCATGGCCGAAACCGGCGTGACGCACTCGGCACCCACGCGCTGGGCCGCGTCGATGAAAGCCGCCATCGCGGTGCGCATACCGCTGTTGGCCTGGAAGGCCGCTGCATCGTAGTCCGGTGCAAACGCCTGCAGGGGGGTTGGCACCGGAGAAAAGGTGTTGGTCTCGTGGTTCAGACGTGCGATCAGAAACTTCATGCGTAGCCCTTGGTTCAATGCTGCGTCAGCCATTCACCCATCAGACAAGGCCCACGCCCAGGTAACGGTCCTTGACCTCTTCATCAGCCAGAAAGGCTGCGTTGTCGGCGGTATAGACGATGCGCCCCTGCTCCAGGATGCAGTGCCGGTCGGCCAGTTGGGTACAGACCTCCAGGTTCTGCTCGACCAGCAGGATCGCCACGCCCGCCGTCTTGATGGTCTTGAGCTGGGCGACGATCTCCTCCACGATGACGGGAGCCAGACCTTCCACCGGCTCGTCGAGCATGAGCAGCTTGGGGTCGTTCATCAACGCGCGGCCGATGGCCAACATCTGCTGCTCGCCGCCCGACAACTGCCCTCCACCATTGCGCTTCCGCTCCTTGAGCCGGGGGAAAATCCGGTACACGTCGTCCAGTTGCCAGGGCGAGCGTTTGCGCAGGCCGAGCAACAGGTTTTCTTCCACGGTCAGCAGCTTGAAGATGCCACGGTGCTCGGGCACCAGGCATACGCCCTGTCGGGCAATGGCATGAGGTGGCAGGCCCTGCACAGGTTTGCCAAAGAAGGTCACACGGCCCTGGGTGGGGGGCACCACCCCGGCAATACTCTTGAGCGTGGTCGTCTTGCCCGCGCCGTTGCGCCCGAGCAGGGTGACCAGTTCGCCATCGCCTACCTGAAACCCCACTCCCTGCAACACATGGCTCTTGCCATAGTGCGCATGCAGGCTGTCAACATCAAGAATCATGCCTTGCCTCCGGTAATCATGTTGCCCAGGTAGGCCGCGCGCACGCGGTCGTCGCTGCGGATGTCGTGCGGCATGCCTTCGGCCAGCACTCGGCCCAGTTGCATCACCGTGACGGTGTCCGAGATGTCCATCACGATGTTCATGTTGTGCTCGATCAGCACCACGGTGTGCTCATCGCGCAGGCTTTTGATCAGACGCTTCATGTCATCGAGGTCATCGATACCCATGCCCGACGTGGGCTCGTCCAGAAAGATGGCCTTGGGCCGGGCGGCCAAGGCCATGCCCACCTCCAGGCGACGCTGCTGGCCGTGCGACAAATTGCCCGCCGGGATATCGGCCAGGCTCTCCAGTCCCACTTTGGCCAGCACCGAGTCCACCACCTGCGACAGCGCCCGCGGCCCCACCGGCTCATGCCAGGGGTTCAGTGCGCGCGCGGGTGCCACGCCCTGTGCGCCCAAGCGCAGGTTCTCGCGCACCGGCAGGCTCAGGAACAGGCTGGTCACCTGGAACGACCGCGCGATACCGCGCTGCACGCGCCGGTAGTCGGGTTCGTGCGTGACATCCTGGCCATCAAACAGGATCCGTCCGCCGCTGACCGTCTTGGTCCCGGTGAGCATGTGGAACAGGGTGGTCTTGCCCGCACCGTTAGGGCCGATCACGGAATGCACCGTGTTTGCACGCACCCGCAGGCTCACGCCACCCAGCGCAGCAAACTTTCCATAGTGCTTCTCGACATCAATGGCTTCCAGCAGGATGGGGGCCTTGGGGCTCATGCCTGTTCTCCTTTGGCTGCGGGAGCGACAGCAGGCTGGCGGCGGCCTGCAAGTTTTTGCCAGATCGTTTCACCCAGGCCCCACAGCCCTCGCTGCATCCAGAGGCTGACCGCCATCAGCGCAAGACCCAGGAGCAACAGCCAGCGAGGCCACAGTTGCGACAGCCAGTCGGCCAGCAACAGATAGAACGCCGACCCCAGCAACGAAGCGAACAGGTTGCCGGTGCCGCCGATCACGGTCATCACCAAGATCATCTCGCTGGTGTGGTATTCAGCATTGGACAGCGGCGCAAGGCCAGTCATCATGGCGTGCAGCGCACCGGCCAAGCCTGTAACAGCGCCCGAGATCACGAATGCCTGCAGCTTGAGCAGCCGAAGGTTGTAACCAATGGCCGCGGCACGCTCTTCGTTGTCGCGCACGGCCAGCAAGGTGCGACCAAAGGTGGAACGCGACACCTTGAGCAGCAGCCAGAACACCACCAGAAAGATCACCGAGATAAACCCGTAGAACTGCCATGGCGACTCCAGCGTCCACAGGTCCGCGCCCAGAATGGACAGATTGGGCCGAGGAATGTCCATCAGCCCGTTGTCGCCCCCGGTCAGGCCTGTGGCTGTGTAGGCGATGAAATAGAACATCTGCGCGAAGGCCAGGGTCAACATCACGAAGTACGTGCCGCGCTGGCGGATAGCCACCCAGCCCACCACTGCGGCGCCCAACGCCCCCATCGCCGTGGCCAGCAGCAATGCCAGCGGCATAGGCACAGGCCAGCGGGTCAGCATCAAGGCGACGGTATAGCTGCCCAAGCCGAAGAAGATGCCCTGGCCGAACGACAACAAGCCCGTGAAGCCCAGCAGCAAGTTACAGCCCATGGCCGCGAGCCCGAATATAAGCACCTCGCTCGCCAGTGAGCCCGACTGCATCATCAGCGGCATGCCCACTACCACCAGCGCTGCAAACAAGAAATGCGTGTAGTTTTTCATGGGATTCACTCCTTGCGGCCCAAGAGACCATGGGGACGCAACAGCAGCACGGCAGCCATGGCGACATAAATCATCAGGCGCGCGCCCTCCGGCCAAAGCGTGCTCATGACGCTTTGCACGATGCCGATCATCAGCCCGCCCAGCAGCGCGCCGCTGAAACTGCCCATGCCGCCCACCACCACCACCACAAAGGCCACCGCAAGGGCCTCAACGCCCATGAAGGGCTCCGCACCCCGGATCGGTGACGCCAGCACCCCGGCCAGCGCTGCCGTTGCCGCCCCCAGTCCAAACACCAGGCTGAAGATGCGCAGCACGTTGATGCCAAGCAGCGAAACCATCTCGGTCGATTCACTGCCCGCACGCACGGCACTACCCAGGCGCGTTCCTTCCAGCACCCACCACAGCAAAACGGCCAGCACGGCGGTAAAACCGATCACAAAAAGCCGGTACTTGGGATACACAAAGCTGCCCCACATCACCACCCCCTGAAGCATGTCAGGCACAGCCACGCTGTCTCCCAGCGGCCCCCACTGCAGGATCACCAGCTCCTGCACCACCAACGCCAAGCCCACCGTCACGAGAATGTGAAACTCGTGGTCGGTGGCATACACATGGCGCAGGATGAGCTTCTCCGTGGCCCAACCGATGGCGCCCACTACCAGCGGCACCACCACTAGGGCCAGCCAGAAGCTCATACCCCAGCGCGTCATCTGATAGCAGAAGTACGCCCCGATCAGATAGAAAGCGCCATGCGCGAAGTTCACGAATCGCAGCAAGCCAAAAACAATGGACAGGCCGACTGCCAACAAGAAATACAGCATGCCGATGCCGATTCCGTTGATGACCTGTAGCAGGTAGATGTTCATAAAGTGCTCAGCCAGAGGGCCGCCAGCGGCACCCTACCGGGACCGCTGAGGCTCTTGAGGATTGGGGCAATCGCAACGCTTGGACGAGGCAGTGCTCAGCCCCGCAAGCGCCAGCGGCATTAGGCGCGTTTGCAGCCTGTCTGGTCGATGGGCAGGAACGACTTGCCCGAGCTGAGCACGTCCACGTAGTCATCCTTGTTCTTCATCTTGGACTTGGCCTTGCCCTTGAGCAGGTAGTAGTTTTTGAGTACCTGGTGGTCTGCCTTCCGCACCTCTTCCTCGCCCGTGAGCCCCTGGTACTTGTGTCCCTCCAGCGCGGCGATCACGGCCTTCTGCTCCACCGTGCCGGCCTTGATGATTCCATCGATCAGCAACTTGGTGCAGATATAAGACCCCGCCAGGCTGTAGTTGGGGTTCATCTTGAGCTTGTCGTTAGTGCGCTTGACGAGATCGCGGTTGAGTTCGGAATCCACCGTGTGCCAGTACTGGGCACCAAAGTAGATACCGTCACACAGATCGGCCCCCAGCGATTCGAACTGCTCCAGCCCCGAGGCCCAAGCCACCAGGATCGTCATGTTCTTGTGCATGCCAAAGCTCACCGCCTGGCGCAGAGTGTCTGCGCACTGCGCACCAAAGTTAAGCAGCAGCAACACATCGGGTTTAGCGGCCAGCGCGTTGGTGATGTAGCCGCTGAACTCTTTTTCGGTGAGCGAGTGGTAGCTGTTACCGACATGCTCGATACCCTTTTCCTTGAAAATATTCTTGGCCGCCGATAGCAGACCATCGCCAAACACATACTGCGGCGTGATGGTGTACCAGCGCTTGGCCTTGGGCATGGACTCGATCAGCGGACGCACGGTTTGTTCGATGGCTCCAAACGTGGGCACCGACCAGCGGAAGGTAGCGGCGTTGCAGTCCGAACCGGTGATTTCATCGGCGCCAGCAGTGGTCACGAACAATCCACCAGCCTTCTCGGCCTCCTTGCCCATGGCCAGGGCTTCACCCGACAAGATGCCACCTGCGAAGAAGCGAGCACCCTGCTGCTGTGCAGCCTCCTGCACCTTGCGCACGGCTGTGGCAGGCTTGCCCTCGGTGTCCAGTAACGTGTAGGCCAGGGGCCGATTGAGGGCCTTGCCATATTGCTCAATGGCCAGGCGCATGCCTATGTCGGCAAACTTTCCATTGGCCGCGAACGGACCGGACATCGGCACCGGACAACCAAACTGGATGGAACCCGTCGCCTGCGCAAAGGCGCTGCGGGTCAAGCCGATGGACGCGGACAGTGCACTCAGTGCCGAGGCTTGCAGGAGATGACGACGTTGCATGAAGGGCTCCAAAAGATAGGAAGTGAGGATCGATGTATGCCACCTCCATGGTGTGCGCCAAACTCCCTTCGCGGTCTTTCAGAACCTTTCATTTGGATTCAACAAGAGGCAGGGTTAACCCGGCATGTGCGTCCTCTGTCGGCGCAGGCAAAGCAACGCCGTGCAACCCTGCGGTCAGTGCAACGGTTGAGTGTCCTGCGCGAGCTGCGCAGTGGCCGTGAACGCGTAGCCGATCTGGTGCAGCGTCTTGACCGGCAGGGGCTCTGCAAACGCCTCGGCTGCCTTTTTGCGCAGCCGCGTGAGCAGCAGGTTCAACCGCTCGGCCCCGTTCTGTGCACGCGCACCGAACAAGTAGGTGCCGAGGTCGCGCTTGGGCACCGGCTGGCCGTCGGCACGCATCAGTTGCTGCAAAAACATGAACTCATGGGTGGTTAATTGCAGGCACTTCCCCTGCGGCGATGACAGCACCCAATCCTTGATCGCCAGCACCCAGCACGCTGGCTGCGCAATGGACGCTGGCGCAGCACCTACCGCAACCTCTGGGTTCGCAGAAGCCCTGGGTGCCAGACGGTTCGCCGTAGCATCGATGTTGGCCGCTAACTCCAACAGATTGACGGGCTTGACCAAATAACGATCTGCCCCGGCCCGCATGCCCGCAAGCCGGTCGTTGAGTGAGTCGCGGGCGCTGAGGATGATCACACCTACCTCGGGTCTGGACTTGAGCAGTGACGCCACGCTGAGCCCATCCTCACCGGGCAGGCCCAAATCCAGGATCACCACATCGACCGGCTGGACAGTAAACCCCTTGTAGAACGCCTCGGCGCTGCACGCACCCCACACGCTATAGCCCGAGTCGAGCAGGAACTCCTCGATGCAGTGCAACTGGTCGGAGTCATCCTCCACGATGGCGATGCTGGGCTTGGAATGGGTCATGTTGCAAATACCTCCGGAGACCGTCCGGGAGGCAACATTCATGCCACCGGTACTGCCGTCAACGGAATGTCGATCACAAAGCGCATGCCCTGGGGTTGGCGCGCCTGCAGCTGAACAGCCCCACCATGCAGATCGACGATGCGTTTTACCAAAGCCAGCCCCAATCCGGCACCGGGTTTGCCC
This sequence comes from Acidovorax sp., assembly GCF_027492855.1. Classification (GTDB taxonomy): domain Bacteria; phylum Pseudomonadota; class Gammaproteobacteria; order Burkholderiales; family Burkholderiaceae_C; genus Acidovorax. The sequence goes on from NZ_JAPUDY010000072.1 coordinate 192,420, forward strand.
TCTGCCGTGCGCCCGCGGCGGTACTTCTCAAACACCCGTTGCTGGTCTTCCAGCGGAATACCGGGACCCTCGTCCTCGATGGCGAAACGGCACAGATCCCCTTCGCGATGCACGCTGAGGGACACCGTCGTACCAGCTTCGGAATATTTGAACGCGTTGGACAGCACGTTCATGAGCATTACGCGCAGCAGCACCGGATCGCCGTTCAACGCTGGGAGCTCTGGCTCCACCTCCAGGTGCAACGGGTGCTCGGCAGACAACTGCCCGCCGTTTTCAGCCACCCATAGGCACAACGCCCCCACGTCGACGGGCGCTGGCTCCACGATGAAGTTGTGGCTATCGATACGGTCTTGGGTCAGGCAATTGTCAAAGAAGTAGCTCAGTCGCGCGGAGCCCCGCAAGATGCGCTGTGCTAACGCCTGCTGCGCAGGCGCATCCCTGGACCGCAACGCAAGCAGTTGCCCGGCGGTATTGATCACCGCCAGCGGTGAGCGCACCTCATGCGACAGCATTGCAATGAAGTGGCGCTGGTCGGTCAACGTCTGTTCAATGGAAGCCACCGCACTCTCCAGTTCCTGCGTGCGCTGCGCCACCATCTGCTCCAGGTCCTCGGCATGCTCCTTCAAGTGACCGGCCATGTGGCCCATCGCGTCCGCCAGCTGCCGTAGTTCACGGATGGGGCTGGACTTCGGCGCCTTGGCATTCCAGTCAGCTTGCGTCAACCGGATGGCCCAGTCACTGAGCACTTGCAGGGGCCGCACCAACCGGCTGGCCACGAACAGTGAAAAAAGCACCGACGCCAACATGACCGCCGCCGTGGTGTAAATCGTGTTGCGCAACACCCCGCGCAAAGGCGTGTTGAATCGGCTCTCGGGCAGGATGATCGCCATGGTCAGCACGGGGCCACGGTTCAGTGCATGTGTCCACCAACGCGCCAGATGGCGCACGCCATCGACCTCCATGAATTGGGTGCCCTCGGATTCACCGCGATGCAGAATGTGCTGGCCCAGTGCGCGCATCACGGGATCGCTGGTCTGGTCTATGCGCGTGCGGCGTCCATTCGCCAGCACCTCTACACCCGCGGCCGGGTTGTGCGATGACATCGCCAGCAATTCCCCAGATGCCTCCGCCAAAAAAGCCCGCCCGCCCGATTCAGCAGCCAAACCTGCCAGGAACTCATTGAGCTGCGACAACGCCACGTCGGCCGTAACCACCCCCATCAGCTGCCCATCACGCGAGCGCACGGGCGCCGAGATGCCCATGCCGATTCCGTCATATGCACCCTGCGCATCGTTGATCAGATAGCGGTAGGGGGCGTACCACGAGACCCCATCGTTGGCTATTGCGGACTGGTACCAGGGGCGGGTGCGTGCATCGAAGCCCACTTCGCTGCGCGAGATCAGCGATGGCTGGCGAGTCACGGGGTCGACACGCAGCACCTCCATGGCGCGGCCGTCGCTGACCCGGGCGCGCAGCATGCGTGGCGCGCGATCGTCACCCAGGGGTGGCCGACTGCCAGCGTAATACTGGCCGTCGGGCATACCCATGGAAATGAATGTCAGTTGTGGCTGCTGGTCAATCTGTAGCATGAACTGGCGCATCAGCACATCGGGCTGCCGCACCAGCAGGTACCCTGCGCGCACCTGTTCAACGTTGAACGCTACCACCCTCTGTGGAACATCGAAGAACGAGACCACCTTCTCGCGCACGCGGCCCGACACCTCATCGGCCAACTGCAATGCAAACTCTTCCATCGCCACAACGGCCGAGCGATAAAACAGGCTGCCGCTGGCCAGAACGATGGGCAGCAACACTGCCAACAGTGCGAATGTGAGAAAACTGCGCAGCGCGATGCGGCGAGCAAACATGGAACAACCCGAGTGTGTTGGCGGTGTGGGTGGCCCCGTCGGGGCAATCTTGCGACGCCCCGTATTCAATCACACGGCTTGCATCAGATTCAGATCACCTTAGCCCGCTCCAGCATGGCATGCAGCAACACATTGCACCCCGCCTCAATGTGCTCTGGCTTGGCGTCCTCTATCTCGTTGTGGCTGATCCCGTCCTTGCACGGGATGAAGATCATCCCGCTGGGCGCCAGCTTGGCCATGTACACCGCGTCATGCCCCGCTCCCGACACTGCGGGCATGTGGCTGTAGCCCAGCTTCTTGGCCGCTCGGCCCACGGCGTCTACACATTCGGGGTGGAAGAGTTGTGCGGGGTAGCTGGACACCATCTCGATCTTCACGTCCACGCCATGCTCTTGCGCCACCTGGGCGGCAAAGGTTTTGACCTCCTGGGCCATCTGGTCCACCAGCGTGTCGGTGCTGTTGCGCAGGTCGATGCTGAATTTGACCCGGCCGGGGATGACGTTGCGGCTGTTGGGGAACACTTGCACCATGCCCACGGTGCCTCGCCCGTGGGGCGGGTGGCGGTGGGCTGCAGCGACCACGTCTTGCATGATGCGGGTGGCGGCCAGCAGGGCGTCTTTGCGCAGGGCCATGGGGGTGGGGCCTGCGTGGGCTTCCATGCCGGTGACGGTGCAGTCGAACCAGCGGATGCCCAGCACGCCGCTGACCACGCCGATGGTCTTGTCGTTGTCTTCGAGCACGGGGCCTTGTTCGATGTGGGTTTCGAAGTAGGCGCCGATGGGGTGGTCGCCGGGTTCTTGGTCGCCCACGTAGTCGATGCGTTCGAGCTCGCCTTTCACGGTTTTGCCTTCGGTGTCGGTGGCGGCGTAGGCGTGCTCCAGGGTGAAGGCTTTGGCAAAGACGCCGGAGCCCATCATCACGGGCACGAAGCGCGATCCTTCTTCGTTGGTCCAGAAGGCGACTTCGATGGGGGCTTCGGTTTGTATGCCGTGGTCGTTCAGGGTGCGCACGACTTCGATGCCGGCCAGCACGCCGTAGTTGCCGTCGAACTTGCCGCCGGTGGGCTGGGTGTCGATGTGGCTGCCGGTCATGATGGGGGGCAGGCTGTTGTTGCGCCCTGGGCGGCGCATGAAGCCGTTGCCGATCTTGTCGATGGTCACCGTCATGCCCGCTTCGCGCGCCCAGCGGGTGACGAGGTCGCGGCCTTGTTTGTCCAGGTCGGTGAGGGTGAGGCGGCACACGCCGCCTTTGGGCGTGGCGCCGATCTGGGCCAGCTCCATCAGGGAGGACCACAGGCGATCGCCGTTGATGCGCAGGTTGTCAGTGGCGGGGTTGGCTTGGGTGCTCATGATGTTCTCCTGAGGATGTCTGAGATGCTGAATGCTTCAACCGCCGTTCGGGCTGAGCCTGTCGAAGCCGGGGGGCAGTGGCTGCCTTCGACAAGCTCAGGCCGAACGGCTTGAGGGCGTTTCGGAGCTGTGGAAATCGCCACCCTCCGTCCGCTTGCGGTTCGCTCCGCTTCAGCCACGCGCCACCGCCGTGGGAGCCAGGTCCTGCGCCCGTTTTTGCACGGCCTGGAAGTTGGCCCCAAACGCGGGGCGCTTGATGTAGCGGCCTTTGCCAGGCTCGGCCCGCAGGTCGCCGTTGGCAAACACCACACGCCCCTGGCTGACGGTGTG
>NZ_JAPUDY010000073.1 GCF_027492855.1 Acidovorax sp.
CTGGCCTGCCTGAACCTGCTGCTCAAGGTGGGCGTGCAGCGCAAGAACGTGTTCGTCACCGACCTGGCCGGGGTGGTCTATGAAGGCCGCGAAGAGCTGATGGACGACGACAAGCGCCAGTTCATGCAAAAGACCGACGCGCGCAAGCTGGCCGAGGTGATGGTGGGCGCAGACGTGTTCCTGGGCTTGTCGGCAGGCAACGTGCTCAAGCCCGAGATGGTGGCCACGATGGCCGAACGGCCCGTGATCTTCGCGCTGGCCAACCCCAACCCCGAGATCACCCCCGAGCTGGCGCACAGCGTGCGCAGCGACATCATCATGGCCACGGGGCGCTCGGACTACCCCAACCAGGTCAACAACGTCCTGTGTTTCCCGTACATCTTCCGGGGCGCGCTCGACTGCGGCGCCACCACCATCACCGATGAGATGGAGATTGCCGCCGTCCACGCCATTGCCGAGCTGGCCGAGGCCGAACAAAGCGAGGTGGTGGCCGCCGCCTATGTGGGCGAGAAGCTGTCGTTCGGCCCCGAGTACCTGATCCCCAAGCCGTTCGATCCGCGCCTGATGATGAAGATCGCCCCGGCCGTGGCCCAGGCGGCCGCCGACAGCGGCGTGGCGCAGCGCCCCATTGCCGACATGGACGCCTACCGCGACCGGCTGCAGACCTTCGTCTATGCCTCGGGCACGACGATGAAGCCCATCTTCGACGCCGCGCGCACCGCCGCCAAGAAGCGCGTGGCCTATGCCGAGGGCGAGGAAGAGCGCGTGCTGCGCGCCGCGCAGATCGTGGTGGACGAGAAGGTGGCCCGCCCCACGCTGATCGGCCGCCCGGCCATCATCGCCCAGCGCATCGAAAAATTCGGCCTGCGCCTGAAGGAAGGCGTGGACTACGACGTGGTCAACACCGACTTCGACCACCGTTATCACGACTTCTGGCAGACCTACCACCGCATGACCGAGCGCAAGGGCATCACTCAGCAGGTCGCCAAGATCGAGATGCGCCGCCGCCTCACGCTGATCGGCTCCATGATGCTGCACAAGGGCGAGGTGGACGGCCTGATCTGCGGCACCTGGGGCACCACGGCCAACCATTTGCTCTACATCGACCAGGTGATCGGCAAACACGCGGGCGGTGCCGACAGCACGGAGCAGGACGTGCCGGTGTATGCCTGCATGAACGGCCTGATGCTGCCGGGGCGCCAGGTGTTCCTGGTGGACACGCATGTCAACTACGACCCCACCCCCAAGGAACTGGCCGAGATCACCGCCCTGGCCGCCGAGGAAATGATGCGCTTTGGCATCAAGCCCAAGGCAGCGCTGCTGTCGCACTCCAACTTCGGCACCAGCAACCACCCCAGCGCCGTGAAGATGCGCCAGACGCTGGATCTGCTGCGCCAGCAAGCCCCCTGGCTGGAGGTGGACGGCGAAATGCACGGCGACGTGGCGCTGGACGGCAAGGCCCGCTCGGCCCTCATGCCCAGCAGCGAACTCACGGGCGACGCCAACCTGCTGGTGTTCCCCAACATCGATGCCGCCAACATCGCCTACAACCTGCTCAAGACCGCTGCGGGCGGCGGTATCGCCATCGGCCCGGTGCTGCTGGGCGCCGCCAAACCGGTCCATATCCTGACACCCAGCGCCACCGTGCGCCGGATCGTGAACATGACCGCGCTCACCGTGGCAGATGCCAACGCGTTGCGGTAAGCGATAAATAGATAGCAAGCACTAACTATTGATGCTTGCAAAGCCCCCCAGCGTCTGCCCAATCTTTGTGCAGACGCTTGCTTTTTGGGGACCGTTGAGCGACACTAGCGGGTCGAAATTTCGGGTTAACCCGTAGTTTCTGAAAGGTTTCGTTGATGCTGAAGGCTGTAGCCACCCGGGCGCGCAAAGCAGGGTTATTGTGTGTTTTGGGTGTTGCGTTCGTGCTGTCCCCGCTTGCGGGACATGCCCGGAACACTCCGTCCGAGGGCGGGTCCACCACTCCCATCGCACTGGCCGAGTTGCCGCCCCAGGGGCGGTCAACCTATGCGCTGATCCGTGAAGGCGGGCCCTTTCCGTATGACAAGGACGGAACGGTTTTTGGCAATCGCGAGCGGCTGTTGCCCGCCCACAAGCGGGGCTACTACCGCGAATACACCGTCAGAACGCCAGGATCGCGCAACCGGGGAGCCCGGCGCATCGTGTGCGGTGGCAAGCCCCGGACGCCGGACGCCTGCTACTACACCAGCGACCACTACGCCAGTTTTCGCGAAATCGTCGAGTGACCCCGATGCGGTGCACGCCAACCAGTACTGAGCTGGCCGTGCGCATCGCGCCCCTTGAATCCCCCCACTCGCAGGCCGCCCACCGTGGCCTTGCGATCAGCCAGAAGTTTGTGGACTTTATAAAGAAAGAGTAGCGGAGATGCAGACGCCACTTCGTAAAGACCTGGAAGCGCCACTGCGTGGCGTGCGCACCAACATCGTGCAGTCCATTCGCGCCTTCCGCGTGCAGGACCTGCAGGACGCGGCCACCTCCATGGGTCATCATTTCTTGTACGCCAACCTGGCCCACGCACAGTCCAAACAAGACGTGCTGGACCTGATTGCCGGGCAATTCACCTTCCCATCGCACTTCGGCAAGAACTTCGATGCGCTGTACGACTGCATGACGGACCCCTTGCACAAGTCGGGCCCTCAGCCGGGCTTCATCGTGGTGCTCGAGCAGATCCCGGCCACGGGCAAGTTCGACAAGGAAGCGCGCGAGCAGCTGCTCGACATCTTCCGCGACGCCGCCGACTACTGGGGTGACCGCAAGATTCCGTTCCGCTGTTTCTATTCTTTTCTGTAGCCCGTTCTGCATCCACCAGCCAAGCAGAACGGGCGAACGAGGCGACTACCGACACCAAGGGTGGTGTCGAGGGCATCGAGATCGGCGGCAGCGACGCCACCGAGAAAATGCCCACCGACAAGCTCGTTGACGTGTCCCCCATGGCGCTGCGCATGAGCAGTCCGTTCAACTCCGGGTATTGGCTCAGCGCCGCATAATTCGGGGCATCCCCCTGAGGCGCTTCGCGCCTTCACCCCTTCTCTCGGCTTCGCCGGGAAGGGGGACGATGCCCTCGCTGCGGGGCGGCCCTTGCTCGGCATCTCTGGCCTGGATCGCGCCAGTTGCTTTGGCTTGTGGCGCAATCATCTGGCTGGCAATGTCCATCTCTCAGGCAGCCTCTTCCACTGTCCGTTCGGGCTGAGCCTGTCGAAGCCGGGGTGAGCGGGCTCCTCTGAGGCCTGCACTTCATCAGAAGAATCAGGCTCTAGCGCTTATTCAACAAGCGCAAGCAGCTATCAAATCAAGAGCATTTTTGTGCCAGGGCCACGTATTCGGCCACGGGCACCTCTTCGGCGCGGCGCTGGGTGTCGAAGGTGCCGGTGAACTGGCGCGCTTCCAGCCAGCGGCCCAGGGTGTTGCGCAGCAGTTTGCGGCGCTGGCTGAAGGCGACCTGCACCAGTTCTTCCAGCAAGGGCTGCGACAGGGGCGCGGGCTCGGCGTGCGGCACCATGCGCACCACGGCGCTGTCCACGCGCGGGGGCGGGTCGAAGCTCTCGGGCGGCACGAACAACACGTTCTCCATGGCGTAGCGCCACTGCAGCATCACCGACAGGCGGCCATAGTCGCCCGTGGCGGGGCGGGCCACCATGCGGTCGATCACTTCTTTTTGCAGCATGAAGTGCTGGTCTTCGATGACCTGCACATGATCGAGCAGATGGAACAGGATGGGCGTGGAGATGTTGTAGGGCAGATTGCCCACCACCCGCAGCTTGAGGCCGGGCTGTGCGGCCTTTTCACGCATCGTCTGCGCCAGGGCTGTGAAGTCGACCTTGAGCACGTCGGATTCGATCACGTCGAGCTGCCCGTGCAGCCGCAGGCGCAGGGCCAGGTCGCGGTCCAGCTCGATCACGGTGAGGCGCCCCAGGCGCTCCACCAGGGGCTGCGTCAACGCGGCCAGGCCGGGGCCGATTTCGACCATGGGCTGGCCCGGTAGCGGCGCAATCGCCTGCACGATGTCTTCGATGATGCCCTTGTCGGACAGGAAATGCTGCCCGAAGCGCTTGCGGGGGATGTGTTTCAACGCGGCCTTACCTGTGTCTGGTCTGTCTGAGTCGGGAGATGGGCATGCGCACCGCTTATTGCGGTGGGTCGCGGTATTCCACGTAGGCCCGGCCGCGCAGCTCCTGCGCCCAGGTGGCATAGGCCTCGTCGAGCTTCTTTTCGCGCACGGTGCTGCGCGCCATCTCGCGCTGTTCGCGCTGCGTGAGCTTGGCTTCGCGGCGCTCCAGCAACTGGATCAGGTGCACGCCAAAACGCGACACCAGCGGCTCGCTGATCTCGCCAGGCCTGAGGGTGTTCAGGGCCTGTTCGAACTCGGGCACATAGCGGCCGGGGCTGGCCCAGCCCAGGTCGCCACCTTCCTTTGCGCTGCCGTCTTGCGAATGCTCGCGGGCCAGGTCGGCAAAGTCGGCCTGGCGGGCCAGCACGCGGCGGCGGTAGTCGGCCAGGCGCGTGGCGGCGGCGGTTTCGGACAGCTGGGGGCCGGTGCGCAGCAGGATGTGCCGCGCATGGCTTTGCACCACGGTGGCTGGCATGCCCGCCGTGACGCGCTCGACCACCTTGAGCACGTGAAAGCCCGCCGGGGACCGCACGGGGCCCACGATGGAGCCCACGGGCAGGCCCAGCGTGGAGTTCACGAACAGTTCGGGGTAGCGGTCAGCCGGGCGCAGGCCCAGCAGGCCGCCCCCGCGCTGGCCTTCGGGCGCATCGGACATTTCGCGCGCCACGGCGGCGAAGTCTTCGCCAGCGCGTACGCGGTCGGCAGCGCGTTGGGCGCGTGCCTGGAGCTCGGCTACCTGCACGGGGCTGGCGTTCTCGGGCACCAGCACGAGCACATGGCCCAGGTTGATTTCCATGGACGCGACGTCCGTGCCCTTTTGCTCATCACGCAGGAACTGGTCCACGTCAAGATCGGTCACCTTCACCCGCGCTTCCACATCGCGTTCGCGCAGGCGTTGCTGCAGCAACTGGTTGCGCAGCTCCTCGCGAAAACGCTCCTTGGACATGCCATCGCGAGCCAGGCGTGTGTAGAGCTGGTCCACCGTCATGTCGTTCTGGCGCGCCACGCCCTGTTCGGCCTGCGACAGCGCGTAGTCATCCACCTTGATGCCCGCCTCGCGCGCCTGCTGCAGCTGTACCTTCTCCAGAATCAGCCGCTCGAGCACCTCGCGGGCCAACAGGTCGCGCGGCGGCAGGGCGCCGCCCTGCTTGGCGATCTGCGCCTCGGCCCGCTCCAGGCGCGAGCGCACTTCGTAGTTGGTGACGGGCTCGGAATTGACCACCGCCACGATGAAGTCCGCCGAGCGGGGCGCCGTGTTGGCGCCAGGTGCGGGCAATGTGATGGATGGCGCGGCGGGCGGGCGCACCGACGGCGACGAGGAGGAAGAGGGAGCGGACAACCCCCCTTTGCCGGACGACAACGCCCCCGAGGGGCGCAGGCCCTGCGCTGCGGCGCCTTGCGAGGCAAGGGACGCCAGGGCAACGAGGGCCAGGGCAAATGCGCGGTGATTCATGGCGTTAGTCATAGTTGCTGAAACGGCTGGGCGTCGAAACCTGTTCACGCAGGTTCTGGTAACGCGGCACATTGTTCTTGAAGGTTTCCAGCGGGCTGGAGCCCAGGCTGAGGCGGGAGAAGCCCACGAACTCGATCTGGAACAGCAGGCGGGTGTTGGAGGTGGTCACGCTGCTTTGCAGGCGCTCAAGCACCACGCGGCCGATCCAGCAGCAGCTGTCGTATTCAAAGCCGACCACGGTGTCCACCAACCTGCGGTCTTTCAGGCTGTAGTTCAGGCGGCCCACGCTGTACCAGCGCCCGCCGCCCTGGCCGCGGCCCGCGCCCAGGTCTTTGCCCTTGTCGCCCCACAGGTCGTTCAGGGGCCACTGCCAGCCGACATCGACTTGCTCGCTGGTGCCGCGCTGCAGACGGTAGGCCGCACTCACGGTGCGGTAGCTGCCGGGGCTGTAGCGCGCGCCGATGGTCGAGCGGATCGATCGGCCCGTCTTGGGGTTGTACTGCACGGTGGAGTCAAAGCCCCACTGCGGCGTCCAGTTGATGCCCGCGCCCAGCAGCAGGTCGGACAGACGCTCGCTCACGGGCGTGCCGCCGGGCAGGGTCACCTTCTGGTCCGAAAAGCGCAGGCGCTGGGCCACACCAAAGCGCGCGGCCTCGGCGCCGGTGTTGGGGTCCAGCAGGCGCGTGGTCACACCCAGCGTGAGCAGGTTGTTGTCGGCCAGGCGGTCGTTGCCGCCGAACGCGTTCTCGGTGTAGATGGTGGCGAAGTTGAAGTCGTTGGCCGCCGTGTCATACACCGGCAGGCGGCTCTGGTCGCGGTAGGGCGTGTAGGTGTAGAAGGCGCGCGGCTCCAGCGTCTGCAAAAAGCCGCGGCCGAAATAGGCAGCTTCGCGCTCGAACACCAGCCCGCTGTCCAGGCTGAAGGTGGGCAGGGCGCGGCTGGCCGAGCGGTCGCCGTTGGACAGGGGGCTGTCAAACTGGTACTGCGTGGCGTGCAGTTGCAGGCGTGGCGTGACGAAACCGCCAGGCGACAAAAACGGCCGGCTGATCTGCGCCATGGCATAGCTGCGGTCGGCATTGGGCTGGCGGGTGAGCGCACGGGCGGCCTCGAAGCGTGTGGTATCGAGCTCCACGCTGGCATCCAGCCCGCCGCCCAGTTGCGAGGGCGTGTAGCGCCATTGCAGCTGTGGCATGCGGTCGTACGGCGGCACGATGGGCGAGCTCACGTCCTGCAGCGTCTGCCACTTGAGGGTGCGCACGGAGGCCGACATGTCATTGCGCCCCCACGACAGCAGGGCATCGTTGGGCAGCAGGCGCTGGCGCAGCGGCTCGGAGGCGCGGCCAAAGTCGCGCCAGTAGTTGTCGTCGCTCACGCGGTTGAGGTTGAGGTTCAGCCCCAGCCCGCCGATGGGGGAGTCGATGAAGCCCTGGTGCTGGCCCGAGGCGCTCCAGCGCGAGCGGTCGCGCAGCCGGTCAGCGGGCATTACGTCGGCGCTGATCTTGCCTTGGTAGGCAGATTCGAGATAGCGGAACTCGCCGCCCAGGTTGGCGCCGCGCTTGGTCATGAGCGCCGCGCGCAGCGTGGCGTCGCGGTTGGGCGCAATGTTCCAGTAGTAGGGCTGGATGTAGGCCAGGCCGTCGCGGCTGTCGATGCCGATGGTGGGCGGCAGCAGGCCGGACTTGCGCTTGTCCGACAGCGGAAAGGTGATGTAGGGGATGGGCAGCACCGAGACGCCCTTGAACTCCAGCACCGCGTTTTCGGCGGTGCCCACCTCTTCTTCGTTGTCGATGTGGATGGTGGCCGCGCGCAGCACCCAGTCGGGCTCCCAGCTTTCTTCGTTGCCGCGCTCGCAGGTGGTGTAGGTGGCGTTGTGCACCGTGGCCCGGTAGCGGTCGGTGAAGTCCACGCGCGTGGCGTCGCCATGCGCCTGTGTGGCCAAAAAGCGGTAACGCGCATCGCTGAAGAAGCCCTCGAAGGCATCCACGCGCAGCTCCAGCGCCGTGCCTTCATACACGTTGCCCGCGCGGTTGATGCGCACCCTACCGTTGGCCTTGGCCAGGTCTTCGGGCACGTTGTAGTCCAGCCGGTCGGCGCGGATCACGGTGTCGCCCCGGCGCAGCTCGGCATTGCCCTCGATGAGCGCATTGAGGTCGGGCTGGCCGCTGATGTGGTCGCCCGTCACGAAGACCGGGAGCTGGGGCCGCACGGCGTCCGGAATCTTCTCTTGCAACAGGGGCGAGGTGCGCAGCGCAGGCGGTGCGTCCCAGGCGCTGGGCGCTGCCGGGCCCTGGGCCAGGGCCGCGAGCGGCAGGCCGCACCAGGCCAGCGCCACGCCATAGGCCAGAGCGCGCGGCACGGGCGGGCGCGCAGCCTTTGCCGTGGCAAGCCGGGGCCGGGGGGAAAGAGAGGTCTGCACGGTGGGGGGCTTGCAGCGTGGCACGTGGAGCGGTTGGGGCTGTGGCAGATGAAAGGACCCGCTCAGGGCGGCACCAGGGCGGCGCGCTGAGCGGGTTTGTAAAATCGGATTATCCATGAGCCACCCATTCCCCCCATCACCCACCCATCCGCCCCTGGGCGCGCCCATGGCGACTGCTGTCTTGCCCCCCGTTACCTGGCCTGACGCCGCCCGCAAAGCCGCCTTCGACGCCTGGCTGGCGCCCCTGGTCGGCACTGAGCAACTGCTGCCCGCCACCCTGCGCCCGGCATCAGCCGACGCCAGCTTTCGGCGCTATCTGCGCATCGACAGCGCTACGGGCGTGAGCCGCATCGTGATGGATGCGCCGCCAGACAAAGAAAACTGCGAGCCCTTCGTGCTGGTGCAGAGCCTCATGGCGGCTGCGGGGCTGAACGTGCCGCAGATCCTGGCCTGGGACGCACCCGGCGGCTTCATGCTGCTGTCCGACCTGGGCCACCAGACGCTGATCGAGCTGCTGAACCCCGACAAGCCCCAGGACGCCTACGCCTGGTACCAGCAGGCCACCGATGTGCTGCTGCAGTGGCAAAAAGCCTCCCAGCCCGGCGTGCTGCCCGTGTACGACGAGACGCTGCTGCGCCGCGAGCTGGCGCTGTTCCCCGACTGGTATCTGGCCAAACACCGGGGCGTGACCCTGGACGACAAGCAACAGGCCACCCTGGCCAGCGCGTTCAACGCCATCGTGGCCCACAACCTGGCCGCGCCCAACGTGTACGTGCACCGCGACTTCATGACCCGCAATTTGATGGTGCCCGCCGAACCCGGCGGCCCACTGGGGGTTTTGGACTTCCAGGACGCCGTCTATGGCCCCATCACCTACGACATCGCCAGCCTGATGCGCGATGCGTTCATCAGCTGGGAAGAAGAGTTCGTCATCGACATCACCGTGCGTTACTGGGAAAAGGCACGCAAGGCCGGTCTGCTGGGCGCCAACAGCGCGAGCGGCTGGGGCAACGACTTTGGCGAGTTCTACCGCAGCGTGGAATGGATGGGCCTGCAGCGCCACCTCAAGGTTGCGGGCATCTTTGCGCGGATCACGCTGCGCGACGGCAAGCCCAAATACCTGGCCGACACGCCGCGCTTTTTGGCCTACATCCGCGCCACGGCCAACCGCTACCGCCAATTGGGTCCGCTGCTCCAAATGCTGGACCAGATCGAAGGCACCGAGCCCGCCGTAGGTTTTGCATACGGCCGCATGTAACAGCAGGCGCCACGGCTGGATGTGCAGTGGTTTGAATAAAAACAGGCTCTAGCGCTTATTTATCAAGCGCTAATAGCTATCAAATTAATAGCAAATGCCTCGTTTTCACTGCCCTGCCCTTCTGTCCACCGGCACCGAGCTGGACCTGCCCCCTGGCGCCGCGCGCCATGTGCAGGTGCTGCGCCTGCAGCCCGGCGACGGCATCACGCTGTTCCACGGCGGCCAGGGCGCGGGCGACCCCGGCGGCGAGTTCGATGCCACCGTGCTGAAGATGGGCCGCAACGACGTGCGCGTGCTGGTGGGCGCCCACCATGCCACCGAGCGCGAGGCGCCGCGCGCCGTGCACCTGCTCGCGGGCATCACCGCCAACGAGCGCATGGACTGGCTGGTGGAAAAAGCCACCGAACTGGGCGTGGCCAGCATCACCCCGCTGGTGGCCGAGCGCAGCGTGCTCAAGCTCAAAGGCGAACGCGCCGACAAGAAAATCGCCCACTGGCAGGCCGTGGCCGTGGCCGCCTGCGAGCAATGCGGCCGCAACCGCGTGCCCGTGGTGCACGGCGCCATTGACCTCGCCGCCTGGGTGCGCACGCACGCGGCATCGGCCACCGCTACAACAGACGCTGCACTGCGCCTGTTGCTGTCGCTGCGCCCCGGCACCTTGCCCCTGCACCAGGCCGCCGAATCCGACAAGGGCCAGCGGCCCGTGTTGTTCCTCTCGGGCCCCGAAGGCGGGCTCAGCAGCGCCGAGGAAGACCTGGCCCAGCAACACGGCTTTGCCCCCGTCACGCTGGGCCCGCGCGTGCTGCGCGCAGAAACCGCGCCGCTGGCCGCCCTGGCAGCGCTCACCCTGCGGTAAAAGTGTGTTGACATTCCGGAAAAAGGCAGGGTTGTCCCCTGGGCCTCTTGCGCCCTAGAATGCGCGACCGGCACGCGGCCACCCCGCTGCCGGCCTTCCCGCGTGCACCCCCCGCGCGGCCCCACCTTTAGCAGGAGCCTGCCATCTTGCGTCACCCCTCCCGCTGGCAACGCCTCAGGGATGTGATTCTCTCCACCGACCCACGGCGGCGCACGCTGGTGGGCATGAGCCTGCTGGCGTTGCTGCTGATGGTCAGCAGCGCGGGCGTGATGCTGCTGGTGGCGTATTTCAGCGCAGCGGTGGATATGCAGTCCGTGTTGTGGTGGGCGAGCTTGTCGGTGGGTGGGGTGGGCATGATGGCGGCCTTCGTCCGCTCAGGCGCCACCGCAGGGCTGCGCGACCCTTCACTCACCATTCCCCAGATGGTCTGGACCATCACCAGCGGCGCCGTGGCCTACGTGCTGGCGGGCGAGGCACGCGGGCTGGTGCCCAGCGTGCTGGCCATGATCCTGTTCTTTGGCACCTTCGGCCTCACGGTGGCCGAGGTGATCGGCATCGGCATCTACGCGCTGCTGGCCTTTGCCTGCGCCATCGGAGCGACCACCCGCCTCAGCGCCACCCCGTTTGGCTACCTCGACACCGCCTATGCGCTGATGGTGATGATCGTGCTTGGGGGCTGCATCTCGCTGAACCTGCGCATCCAGCGCATCCGCTCGCGGCTGCGCCAACAGCGCGAGGCCCTGGCGCAGGCGCTGGAGGTCAACCGCGAGCTGGCCACACGCGACGAGCTGACCGGCCTGCTCAACCGCCGCGCCATGGTCGACCTGATGGAGCTGGAACAACGCCGCAGCCAGCGCAACGGCCGCCCGCTGCTGCTGGCGCAGCTCGACATCGACCACTTCAAGCCCATCAATGACCGGCATGGCCACGCCATGGGCGACCGTGCGCTGCAGGCCTTTGCAGGCACCGTGCTGGCCAGCGTGCGCGACACCGATGTGCTGGCCCGCTGGGGCGGCGAGGAGTTCGTGCTGATGCTTTCCGACACCGAAATGCACGACGCCCGCGAACTGCTCGAACGCATCCGGCAGGCAGTGGAGGCGCTGGAGATCCCACACGCCAAGGGCACGGTGCGCATGGCCGTGTCGGCGGGCCTGGCATTGCACATTGCGGGCGACACCGTGCTGCACACGCTGGAGCGCGCCGACCAGGCGCTCTACACCGCCAAGGCCCTCGGGCGCAATCGGGTGGTGGTGGCGCCCAATGTGTCCCACCGCTCGGCGGGGGCCGCGGGGTTCAGCGCGCGGGCTTGAGGTTGCCGCAGTCGGCCGCCAGCCACTTGCCCGTCTGCGCCATGTCGAGCTGATCGGGCTTGCCGTTCATGGTGGTCTTGACCTTGAACTGGCCCGTGTAGGCCGTGGGGCCGCTGAACGTCATGGTGCCCTCGCCCGTGGTGGGCGGCTCTCCCTTGGAGCCCTTGCACTGAAAACTCATGGCCATGGAGCTCGGCCCGGTGCGCTTGACGGTCTGGGTGCAGCCCTCCTGCGGCGGGATGCGGTCCAGGTCGGCCTGCTCGGGGCTGATGCACACCTTCACCGTGTTCGTGTTGCCTTTCGCGCCCATGGCCACGCCCTGCTGCGCCATCATCTGTTCCACCTGCTTGCGCTGCTCGGGCGTCATGTTGGCCATGGATTTCTGCATCTCCGCCATGGCTGCCTCCATCTGGCCGCTCTGGCTCTTCATCGACACGCTGTGCTCCCACAACCCCGGCCGCATTTTCTGGGTCTGGGCGTAGACCAGGCCCACGGCGCCGGGCAGCAGTGCAACGGCGGTCGTCACGGCAATGGCTGAAATTTTCATGGCAAGGCCCTCCAGGCAATGTGAAGGCGCCCAGTATCACCACACCACGCCGTCCTGCCAATGGCCCGAACGGTGGGTAGTGCCTCGGACCGTGAAAAGCTTCTCACGCACGCAAATGTGGTGGCGCGCGCATCTGCTCGGGCGTGGTGAACCAGGCAGCCGATTCCCCCAGCCGCGCGCGCGCCTGGGCCAGCTCGTGCCGGGCCACGGTGCGCAGGTGCACTTCATCAGGCCCGTCCATCAGCCGCAGCGCACGGCCCCAGGTCCAGAACGCGGCCAGCGGCGTGTCGGGCGACAGACCCATGGCGCCGAAGATCTGCATGGCGCGGTCCACCACGCGCTGCTGCAGCCGTGCGGCCACCACCTTGATGGCCGCAACCTGGGCGCGCACCTGGCGGGCATCGGCCGCAGCGCCCTGGTCCAGCAGCCAGGCGGCGTGCAGCACCAGAAAACGCGCCTGGTCGATCTCGATGCGCGCCTTTGCCAGCCACTCCTGCACATTGGCCTGCTCGGCCAGCGGCTTGCCGAACGCCGTGCGCTCCAGCGCGCGCTCGGTGGCCAGAGAAAGCGCCAGCTCGCACTGGCCGATGCTGCGCATGCAGTGGTGCACCCGCCCCGGCCCCAGGCGCGCCTGCGCCATCGCAAAACCCGCGCCCCAGTCGCCCAAAAGGTGATCGGCGGGCACGCGCACGCCCTGCAGCAAAACCTCGCAATGCCCCTCGGGGGCGTGGTGGTGCAGCACGCTGATGTTGCGCACGATGTGCAGGCCCGGCGCATCGGCAGGCACCAGCACCATGCTGTGGCGCGCATGGCTGCTGGTGCTGTCCTGCGCATCCGCATTGCGGCACAACACGATAAGCAGCCTGCAACGCGGGTGCGCCGCGCCGGTGATGAACCACTTGCGGCCGCTGAGCACCAGGTCATCGCCCTCGCGCCGCACCGTGGTCTGCAGGTTGGTAGGGTCGGACGAGGCCACGTCGGGCTCGCTCATCGCAAAGGCCGAGCGCATCTGGCCGTGTAGCAGCGGCACCAGCCACAACGCGCGCTGGGCGGGCGTGGCAAAACGGTGCAGCAGCTCGATGTTGCCGGTGTCCGGTGCCTGGCAGTTGAAGACCTCTGCGGCCCAGGGCAAACGGCCCATGGCCTCGGCCAGCGGCGCGTAGTCGAGGTTGGACAGCCGCGTGCCCGGTTCGTCCTCGCGCAGCGTGGGCAAAAACAGGTTCCACAGCCCTTCTTCGCGCGCCAGGGCCTTCAGGTCTTCCACGAACGGCGGCGGGTAGTCGCCCGCCTGCACGGCCGCATGCCAAGCGGCGTTGTAGGGCAGCAGATAGCGGTCCATGAACGCGGTGAGGCGTGCGAGCATGTCACGGGCCAGGGGCGAGGGTGCGAAGTCCATGCGGCCATTGTGAAAATGCCACGTGGGCATGTCACAACGCAGGCGACACCGGGCTTGATACAAGTCACGGCGCCTGATGGGAAGCGCACAATTGCTATTGATTTTATAGCTACTAGTGCTTGAAGGAAAAGCGCTAGCGCCTGTTTTTTCTTTAACCGCCCTGCTGCGCAGTTACCATCGCCCGATGAGCACCCACTACGAAACCCTGCACCCCGCCGACAGCTACCGCGAGGCCTTCGCGGTTGAGCCCCCGGCGGTGCCGCTCGAACGCCACTTATGGCCACGCAAGCCGGGCGGCTTTGTCGTGCATGTGGCCACCGCAACGGCCTTGGCCCAGCCTTCAGGCGCAGCGCCAGAAGCCGATGCCGGTGCCGACACCACGCGCGTGCTGGTGCCCGCGCAGTGGGGCCTGGTGCCGCACTGGGTCAAGTCGGCGTCCGACGCCAAACTGCGCGCGCCCAAGCTGGTCAACGCCAAATCCGACCTGGCCTCCACCGGCACCGCGTTCCGCGATGCGTGGCTGAACGGCCAGCGCTGCATCGTGCCGATGGTGGCGTTCTATGAGGATGACTGGCGCTCCGGCAAGGCCGTGCCCACGCGCATCGCCCGCGTGGACGGCAAACCCATGGGCGTGGCCGGCCTGTGGGCACGCTGGCAGGGGAGCGACGGCGAGGTGATCGTGAGCTACTGCCTGCTCACCGTGAACGCCAACAACCACGCGCTGCTGCACCGCTACGGCCCGCCCGGCAGCGAAAAGAGCATGCCCGCCATCCTGAACGAAGGCGCGTACGACGCCTGGCTCACGGCCCGGCCCGACAAGGCCAAGGAGTTCATGCGCCAGTACGCACCGCAGTGGCTCACGGCCAACCCGGTGGAGAAGAAGGCGGACAAGGTGCCCAAGGGGTGGCTGGAGTGAGCCCCTGCAGTGGGGGCTGAACCTTGTCTCGCCCGGCCAAGTTGGCGGCTATCTATTGACCAAGAGCCCACGGTGATCACCATTTTTCCAAAGCAATCCGTCACGACCCGGGCCGGCTCGTATTCGAAAACAGGCCATTGGAGCTGCGCGTAGGCTTGCTCGGTATAGTTTGCGCAGTTGGAGTTCGTCCGGTTTTGCGGAATTTTTATACCTGAATATTCCCACAGCCCAACGCCCGCGAACTCAGACTACAAGCCACCTTCAGGAGAAATCTGTGTTCAGAATATCCCGCACGGCCCAATTCATTCCGCAGGTTTTGCGGGATACATCACGTTAACCAGCAGAATCAAGTCATGTGGCATTCCTCAGTCATTCTCAAAACCGGGATCGGGTTGGGCATGTCGATCGGCGCGACCTTCTCCAGCGCTGCTAACGTCTGCATGAAGAGCGCCGAAGAAGCCGCTGTCACGTTCGCGCGTTGGAGCGTCGAAGATGCTGTGCGAACTGTCGAACTCATTCAGCCTCGTAACCTCAAGCAGTATCGCTCTCGCCTTCAGCAGATTGTTGACGACAGATACTCTCCCGATTCTGCGCAATTCAGAAATCGACTTCTCGGGTCAGACTGGACGCAGCAGCGAATAGCAACAGCGTCTGACCAAGAGTTGGTGGGTCGGTTCTTGGCAGGAGGTGAGCAACTGCGAAAGGGTTGGCGAATTTCACAAGTACGAGCGATCGAGAGCAAGCGTAGTTATCTCTCCGACAGAGAGGTGACGGTGTCATATCAAATTGAGACGCCCACGACTGCTGCAACACAGCGACGCGAGTTCTCCGCGTACTTGGCGAGCACATGTTGGGTCGTGCAAGTTCCAGTTGAAGCTTGGGAGCGGGTCGATCGACTCGCGACGATCCTGAAAGAATCTCGGCGTCAGGTTAGCGCTCCGCGTGAGGGACCTCCTAGAGCTAGCCTTCAGGTTGCTTCGGCGAGTGACACTTCTCGGCCGGGAATGAGACAACTGCCCCGACGAGGAGGAGACTCGCCCGTTTGGGTTGACAGTACAGCCCTTCTAACTGGAGAGCAAATAATCAGCGCTATTGCATCCTGGGATTGCGAGGGAGTTGGGCTGGGTCCCGAAGAGCCTTCAGTTCGATTGACCTTCTCGACAGAAGGCGCGGGCACGATGCGTCGATGGACTGAAGCAAACCTCGGTTCAATGCTTGCGGTCATTGTGAATGAACGTGTTGTTGTCTACGCGCGCGTCGCCGGAGTGCTGGGTGACAAACTCACAGTGTGCCTACCGAACGCAGCTTTGGAGGAGGCACAGAATCTTGCCGCAGACTTGCTTGGTGCACCTAGGTAAAGGTGCTTGCAGGCTAACTCAGATGTAAACCACAGGATGAGTTTCTATTGCACCCGCTATGGCCACGGTGACGATGTTTCTATAGCGAACGAAAATGTCGTCATGGCAAACCTGCTGCATGAACTTCGTCACGAGCAATTCGATACGCCCGACGATGAGCACACGCAGGTCTCAATCGGCAACGAGCATTGGTCCGTTACAGCCCAAGTCTCTGGGCTTATTACCTTCGACAACATCGACATCGTTGAGGAGCTTGAGTCGGATCTTCCAGAGAACCTGTATCTTCGCGATGTACCCGACAGTCAAATGAAAGACATTTGGCGTGCAGTCATTCGAGGAGATCGTAGATCGCTTTTCTCGCACCCGTGGGTTCCACTCGAAAAGCTTCCACCCTACGAGAAGGACTACTACCGCTGTGCGGCCTAACTCGAACGTCGAGCTTCCGCTTTCACCAATTACCGCTATCCAATGGTGAAGGCCGCTTCGGTACATTCCTTGGCTAGTAGAACGCGCGCGTAGGAACCCCGGTCCTCCCAACGCCTTTCAGACAAGCTCTACCCGATCGATTGCGGTACGTCACAAAGAACCTCACAGCCCCAGCGCCACAAACAACTCGTCCGCACGCGCCGTAACCCCCTCGTCCATGCGCATCGGCCGCCCCCACTCGCGCTGCGTTTCGCCGGGCCATTTGTTGGTGGCGTCCATGCCCATCTTGCTGCCCAGGCCGCTCACGGGCGAGGCGAAGTCCAGGTAGTCGATGGGCGTGTGCTCCACCAGCAGCGTGTCGCGGGCCGGGTCCATGCGGGTGGTGATGGCCCAGATCACATCCTTCCAGTCGCGCACGTCCACGTCGTCGTCCACCACCACGATGAACTTGGTGTACATGAACTGGCGCAGGTGGCTCCACACGCCCATCATCACGCGCCGCGCGTGGCCCGCGTAGGCCTTCTTGATGCTCACCACCGCCATGCGGTAACTGCAGCCCTCGGGCGGCAGGTAGAAGTCCACGATCTCGGGGAACTGCTTTTGCAAGAGCGGGATGAACAGCTCGTTCATCGCCAGGCCCAGCACGGCGGGCTCGTCGGGCGGCTTGCCGGTGTAGGTGCTGTGGTAGATGGCGTCCTTGCGCAGGGTGATGCGCTCCACCGTGAGCACGGGGAACTCGGCGCATTCGTTGTAGTAGCCGGTGTGGTCGCCATACGGCCCTTCCAGCGCGTGTTGCCAGCCGCTGGCATGGTTCGCATCGGGTTGGATATGGCCTTCGAGCACGATCTCGGCCGTGGCGGGCACCGAGAGCGGCACGCCCAGCGCGGGCGCCACCTCGGTGCGGGCGCCGCGCAGCAGGCCTGCGAACTGGTATTCACTCAAAGAATCGGGCACGGGCGTGACCGCGCCCAGCAGCGTGGCCGGGTCGGCCCCCAGCGCCACGGCCACGGGGTAGGGCTGGCCGGGGTGCATGGCGCAGTGGTCGGCAAAGTCGAGCGCGCCGCCCCGGTGGGCCAGCCAGCGCACGATGACCTCATTGCGTGAGAGCACCTGCTGGCGATAGATGCCCAGGTTCTGCCGCGCCTTGCGCGGGCCGCACGTGATGGTCAGGCCCCAGGTGATGAGCGGGGCCACGTCGCCGGGCCAGCAATGCTGCACGGGCAGGCGGGCCAGGTCTACGTCGGGGCCCTCCCACACCTCTTGCTGGCAGGGCGCGCCGCGCGCCACGGTGTGGGGCGCCATGTTCCACAGGGTTTTGAGCAACTGGCCCATGCCCAGCATGTCCTTGAAGCCCTTGGGGGCCTCGGGCTCCTTAAGGGTGGCCAGCAGCTCGCCCAACGCACGCACACCGTGCAGGTCGGCCACGCCCATGGCGCGGGCCACGCGGCCCGGTGTGCCGAACAGGTTGGTGAGCACGGGCATGTGGTGGCCGGTGGGCTGCGTGAACAGCAGCGCGGGGCCGCCCGCGCGCAGCACGCGGTCGCTCAGCGCGGTCATCTCCAGGTGGGGCGAGACGCTTTCTTGCACGCGGCGCAGGTCGCCAGTGGCTTCGAGCTGGGCCATGAAGTCGCGCAGGTCGCGGTAGGCCATAGGTACAGAGTTTGAATGAAATAGGCCGCTAGCGCTTATTCAACAAGCGCAAACAGCTATGAATTAAGGAGCATTTGACTCCAAACCTTGCCAGCGCGGTGCGATCTGGTGTGCCACGCCGATGAGGTCGAGCACGCGCGCCACGCTGGTGTCCACCACCTCGCCCAGCGTGGTGGGCCGCAGGTAGAAGGCGGGCACTGGCGGGCAGACGATGGCGCCCATCTCGGTCACGGCCACCATGTTGCGCAGGTGGGCGAGGTGTAGCGGCGATTCGCGCACCATGAGCACCAGGCGGCGGCGCTCCTTCAGCGCCACGTCGGCTGCGCGGGTGAGCAGGTTGTCGCCGAGGCCGTGTGCGATGGCGGCCAGCGTGCGCATGGAGCAGGGCGCGACCACCATCGCATGGCAGTCGAACGAGCCGCTGGCGATGGCCGCCCCCACGTTGTTCACGTCGTGCACGCGGTGCGCCAGGGCCTCAACAGCGGGGCGGTCCATGTCGAGCTCGTGGTGCAGGTTGCGCCAGCCCGCGTCGGATACCACCAGGTGCGTCTCGACGCCGGGCAGCCCTTGCAGCACCTGCAAAAGGCGTGCGCCATACACGGCGCCGCTGGCGCCCGAGATGGCGATGATGATGCGGCGCAGGGGGGGTGAAGGTTCGGGCTCAGCCATGTGCGGTCTCCGCAGCCACCGGCCGCCGCAGGGGCTGCGCCAGTTGGTCGGCTTCGACCTGCTCCAGCACCAGCGCGGCCTGCACCGGGTCAAAGTCTTCATGGGCGCGTTTTTTCACGCCGTACTGCTGCAACTGGTAGTGCCGCCCGGCCACGATGCCGTGGCGCGCGAGCGTGCTTTTCACGCACACCAGCGGGCAGCCGTCGAGCCCGATGATGGGGCGGCCCGAGCGCGCGGTTTTCATGAGGTGTGGCACGTCGCCGCCCACACCGGCGATACACGACATCTCGGCCACGCCGCGCCGGTCGAGCTGCAGCGCCACGTGGTTAGCCAGCTGCGCGGCGCTGGAGCAGCCCGAGCAGGAATAGACCAGGGGATGGTCAGGGGCGGTGGTGATGGTCATGGTTGGCCTCCGAAGAAGCGCGCTCGCAGGGCGCTGGGTGCCAGCTTGTGCGCCCATTGGCGTGGGTGCAGCGTATCGACCCACTGCTGCGGGTCGAGCACGGGCAGCTCGATGGCATCGAGCGCGTTCTTCACCACCAGGCCCAGCTCGGTGTCGCCCTCCATCGACAGGCGGCGGCTGAAGAACAGGGTGTCCGGGTCTTGCTTGCGCTGCGCGAGCAGCAAAAAGTCATGCGCCGTGGCGCTGAGCGTGACGTCCGCCACGGCGGGCGCAACGAGCGGGGCATGGGGCGCAAAACGCTGGCCCGTCCAGGCGAAGTCGAACGCAAGGCGCGCGTCGCGCACCTGCACCCGCATCTTCTTGTGCTGCAGCAGGCGCCCCACATCAGCGGGCAGATGCCGCGCCAGCGCCAGGTTGAGCGCGGTCACCAGCAACAACGAGCCAGGGTAGGCGGGCAAGCGCGCAAGCACCGCGCCCACAGGCGCGGGCACCACCAAAAAATCCGACGAAGGGGAGTGGGGAGACATGGTCATGGCAGCTTCTTAGGCGACGTAGAAAAGCACGGTAAAAAAGTGGCAGACGCTGCCGCCCAACACAAACAGATGCCACAGCCCATGGCCGTGGCGCACGCGGTGGTCCAGTGCGTAGAAGACGATGCCCAGCGTGTAGAAGGCCCCGCCCGCCAGCAGCCAGCCAAAGCCGCCGGGCGTGAGCGCGTTCCACAGCGGCACCACGGCCACCAGCGCCAGCCAGCCCATCAGCACATACAACACCAGCGATAACACGCGCGCACCACGCGCCCACCAGATCTCCTGCACGATGCCCAGCAGGGCCAGGCCCCACACCACGCCAAACAGCGTCCAGCCCCAGGGCCCGCGCAGCGACACCAGCGCAAACGGCGTGTAGCTGCCCGCGATGAGCAGGTAGATGCTGCAATGGTCGAGCTTTTGCAGCCTGGCCTTGGCGGCCCGCCCGCGCACGCTGTGGTACGCGGTGGATGCGGCATACAGCGCCACCAGCATGGCGCCGTAGATGCTGAAGGCCACCACCTTCCACGGGTCGCCCAGGCGCGCCGCCAGCGTGACAAGCACGGCCGTGCCCGCCGTGGCCAGCAGGGCGCCGACCAGGTGGCTGATGCTGTTGAAACGTTCTCCGTGGTACATGACGGCCCGTCCTCCCATCAAGGCCGGGCCGCAGCCGTGCCGCCCACATGGCCCTGCTCCAGGCCGGGGCGGCCGAACCAGTAGCCGTTGCAGGGCAGGTCGGGCATCAGCGGCTGCATGCGCTCCACGTGGTCGATGGCTTCGCCCGGTGCCTCATCGGGGGCCTTGGCGCGCCGGGCTTCGTCAAAAGCGGCAATCACCTGTGGCATGTGCTGCGCCTGTGGGCTCAGGCGCAGCACGTCCACACCGCTGGCGCGCATCGCCGCCAGTTCGTTGACCAGGTTGTACACACGGGCCGACTGGGTCTGCGTGCCGTTGAGCACCAGAAAGCCCTCGCTCTCGCGCGTGCGCAGCGGCAGGCCGTCGGCATGCTCCAGGCAACTGAACTGGCAGTTGTCCTTGGGCAAGTTGCGGTGGCGCGCGGTGAAGCAGCGGGCCGAGTAGGCCAGCGGCATGCGCCCGTAGGCGAACACCTCGGTCTCCACACCGCGCGGGCGCTGGGCCAGCATGGCGGCCAGCGCTTCTTGCGACATCTCCACCGGCATCACCCAGCGGGTGGCGCCCAACTGCGCCATCCACTGCAGCGAGCTCGCGTTGTACAGGTTCAGGTGCGGCCCGGCCACGAAGGCCTGCGGCCCGGGCGCTGCGCGTGCCAGGCAACTGACGGCGCCCATGTCGTTGGCCTCGACCAGAAACTCGCCATTGCCAGTGATCTTGTGCATCACCCCCACGTCGGCGCTGGACTCGATGAGCACCTGGCTGGACAAGACCGCCTGCTTGCCCGCTTCCTGCAGCATGCGCGCCAGTGCCAGCCAGTCGTCCAGGCGCAGCTCGTGGCGGCGCGAGCACACGGTCTCGCCCAGATAGACCACGTCCACGGGCGTGGCGGCCATGGCTTCGTAGAAGGCGAGCACGGTGTCGCGGGGCCAGTAATACAACAGCGGGCCGAGGGAGAGTTTCATGGAGTGGTCTCCGTCATTTTTATCGTGGTGTTTCGGGCTCAAAGCGGCTCGCTTGGCTTAGAACTGGCGCGGCCCAGGCCAGCGACCGCCGCGCAGCGCCTCAGGTGGGTTGTTCCTCATTTCCAGGGCCGGTGATAGGCGCCCAGCGTGTGCTGCTGGCCTTCGGCCACCTGGTCCAGGCTGGCCATCCATGTGGTCTTGGGGGCGTAGCGGTGGGGGCTGGCCAGGCATTGGTCGATGGCCTCGCGCCAGACCTGCGTGACCTGGGCCACGTAGGCGGGGCTGCGCTGGCGGCCTTCGATCTTGATGGCGCGCACACCCATCTTGAGTAGCTGGGGCAGCAGCTCCAGCGTGTTGAGGCTGGTGGGCTCCTCGATGGCGTAGTAGTTCTCGTCGTCACCCACGTCGAAGCGGCCCTTGCACAGCGTGGGGTAGCCCGCGTTCTCGCCGGGGGCGTAGCGGTCGATGAGGATGCCGTTCAGGCGCGACTCCAGGCCCTTGGGCGTCTCCTGCCAGCGCACGGCCTTCGGGGGCGAACACACGCCGTGGGTGTTGGGCGATTCACCCGTCACGTACGACGACAGCGCGCAGCGCCCCTCGACCATCACGCACAGGCTGCCAAAGCCGAACACCTCGATCTCCACCGGCGTGCGGTCGATGACCTGGCGCACCTGCTCCAGCGACAGCACGCGCGGCAGCACGGCGCGCACGATGCCGAACTGCTCGCGGTAGAAGTTGATGGCCTCGTAATTGGTGGCCGAGCCCTGCACCGACAAGTGCAGCCGCAGCCGGGGGTGCTGCTGCACCGCGTATTGCATGAGGCCGGGGTCGGCCAGGATGACGGCATCCACGCCCAGGTCCACCGCCTTGTCCAGCGCGCTGCGCCAGGGGCCAGGGTTGGATGCCTGCGGGTAGGTGTTGAGCGCCATGAACACCTTGCAGCCGCGCGCATGCGCGTGGGCAATGCCGCTGGCGATGGCCGCCTCATCGAAATTGAGGCCCGCGAAATTGCGCGCATTGGTGGCGTCGCGCAGGCCCAGATAAACACAGTTGGCGCCGTGGTCCACCGCCGATTTCAAGGCGGGCAGGCTGCCCGCCGGGCAGACGAGTTCAAGGGCCGGCGCGGCGGCCACGGGCGGCGCGGCCTCCAGGGGGTTCAGGGGTTCCATCACAGACAATTCAAACGCTGACCCCGGTGGGGAGCCACAGCACTGGGCGCCACCATACGGGGGCTGCGCCGTGCATCCGCTGATCTTCATCAACGGCGGTGCACAATGGTGTAGCAAAGCAGTCAGGCTTTGATGTGACCCGCTCCTGCGGTGCACCACTGGGCTACCCGGCCTTGACTTGCGTCCATTCCTCCCACCACTTCACCCACCCTCTCTTCCAACCTCCCAGAGCGCCGCCTACCGTGAATAAAAACCTGTGGTTGCTGGCCCTGTGCCAAGGCCTTTTTCTCACCAACAACGTGGTCTTCATCGCCATCAACGGCCTGGTGGGCCTGCAGCTGGCGCCTTTTGGCTGGATGGCCACGCTGCCGGTGATGGGCTATGTGGTGGGCGGGGCGTTGTCTACCCCGCTGGTGGCACACACGCAGATGCGCTGGGGGCGCAAGGTGTCGTTCCAGATCGGGCTGGCCGTGGCGGCGGCGTCGGCCGCGCTGTGCGCCTGGGCCGCGTTCAGCGCCAACTTCTGGTTGCTGTGCACGGCCACGGTGGTGGCGGGCTACTACAGCGCCAACGGCGGCCTGTACCGCTTTGCCGCCGCCGAGCTGACCACGCCGGACTACCGCGAAAAGGCCGTGTCGCTGGTACTGGCCGGTGGCCTGCTGGGCGCCGTGGCGGGCCCCAACCTCGCCAGCGCCACACGCACGCTGTTCCCGGTGCCGTTTGCAGGGGCCTACATCGCGCTGATCGGCGTGGCGCTGCTGTCCATGGTGTGCATGTCGATGATCCGCTTTACCGCGCAACCCGTGGTGCTCAACGCAGCCGGGCAGCGCGAGCAGGGGCGGCCCCTGGGCGTGCTGATGCGCCAGCCCGCCTTCGCCGTGGCCATCGTGGGCGCCGCGCTGGGTTATGGCGTGATGAACCTGCTGATGGCCGCCACGCCGCTGGCCATGCAGGTGTGCGGCTTTGCGTTCGACGCCTCGGCGCTGGTGCTGGAGTGGCATGTGATCGGCATGTTCGCGCCCGGCTTCTTCACCGGCCACCTCATCAAACGTTTTGGGGTGCTGCCCATCATGGGCACGGGCGTGCTGCTCAACTTCGCCTGCGTGGCCGTGGCGCTCATGGGCGTGGAGCTGCACCACTTCGGCGTGGCGCTGTTCCTGCTGGGCGTGGGCTGGAATTTTCTGTTCACCGGCTCCACCACGCTGGCCATGACAGCCTACCGGCCCGAGGAAAAAGACCGCGCCCAGGCGGCCATCAACTTCTGCGTGTACGCCACGCTGGCGCTGAGCGCGTTTTCATCGGGCGTGCTGGTCACTACGCAGGGCTGGACGCTGCTGAACGCGGGCTCGCTGGTGCCCATCGTGGTCACGGGCCTGGCGCTGGCGTGGCTGGCGGCCCAGCGGCGCGTGAAGTAGTGCGGCACCACAGGCGCATGACGGTGAACATCCGCTCTGACGAAGTGGCCCCGCTGCTGGCCACCGAAAAGCAGGTGCTGTCGGACATCGACACCGCCGTGCGCGCCAACACCACGTTTGGCCGCAAGACGGTGCTGGGCCTGGTGGGTGTTCAGGGCGTGAGCGAGCCCCTGCTGGAGAAGCGGCCAACACCCGGGAAGTGACCCTGTCAAGGTCAAAGAATTCACGATTGTTAACACAGTGTTAGGCATCTGCCTGCGTACCATCGCAGGTAGCGGGCCCCCCTTGGCCTGGTGCGGCATTTGGCCGTTTTTTATCTTTTCTCCAGGAGATCACCATGGGTTTGCTCGATTCCGTTCTCGGTGCCGTCATCAACAATGCGTCGCAGGGCGGCGCACACGCGCAGGCCAATGGCGATGCCGCAGGTGGGCTGGGCGGCCTGCTCAGCATGGCTGCGCAGAACCCGCAGCTCATCCAGGCGGTGATGTCCCTGATCAGCAACGATGGCCCGGTGGGCGGACTGCCTGGCCTGATGGCCAAGTTCCAGCAGGCGGGCATGGGCAATGTGCTGGCCTCGTGGCTGGGCTCTGGCCCCAACCATGCGATCTCGGGCGAGCAGCTCACCCAGGTGCTGGGCAACGGCCCGCTGTCACAGATCGCCGCGCAGCTGGGCATGGGCTCTCACGCCGCCGCAGGCCAGCTTGCCCAGGTGCTGCCGGGCCTGGTGGACCAGCTCAGCCCCCAAGGCCAGGCTCCACAGGGCGGGTTTGGCGATGCCAATGACCTGTTCGGAATGTTGGGCGGATTGCTTCAAAAATGATAGCTGCTAGCGCTTGATGAATAAGCGCTAGCAGCCATTTTCTTCAAATTTTTGAAGACAAGGCGCGCTACCCCACCACCGGGCAGCGCTGCTGTAGCCACTGGCGCAGCATATCGAACACCGGCTCGGCGAGTTCCGGGCTTTCGTTGAACAGCTCGTGGTACAGGGGTTCGAAACAATGCGACTGCACCACCGCCTTGGGTGCGGCGCTGGCAAAGGCGCGGCTGCCAGCGGGGTTGACCAGCTTGTCGCTGCCTGCCCAGAGCAGCAGCGTGGGCACGCTCCAACGCGCGGCGCGGGCCACGGTGGCCGGGCCGCCTTCGGCAATGAAGCGGGCCAGGCGGGCGCTGATACGGTCGTGGCACAGCGGATCGGCCAGATAGGCGGCAGGCACGGCCGGGTCGTGCGAGAGGTACTGGGCGTCGAGCCCGTTGCCCACGCGCAGGTTGGGAGCCAGGCGCGGCAGCGTGGCCACCAGCAGCTTTTGCACGGCGCTCAGCCCAGGGTCGAGCGCGGGGGATGAGAGCACCAGCGCATCCACCGGCCGCAGATTCATGGCCACAAACCGTGCGGCAATCAGCCCACCCATGCTGTGGCCCAGCAGCACCAACGGCTGGCCTGCGGGCATGCGGGCGCGGGTGGCGTCCACCACATCGGCCAGGTCGTCCAGCAGGCGCAAGTCGCTGGTGAGCCCGCCACGCGGCCCGGACGATTCGCCGTGGCCGTAGTGGTCGTAGCCGCGCACTGCAAAACCCCAGTCGTTCAGCCGCCGCGCCACGGGGCCGTAGCGGCCCACATGCTCGCCCAGGCCATGCGCCAGCAACACGGTGCCCCGGCAAGGCTCGCCCTCGGGCGAGGGCCAATCCTGCACGGCCAGGTTCTCGCCGTCGCTGGCGGTGAAGGAGGTCAGGGTCGAAGGGGTCAGTTCATCTGAAATCATGACAGGCAGGGTGTTCAACACATGGTGGGGCAGCATACCCCGCGCGCCCTGACTCTCAATGCACTCAATGGCCAAGCTCTATCAACGGACTGCCGCTGGGGCCGCATGGCAGGCCACCGGCAAGGTGCCGCCTCGCACAACTTACGCAAGCGAAGCCCAGAGGTCGTCCCAATCAGCAGGCTGGAAGTTGCCCTCACGCCGCAGCACCTGCTGGTGCTGGCGGTTGAGCACGTAGTGGGTGGGGCGGCGGGTGATGGCGCCAAAGCTGTCCTGGTGCCCGCCGGCATTGCGCCAGGCAATAGGAAAACGCTGCTCTGCGGGCACAGACACTTTGAGCAGTTCGATGTACTGCATGAAGTCCGCATTCTTTTCGTCCATGTTCACACCCAGCAGCACAAAGTCGCGCTGGCGGTTGGCGGCATAGAACTCGCGCATCAGCCTGAGCTCGTTGGTGCACAGGGCGCAGCCTGCCGTAAAGAAACTTACGAGGCACACCTTGCCCGAAAAGTCCGCCAGGGCGACGGGCTTGCCCTCACTGTTGGTGCCCGACAGCGTGTGGCGTGGGCCCACCACCGCCGCTGCAGCCGCAGCAGCAGAAACGGGCGCCTGGGCATGCGCCAAATGGCTGGCCACCGCGCCCAGGGTGGTGGCCGCACAGGCCTGCAGGAATCCGCGTTTGTCCATCATTGTTTTGGTCTGCTCGAAGGGTCAAAAAAGAAAGGGCCGAAAAGTTGGCAAGCGCCTCATTCCGCTATGGCCGACTCCACGGGTTTTTGTGCCATGCCTGCAATCACCTGCGCCACGGCTGCGGTGAGTTTTTTGGCATAGGGCACGTGCAAAAACTCGTTGGGGCCGTGTGCGTTGCTCTTGGGGCCCAGCACGCCGCAGACCATCATCTGCGCGGTAGGGAAACCTTCGCTGAGCATGTTCATGAGCGGAATGGTGCCGCCCTGGCCGATGTAGCCACAGGGCGCACCGAAGTGGGCCTCTGATGCCGCGTTGAGCGCCTGCTCGAACCAGGGCGTGGTGCTGGGCGCGTTCCAGCCCGTGGCGCCGCTCGTGCCCTGGAAGGTGACCTTGGCCTGGTAGGGTGCGTTGTCTTCGAGCAGCGCTTTGAGCTCCTGCACGGCCTGGGCGGCATC
Source organism: Acidovorax sp. (assembly GCF_027492855.1). GTDB lineage: Bacteria > Pseudomonadota > Gammaproteobacteria > Burkholderiales > Burkholderiaceae_C > Acidovorax. Next base: position 26,420 of record NZ_JAPUDY010000073.1, read on the forward strand.
CACCAGGGGCGGCAGGCGCAGGCTGAGCTTGAAGGCGGTGTAGGGGCGCAGCACGTTGCCCGCGTCCTGCAGCGCCGGGAAGCCTTCGGCACCGGTGACGGAGAGCGTTGGCTCCCAGGTGCGCTTGAGCAGCGCCTGCACCGGGTCGGTGGTGGTGGGCAATGCAAAGGTGGTGGCGCCACCGCAGTCGTAGTGCGCCCAGGGGAAGCGCTTGTACACCTCGTCGCCCAGGATGGCGGCCGTGGCACGGGCCTGGGCCAGGCGGTCGGCGGGCACTTCGCAGTGGAAGCTGGCAGGCAGCAGGCGGCCGGTGGCGCTGTCCTCCAGGCGATCCAGCACCTGGCGCATGATGCGGAACGACGAAGGCACCAGGCCCGAGGCGTCGCCCGAGTGGATGCCTTCGGTCAAGATCTCGACCTTGAGCGTGCCCGTGGCCATGCCGCGCAGGCTGGTGGTAAGCCAGAGCTGGTCATAGTTGCCCGCGCCCGAATCCAGGCACACCACCAGCGCCACGTTGCCCATGCGGGGCTTCAGGGCCTCGATGTAGGGCAGCAGGTCGCGCGAGCCGCTTTCTTCGCAGGTCTCGATCAGACCCACGATGCGCGGGTGGGGCACGTTCTGGCGTTTCAGCTCCTGCACGGCGGCGATGCTGGCGTAGACCGCGTAGCCGTCGTCGGCGCCGCCGCGGCCGTAGAGCTTGCCGTCTTCGTACTTGGGCGTCCAGGGGCCGAGGTCGTTGCGCCAGCCGGAGAACTCGGGCTGCTTGTCGAGGTGGCCGTACATCAGCACGGTGTCGGTGGCACCGGCCTGGGTGGCGGCGATTTCGAAGAACAGCACGGGGGTGCGGCCTTCAAGGCGCACAATGTCGAGCGTGAGGCCTTCGACCTTCTGCGACTCCACCCAGGCTGCGGCATTGCGCACCACGGTGTCGAGCAGGCCCTGCTCGGCCCAGTCTGCCGCGAACATGGGCGATTTGGCGGGGATGGCGATGTAGTCGGTGAGCTGGCGAACGATGTCGTTGTCCCACGCCTGGCTGACCCTTTCGAGGGCCAGGGCGGGTTGCAGGGCGTGGGCGGGGACTCGGGCGTTCATAAGCGGCTCTCCTGAAAACGGGCGATCTCGTGGACCAAAACCAGCATTCCAACACAAGGCTCGCACGCCCGCCATGGAGGGTTCGAACAAACCCCTGCCATGGCACCGCCCACTGGCGGGGTACCCAGCGCTTGCTCAATACCGCGATGTGGGATGGGTGTTGGGGTCGTCCAGCGCCGCACTCTGGGCGGCAGGGCGGCGCAGGGCCGTGGCCACCTCCACCCGGTTGCGCCCGTTTTCCTTGGCCTCGTAGAGCGCGCGGTCGGCGGCGGCGATGAGCATGTCCCAGCTATCGCCGGACTCCAGGCGGCCGCCGAACACGCCAATGCTCACGGTGACGGCGATGCTCGTGTCGCCATCGGATTCGGCACGGGTTTGCGCACCGGCCTCCACACCCTCCACCGCGCCGACGCGGCAGGGTGATTCGGCCACAGCCCGGCACAGCGTGCGCGCCAGTTGCTCCGCCCCCTGCAGCGTGGTGTCGGGCAGCACCACCATGAACTCCTCACCCCCGTAGCGGCCCACCAGGTCCTGCGCCCGCACCCGCGCACGCAGCACGTTCACCACGCTGCACAGCACCTGGTCGCCCACCGGGTGGCCGTAGCGGTCGTTCACGCGCTTGAAGTGGTCAATGTCCACCATCATGAGCGCGATCGACTCGCGCATGCGCACGGCGCGCGAGACATCGCGGTCGAGCGCGGCGATGAGCGAGCGGCGGTTGGCAACGCCTGTGAGCGAATCGACAGCGGCCATGATGCGGTTGCTTTCGTCGGCGCGGTCGCGCGCCATGAACACAAAGCCCATGGAGCTGATGAGCACCACCGAAAACGTGGCGAAGAAGGTGAGCGTCTGCAGCGGGCTGGCCTGCAGGATGCCGCTAGCGATGGCGCTGCCGCCCAGGGCCAGCAGCGCGCGGATGCTCAATACGACGGCCTCTAGCCCCAAGCCCGCCACCAGCAACCATTGCCCGCGCCCGGCGGTGGCATGGCGGCTCTCCAGGGCCGTGGCCAAGGTCCACACGGCCTGCAGGCCGATCACCAGTGCAACAACGCTTACGCGCGCCGCAAAGTTGTCGATGAACATCACCACAAAGCCCAAAACCAGCACGGGCGGCGCCAGCAGCAACGGCCAGCGCACGGAGCGCCCCTGAAACTGGTGGATCGCCGCGATCATCCCGACAAACACGCAGGACAGCAGGACGTTGCCCACCACGATCGAAAGCACATCCGGCACCACGCCGCGCAGCATGATCAGGAGGTGCCCAATGGCGTTGAGCAACAAGGCCATCGCCCAGCGCGCCAGGCCATCGCGCTGGCGCCCCCAGCCCACAACGGCCATGGAGACGGCCATCATGAGCGAGCTGACAATGATCATTGCCAGCATGGTCGGAACATCGGCTGCCATGGCGTGTGAAAGCCTGTGCGTGGGCCTGTGCGGGGTGGTGGGTCAGCCCAGCATAAACCAAGGACGGCGCCGTGCGAAACGCCGATGTGCCAACACGATACACAGAGGCATCATGGCGAGCAGGCCACGGCGGGCGCTTATGTGGCGCTTTCTGTCAGCGCAGGCGCGTGGGTTCACGCTCGCCGGGGCTGGGCGCCGCGTTGTCGGGGGCTGGCAGGGCCGACATGCCCCCGTGGTGTTCGTCGCCATCGCCGGGCAGCAGCTTGAACACCTGCACTGCACCGGCCAGGCGCGTGGCCTGCTCGCGCAGGCTCTGAGCGGCGGCGGCGGATTCCTCCACCAGCGCGGCGTTTTGCTGGGTCATCTGGTCGAGCTGGTTCACGGCGGTGTTGACCTGGCCGATGCCGTCGGACTGCTCGCCCGATGCCGCCGTGATCTCGCCGATGATGTCGCCCACACGTTTGACCGAGCCCACGATCTCGTCCATGGTGCTGCCCGCGTTCTGCACCAGGCGCGCACCGGATTCCACCCGCTCCACCGATGCGCCGATGAGCGCCTTGATCTCGCGCGCGGCCTCAGCGCTGCGCCCGGCCAGGTTGCGCACCTCGCTGGCCACCACGGCAAAGCCCCGGCCCTGCTCGCCTGCACGGGCCGCTTCGACGGCAGCGTTCAGGGCCAGGATGTTGGTCTGGAATGCAATGGAGTCGATCACGCCGATGATGTCGGCGATCTTGCGTGAGCTTTGGTTGATGTCACCCATGGTGGTGACGACCTCGCCCACCACCTGGCCGCCGCGCGCAGCCACCTCGGCGGCGGTGCTGGCGAGGTGGTTGGCCTGGCGCGCGGCGTCGGCCGACTGGCGCACGGTGGCGGTCAGCTGGTCCATGCTCTGCGCCGTCTGGGCCAGGCTGCTGGCCGTGGCCTCGGTGCGGGCCGACAAATCCTGGTTGCCGCTGGCGATCTCGGCGCTGGCGGTGGTGATGCTGTCCACCGCCGTGCGCACCTGCTGCAGCATCTGCGTGTAGCGCTGGCGCATGCCTTCGACCTCTTGCACCAGCGCGCCGATTTCGTCGCGCCGCGTGGTGCGGAACGCCTCGGTCAGGTCACCCTGCGCCACCAGCGTGATGGCCTGGGTGAGGTCTTTCAGCGGGCGGCTCACGCCCCGGCGCAGCATGAGGAACAGGCCGATGGCCAGCAGCGCCACGGCCACGGCCATCAGGCTCCACACCGCAACGGTGATGCGGCCCTGGCTGACCATGGCTTCGCCATCGGACACCTCGGCCACCACCCACCAGCCACGGCTGGTCTTGCGCATCAGCGCCCAGGGGTCTTGCGCGCCCGCGCCCAGCACGGACGCGGCCTCGCGCACGTAACCATCCTTGGACTCGGCCAGCGCCTCCAGGAACGGGCGGACCTCGGGGTAGGCCTCCAGCACGCGCTTGCCGCTGGCAGTGGGGTGGTACACAAACGTCGCCTGATCCACCGAAGCGCCAGGGTAGATCACGTAGGTGCCGCCGTGCTCGAAGAACTTGGTCTGCGCCACCTGCTTGGCCAGCATGGTGTGGAACACGGTGATGTCGTTGCCGATGAACAGCAGCGCAATCACCTTGCCCGCGCCGTCCTTGGTGGGCAGGTAGTAGCCCATGTAGGACTTGCCGCCCACGGTGACCAGGCCCGTGAAGGGTTCGCCCTTGATCACCGCCGCGTAGGCCGGGTCTTTGCGGTCGAGCACCGTGCCTTGCTGGCGCTCGCCCTTGTCGTTCTTGATCGAGGTGGTCACGCGCATGAAGTCGTCGCCCTTGCGCGCGAACACGGTGGCGATGCCGCCGGTTTCGGTGGCGAACTTGTCCACCGAGCCATAGTCCTCGTTGACCAGCGCGCCGTAGCTGCGCAGCTCGCCCGAGGCTTCGTCGAGCTGCATCGTGCCCTCGAAATAGCGCTGAAAACCCCGCATGGTGAGGTGTACCAGCTCGCGGTTGGTGTTGTCGGCCGCATCGAGCGAATGGGCCACGCTCTGGGCCGTGTCGCCCACGCTGGCCGTGACCTGCGCGCGCGTGCTGCGCTCGGTCAAAACGGAGATCGCCAAGCCCACCAGCACCAGCACCAGGGCCACCAGCGCAATGGCCATCAGCGTGACCTGGCGTGCGACGGAACGGTTGTTGGCGGGGGATGCAGCCATGCGAAATATCTCCTGAAAGTGAAAAGCCAACCGGTAGCGCCGGTCGGCAATCACTCTACGTCCGGAGTCCTATGGCATGGGTTCACGCATTCCCTTACGCAATCACGCGTACTGTTGCGGCAAATCAACGCTGTGTCACGCGTGAGACGGTATTGCCAACGCCCTGTCACGCCACCCCAGTCCCTGTGAGGTGCCCTCGGCAGGCCGGTATTCGCAGCCCACCCAACCCGCATAGCCCAGCGCATCGATGGTGTCAAACAGGTAGGGGTAGTACAACTCGCCCCGGTCGGGCTCATGCCGGCCGGGCACGCCTGCGATCTGGATGTGCGAGATGCGGCCAGTGGGCAGGTAGTTGCGCAGCTTGGTGGCCACGTCGCCCTCCACGATCTGGCAGTGGTACAGGTCCATCATCACCTTGAGGTTGCCCACCTGCGCGGCATCGAGCAGCTCGTGGGCATGGTCTTGCCGGTTCAAAAAATAGCGCGGCATGTCGCGCAGATTGATGGGTTCGATGAGGATCTCACGGCCCGCGCGCGCGGCCTGCTCGGCCGCCCAGCACAGGTTGTCCACACACAGGCCCTTGAGCGATTCGCGCTCCACACCGGGCGGCACAATGCCCGACAGCACGTGGATGCGCGGGCAGTTCAGCACTTCGGCATAGCGCAAAGCCTCTTGCACCCCTGCGCGGAACTCCGCCCCGCGCCCCGGCAGCGCCGCCGTGCCGCGCTCGCCTTGTTCCCAGGCCGTGGCCATGCTGGCGCTGTCGGCGCCGCCGGGCGGGGCATTGAATAGCACCAGCTGCAAGCCGTTGTCGGCCAGCCGCGCAGCCACCTCGGTGGGCGCGAAGGCATAGGGAAACTGAAACTCCACCGCCGTGAACCGGTCGCGCGCGGCGGCGGCAAAGCGATCCAGAAAGGGCAGCTCGGTGTACATCAGGCTCAGGTTGGCGGCAAACTGGGGCATGGCGGGCAGGGGCAGAAAGGGTGGGCCAGGGAGGTCGCACAAAAAATGAACACAGCAGCTTATCCTGCGCGGCACGGGGCCGTCGCGCGCTTTTGCAGAAGATTTAGGCAAAATTGGCCTCCAGCGCTTGATGGATAAGCGCAAGCAGCTTCTGTTTTTATAGCAAACACACCCCCTGAGCAGGACTGTCCATGCGCATCGGAGAACTCGCCCACCACACGGGCACCACACCCAAGGCCATCCGCCTATATGAAGCGCGCGGCCTGATGGGCACCGTGGCGCGCGCAGGCAGCTACCGCCACTACGGCGAGACCGACGTGGCGCGTGTGTTGCTGATCCGCCAGGCCCAGGCGCTGGGCTTTCGGCTTGCGGACCTGGATGGCCTGCCCCACATCGACACCACCGCTGGTTGGGAGCGCATGGCCCAGCTGGTTGCCCAGCGCCGCGCCGCCGTGGCGCAAGAGCTGGCGCGCCTGGCGGCACTGGACGCCCAACTGGCCGTGCTGGAGGCCGAGCTGCACACCTGCGACTCGCTGGCCGTGCCCGTCACACCCCAGGCCTGCGCCGCGCCCAGCGGGTTGGCGGCAAAGCCGCTGTCCCCGCATTCCACACGGCGTTCGGCACCCCCATCGGCATCTTTGGACCTGATCACTTGACTCTGCCCCGTGGGGCAAGGTGAGCATGGCGCCATCAACAACTTCTGTGTGATGGAGATTCCGTGGCAAAACAACACATTCTGGTGATCCTGGGCCATCCTGCCGCCGACAGCCTGTGTGCTGGCATGGCGCACGCGTATGCCGAGGGCGCGCGCCATGCGGGCGCCGAGGTGCGGGTTTTGGACCTGGGGCAGCTCGCGTTCAACCCGCTGCTCCAGGGCTATGGCGCAGCGCAGCCGCTGGAGCCCGACCTGGTGGCCGCGCAGGCTGACATCAGCTGGGCCGACCATCTGGTGTGGGTGTACCCCATCTGGTGGGGCGCCATGCCCGCGCTGCTCAAGGGTTTTATCGACCGCGTGTTCCTGCCGGGCTATGCGTTCAAGTATCGCCAGGGTTCGTCGATGTGGGACAAGCTGTTGGCCGGGCGGTCGGCCGAGCTGCTGGTCAGCATGGACTCGCCGCCTTGGTACTTCCGCTGGGTCACGCGCATGCCGGGCCACCACCAGATGAAAAAAGCCATCCTGGAGTTCTGCGGCGTCCGGCCCGTGCGCACGCACAGCTTTGGCCCGGTGCGCAGCACCAGCACCGAGCGGCTGGTGCAATGGGTGGGCGCTGCACGCCAGTTGGGGGCCCGGCAGGCCCGGCGCGCGCCACCGGGCCGCAGCGGGCGGCCCAAGGTGTCGCCCTCGGCTACTTCTTCGGCAACGACGACGTGAAGGCCAACACCGCCGCGCGGCCCACGGCCGGGTCGTCGGTGAAAAAGCCATCGACGCCCGCGCGCAGGTAGGCCGTGATCTCGGCCACGCTGTCGCCACGCTGGGTGGCGTCGCTGGTGGGTGCCTTCTTGAGGCCCGCAGGCAAAAAGGCGTTCTCGGGCCGCAGCGTCCAGATGTGCACGGCCAGGCCAGCGGCGCGGGCGCGCTCCACCAGCCCTGTCGGCTCGCCGAGCTCGCCGTCCTTCACCGGCACCACCAGGGTTTTGAACGGGCCGATGGCGTTGGCATACGCCGCCACCTGTTGCAGCCCCTCGGGCGTGATCAGGTCGGCATAACTGCGCACATTGGCCGCGCCCTGGGCCACGAAGTCATACGGCCGACCCGATGGCGCGACCAGTTGCACCAGGCGCACGCTGCTTTGTTTGCGGATGGCCTGCAGGTTGGCCACCTCGAAGGACTGCACGAACACGGGGGCGCCTTTGTGGTTCCAGCCGTTTTTCTCCAGCACGGCCAGCAGCGGCGCCTCCAGCGGCAGGCCGATGGACTGGAAGTAGCTGGGGTGTTTGGTTTCGGGGTAGATGCCGACCACGCGGCCGGTTTTGGCCGTCGCCGCCTTGGCCAGGTCGATCACCTCTTGCAGCGTGGGCACCTCGAACTGGCCGTTGTAGGCCACGTTGGCCGGGCGCTGTGCGGGGATGCGCTCACGGGCGCGCAGGGTTTTGAGCTCGGCGAGCGTGAAGTCCTCGGCGAACCAGCCGGTGAGGGCTTTGCCGTCGATGGTCTTGGTGGCCTTGCGCGCGGCAAATTCGGGGCGGTCCACCACATCGGTGGTGGCTTCTTTCACAGAGCCATCGGCATTGAGAATGGCAATGGCGTTCTCATGCCGGGCCACCAGCACGCCATCCTTGGTGATCACCAGGTCGGGCTCGATGATGTCGGCGCCGTCGTCGATGGCCTTTTGGTACGCGGCCAGCGTGTGCTCGGGCCGAAGGGCCGAAGCGCCCCGGTGGGCAATGACGGTGGGGGTGGGCGGCCAGGCCTGCTGCGCGGCGGCGCCCAGCGCCCAGGTGGTGAGCAGCGCGGCGGCAATCACGGCGCGCAGTGCAATGCGTTTCATGCGGGTCTCCTTGGATGGAGCCCGCACCTTAGCCGATGCGCTTGACAGCCGCGTGTCGTGCAGGCGGGCGAGCGTGCTAGGCGTGTTCGAAGTGGAAGACGGCCGTGCCCGCGCGCGCGTTGGGCAACCAGCGCACCTCTTGTCCTTCTTGCAATCCGAACGACTCCAGGATGCGCAGGCTGTTCTTGGTGGCCAGCACCTCGAAGTCCTTGTAGGTGCCCACGCGGATGTTGGGCGTGTCGTACCACTGATAGGGCAGGCGGCGCGTGACGGGCATGCGCCCGCGCAGGATGGACAGGCGGTTGGGCCAGTGCGCGAAGTTGGGGAAGGCGACCACGCCGGTGCGGCCCACACGGGCCGTCTCGCGCAGCATGACCTCGGCGTTGCGCAGGTGCTGCAGCGTGTCGATCTGCAGCACCACGTCGAAGGTGTTGTCGTCGAACATGGCCAGCCCTTCGTCCAGGTTGAGCTGGATCACATCCACGCCACGCTGCACGCAGGCGAGCACGTTGGCGTCGGCGATCTCCACGCCGTAGCCACTGCAGCCGCGCTCGCGCTGCAGGTAGTCGAGCATGGCGCCGTCGCCGCAGCCCAGGTCGAGCACGCGGCTGCCTTCGGGCACCAGGCGCGCCAGCGCTTTCATGGCGGCTTTGTCGGTCATGGCTGCACCTCTTTAGAAATGCTATCAAAATATGAGCGCATCACGCTCATATAACGTGCGTCATCAAGCAAAAAGGCATCGTGCCCATGGGGCGCGTCGATTTCGGCGTAGCTCACGTTGCGGCGGTTGTCGAGCAAGGCCTTGACGATCTCGCGGCTGCGCTGGGGCGAGAAGCGCCAGTCGGTGGTGAAGCTCACCAGCAAGAATTTGGCCTGCGCGCGCGCCAGCGCGCGGGTGAGGTTGCCGCCGTGGGAGCGGGCGGGGTCGAAGTAGTCGAGCGCGCGGGTGATGAGCAAATAGGTGTTGGCGTCGAAGTAGTCGCTGAACTTGTCGCCCTGGTAGCGCAGGTAGCTCTCGATCTGGAACTCAATATCTTGCGTGCTGTACAAATAATCGCGGAGATCCGGCGCTGGGCCGCCCCGAGCCGGACCAGCCCCCTCGGGGGGCAGCAAACCACGCGAAGCGGGGAGCGTGGGGGCACGCAAGCTGCGTCCAAACTTCTCGTTCATCACGTCGTCGCTCAGGTACGTGATGTGGCCGATCATGCGGGCGATGCGCAACCCGCGCTTGGGCACCACGCCGTGGCGGTAGAAGTGGCCGCCGTGGAAGTCCGGGTCGGTCACGATGGCGCGGCGGGCCACCTCGTTGAAAGCGATGTTCTCGGCGGTGAGGTTGGGCGCGCTGGCCACCACCACGGCGTGGCGCACGCGCTCAGGGTATTGCAGCGTCCAGCCCAATGCCTGCATGCCGCCCAGGCTGCCGCCCAGCACGGCGGCCAGTTGCCCTATGCCCAGGCGGTCGAGCAGCCGGGCCTGGGCGTCCACCCAGTCTTCCACCGTGACCACGGGAAAGTCCGCACCATAGACCTGGCCCGTGTCCGGGTGCGTGTGCATGGGGCCGGTGGAGCCAAAACACGAGCCCAGGTTGTTCACGCCGATGACGAAGAAGCGGTCGGTGTCCACGGGCTTGCCCGGCCCGATCATGTTGTCCCACCAGCCCTCGCTCTTGTCCTGCCCCGCGTAGACACCCGCCACATGGTGCGAGGCGTTCAGGGCATGGCACACGAGCACCGCGTTGGAGCGGTCGGCATTGAGCGTGCCGTAGGTCTCGTAGGTCAGGTGGTAGTCGCGGATGGACGCGCCGCTTTGCAGCGGCAAGGCCTCCGGGAAGTGCATGGTCTGGGGCGTAACAATGAACGACATAAAAAAACCCGGCGTCGCTAAAAACGAGGCCGGGCAGATATGTCGGACGGGTCTTTAGCAGAATTTATAAAGCGCCCGCAAGCTTTGGCAAATCGGCGCGTTCGGTAAATATACCAAAAGCGCCTGCCGTTGTGGTGGCGTCAGGCCCCGGTGGGTGCAAAGATCGCCAGCAGCCCCAGCACCAGAAAGATCACCGCCGACACCACATGCACCGCGCGGATCGGCATGCGCCGCGTGATGCGCTCGCCCAGCCAGACCACGGGCGCGTTGGCGATCATCATCCCGAGCGTGGTGCCCGCCACCACCCACAGGTAGGCGTTGTATTGCGCGGCCAGCATCACCGTGGCGATCTGCGTCTTGTCGCCCATCTCGGCCAGAAAAAAAGCCACCAGCGTGGTGCCAAAAACGCCCCAGCGCGGGGAGCCGTCGGCCTCGCCTTCATCGAGCTTGTCGGGGATAAGCATCCAGATCGCCATGGCGATGAACGATGCGCCCAGGATCCAGCGCAAGGTCTGCGGGCCCAGAAAGGTTGTGACCCAGGCGCCCACGGCACCCGCCAGGCCATGGTTGACCAGCGTGGCGACCAGGATGCCCAGCACGATAGGCCAGGGTTTTCGGAAGCGGGCGGCGAGCACGAGCGCCAAAAGCTGCGTCTTGTCGCCCATTTCGGCGAGCGCAACGATGGCGGTGGAGACGAAAAACGGTTCCATGTGGGGTCCTATCCGGCCGGATGGGTGGAAAACGCATTGACTGCACCCCGACTCCGGCCTTTATGGATCGGTTTGCAGTCAATGGTCTCGCCCAGTTCAAAAAACCGCATACGCCATAGGTTCACCGAACCCAAGTTTGTTGACGCATGCCCCCGGCGCATTGCGCTGCCGGGCGGGCTACTCCCCAAAGACTTTTCCATTTTACCCTATGGTTTGCCCTGAGATTGCCCCCAAAAACCGTGCAATTCGCGCGTTCTGGTGGGCTGGGCCAAGAAATAAACCCCCACAGCCCCATAAAGTGACTGATAATGGCCTCGCTTTTCTGCTTGCAGGAAGGCAGTTGGCTTAGCGGTGAATGGTCAGTTTCGCGTCTTTGAAGTCGTCACAGGTTTGTTGATTGCGTCGGGCTCCATCGCGTTTTCATGTTTTTTCAGGAGTCCTTCATGGGCAACAAACTCTACGTGGGCAACCTGCCCTATTCTTTCCGCGACGAAGACCTGCAGCAAACCTTCAGCCAGTACGGCTCGGTTGGCAGCGCCAAGGTCATGATGGAGCGCGACACCGGCCGTTCCAAGGGCTTCGGCTTTGTCGAAATGGGCAGCGATGCTGAAGCCCAAGCCGCCATCCAAGGCGTGCATGGTCAAAACTTCGGCGGCCGTGACCTCGTGGTCAACGAAGCCCGTCCTATGGAGCCCCGCGCTCCCCGTAGCGGTGGCTTCGGTGGCGGCAATGGCGGCGGCGGCGGTTACGGCGGTGGCCGTAGCGGTGGCGGCGGCTACGGCGGCGGCGGTGGTGGCGGCTACGGCGGTGGCCGCGGTAGCTACTAAAAAGACCTCATCGGCAGATTTCACCGTCTGCCGACGGCAAAACAAGGAGCCCCAGGGCTCCTTTTTTCATGCCCGCGCAGCATGGGCACCACAACAGGCCATGCCGCTTGCTTTTTCCGCGAAAGTGTGGCGCATAATGGCTTCGCGGGTTTTTCTCGCTTTCCAAGTTTGCGGTGATCCGTCAGTTTCGCTGAGAGCGTCATTGAGATTAGCTGGCTGCGTTTTCGGGACTCCATCGCTTTATTCATGTGTTTTTGAGGAGTCCCTTAATGGGCAACAAACTGTACGTCGGCAACCTGCCGTACTCGGTGCGCGACAGCGATCTGGAACAGGCCTTCGGCCAGTTTGGCGCAGTCACCAGCGCCAAGGTCATGATGGAGCGCGACACGGGCCGCTCCAAGGGCTTTGGTTTCGTGGAAATGGGCAGCGACGCAGAAGCCCAGGCCGCGATCAATGGCATGAACGGTCAGCCTCTCGGCGGCCGCAGCATCGTGGTCAATGAGGCACGCCCCATGGAGCCCCGCCCACCCCGCAGTGGTGGGTTTGGAGGCGGTGGTGGCGGCGGCTACGGCGGCGGTGGCCGCAGTGGTGGAGGCGGCGGCTACGGCGGTGGCCGTGAAGGCGGCGGCGGTGGTGGTTACGGCGGCGGTGGCCGCGATGGTGGTGGCGGTTACGGCGGCGGTGGCGGTGGTGGCCGTGGCGAAGGCGGCTTTCGCAGCCCCTACGGTTCGGGCTCCCGCAACGGCGGTGGTGGCGGTGGCCGCAATGGCGGCGGTGGTGGTGGTTACGGCGGCAACGGCGGCTATTGAGCCCAGCGCCCCGGCAGATATTTTGAAAAGCCCCTGCGGGGGCTTTTTTCATGCCCGGCCGCCGTGTTTTGGGCCGAGGGGTGGCATGCCCCCGCAGCAACCCACCCCAACTGGGCAACGAGTTGCTACGGCTACTGCTGCTCCGTCTGGCGGCGCTTGCGCGGGCGGCCCGCGAGCAGTTTGTCGAACAGGGGGTTGGGGATCATGCGCAGCAGCTTGGCCACCACACCCATCTGCCAGGGGATGACCCGGTAGCTCACGCCCGCCGTGATGGCCCGGTAGGCGCGGTCGGCAAAGTCACCGGGCTGCATCAGGAACGGCATGCTGTAACGGTTTTTCTGCGTGAGCGGCGTGTCGATGTAGCCGGGCGAGATGGTGACCACACGCACCCCGTGCGGGCGCATCTCGCCGCGCAGGCTTTCGCAGTAGCTGATGACAGCCGCCTTGCTGGCACAGTAGGCGCCATGCCCCGGCAGGCCCCGGATGCCCGCCACGCTGCCAATGCCGACCAGCGTGCCGCTGCGCCGCTGCGCCATGGCTTCGACAAACGGCTGGAACGTGGCGGCCATGCCGATGTTGTTGGTGGCGAAGGTTCGGGCCATCACGTCGATGTCGTCCCGCACAGCGGTGTCCATACCCACGCTGATGCCTGCGTTGGCGATGACCACGTCGGGCACGCCCTGGCGCGCCAGGCACGCCTGGCCTGCCGCGATGATGCTGTCGGTCACGGACACGTCGGCACTATAAATTTCATAGCTATCAGCGCTTATCCCTTGGGCGCTAGCCCATGTTTTTACCTCAGATGTGCGCCGCGCCACCAGGGCCAGGCGGTAGCCTGCCTGGTGGAACCGCAGGGCCAGCGCCTGGCCGATGCCACTGGACGCGCCGGTGATGAAAACAAGGGGAGTGGTCATGCAGGCTCCGGCAGGGGGCAACAAGGGCGGGGAAAGAAGGAGGGCTTATTTTTTGGCGGCACCCGGCAGGATCATGCCGCGCACGCGCCCGCGCAGCTGCAGTACCTGGTCGAGGTTGTCGTAGTCCATGCCGTCGGCCGTGAAGCGGTCATTGCCCCGGGTGAGCGTGACGGGCTGGTCGGACCGCACGCGCTCGGTGTTGGTGAAGGCGTGCAGGAATTCGCCACGGAACTCCATGCGCGGCTGCGCCTGCGCCCCCGGCTTCGCGGGCAGGGGCTCGCGGGTGACGATGGCGTTGCCGAACAATTGCACTTCCGAGCCATCGGCATTGCTCAGGGCGCGGTTGGCCGTGGCTACCGTGAGGCGGCCGTCGGGGGTGACCGAACGCATTCGGACCTGGTCGATCTCCAGCGTGTCGGTGTCGGGGTAGTGCCGCGCTTCCTGGCCCTGCACCTCGCTTTTGAGGCGGCCCGTTGCATCGAAGTTCTTCACCGAGAAGTTCTTCATGAAGTAGTCCGGCTGGTGGGTCTTCAGGGGCACGATGGCGGGCGCCTGGGGCATGGGCGCGTTGCGCACCAGCCACCAGGATCCCAGAGCCAGCAGGCCCATCAAGAGCACCGGCAGGTAGATCGAGAGCTGGTCCCAGCCCTGGCGAACCACGCGGATCATGCGGTGTAGTCCGCCAGCAACGCCGCATAGCGGCCCGTGGCCACCAGCAGCAGGTCGCACAGTTCGCGTGCTGCGCCATCACCGCCGCGCGCCTGGGTGACGAAATGGGCCGCATGGCGCACCTCGGTCTGGGCATTGGCGGGCGCACAGGCAAAGGCGCTGCGGCGCATCACGGGCAGGTCGGGCCAGTCGTCGCCCATGGCGGCGGCCTGGTCCCAGGCCAGGCCCAGGGTTGCCAGGATCTGCTCGGCCGCCGGGCGCTTGTCTTCGGTGCCGAACACGGCGTGCTCCACGCCCAGGGCTTTCAGGCGCACACGCAGCGGGGCGGAGTCGCGGCCCGTGATCACGGCGGGGGTGATGCCTGCCTTTTGCAGCAGCTTGAGGCCATGCCCATCCAGTGTGTTGAAGCGCTTGATCGTCTCGCCCGCTTCGCTGAAGTACAGCCCGCCATCGGTGAGCACGCCATCAACGTCGAAGAAAGCCACGCGCACGCCCTGCGCGCGCAGCAGCAGCTCGGGGGGAAATTGCAGCACAGGCAGGGTCATTTCAATAGGAGGCGTTGCGGATGAAACAGGCGCGGCCGCCGCCAGTGCACCCGTGGAACCGGCTTTGCCGGGCCACGGGGTGCGTCCCCCCCTGGGGGGATGGCGCGCAGCGACTCAGGGGGGTCATATGACTTTCGCGCGCATGAGGTCGCCGATGTGCACCACGCCGACCAATGCGCCCGCCGCATCCACCACCAGCACGCTGGTGATGGCGTGGGCCTCCATCATTTCGGCGGCGTCCACGGCCAGCGCGTCGGGGGCGATGCGGCGTGGGCTCGCGTACATGACCTGGGCGGCGGTGGCAGTGCGCAGGTCGGCGCCGGCCTCGATGCGGCGGCGCAGGTCGCCGTCGGTGAAGATGCCCAGCACCTGCCCGGCGGCGTCCACGACGGCCGAGGCGCCCAGGCCCTTGGCGCTCATCTCGCGCATGAGGTCGCTGAAGGAGGCATCGGGCGCCACACGCGGCACCTCGGTTCCCGAGCGCATCACGTCGCTCACATGGGTGAGCAGCTTGCGGCCCAACGCACCGCCGGGGTGCGAACGGGCAAAGTCTTCGGGGCGAAAGCCCCGGGCGTCGAGCAGGGCCACGGCCAGCGCGTCGCCCATGGCCAGTTGGGCCGTGGTGCTGGCGGTGGGGGCCAGGTTCAGCGGGCAGGCCTCGCGCTCCACGCTGCAGTCGAGCACCAGGTCGGCATAGCGGGCCAGCGTGGACTGCAGCCCGCCGGTCATGGCGATCATCGGAGCGCCCAGGCGCCGCAGCACGGGCAGGATGGCCGTGAGTTCGCCGCTTTCGCCGCTGTTGGAGATGGCGAGCACCAGGTCGTCGCCCGTGACCATGCCCAGGTCGCCATGGCTGGCCTCGGCGGGGTGCACAAAAAAGGCGGGGGTGCCGGTGGAGGCAAGCGTGGCGGCGATCTTGCGGCCCACGTGGCCGCTTTTGCCCATGCCCATCACCACCACCCGACCGCGGGCCTGCAGCACCATCTGCACCGCCTGGGCAAACACGCCATCGACGCGGGCGGCCAGCCCGGTCAGGGCGGCGGCCTCGATGTCGAAGGTCTCGCGGGCCAGGCGCAGGGCCTGGTCGGCATCAAATGGGGGCAGCGCGGCGGGGGCGGGAGTCATGCGGGGATTCTATCGACCGGGCATGCCCGCCGGGCCGTGGCGTGGGGATGCCCTCTGGCACGGTCCGTGCATCCCCGGTGGCAAAAGCGGCGGCCTGCCCGCGCGCAAGCTCGGATAGGATCGAACCCATGTCTTCACTCGCCCTCACCCTGCTCTACCTGCTGGCCGCAGTGCTGGGCGTGGTGACCTGCCGCAGCCTCAAGTTGCCGCCCATGCTGGGCTATCTGGCGGCGGGCGTGCTCATCGGCCCACACGCGCTCGCGCTGGCGCGGGACTCCGAGGGCGTGCGCCACCTGGGCGAGTTCGGCGTGGTGTTCCTGATGTTTGCCATCGGGCTCGAATTCAGCCTGCCCAAGCTGCGCGCCATGCGCCGCCAGGTGTTCGGCCTGGGGCTGATGCAGGTGGTGCTGACCATGGCTGCCGTGTTCGGGCTGGCACTGGCCTTGTCGCACTGGGTGGGCGGGGTGTGGGACATGGGCTGGCAGACGGCGCTGGCGTTGTCCGGCGTGATGGCCATGAGCAGCACGGCCATTGTGGTGAAGCTGATGTCCGAGCGCGCCGAGCTCGAAAGCGAGCACGGCCGGCGGGTGATGGGCATCCTGCTGTTCCAGGATTTGGCCGTGGTGCCGCTTTTGGTGCTGATCCCGGCCCTGGGCTCGTCGCCCGACCAGTTGCTGACCTCGCTGGGCTGGGCGCTGATCAAGGCGACGGTGTTGGTGGGGATTCTGCTCACAGGCGGGCAGCGGTTCATGCGCTGGTGGCTCACGCTGGTGGCACGGCGCAAAAGCGAAGAGCTGTTCATGCTCAACCTGCTGCTCATCACGCTGGGCCTGGCCTGGCTGACCGAGCTGGCGGGCCTGAGCCTGGCGCTTGGGGCCTTCATCGCGGGCGTGCTGGTGTCCGAGACGGAATACCGCCACCAGGTGGGCACGGACATCCGGCCGTTCCACGACGTGCTGCTGGGGCTGTTTTTCATCACCATCGGCATGATGCTGGACTGGCACATCCTGGTGGACCGCTGGGCCGTAGTGCTGGCGCTGCTGGTGGTGCCGCTGGTGCTCAAGCTCGTGATCATCCTGGTGATCGCGCGCAGCATGGGCGCCACCACGGGCGTGGCGCTGCGCACAGGGCTGTACCTGGCGCAGGCAGGCGAGTTCGGCTTTGTGCTGCTATCACTCACGCAGGTCAACGGGCTGGTGCAACCCGCGCTGATGAACCCCATCCTCGCAGCCATGGTGCTGTCGATGCTGGCCACACCCTTCCTCATCATGTACAGCAACCGCATCGTGATGAAGCTGGTGGCCAGCGACTGGCTGCAGCAGTCGCTGCAGATGACCTCCATCGCGCGCAAGTCCATCAACACCAACAAACATGTGATCATTTGTGGCTATGGCCGCTGCGGGCAGAACCTGGCGCGCATGCTGGAGCACGAGGGCATTCCCTACATGGCACTCGACCTGGACCCGGACCGCGTGCGCCAGGCCGCTGCGGCGGGCGACTCGGTGGTCTACGGCGACGCCACCCGGCTGCAGGCGCTGATGGCGGCGGGCCTGGTGCGCGCGAGCGCCGTGGCCGTGACCTATATCGATGTGCCCGCCGCGCTGAAGGTGCTGGCCAACACCCGCTCCCACGCGCCGCAGGTGCCGGTGGTGGTGCGCACGCAGGACGACCTGTACCTCGACAAGCTGCAAGAGGCCGGTGCCACCGAGGTGGTGCCCGAGGCGATCGAGGGCTCGCTGATGCTGGCCAGCCACGCGCTGGCGCTGGTGGGCGTGCCCATGCGCCGCGTGCTGCGCCTGGTGCAGGACCAGCGCGACGCACGCTACAACCTGCTGCGCGGCTACTTCCACGGCGCCGACGACGACACCGCGAACGAGCGCGACCAGGAGCGCCTGTCCACCCTCAACCTGCCGCCCGGCTCCACCGCCCTGGGCCGCAGCCTGGGCGACCTGGCCCTGCCCGTGATGGGCGTGCGCGTGGTGAACCTGCGGCGCAGCAACGGCCATGTGAGCGCGGTGACAGACGAAACCCTGCTGGCCGAAGGCGACACCCTGGTGCTCTCGGGCCACCCCGCCGCGCTGACGCTGGCGGAGGACACGCTGCTGCGGGGGTAGAGGCAGAGTACATCCCCCTGAGGCGCTGCGCGCCTTCCCCCTTCTCTCGAATTGCTACGCAATTCGGGAAGGGGGACGATGCCCTCGCTGCGGGGCGGCCCTTGCTTGGCATCCCTGGCTTGGATAGTGCCAGTTGCACAGGTTAGCGCTGAAATCCAAGTAAATTGTGCCTCTAGCGCTTTACTGATAAGCGCAAGCAGCTATTATTTTTATAGCAATCAAAGCGCCGTCACAGGCCCCGGCCGTCCGAACAGGTAGCCCTGAAATTGTTTGCAGCCGTTGCGCAGCAGGAAATCGTGCTGCCCTTCGGTCTCTACCCCCTCGGCCACCACGTCCAGGCCCAGGCTTTGCGCGAGGGTGATGATGGTGCAGGCGATGGTGGCGTCGTTGGGGTCGGTAAGCACGTCGCGCACAAAGCTCTGGTCGATCTTGAGCTGGTCGAGCGGCAGGCGCTTGAGGTAAGACAGCGACGAGTAGCCAGTGCCGAAGTCGTCGAGCGAAAAACCCACGCCCAGCGTGCGCAGGGCCTGCATCTTGAGGATGCTGTCCTCCACATCCTGCAGCAGCAGGCTTTCGGTGAGCTCCAGCTTGAGGTGGTGTGCGTCCGCGCCTGACTCGCGCAGCACGGTGAGCACGTCCTGGACAAAATCGGGCTGGCGGAACTCCTGCGCGCTCACGTTCACGGCCAGGCTCCAGCGGGCCGCCAACGGGTTGGCCGCCCACTGCGCCAATTGGCTGCAGGCCATCGCCAGCACCTGGCGCCCCAGGGGCAGGATGAGCCCCGTCTGCTCGGCCAGCGGGATGAAGTCTGCAGGCGACACCATGCCACGCAGCGGATGGTTCCAGCGCACCAGGGCCTCGGCGCCCAGCAACTGGCCGGCCTCGTCGACCACGGGCTGGTAGTGCAACAGGAATTCGTTGCGCAAGATGCCCTGGCGGATGTCGCCCTCCAGGGCCGACCGCGCCGACGCCGCCGCCTGCATGGCGGGATCGAAGAAACACAGGGTGTTGCGCCCTTGGGCCTTGGCCTGGTACATGGCCAGGTCCGCACGCTTGAGCAGCTCTTGCACCGGCTGCAGCGCGTTCCGGAACAGCGCAAGGCCGATGCTGGGCGTGCTGTAGATATCGCAGCCCTCCACCAGATAGGGCTGGTTCAGCGCTGCCAGCACCTTTTGCGCCACGGCTTCGGCTTCAACGGCAGCCTCGGGCTGCTCGGCATGCAGGCCCTGGAGCACCACCACGAACTCATCGCCCCCCAGGCGCGCCACGGTGTCGGCAGCCCGCACGCTGGCGCATAGGCGCGCGCCCACCTGCACCAGGAGGCGGTCCCCCCATTCGTGGCCCATGGTGTCGTTGATGCCCTTGAAGTTGTCCAGGTCGAGGAACAGCAAGGCCCCGTGGCTGCCATCGCGCACGCTCGCAGTCACCGCACGCTCCAGCCGGTCCATCAGCAGCCGCCGGTTGGGCAGGCCCGTCAGTTCATCGTAGAACGCCAGGCGCTTGATCTCGGCCTCGGCCAGCTTGCGCTCGGTGATGTCGCGCGCCACGCCCCGGTAGCCCGTGAACACACCTTCGGCATCAAAAATGGGCTCGCCGCTGATCGACACCCAGACGGGCGTGCCCTGCAGGGTCAGCCGCTGCATCTCGAAGTCGTGGAACACCTGGTGCGCCTCGAGCTGCGCCCGATGTGCTTCCCACTGGCCCTCCTTCACGAAGGCGTTGGGCAGCTCCCAGCGGGTGAGGCCGTAGTGCATTTCATCGGGCACGCCGGTTTCATGGTGGGGGTTGCCATCCAGCCGCACAAAACGAAACTGCGCGTCCTGCTCCCAGTACCAGTCCGAGGACAGGTGTGTGAGGCTGCGCCAGCGCGCCTCGCTCAGGCGCAGGGCCTCCAGGGTGCCCAGGTAGTCGGTGACATCCGTGAATGTGCGCACACGCCCGCCGGCCTCCAGGGGGTTGGTGCGCACTTCGATGTAGCGGCCGCTGTGCGTGCGCCGCACATAGCTGTCCGGCATGGTCAGGCTTTCGCGGTGGGCCTCGTACTCCGATGCCACGTAGGTGCGTGCGACAGGTTCGATCAGCTGGAACTGCGGGCCAAAGTCCCCGCGCTCGGTCTGAAAGCGCACCACCTCTTCTACCTTGGGCTCGGCCGCCAGCAAGGCCTCGGGCAGGTCCAGCAGCTCCAGGTAGCGCCGGTTGTGAATGCGGATCCGCCCTTCGGCGTCCACCTTGGTGATGCCCTGGGAGACACTGGCCAACGTGACCTCCAACGCACGGGTCTTTTCAACAAGAAGGGCGCTGGTGCGCGCCAGCTCGGTCTCGACCTCACTGCGGGCCAGCTGGGCGCGGCGTGCCATCTCCAATTGGCCGACGGTGTTGAGCAACGGCTGCAAAAACTGCACATCGGCGAGCGAGTACCCCTCGCTGCAGTTGGCAAGGCCCACCATCGCCACCAACTCCCCTCCTGCATGGATAGGCAGGCCCAGGTAGGTATTGAGCGTGGGATGCCCTGGCGGCGTGCCAGCGCTGCGCGCATCGTGGCGGGCATCGTTGCTGACCACGGGCTCCCCCGACACCAGGGGAGCACCCAACAGGGAATGTGGGCTGTCGAACACCATGCCGTCCTCGGCGTGCTGTGCGTAGCGCTTGCGGGACGCGGCATCCCAACTCAGGTCGCTCATGGCATGCACCCGCAAAAAGGGGTGCCCATCGGCCGCCCGCTGCACCTGGCCCACCAGGCCGAAGGCGCTCTGGGTCAGGGACAAGAGCTCTTCGAGCAGGGCCTCGAACGCTGCCCGTGGTCCAGAGCTCGCGATGAACACGGCCTGGGCCCTTGATATCGCCTGCAACAGGCGGTGCTGGCGGGCCTGCATGGCCTCGGCAGCCCTCCGGGCGTTCTCGCTGGAACTGCGCTCGAGCACGGCATCGATCTGCGCGGGCAGCGTGAGCAGATAGTCCAGGGCCCGGTCCCGCACGGCGAAGTCGTCAAACCCGTGCCGCATGGCCTGCGCGGCGTGCGTCTCTGCCCCTATGCTCACAATGATGATGGCGGGCACGCCATCGAGCAGTTGCAAAAGATCGAAAGACTCCCCGCCCAAGGCGTTCTGCGCCACCAGCACCACATCGGGCCGCTGCCCCACCAAAAATACATGCGCATCCGCCAGCGAGGGCAATACATCCACCCGCCAGCCAGACCAAGGGTCGGCCAGCGCGCCCGCCACCGCTTGCGCATGGTGGGAATCATCTTCGATCAACAGGACTGAGATGGGCATGGGCCAATCTTCTGAGGAGGGGGGGTACAGCCTGAAACTGCTCTTTGCAACGAAATGTGGCAACAGTGAATCATTATGGGGCTGGTGGCCGCAGCCAAGAGACTGCTGGCACAGGCACGGCGGCCTGTTTACACTGCTTCACTTTCCGCCCCCCGGCAACGGCCATGCCACGCCTTCAGCTTCCCCGGGCGCTCCCGCCTTCATTGCACACCCTCTCCCATGCAGCCACTCAGCGTCAACGACTATCTTCGCCAGCACATCCGCACCGTGCCCAACTGGCCCGCAGCGGGCGTGCAGTTCCGCGACATCACGCCGCTGCTGCAAGACCCGAAGGTGTTCCGTGTGCTTATCGACGCTTTCGTGCACCGCTACATGGACAAAGCGCTGCGCCCTGACGTGGTGGCAGGGCTGGACGCGCGCGGCTTCATCCTGGGCGCCGTGGTTGCCTATGAGCTCAACGTGGGCTTCGTGCCCATCCGCAAGAAGGGCAAGCTGCCCTTCACCACCGTCGAGGAAACCTACGAACTGGAATACGGCAGCGCCACCGTGGAGCTGCACACCGACGCCGTCAAGGCGGGCGACCGTGTGCTGCTGATCGACGACCTGATCGCTACGGGCGGCACCATGATGGCGGGCAAGAAGCTGCTGGAAAAACTGGGCGCCACCGTCACCGAAGGCGCCGCCATCGTGGACCTGCCCGAGCTCGGGGGATCCGACCGGCTGCGCGAATCCGGCCTGCCGCTGTACACGCTGGTGGACTTCGCCGGGCACTGACCACCAGCCCAGGCCCCCAAGAAAAACAAAGCCCTCCGCAAGGGAGGGCTCTGTCCATCACCAACACAGCGCCGAAGAATCAGCGCAATTCGCCGTACTGGGTATTGCTCAGGTCCGGGGATCGGTTGTCCGCGCCAGGCATTTCGGTGTCTTCAAAACCGGTGGGCTGTGACGGCGGGAGCAAAGGCCCGGACCGCACGGGCACGCCCGGCTTGGCAGGTGCCGCCGGTGCCGCAGCGGCGTTGGCCAGCGCGCGCTTGAAGGCGGCCACCTCGTCGGCTTCAATGGGTTCGTAGCGCGGGGCTGCCTGACGCGGCGCCTCGGGCGCGGCGGCGGCCGGACCGGCAGCCATCAGCGCTGGCCATGAAGACGCCGTCCCCAAAACCGGGGCCGCTGCTGCCGGGCGCACGGGAGCAGTTGGAACGGTCGGCACGGCTGGTGCGACCGGTGCAGCGGGTGTAGCTGTTGCGACCGGCGCGGCGGGCTTGGCCACCGGTGCAGGGGCCGCAGCCACAGGGGGCCGCCGGGCCATGGGAGGCACCGCCGCTGGCACAGGCAGCGCCGCTCCCTGGGGGGCCACGCCCTTTTGGGGAATGCCCAACGCCACATGGTCATTGATGCGCCAGTACACGGCGGTTACCAGGATGTCGTAGCGGGTTTTGGCTGTCTGGGCAATCAGCGCCTCGATTTCGGACAGGCGTACCGTCTCGCCGCCGTATTCACGCGCTAGGTCCATCATCACCAGAAACTGGCGGCCGCGCTGGTCCAGCGACAACACCTTGAATTTGTAGCTGGCCGAGAGCACTCCGGCCCGGACCATGGCATCGCGCACCACGGTGTACAACAGTTCGCGGCGCTCCATGCGCTCGTTCTTGCGGTTGGCGGCATGGTCCGGCGGCAGGGGCGGAACCAACGGTTTGCCCGCGCGGCCCTGCAGCGGCACGGTGGCATCGGCATTCAAAAGACCTGACGGTTCTGCCGCTGGCCGGGGCTTAGGGGGGGCGGGTTTGCGACTGAACCAGCTGAACAGAGACATGACTTGCTTTCTTTGGGCGGCGCTTTTAAAGCCTGTTCAGTATCTTTGGGGCCCCAAATGTTGAACAGATTCTTAAACAATCCAAATCAAGTGTACCGCGCAGCACCTCTTCTGCTGCATCGAGAATGCCCACAAACACGGGCCTGCGGGCTGCCTGTCAGGTCGCCGCAACGCGGCGGCGGCGGTTGCCCAGGCGCTTGGCCAGCACTGCACCCGCGGCCATCGCCAGCCCCAGCGCAATGGCGGGCTGGCGGTTGGTGAGTTCGGTAAAACGGATGGCCGTCAGGCTCCACAGCTTGCACGGCGCGCTGGCCTGCACCGTGGCGCTGCGGGCGCGGTGCGAAAAGAACGCACCTTCCCCCACCACGGACCCCGCGCCCACGATGGCCAGGCGCAGGCGCTCTTTTTCATCCTGGAGGTGCACGCTCAGGCTCCCGCTTTCCACCAGATACAGCGTCCGGTCCGAGGCGCCCTGGGAAAAAAGCACCTGCCCCGCAGACAAGACCACGGGCAGCAAGTAGGACGACAGCACGTCCCATTGCGCGGTAGACAGCGGATTGGTCATGCTGTCGTCGGCGCTGGCCTGCGCAATGGCGTCCAGCAACCCTTTCAGGTCAACCTTGGGGGCGGTAGAGGTGGAAACATTCATGGTCCGCCGAAAGTAACGTTGTTACAGATCGGGCACAAGCGATGTTTACGTCCATTTACAAGATAAGGCGACCAACGGTCGCTATTTGCCGATGCAGAAGCTGGAAAAGATGACACCCAGCAAGTCGTCCGAGCTGAACTCGCCGGTGATGGCACTCAGTGCGTTCTGGGCCAGTCGCAATTCTTCGGCCAACAAATCCAGCGCCGGGCCCTGGGCCTGCAACTGATCGGCAGCTTCTTGCAGGTGGGCCGCCACTGCCTGCAGCGCCTCGACATGGCGGGCGCGGGCGATGTAGATGCCCTCGGGGGCCGACTGCCAGCCCGCCACGTCCAGCAGGATGCGCCGCAGGCCGTCGAGCCCTTGCCCGGTGCGCGCCGACAGGTGCACGGCGGGGCGGGCAGCGCCCTGGGGCTGCGCAGACGTGGCAGCATCGGCGGCGCAATCGAGCTTGTTCCAGACATCGATCACCGGGATGGATGCGGGCAGTTTTTGGGCCAATGCGCTTTCTATATCAGCGTCAGCAGCTACATATTCAATAGCATCCCGGCGTGAGAGATCGTGCAGAAACAGCACGGCGTCGGCGCCCGCTATCTCGTCCCAGGCGCGAGCGATGCCGATGCGCTCCACCTCATCCTGGCTGTCGCGCAGGCCCGCCGTGTCGATGATGTGCAGGGGCACGCCCTCGATCTGGATGGTCTGCTGCACCTTGTCGCGCGTGGTGCCTGCGATGGGCGTGACGATGGCCAGCTCGGCCCCCGCCAGCGCGTTGAGCAGCGAGCTCTTGCCCGCGTTGGGCTGGCCCGCAATCACCACCTTGATGCCCTCGCGCAGCAGCGCGCCCTGGCGTGCACGCTGCATCACCAAGGCCAGCGTTTGCTGCAATTTTGATAGCTGCCCATGCGCATCCGCCTTGCGCAAGAAGTCGATTTCTTCTTCAGGAAAATCCAGCGTGGCCTCCACCAGCATGCGCAGGTGGATGAGTGCGTCGCGCAGGGCGTGGATCTCGGCCGAGAACGCCCCCGTGAGCGAGCGGCTGGCGCTGCGGGCTGCGGCCTCGGTGCTGGCGTCGATCAGGTCGGCAATCGCCTCGGCCTGGGCCAGGTCGATCTTGTCGTTGAGGAAGGCCCGCTCGGTGAACTCGCCCGGCTGGGCCACGCGCAGGCCGGGCAGGGTGGCCGCGCCAGTGGCCGGGTCGGCCTGGGCCCCCGCCTCCAGGCAGCGCGCCAGCAGCAGTTGCAGCACCACGGGGCCGCCGTGGGCCTGCAGCTCCAGCACGTCCTCGCCGGTATAGCTGTGTGGGCCGGGGAAGTACAGCGCCAGTCCCTGGTCGATGGCCTGGCCTTGTGCATCCCGAAAAGACAGGTAGGTGGCCTCACGGGCTTTCAGCGCGCGGCCACACAGGGCCTGCACCAGCGCGTCCAGCCCACGCCCCGACACGCGCACGATGCCGACGGCCCCGCGCCCGGGAGCTGTGGCGATGGCAACAATGGGATCACGGTGGCGGGCAAGCATGGTGGCGACTGTACAGGGTGATGCAATTAAAAAAGGCCGCTTGCGCGGCCTTTCAGGGCTTAGTGATCAGGCAACGATCACTTGAACTTCGGCAGATTGAACTGCGGTGGCACGCCCATGCGGGTGTTAATGATCCACTGCTGCGCAATCGACAGGATGTTGTTCGTCAACCAGTACAGCACCAGGCCGGCCGGGAAGAAGAAGAACATCACGCTGAAGATCAGCGGCATGAACCACATCATCTTGGCCTGCAGCGGATCGGGCGGTGCGGGGTTCAGGGCCGTCTGCAGCAGCGAGCTGGCTGTCATCAACAAGGGCAGGATGAAGAATGGGTCGGGCGTGGACAAGTCCTTGATCCAGCCGATCCAGGGCGCATTGCGCATTTCCACGCTGGACAGCAGCACCCAGTAGAGCGCGATGAACACGGGGATCTGAATCATGATGGGGAAGCAGCCACCCATGGGGTTGACCTTTTCCTCGCGGTAGATGCGCATCATCTCCTGCTGCATCTGCTGCGGCTTGTCCTTCAGGCGCTCGCGCATCTCCATGATCTTGGGGTTGACGGCCTTCATCTTGGCCATGCTGGCGTAGGCCTTGGCGTTGAGCCAGTAAAACGCGATCTTGAGCAGCAGCACCAGGGCCACGATGGACCAGCCCCAGTTGTTCAAAAGCTTGTGCAACTGGTCGAGCAACCAGTACAGCGGCTTGGACAAAATGGTGAGCCAGCCGTAGTCCTTCACCAGCTCCAGGCCGGGGTACAGCTTTTCCATCATGGTCTCGACCTGCGGGCCGGCGAACAGGCGCGCGTCGATGGTTTTGGATTGACCGGGAGTCAACTCACCCAAAGGAGTAATCATCTGAACTCGATAGCAGCAATCTGGCGTGTTAGCACCGATATCTGCTGAATCCAAGCGCAACTCTCGCTTCACCCCATCGGGCAGCAGCCATGCGGTAGCGAAATAGTGCTGCACCATCGCGATGTAGCCGTTAGTCGACTCAGCGGGAATATCGAACTTCTTGTTCTTAATGTCCTTGAACTCGATCTTCTGGTACTTCTTGGCTTCGGTGAAAACCGCGGGGCCGGTGAAGGTGGAATAGAACGACGACTCGCCCGGCGGCTTGTTGCCGTCGCGCACCAGTTGCAGGTACAGCTGGGGCGACACGGCCGCGCTGCCGGTGTTGACGACTTCGTGCTTGACGGCGATGTCATAGACGCCGCGCTTGATGGTCCAGGTCTTGACCAGCTTCACGCCACCCTGCTCGGGCGACTCGAAGCGGATAGCAAGCTCGTCCTGGCCATCCTTGAGCTCGCGCGGGCCGGGCACGGCCGTCATCACGGTCTTGTGGGTGGGGAAGCTGCCGCCCACCAGGCCCGTCTGCGCCACATAGACACGCTGAGCGCTCTCGTCCAGCAACAGGAAGTTGCGGGCCTTGTCGGCCATGTCCACATGCTTGAGCAACTCGGCTTGGATGAGCGAGCCGCCTTCGCTGTCGAAAACGAGGCGATACAGATCGGTCTTGACCTCCAGGCGCTCACGCGCGGCGGCGGGGGCTGCCGCTGCCGGTGCCGCCTGGCCGGGGACGGCCGAGGCACCCTGGCCCGCTGCGGCCACGGGGACGCTGGGGGTTGGAACGCTGGCGGCACCGGCCGCAGCCGACGCGGCGCCCGCAGCGGCTGGCGCTGTCACGGCCGGGGTAGAGGGGAAAAACGTGGCCTTGTTGCCGTTGTGCAGTTGCCACTTGTCCCACAGCAGAACCATGGAAAAGCCAAAAATCACCCACAAAATGGTGCGGCGAATGTCGTTCATGAAGACTTCTTTGGTGAGGATGGTTGGGTGGTGGAAGACGGATGATGCAGCCGCGAGAAAAGCCGCATGCTGCGCGGCAGATCTTGCGGCACCGGATCATGACCTCCGTCACACCAGGGGTGGCAGCGTACCAGCCTGCGCACCGTGAGATAACTGCCTGCGGCAGCGCCATGCTGCTCCAGCGCCTGCAGCGAATAGGCCGAACAGGTCGGCTCGAACCGGCAGGCCGAACCCAGCCAGGGGCTCAGAAACAGCCGATAGCCCTTGACCACGCCCATCAGCAAACGCTGCATCATGGTGCAACCGCCTCTGCAGCCACCGGCTGAGACGGGGCAACACCACCGGCGCGCCGCGCAGCATGGCCAAACAACTGCAGCAGCTCCGCACGCACGGCCTGCTTGAGCTGGTCGGACGTGGCACTGAGGAACTGCTTGCGGTCGAAGGCCGTGCGCAGACGCACCACATGGGCGGCCTGCGGCAACCGCGCTTCAAACGTGGCACCCACGGTGTAGATCTGTCGCTTGATGGTGTTGCGCGTCACCGCGCGCCGCGCCCAGCGCTTGGGCACCATGGCACCCAGCCAAACGCCCTGCACGGCAAACAGGGCCTGCGGCCCTTGCGTTGGCGGCAAGGAGCCGGGCCCTGTGGGTGCAGCACTGGCTGGGTTGGCAGCGGCGCTGCTGTCAGTATCAGCGTCCAACACCAGGCGGTGCAGAGCGAAATGCGCTGTGCGAGAGACAGTGCCCCCCGCCATGGCGGCCTGGAACTGCGGACGGGTTTTCAGCCGTTGCATGCAAGCACCCCGTTTGGAACCTGACGGTACAAACCGGGGGCAGGCAAGAAGCAGGCCGTGGACCGCAACGGCCTTAGACGGCCAGGCGCTTGCGGCCCTTGGCGCGGCGTGCGTTGATAACGGCACGGCCGCCGCGGGTCTTCATGCGGACGAGGAAACCGTGGGTGCGCGCGCGGCGCGTCTTGGAGGGCTGATAAGTACGTTTCATGGTGCTATTCCTTGAGGTTCAGTTCCGGACTGCTGCTCCTGAACCCCTGCTCCATCCCTATCAGGACGAGGCAGAAATAACGGTGCGCCGGGTCAAATCACCCTGAACACATTCAGGGAAACCCAAAATTATCGCAGGCTTGTTGACTGCTGGCAATGCCTTTTGACGGGCAGGCCTATCGGAGCCTTGTTTCCCGCGGCCACAGCGCACCCGCCACCCTCCCTGCGAATCACCCGACGGCAGGGGCCATCAAATTGTGGATAACTCCTTAGCAAGCTACAATCCCCCGCCCAGCCCCGTTCCTCCTATCCACAACAATAATTCTCCAGAAATGACCGAGGAACCCTCCCGCAGCCCCCAGCAATCCCCCAGCGCCGATGCGGGCCAGGGCCTGTGGCAAGCCTGCACAGAGCAACTGGCGCAAGACCTGCCCGAACAGCAATACAACACCTGGATCAAGCCGCTGATCGCCCAAGTGGCTGAGGATTTTTCCAAGGTCACGCTGCTGGTGGGCAACCGCTTCAAGCTCGACTGGATCCGCGCCCAGTATGCGGGCCGCATTGCTGCTTTGCTTGAAGGCCTGTACGGCCAGCCCGTCGCCTTGGAGTTAGCGCTCGCTCAGCGGGAATCCGTTGCCCGCACTTATGTGCGCCCAGCGTCGCCCGAGCCTTCCAACACCCCTGCACCGGCAGAATCTCCCATCGGCAACAGCGACGACTCCTCCGCTGGCGCCTTCCGCAACCGGCTCAACGCTGCCCTTACTTTTGAAACCCTGGTGGAGGGCACGGCCAACCGCATGGCACGCTCGGCCGCCATGCACGTGGCGGGCATGCCGGGCCACTTGTACAACCCGCTGTTCATCTACGGCGGCGTGGGCCTGGGCAAGACCCATCTGGTGCACGCCGTGGGCAACCGCCTGCTGCAAGACAAGCAGGGCGCCAAAGTTCTCTACATCCATGCCGAGCAGTTCGTGTCGGATGTGGTTAAGGCCTACCAGCGCCGCACCTTCGACGAGTTCAAGGAGCGCTACCACTCGCTCGATTTGCTGCTGATCGACGACGTGCAGTTCTTCGCCAACAAGGACCGCACACAAGAAGAGTTCTTCAACGCGTTCGAAGCCCTGCTGGCCAAAAAGAGCCACATCGTGATGACGTCGGACACCTATCCGAAGGGCCTGGCCAACATCCACGAGCGGTTGGTGTCGCGCTTCGATTCGGGCCTGACGGTGGCCATCGAGCCGCCCGAGCTGGAAATGCGCGTGGCCATCCTGATCAACAAGGCGCGCGTGGAAGGCACCGAGATGCCCGAGGAAGTCGCCTTCTTCGTCGCCAAGAACGTGCGCTCCAACGTGCGCGAGCTTGAAGGCGCGCTGCGCAAGATCCTGGCGTACTCACGCTTCAACCAGAAGGAAATCTCCATCCAGCTCGCCCGCGAGGCGCTGCGCGACCTGCTGTCGATCCAGAACCGGCAGATTTCCGTGGAAAACATCCAGAAGACGGTGGCCGACTATTACAAGATCAAGGTCGCCGACATGTACAGCAAGAAGCGCCCGGCCAGCATTGCCCGCCCGCGCCAGATTGCGATGTACCTGGCCAAGGAGCTGACACAAAAGAGCCTGCCCGAGATCGGAGAATTGTTCGGCGGGCGCGACCACACCACCGTTTTGCACGCCGTGCGCAAGATTTCGGGCGAGCGCCAGCAGCTCACCGAACTGAACCAGCAATTGCATGTGCTGGAGCAGACCCTGAAAGGCTGAAACCCGGTGGTAGATGCCCCGAGCAAAAACCGCCCCGTAAAGGGGCAAAATGACGGGTTGTGCAGCAGGGGGAGGCACAACCCGTGCCGCTGCCCAAGCTCCGTTCCAAAAACCACAAGAGGTTGATGACATGATCGTCCTGAAGGCAACACAAGACAAGGTTCTCGCGGTACTGCAGTCCGTGGCTGGCATCGTCGAGCGCCGCCACACCCTGCCCATCCTGGCCAACGTGCTGATCCGCAAGACGGGCAACGCCCTGCAGCTGACGACCAGCGACCTCGAAATCCAGATCCGCACCACGGCCGAACTGGGCGGCGACACTGGCGACTTCACCACCACCGTGGGGGCGCGCAAACTCATCGACATCCTGCGCACCATGCCCAGCGACCAGACGGTGAGCCTGGAGTCGCAGCAGTCCAAGCTCCTCCTCAAGGGCGGCAAGAGCCGCTTCACCCTGCAGAGCCTGCCCGCCGAAGACTTCCCGCTGGTGCAGGAATCCGCCGCCTTCGGCCCCGCATTCAGCGTGCCGCAAAAGACGCTAAAAGACCTGCTCTCCCAGGTCTCGTTCGCGATGGCGGTGCAGGACATCCGCTACTACCTCAACGGCATCCTCTTCGTGGCCGAGGGCAAGCAGCTCAGCCTGGTGGCCACCGATGGCCACCGCCTGGCCTTTGCCAGCGCCACGCTCGACGTGGAAGTGCCCAAACAGGAAGTGATCCTGCCGCGCAAGACCGTGATCGAGCTGCAGCGCCTGCTGTCGGACGCGGGCGGTGAGAACCAGCCCCACATCGAGATGCAGTTCGCCAACAACCAGGCGAAGTTCACCTTTGGCGGCATGGAGTTCGTCACCAAGCTGGTCGAGGGCAAGTTCCCCGACTACAACCGCGTGATCCCCAAGAACCACAAGAACAGCATCACCCTGGGCCGCGCCCCCCTGCTGGCCAGCCTGCAGCGCACGGCCATCATGACCAGCGACAAGTTCAAGGGCGTGCGCCTGAACCTGGAGCCCGGCACCCTGCGCGTGGCGTCCAACAACGCCGAGCAGGAAGAGGCCGTGGACGAGCTCGACATCGACTACGGTGGCGACACCATCGAGATCGGCTTCAACGTGACCTACCTCATCGACGCCCTGGCCAACATGGGCCAGGACATGGTGAAGGTGGAGCTTTCGGACGGCAACAGCTCCGCGCTGATGACCATCCCTGACAACGACAGCTTCAAGTACGTGGTGATGCCGATGCGCATCTAGGCATAACGGCATGCGCCAGACACGCTTTCATGCGTGCCTGGCTTTTTGCTATTAAATTGATAGCTTATACCGCTTGATAAATAAGCGGTAGAGCCCCATTTGATCTCTATTGAACACATTGGAAACCCCGGTTTCCACGGACCCCAAGGCCACCATGACCGCTGACAACAACCTGCCCGAGCCAGAATCCACCGGCACTGGTGAGCCCGCTGTGCAAAAGATCGACACCAACCAGGCCGGCGCGAGCGAAAGCTACGGCGAAGGCTCCATCACCATCCTGGAAGGCCTGGAGGCCGTGCGCAAGCGCCCCGGCATGTACATCGGCGATACCAGCGACGGCACCGGCCTGCACCACCTGGTGTTCGAGGTGGTCGACAACTCCATCGACGAAGCCCTGGCCGGGCATTGCGACGACATCGTCGTCACCATCCACACCGACAACTCCATCAGCGTGACCGACAACGGCCGCGGCATCCCCACGGGCGTGAAGATGGACGACAAGCACGAGCCCAAGCGCAGCGCCGCCGAGATCGCGCTGACCGAGCTGCACGCGGGCGGCAAGTTCAACCAGAACAGCTACAAGGTATCGGGCGGCCTGCACGGCGTGGGCGTCTCTTGCGTGAACGCGCTCAGTCGGTGGCTGCGCCTCATCGTGCGCCGCGAAGGCAAGGTGCACCAGATCGAATTTGCGCGCGGCTTTGTGCAAGACCGCCTGCTCGACACCGTGGACGGGTTCGAAGTTTCGCCCATGAAGGTGACCGGCGACACCGAAAAGCGCGGCACCGAGGTGCACTTTCTGCCCGACACCGAGATCTTCAAAGAGAACAACGACTACCACTACGAAATCCTGGCCAAACGCCTGCGCGAACTCTCGTTCCTGAACAACGGCGTGCGCATTCGCCTCAAGGACGAGCGCAGCGGCAAGGAAGACGACTTCTCGGGCGCCGGTGGCGTGCGCGGCTTTGTCGAGTTCATCAATAAAGGCAAGACGGTTCTCCACCCCAACTCGTTCTACGCCGCAGGCGAACGCCCGGCCGAAACCTACGGCGGCATCCCCGGCACCCACATCGGCGTGGAAGTGGCCATGCAGTGGAACAGCGCCTACAGCGAGCAAGTGCTCTGCTTCACCAACAACATCCCCCAGCGTGACGGCGGCACCCACCTCACCGGCCTGCGCGCCGCGATGACCCGCGTCATCAACAAATACATCGAAGAAAACGAGTTCGCCAAAAAAGCCAAGGTTGAAGTGACCGGCGACGACATGCGCGAAGGCCTGTGCTGCGTGCTCAGCGTGAAGGTGCCCGA
>NZ_JAPUDY010000074.1 GCF_027492855.1 Acidovorax sp.
GGCCGCGTGCTGCAGGCCATCCGCGAGAACGAGTTCCGCGCCGAGGCCATCGGCTACCGCGTGGTGGTGTACCGCACCACGTCGAGCGTGTTGTCGGCGCTGTTTGCCACCATGGCGGGCGCGATGCTCGCGCTCTGGCTGCGCTACAACGGGCCGGACACCTCGCTCAGCTTCGAAATCATGATGGACTGCCTGCTCATCGTGGTGATTGGTGGCATGGGCACGATCTACGGCTCGGCCATCGGCGCCGTGTTGTTCCTGGTGGCGCAAAGCTACCTGCAGGATCTGCTGCGCCTGGGCCACGAGGCCACCTCGGGCTTGCCCTGGGTGTCGGCGCTGCTCTCGCCCGACCGCTGGCTGCTGTGGCTGGGCGTGCTGTTCGTTTTGTCGGTGTATTACTTCCCCACCGGTGTGGTGGGTCGCCTGCGCGCGGCAGCTGCGCGCAAGGCGGGGTGAGCCATCCTGGCCGCGCCGGGTGACCGGTGCGGCCAGGGTGTGGTTGGTGAGCTGTACATAAAAGACGCAAAGAAAAACCCCAGGAGACAAGCACATGAAGATGAGCATGAAGAACCCGCGTTTTCGACCCTTCGTTCCCGCAGCCGTGGCAGTGGCTGTTCTGGCCGCATGCGGTGGCGGCAACAACGGCGACAACGCTGCCCCCAACACCAAGCCCGCTTATCTGGGCACGGTCAGCGAGACCACCTACGACGGCACCAGCAACGACCTGCTGACCGCAGGCCTGGGCGCCACCGGCATGGCCGCCGCCGCGCCGCCCGCCTATGCCGACCCGCTCAAGCCCACCGCCGCTGAGCTGCGCCGCGCGGCCATCCACACCAACTACCGCGCCATGCTCGACATGACGAAAGAGGGCGGCTATGGCCTGCTGTACGGTCCCAACGTGGACGCGCAGGGCAAGGTCACGGCGGGCGAGGGCAAGATCGCAGGCACCGAGTACATCGCCTTTGCCGACGACGGCACGGGCCGCAAGAACGTCACGCTCATGGTGCAGGTACCCGCCAGCTTCGACCCCAAGAAGCCCTGCATGATCACCGCCACCACCTCGGGTTCGCGCGGCGTGTATGGCGGCATCTCCACGGGCGAATGGGGCCTCAAAAAGGGCTGCGCCGTGGCCTACTCGGACAAAGGCACGGGCGGCGCGCCGCACGATCTCATGAACGACACCGTGCCGCTGATCGACGGCACGCGCACCACGGCCGCCGCTGCAGGCAAGAATGCGGCGTTCAACGCGGGCCTTTCGGCCACGGACCTGGCGGCTTTCAACACCGCCACGCCCAATCGCTTTGCGTTCAAGCATGCGCACTCGGGCCAGAACTCCGAGAAAGACTGGGGCACCAGCACGCTGCAGGCCGTTGAGTTTGGCTACTACGTGCTCAACCAGCGCTACGGCGCCACCACGGCCGACGGCCAGCGCCTGAAGACGCTGACCCCGGCCAACACCATCGTGATCGCGTCCAGCATCTCCAACGGCGGGGGCTCGGCCATCGCCGCTGCCGAGTTGGACACGCAAGGCCTGATCAGCGGCGTGGCCGTGTCCGAGCCCGCCATCGAAATGCCCGCCAACCCCGGCGTCACAGTGCGCCGTGGCGGCGCCGAAGTGGCCGTCACCGGCAAGACGTTGGTGGACTTCACCACCTATGCCAACCTTTACCAGGCTTGCGCGTCGCTGGCCCCCTCGATCAGCACCACTCCCTTTGCGGCTGCCTTCGCTGCCGGTTTTGCCAGCGCGGCGTTGCCCATTGCGCCCAACCGCTGCGCATCGCTCAAGACGGCAGGCCTGCTCTCGGCCAGCACTACCGCCACGCAGGCCGAAGAGGCACTGGCCAAGCTGCGCGCCTATGGCTGGGAGCCAGAGTCCAACGACCTGCACGCCTCCATGGCGGCGTTCGAGGTATCCCCCGCCGTGGCCGTGACCTTTGCTAACGGGCTCTCGCGCGCCAGCGTCAAAGACAACCTGTGCGGCTTCAGCTACGCGGCCACTGCCTCCACCGGCGCTGTGGCCCCGCTGCCAGCGGCTGCTCTGCCAGGCATGTTTGCTACCGGCAACGGCGTGCCGCCATCGGGCGGCATCAACCTGGTGAACAACCTGGGCAAGTTCGGCCCCGCGCGCGACTTCCTGTCGTTCTCGGATGCGGGCGTGGCGGACTGGAACCTGTCGGGTGCCCTGTGCCTGCGTAACCTGGTCACCGGCACCGATGCAGCGGCCAAGAAGCTGCAGGCTGGCCTGGATGAAACGCGCCGCAACGGCAACCTGCGCGGCAAGCCAGCGATCATCGTGCACGGCCGCGCCGATGCACTGCTGCCCGTGAGCCACACCTCGCGCCCGTATGCGGCGCTCAACAAGAAGGTAGAAGGCGCCGCCAGCAAGCTCAGCTATGTGGAAGTGGCCAACGCCCAGCACTTCGATACCTTCATCGGCCTGCCCACGGTGCTGCCGGGCTACGACAGCCGCTACGTGCCGCTGCACGTGTACCTGAACCACGCGCTCGATGCCGTGTATGACCACCTGGCCAACGGCAAGGCCTTGCCTGGCAGCCAAGTGGTGCGCACGGTGCCGCGTGGCGGCACGCCAGGCAGCGCACCGGCCATCACTGCGGCCAACGTGCCACCGCTGGCTGCCACACCCGTGGCAGCCAACGCCATCGCCATCACAGCAGGCGCCATCTCCGTCCCTGACTGACGAGGGCGGAACGCGTCAGACCCGACGTTCCCTGGCCCGCGTGCCCATGGTTGGTGTGCGGGCCAGTTCAGAGCGGGGTGCAGTGCAACGAAGGAGAGACATGAATACCGTGAAAATTTGGAGCCGCCGAATGGCGGTGGCCCTGGCTGTGCCAGGTGTGCTGATGGCGGCGTTGTGGACTGGTGCTGCAGCACCAGCGCGCGCTGCCGAAGTGGTGGTGGGGCAGGTGGCCCCGTTGTCGGGGGTGTTGGCCAGCACCGGCGAGCAAATGGTGCTGGGCGGCAAGATTTACTTTGACTCGGTGAACGCCAGCGGCGGTGTGCATGGCGCCACCATCCGCCACGAGGTGGTGGACGACGCCTACAAGGTCGCCGAAACCGTGCGCCTGACACGCGCCATGCTCGCGCGCCCGGAGGTGGTGGCCTTGTATGGCTTTGCAGGCACCGCCAACATCACCCAGTTGCTGACCGATGGTGTGTTGGAGCAGGGTGGCGCAGCGCTCGTAGCGCCTTACACGGGTGGCGAGTCGTTGCGCAACCCGTTCAATCCGTGGATTTTTCATGTGCGCGCGGGCTATGGCGACGAGGCCGAGCACATGGTGCAGCAGCTCACCACGCTGGGCATGAATCGCATCGCCGTGATGTACCAGGACGACGGTTTTGGCAAGGCGGGCCTGGCAGGTGTGGAGGCGGCGCTGGCCAAGCGCAACCTCAAGCTGGTGGTGTCTGCGGGCTACGAACGCAACACCGACAAGGTGGACGACGCCGTGGCGGCCATCAAGGCGGTCGACGTGCACGCCGTGATCATGATTGCCATCAACAAGCCTGCGGCTGCTTTCATCCAGCGCTACCGCGAGCAGGGCGGCGGTGCGCAGCTTTACAACATCTCGGTGGTCAATCCGGATGAGCTTGTCAAGCTCGCGGGGTTGAAAAATGCGCACGGCCTGGGCATCAGCCAGGTGGTACCTTATCCGTACCGGCCCTTGCTTCCAGTGGTGCGTGAGTATCACACGCTGCTCAAGAAGTATGCCCCTGGGGCCGAGGTCAACTACACCAGCTTCGAGCAGTTTCTGGGCGCGAAGGTGTTGGTGGAGGCTTTGCGTCGCGCAGGCCCTGCACCCACACGCGCCAAGGTCGTCAAGGCGTTGGAGTCGTTGCAGAACTATGACTTGGGCGGCGTCACGCTGGGCTATTCCCCCACCAACCGCATCGGCTCGCGCTATGTGGAGGTGACGGTTATTGGCAGCAATGGACGTCTGATGAAGTAGGCCGACCGTGTTTTTCCTTGCGCTCTTTCACTCTCTTATTCTCTGAAGGTTCTCATCATGGTTCCCTCCTCTCGCTATGTCACCTGCGCTGGCTATGAAATCCACTACATGGAGTGGGGCGCGCCGGATGCACCTGTTGTGATCGCCTGGCATGGCCTGGCGCGCACCGGGCGTGACATGGACCCGCTGGCCGCTCACCTCGCATCCCGCTATCGCGTGATTTGCCCCGACACACTGGGCCGGGGCCTGAGCCAGTGGGCGCGGGTGCCGCAGGATGAATACTGCATGGCGTTCTATGCGCGCATCGCGGCAGATCTTTTTGATCGGCTCGGCATCGAATCCGCGCACTGGGTGGGCACGTCAATGGGTGGAGCCATCGGTACCTTGTGTGCGGGGGGGCTGCTCCAGCCTCAGCTCAAGCCCCGCATCAAGAGCCTGCTGCTCAACGACAACGCCCCCAGTCTGGCCGATGCAGCGCTCGGGCGCATCAAGGGCTATGCAGGCAATCCGCCCGTGTTCGACACGGTGCTGGAGTTGGAGACCTTCTTCCGGCAGGTGTACCAGCCCTACGGCTGGATCAGCGACACGCAGTGGCGGTCGTTGACCGAAAGCAGCACGCGCCGCTTGTCTGATGGCCGTGTGACGCCGCACTATGACCCGGCCATGGTGCAGCAGCTCACGCATCACGACAACGACTTCCTGATCTGGGACCACTACGACGCGCTTGATCTCCCCGTGCTGTGCCTGCGCGGGGTGGATTCTGACCTCGTGTTGCGCGAGACCACAGCCGAAATGCTCACCCGTGGGCCTGGCGCACGGGGCCTGGTGCAGGTGGTGGAGGTGCCGGGCTGCGGCCATGCCCCCGCGCTCAATGTGCCCGAACACTATGCGCTGGTGGACCGTTTCCTTGAACAAGGCTCGAAAGCGCCTGCCCAGGCGCGCTCTGCGGGCGGCGTCGGATCGAAAGCCTTGCAGGAAGCCTCCTCGCACCTGCAGTGGCCTTGAGCCACCGGCCCCGACGCCGCAGCCAGGAAGCTGCAAGCCGGCGTGGATGAAACGCACCGCCAGCATGCTCGGCTACGTGGAAGTTGCCAACAACACCCAGCACTTCGGCCGCTTTGTTGGCCCGCCTGCAGTGCTGCCAGCCAAAGGGTGTGCTCGGTAGTACGCCGGGCAGCGCTCCCGCCATCAGGCCGCTAGTGCGCCGCCGTTGGCCACTACGCCCGCGGTGGCCCATGCCATCGTGATGGCTCCAGGTTCTATCGCGGTCCCCGATTGACGGAGATGGGACAGGTCAGGCCCCAAGCGCCGCGGCCCGTGGGGCTGCAACTGACGCATGCGGACTGGTTCAGAGCAAGGTGTAGTGCAACGGAGGAGATGTATGGATACCTTGAAGAGATGGAGCTGCCGACTGGTGGCCGCCCTGGCTGCGCCAGGTGTGCTGGTGGCTGTGTTGTGGGGCGGCGCCGCAGCGTTTGTGCCTGCGCGTGCGGCTGAGGTCGTGGTGGGGCAGGTCGCCCCACTGTCGGGCGTACTGTCCAGCACGGGCGAGCAGATGGTGCTGGGCGGCAAAATTTATTTTGATTGGGTCAATGCCCACGGTGGAGTGCATGGCGCCACCATCCGCCACGAGGTGGCAGACGATGCCTACAAGGTCGCCGAAACCGTGCGCCTTGCGCGCAGCATGCTGGCGCGCCCGGAGGTGGTGGCGTTGTATGGCTTTGGGGGGACCGCCAACGTCGCCCAATTGCTGACCGACGGCGTGTTGGCGCAAGGCGGGGCGGCATTGGTGGCACCTTTTACTGGCGCTGAGTTGCTGCGCACCCCGTTCAATCCGTGGATCTTCCATGTGCGCGCAAGCTATGGCGATGAGGCAGAGCACATGGTGCAGCAGCTCACCACCCTGGGCATGAACCGCGTTGCCGTGATTTACCAGAACGATAGTTTTGGCAAGGCGGGCCTTGCGGGGGTGGAGGCGGCGCTGGCCAAGCGCAAACTTGAGCTTGTGGCGTCTGCGAGCTACGAGCGCAATACCGACAAGGTGGACGAAGCCGTCAACATCATCAGAGCTGCGGATGTGCATGCCGTGATCATGATCGCTGTCACCAAACCTGCGGCGGCTTTCATCCAGCGTTACCGAGAGCAGGGGGGTGGCGCGCAGCTCTACAACATTTCGGTGGCCAATGCGGACGAACTGGTCAAGCTCGCGGGCCTTAAGAATGCGCGCGGCTTGGGTATTAGCCAAGTGGTTCCGTATCCCTATCGGCCCTTGCTTCCCGTGGTGCGCGAATACCAATCGTTGCTCAAGAAGTATGCGCCTGGGGCCGCGATCAACTACATCAGCTTCGAGCAGTTCCTGGGTGCCAAGGTGCTGGTGGAGGCACTGCGCCGCGCTGGCCCCGCGCCAACGCGCGCCAAGGTTGTCAAGGCGCTGGAGTCTTTGCAGAACTATGACCTGGGCGGCGTTACGCTGGGTTATTCACCCTCCAACCGCATCGGCTCGCATTACGTCGAGGTCACGGTCATTGGTGCCGATGGCCACTTGATGAAATAGGCGGACGGGGTGCTTGGCGAGCAAATCGGCGCGCTCCCTGGTGGGCGAAAGTATCAGGCTCCGCCTAACTGCGTCAGCGCCGCCTGAACCCCCGCCAGCCCGCCCACGCGCTGATTGTTGATAAAAACCTGCGGCATCTGGCGCACCGACGGGCCGCACCGGGCGTAGAACGCCAACCGTTCGGCTTCATCGTCGATCTTGATCTCTTCGTAAGGCAGCGAGCGGGATTTGAGCAGCATCTTCACCGACTCGCATTGCGGGCAGGCGGACTTGGAATACACGGTGATCTGAAGGGTCATGGCGGAAGTTTACGGCGCCTTTGCCCCGGTTTCGCGGTGCCTGCAAGACCACCGTCAGCTGGGTCTTCGGGATGCTCTTCACGAATGCGCACGCCGTGTGCATCTGCGGGCTTGGGCGACCTGCTTCGTTGCAAATGCTCGCAATAACGGGGCTATATCAGCGGGCCGTTGGGGCCCTGGGGTACCGACGCAGTCGTGATGACCGGCATGCGGGCCAGGGTGGCCACCTTGGCCAGTGCGGCGGCATGTGCGCGCAGCGTGGGCATGGGCATGTCGTTGACGGTTTGGAACAGGCCGCTTTGGTGGTCGATGAGCAGCATGACGGCGTCGTCGGGGTTGATGACGGGGCGCTCGCCTTGGAAGTTGGCGATGGTGTGGGTGGGCAAAGACATGGCGGTTTCCTCGGTAGGGATTGGGTTGGAGAAAAAACCTCATCGCAGGCGGTGGGGCTGGGTGTAATATTATTTTTAGGACGATAGCCGCGCTAGTCGGTAATAATTGAGATCAGAGTTTCATGGGTAGAACAATGACCCCTCCTGACCTGAATGACCTGTACTACTTCGCCCAGGTGGTTGAGCACAGCGGCTTTGCCCCGGCGGGGCGGGCGCTGGGGGTGCCGAAGTCCAAGCTGAGCCGGCGGATCGCCCTGCTGGAAGAGCGCCTGGGCACCCGGCTGATCCTGCGGTCCACGCGCAGCTTTGCTGTCACCGAGGCGGGCAAGGGCTACTACACACATTGCCGCGCCATCCTGGAGGAGGCCCAGGCGGCGGAGGATTTCATCGCCCTGGCCCATGCCGAGCCGCGTGGCGTGGTCCGCATGGCCTGCCCCGTGGCGCTGCTGTCCACGCGCGTCGGTGAAATGCTGGCGGACTTCTTGGCCGAATACCCGTTGGTGGAATTGCATCTCGAAGAAACCAACCGCAAGGTGGATGTGGTGGGCGAGGGTTTTGACCTCGCCATCCGAGTGCGCCCGCCGCCGCTGGAAGACAGCGACCTCTTCATGCGCGCTTTGTCCGACCGCAGCCAGTGCCTGGTGGCAAGCCCTGCGCTGCTGGCCCGCTGTGGCAGGGTGCCTGCAGGCCCTGAGGATCTGGCCGGGCTGCCCAGCATGGACCTTGGGCAGCCGCAGGACGAACACTCGTGGGTGCTGGAGGGACCCGAGGGCGCCAAGGCCCAGATACGGCACCGGCCCCGCTACATCACGCGGGCCATGCTGGCCTTGCGCGCTGCGGCCGTCGCTGGTGTTGGCGTGGTGCAACTGCCGCGCATGCTGGTGGCGGGCGAGTTCGAGCGCGGCGAGTTGGTGCCCGTATTGCCCGGCTGGGCGCCCCGGCGCGAGATCATCCACGCCGTGTTCGCCGCAAGGCGCGGGCAGATTCCTGCCGTGCGCCAGTTGATCGACTACCTGGCGGATCGCTTCGGGCAGCTCAAGGAGGATTGAGTTCGTGGGGGACTGGGACCTGTGTGCCCGATGCGGCGCCGGGATGTGCACCGGCTGTTGGCAGACTCAACGGGTGCGTGCGCACAAGCCGTGCAATCCGTGGAGTCATCAGTTTGCTGCAAATTCGATAGCAAACAATGAATACGAATAAGCGCAAGGCACCCATTTGACCCCAAAGTACCGCGCCCGCCGTCCTCCCAACGGGTGGGTGGAGCGTGCGTGAACAAGGGGCGGGCCATCACTGGCCTCAGAACGCGTCTTCCTGCGCCGAGGCGCTGGAGAACAGGCGGACTTCAACGATCTTTCCATCAGCGATGCGCGGCAGATCCACGCAGACCTCGTGCCAGAATGAACCGATGAGCACCGCCACCTCTTCCTCCTCCTTCCAGTCCAACGCAGACGGCACCCAGGTCACCACTTACACCTGGGCCGAAACCCCGGGCCAACCTGCGGGCGTCGTGCAAATCTCTCACGGGCTTGCCGAACATGGCGAGCGCTACGACCGCTTTGCGCGGGCGCTGAACGCCGCAGGCTTCATCGTCCACGCCGTGGACCATCGCGGCCACGGGCGCACCGCCGGTGGCAAGCTGGGTGACTTTGGCAGCGCTGGCTTCAGCGGCCTCATTGCCGACGTGGCCCAGTTCGGCGCACTGCTGCGCGCGCAGCATGGGCCGCAGCAGCTTCCGCTCTTTTTGTTCGGCCACTCCATGGGCTCGTTCGCGGCGCAGGCGGCCATCCTCGACCATTCATCGACTTGGTCTGGCGTCATCCTGTCAGGCTCCACCGCCCTCGACCTGCTCGCCGCCGCCATGGCCAACGCCCCTGCCGACGCGCCCGCTGGGCTCGCGGCGTTCAACGCAGGCTTTGAGCACCGCACCGGCTACGAATGGCTGTCGCGCGACGCCGCAGAGGTAGATGCTTACGTGGCCGACCCGTGGTGCGGCTGGGATGTGCCTGAGGAGGTGATCCCCTCGCTCTTCGCACCCGCGCCACGGCTGGCCGACCCCGCGCAACTCGCACGCATCCGCAGCGGCCTGCCCATCCTCATCGCATCCGGCGACGCAGACCCGCTGGCCGCAGGCGGGGTCTTGTTGGAGCAACTGGGGCAGCGGTATCGGGATGCCGGTGTGGCCGATGTGACGGTCAAGCTGTACCCGGCGGCGCGGCATGAAATCTTGAATGAGTCCAATCGGGATGAGGTGACGGGGGATGTTGTGGGGTGGTTGAGGGAGCAAAGTGAAGTGGCGTAGTCGATGCTCGACGTCGTGATGGCGATCTGGTCGATGCCTGTTTTCGGCCAACTGCTGGCGTACGACCGGACTGGTACAGGCGTGGCACGCGACGTAAACAGCGAAAGACAGACTGCAACTGAGGACGAAAAAAATGCCAAAAGCCTCAAAAAAGAAAATTAAACGACGCCCATTTCGTAAAACTCTTGATCAAAGCAAACCAAGGAGTCAGTTACTTACTGGAAAGCTGACCGCCAATACACACAATGAGCGTATTTCATACGTAAGGAGAACGCTTTCTCCGGACGCCAATGGGAATTACTTAATCGGCCCAAAAAATTCTTATTTGCTGTCTAGTGCGGCAGTTCGACATATATTTGACGGAGATTTAGCGGATCAGGTGGTGCGTAATCCCGGAGTGCCAACTGTGGTGCAAAAGATCCTGAAAGGAGGATTGCACTCATTTTTGGGCTGGAAAAATTTAAATAATCAACGTCCAGAGGTAGTGCATGGGGCGATTTACCGCAGCGACCGACACCAGTTCTGGTACTTTGCACGCGAATTGCAAAACGGTGTCGTACTCCTTAAAATACCCCGAACTTTGTTCCAATCGAATGCCGCAAAGCTGACTCTAAGCGCAGACATCTATTTCAAATCCGGTTATTTGTGGAAAACGCTTTTCCCCGAGTATATGTCCCGGGATGACGTAATATCAGCCATCGATGAGTCACTTTTTCATCCGGATGCTGAGGAGTCTGAAGAAGGAATTCTTGTAGGATACGCCCTGCTCGACGATCCTTTAAAAGCACTAAAAGTCCGTGTTCAAGTCACCGGATTTCAAATTAACTCAGCTTTTCCGACTTGGGGTCAACCATCCACGGGTAATAATGGAAAGCCATACATCCATTCAGATGCAATTGCGTTTTCTTTGGCTGCCTCCACTATATTCTTCGGCGACGAAGAAAAATTTTTTAGCATTGCACAAAACGGCAACTTCAGGACGCCGTTAACTTCGCTAGCTACTTTGAGGGTAGCGACACCTTCAATCTTCTCTAGAAGGCCGATTTTTGATTCAACCTCGCGAGATTTAGAAGTTCGTGACACTTGGAATTTGCAGAGGAAAATTATGGCGGAGACGGCCAGCCATTTGGAATTAGAAGCTGTCAAGAGCTATATCACAGATGATCGTTTGCTAAAAGACCCGTTCCCGCTACTCATTGAAGCCTACGGCGAAGATTATCGAGATTTTTCACGGGAAGCGGATTTTTACTCACTTACTTCGCTTTACCAAAATCAGCTTGACGGCTTTAAATTTCTGGCGGAATTTGATTCGCATCACTCCACCAAGCACGCGAAAGACTATTTCCTGCTCTATCTCCGCTCAAGATTTCTTCGTTTTGGGGGGCATGAAGTGTGGGAGTCAAAGCGAATGCATGTGGCGATTATTGAGTCGGTAATTTCGAGTGATGACTCCGTCGTTGCCTGGGAATACATTAAAGCACTAGCCACAAGCCCTAGTCGGATGGCTGCGTATTCGGATATTAACTTTAATCCGTACGCCGACGGCGACATTGCCGTTGTTGGCGTGTCTGAGCCTAATGTCCGCGCCAAACCTCAGCACTTATACCGCTTTGCGGCTAATAATTCAGGACTAAATTATATTCTATATATGAGCTTGAAAGAGCGTGAGAAACTTTGTTCCGCCTCGCTATCGGTCTATTTTAAGCATTTTAATGAATTTGTCGCCGATCAAGTTGGATATGCAGATGTGCGCGAGCTCACATCCTTTGCCTGGTACGCCAAAGATGTCGTAGGCCTGCTCCGGAGAGATATAAGCGGCGTGGACAGGGATGCTATACGAGAAATTGCACACGATTACTATCGAGTAATGCAGCTTGCTCAGGTTGCAGTGCTTGTCGATAATGGAGAAATTATCAACGGGGGGCGCTCGCTTGAATTTGATGATCACCCTTATAGTGCATATTGGCTTTACACAAAAATAAAACACCAACGCGACTGGCTTATCATACAGGTTTCAGAGTTTTTCCATCATTTTGGGCTATTGTGCTCCGATATAGGCGATGCAAAACTTCAGGCGTTCTGCGAATCTCGAGCTGATGCTTTTCGAAAAGAAATAATCCCGTCACCGAAAAGCGTTCCTGCTAATTATCGGCGCTGGCGAAATATAAGAAACAACTCCCATGGCCGACTCCAAGCGGATAGCTTGCTCAAATTGTGGTTTCCCGATGGGAAGTCACGTGATTAAAAAATTGCACCGATGATAAGACAATTTTATTCCACATTCCACATTCCACATTCCACATTCCACATTCCAGACTCGGACTTTTAAGCCAGAGAGTAATCCGACGTATCAACTGGAGTGACAGCAATGGGCCCGAAGCCGCCGGTCAGAGCAAAGACATACAGCCGCCACCAGATGACCGAACAAAGCCATGGCCCAGCGCAAGTGCCATAATGTTTGGAACGAATGCGCTTGCGGTATTGGTCAGGTCGTAGTGTTTCGGGTAGAGTCGCGGCGAATGGTTTCATGGCGGAGTTTGGCGCTGCTTTTTTATCTAGCAAGCATGGCGAAACTAAGCTACAAAGCACTTCCCGCATTTTTGTCGTACGAATTTGGACCCAAAGCGCCCAGTGTGGCCTGCGGCTTAATGCGGTCTACATTAATTTAGATTTAATTTGAAGGTAGACAGATGAGTTACGTCGCAAAGACATATAACGTGATGATTGCCTCGCCGGGAGATGTTGCGTCTGAACGGGCCATCATTCGGGATGTTGTATACGAATGGAATGCGGTTCACTCTAACGCTCGAAAGATTGTTCTACTCCCAATTGGCTGGGAGACTCATTCCTCCCCAGAAATGGGCGCATCTGCTCAATCCATCATCAATAACCAGGTCCTAGACAAATGCGACCTACTCGTCGGCGTTTTCTGGACTAGGATTGGCACAGCAACAGATGAATATGCGAGCGGCACCGTGGAAGAGATTGAGCGTCATATCGACACAGGCAAACCGACCATGCTGTACTTCTCAAGCCAGCCGGTCGCTATGGACACAGTTGACCTGGATCAGGTTGCGAAGCTGAAAGCCTTCAAAGATTCATGCCGTAGTCGCGGTCTGTACGAGAGCTATGACAGCCATGCCAACTTCAGAACAAAGTTC
The DNA here is from genome assembly GCF_027492855.1 of Acidovorax sp. Lineage (GTDB taxonomy): Bacteria > Pseudomonadota > Gammaproteobacteria > Burkholderiales > Burkholderiaceae_C > Acidovorax. Next base: position 12,671 of record NZ_JAPUDY010000074.1, read on the forward strand.
TATCGACAACTCCAACTGAAGCTGAACGAACATCCCCTTTTTTTGAGTGAAGTCAGTGGGGGTGGTGCAACACCAATAGAGGAATCAAAGACCAAGATTCCCGCACTCTCTACTGAAGCACGAGTCTTGCTCAGGGAAGCAAGCTTGGATGACCACGGAAGTATCTTGTATGTCCGATACATAGGTGGCACCGATATCCAAGTAAACGGAAAGAATGTCATTCCTTCTGGAGAGAGGCGCGAGGCCGCGAAGTGGGAACAAGCGCTGAGCGAGCTCGTCGCATTGGATCTTGTTGTCGAGCGCGGCCAGAAGGGAGAGTTTTTCGAACTAACGAACCGTGGCTATCAGATTGCCGAGATGATTGCGCTGTAAATCTAATCCATCGCTCAAATCGAAATGCGTCGGCAGGTAGCGGCCCGTGGCTTAGCTTTGGCGGTGAGTGGCAGCCTTTGACAGACGCCACCGCCTGCTCCTGGCACACAAGGGTCGCTTGCATGTTTGCTCCAAAAGCGGCCCGTCAGACCACTTAAATACTCCCTTTGTTTAGGGCCTCCGTTTGCACCAAAATTGGACTCATGGCCCCGATGAACAACAGGAACTGGATCGCCTGCAGGTCAAGCACCCATGGTGCTGAAAAAAGTCCGCTCGGGGGCAAACCCTACTGGTTGTGGATTGATTGGCCGGTGGCGCCAGTCAGTCCTCGATCTGGTCCGCAGTCTCGTAACCGCTCGCTGTGACTTTCATGACTGTGCCGTTTGGCTTGACGTTTTCTATCAGACCTGCAGCTAGCAATTGTTCGATTGCAGCGGACCAGAGCGCCGCCTCTCTGGCTACATGCGTCGCCACAAACTCACGTCGCTGCGTATTCAACATTATTCCAGCAGGCGCCATTTTCATCCGCAGAATGAGACCATTCTCATCGCGACTTGCGCTCTTGAGCAATTGCTTTGCTTGAGGCAAAAGTTCGGACTCTCGGTTGTCTGACGCCGCCGCTCTACTAACGGAGTTGGATGCCGCCGCAGACTGGAACATCGGATGGCCGTTCAAGATCATCTGCAGTTGCCGACTGAACACACTCCTGAAGTCGTTGATTGCATCGTAGGTTGCATAGAGGCCGCGACTTTGGCAGGACGCTTTAAATTCCGTCAACTTCGCATACTGTGCTGCGTCAACACTGTCCAACGCGACCGGCTGACTTGAGAAATAAAGCATGGTGGGTCTGCCGGACGCAATGTGCTTTTCGATTTCCTCAACAGTTCCGCTCGCATGTAAGGGTGTAGCGGTACCAATCCGAGTCCAGAAGACCCCGACAAGCAAATCGCATTGCGCAAGCACTTGGCGGTTAATTATTTCCTGAGGATGGGCACCCATCTCAGGAACAGAGTGGGTCTCCCAACCGACTGGCAATAGCACGATGCTACGCGTCTTCGCGTGGACTGCGTTCCACTCCGCGATCACTTCACGAACGATCGCACGTTCGGCTCCGACGTCGCCAGGGGAGGCGATCATTACGCTGAAGACGGTTGCTGGATAGCTCATCAACATTCCTCCCGAAGTTCTTGCGACCACTCTACGGTGCGCGATGTGCGGACGAATACCCCCGGTGAACGCAAATATTGAGCGACCGCTTCACATAACCGCCAACGGCGGCTGGCCGATAGTACGTGTTCGATGGCAATCGTCGGATGATGGCAACCACTGCCAAGCATCCAGAACCCCGAGCATTCAACTTCGTCGGCCACTGAGCCAACTAGCGCCCCCGCGCCCCTCGCCCCCTCCGCGCCCCCCCCGCCACCTGGCAAGCCCTCCGATACGCCCGCAGCGTCACCTCCGCTCGCTGCATCACCGTGTCCTCCACCGTGGCCGCTCCTCCGGCCAGCTCGTCGGCTTGGGCCTGCAGTAACTCCGCCGGGCTCATGCCCGATGCCTCGCCCGTCAGCAGCGCAATCCCCTCGCTCACATGCCCCATGGTGTAGACATGGAACAGCCCGCGCTCCACCGCGTCCAGCACGCAGCGGTCCAGCATCAGGTGGCGTTGGTTGCGGGCGGGGATCAGCACGCCCTGCGTGCCGTCCAGCCCCGCAGTGCTGCAGGCGCGGAACCAGCCTTCGATCTTTTCGTTGATGCCGCCCACGGGCAGCACTTCGCCATGCTGGTTGAGCGCGCCGGTCACGGCGATGCCCTGGCGCAAGGGCAGGCCCGACAGGCTGGACAGCAGCGCATACAGCTCGGCGCACGAGGCCGAGTCGCCCTCCACGCCGCTGTATTCCTGCTCGAACACGATGGACGCATTGAGTGCCAGAGGCGCCACGTGGCTGAACAGGGCGGTGAGGTAGCTGTGCAGGATGAGCACGCCTTTGTCGTGGATGGGGCCGGACATATCGACCTCGCGCTCGATGTTGAGCAGGCCTTCTTGCCCGGCAAACGTGCGCGCGGTGATGCGCACCGGAAAGCCGAAGCGGTAGTCGCCCAGGTCGATCTGCGTCATGGCGTTGATCTGGCCGGTGATGGAGCCCGCCAGCGTGATCAGGCGCTCGCCTTCGGTGATGGAATCGTGCAGCTCTTCTTCGGGCTGGTTGTGGCGCTGGGTGCGCGCGGCCAGGGCGGCCTGCACGTCGGTTGCCTGCACCAGCGTGCCGCCGCGCGCCTTGCACAGGGCGGCGCTTTCGATGGCCAGCGCTTCGGTGTGCGCAAAGCGGGCGCTCTGGCGGCGCTGGTCGTCGGCCTCGCGGTGGGTTTGCTCCAGCAGCAGGGCCACGGCGTCGGGGCCGAAGGGGGGCAGGCCGCGCTTCTTGCAGACGTGCGCCACTAGGATGGCGGTGGCGTGGTGGGTGGCGGGGGTGGCGGCAAAGTGGTCTGAAAAGTCCACCTTCACGCGAAAGCGGCGCGCGGCGTCGGGGTCGGCCTCCTGCAGCGCGTAGTACTCGTCCACCGAGCCGATCAGCACGATTTTCACGTCCACGTCCACCGGCTCGGGCTGCAGGGTGGCGCTGCCACCACCGCCGCCGTGCGCGGGGCTGCCGCCGCCGCCTTCCTCGATCTGCAGGCGCCCGCAGCGCAGAAAGCGGCGCAGGCGGGGCCACAGGCCCTCTTCGGTGGCCAGGTCGTGCAGGTGCAGCATGATGAAGCCGCCATGCGCCTTGAGCAGGCTGCCCGCGTGCACGCTGGCGTGGCCGGCCTGCACGGTGTCGGCGTCCGCGCCATGTTCGATGCTGCCAAACAGCGTGCGCGCTGTGGGGTTGTCTTCCACCACCACGGGGGCGGCGCTGCGGTCGGCGTTGTCCACCACCAGGTTCACATGGCAGCGCGCCAGCAGGTCGTCCAGCGCGTCTTTGCGGTCGTCTTCGGCATCTGCGCCTTGTTCGGCGTCGAGGGGCTCGAACAGGTCGATGTGGTCGAGCACGGTGCGCTCCACCCGGTCAAGCCACTGCGTGAGCTTGATGGTGTTCTTGATCTGCTTGCGCTGGTCCTGGCGGATGTCGTGCAGCGCATGCTCTACCAGCGGCTTGACGGTCTGGCGGCGCAGGGCGGCCAGGGCGTCGTCGCGCGTGCGCTCCAGCGGGCGGGTGGTTTCGAGAAAGCGGGCGATCTCGGTGCGCAGGTCTTGTTCGGCGGCGTCGATCTCGGCACGGCGCTCGCGAGGCAGCGCGTGGGCCTCGCTTTCGGTGAGCTGCTGGCCCTTGGGACCGGCGAGGGTGAACACCAGGTGCCCGCCGTCGCGCGACAGGCGGAACTGGCGGGCCTCGGCAAAGGCGTCGAGTGCGGCGAAGGCCTCGTTCTCCTGGGCTTGCCAGGTTTTCTCGATGCGTTCGGCCTCGGCCTTGAAGTCGGGGCTGGCCAGGCGCTTGGGGATGTCTGCCTGCAGGCTGCGCGCCATGTCGGCCAGCCCCAAACGCAACTGGCGGCCCTGGCCTGCGGGCAGGCGCAGGGCGCGGGGGCGGTCGGGGCTGTCGAAGTTGTGCAGATAGCACAGGTCGGGTGGCACGGGGCGGCCAGCTGCCGCCGCCTGCATGGCCTGGCGCAGCAGCGACGCGCGCCCGCTGCCCACCTCGCCCAGCACGAACAGGTGGTAGTCGGGCTGCTGCATCGCCAACCCGAACTGGGCTGCGGCCTGGGCGCGCTCCTGGCCGATCCAGGGCAGGGGCAGGTCCTGCAACTCGGCCGTGCTGGCAAAACCCAGGGATTCGGGTGCAACGGTCAGCCGCAGTTGGTGGGGGGCGAGGGAAGAGGCGGGCATGGGCGGGGCTCGTGGGAGAGGGTGGACCGACGGAGGGGCTGCAATCTCCGAAGATTTGAATGAAATTGACTGACTATGTACCTACCTCAGAGTCCGACCCAGCCCGAACGGCTGGGGGCGAAGCGTCTGAGGTATGTAAATAATCAGGTGAAATTGGCCTCTGGCGCTTGATTATCAAGCGCTAATAGCTATCAATAATATAGCAAATGCATGGCACCTTCACCCGCGCGCCGCAGGGCAGGCGCCTGTGGGCGCGCCGCCCGCCTGTGCGTGGCTGCGTGCGTCCGCCAGCACGGCGGCGGTCGGCGCCTCGGTGGGCCAACCCGCCAGGTGCTGCTGCGTGATGCGGGAGAGGGCGGTGATCCAATGGCTGTTGTCGTTCAGGCAGGGGATGTAGTGGAACTCCTGGCCGCCCGCGTGCAAGAAGGCCTCGCGCACCTCCATGTTGATTTCTTCCAGCGTTTCCAGGCAGTCGCTGGCGAAGCCGGGGCACACCACGTCCACCCGCCGCGTGCCCGCCTTGCCCAGCGCTTCGATGGTGGGTTGGGTGTAGGGCGTGAGCCACTTGGCCTTGCCAAAGCGCGACTGGAAGGTGATGCGAAAGCGCTCCGCGCGCAGGCCCAGGCGCTCGGCCAGCAGGCGGCCGGTTTTGCGCGCCTCGCAGGCATAGGGGTCGCCCAGGTGCAGGGTGCGTTCGGGCACGCCGTGAAAGCTCATCACCAGTTGGTCGGGCTGGCCGTGGTGCTTCCAGTGGGTTTCGATGGTGCGGGCCAGCGCGTCGATGTAGCCGGGCGCGTCGTGATAACGGTTCACGAAGCGCAGCTCGGGCACGTTGCGTGTGTGTGCGGCCCAGGCGTACACCGCGTCGAAAACGCTGGCGGTGGTGGTGCCCGAGTATTGCGGGTACAGCGGCAGGATGAGGATGCGCGTGGCGCCTTCGGCCTTGAGCGCGTCGAGCTCGCTGGCGATGGATGGGTTGCCGTAGCGCATGGCGTGGCGCACCAGCACGTTGTGGCCCGCCTCGCCCAGCCAGCCGCGCAGCAGCGTGGCCTGCTTGGCCGTCCATACCGCCAGGGGCGAGCCCTCGGGCGTCCATATGCTGGCGTATTTGGCGGCGGATTTTGCGGGGCGGGTGCGCAGGATGATGCCGTGCAGGATGGGCCACCATGCCAGTTTGGGGATCTCGACCACGCGGTGGTCGCCCAGGAACTGCGCCAGGTAGCGGCGCACCGCGGGTGCCGTGGGTTCGTCGGGCGTGCCCAGGTTGCACAGCAGCACGGCAGTGCGTTCGGCTTGGCCGTGGGTGTAGGGAGGTTCTGGGTGAAAAGGGGAGCGCATGCCTGCATTGTGGCAAACAGGGTCGTTGAAAAGGCCTTCAGGCCTGGAGTATTCTTGGCAAACCATGCCTGCATCGCCTGTCGACCCTTCCACACCACTGCCCCCGGCGCAGCCGCTCAACACCGCCCGCATTCGCGCCATCACCATCGACCTGGACGACACGCTCTGGCCCATCTGGCCCACCATTGCGCGGGCCGAGGGTGTGCTGCTGGACTGGCTCACGCAGCACGCGCCCGCCACGGCGGCCTTGTTCTCCAGCACCGAATCCCTGCGTGCCATCCGCAACCAGATGGTGGCGCTGCGGCCCGACCTGCTGCACGACCTGAGCGCGCTGCGGCGCGAGTCCATCCGCCTGGCGCTGACCCAGGCCGGTGACGAGCCCGCGCTGGCCGAACCCGCTTTCGACCTGTTTTTTGCCGAGCGCCAGCGCGTGGACTTGTTTGACGACGCCCACGACACGCTGGCGTTTTTGTCGGCACGCTACCCCGTGGTGGCTTTGTCCAACGGCAACGCCGACGTGCACCGCATTGGCATTGGCCACTATTTTCGCCACAGCATCAGCGCGTCGGAGTTCGGCGTGGCCAAGCCTGATGCGCGCATCTTCCACGCGGCGGCCAGCGCGGTGGGTGTGTTGCCGCACGAGGTGCTGCATGTGGGCGATGACGCCACCCTCGACGCCCAGGGCGCGCTCCAGGCGGGCATGCAGGCGGTGTGGATCAACGCCGCCAACCACCCCTGGCCCCATGGCGACAGCGCGCCCCATGCCACGGTCGGCAGCCTGACCGCGCTGCGGCAGTTGCTGGACTGAGCGCTGTATTTCTTGCTCCAAGTCAAGATTCGAGCGCATGCTGATTGAAGCCGCAGCCCGATAACGTCACACTTACCCGTCGCCACGCGACCGCACACCATGCCCCGTAAGCCCCCCTTGTTGCCCGCCGTCCGCACCATCCGCCTGATGCAGCCCATGACATGGCTGGTCATGGCCTGGCGCGACATGGCGCGTGCGGGCTGGATCAGCTTTGCACACGGCCTGGCGCTCAGCCTGTTCGGGGCCGCCATTTTTGCCGTGGCCCACAACAAGTTCTGGCTGCTGGCGGGGGCGTTGTCGGGCTTTTTGGTGGTGGCGCCGGTGCTGGCCACCAGCCTGTATGCGCTGAGCCGCGCGCTGGAGCGGGGCGAGCCCGCCAACCTGGGCGTGGTGCTCAAGACCTGGCTCAACTGGCAGAACAGCCACGTCAACAAATGGGGCAACGATTATTGGTGCATGGTCCAGTTCGGCTCCTTGTTGGCGCTGGCCGCGTCGGGCTGGGTGATGACCTCGGCCGCGCTCATCACGCTGCTGGCACCGGTGCCCATCGAGACACCGCTCGACTTTCTGCGCCATGTCGTCATGGCCCCTGATGGCTGGTTGTTCGAAATCTGGCTGGCGCTGGGCAGCCTGATGGCGGCGCCGATTTTTGCGTCCAGCGTGGTGGCCATGCCGCTGCTGCTGGACCGCCGCGCCACGCTGCTGCAGGCCGTGCTCACCAGTTGGCAGACGGTGCTGGTCAACCCGCTGCCCATGGCGTTCTGGGCGGCGCTCATTTTGGGGTTCACGCTGCTGGGCCTGGGCTCGCTGCTGCTCGGCCTGATCGCCGTGATGCCCATGCTCGGCCACGCCAGCTGGCATGCCTACCGTGATCTGGTCGATGCCTCCAGCCTGCCCGAGCGGGACCTGGCAGCAGCGCCTGCGCGCAGTGGTGGTGGAGGCGCATCGTGATCTTTGGTTTTACCGAGGCGCAGATATCCGGCTTCTTCCTCACCTATGGCGTGGGCGCGTTCATCGTGTACATGCTGTTCATCATCGGCCAACTGGCCTGGGAGTCCAAGGCCGGTCGTTTTGGCACCTTTGTGCTGTTTTTGGGGCTGGGCGTGGGTTTCCTCGGTTTTTTGGCCAAGGTCGTGATCCAGTGGTGGCTGGAAAAATAGCGACACCCCCCTGAGGAGCAGCCCGTGCTGCGGGGTGGCCTCGGGCCGCGCTCATTGCACGGAGCGGGTGCCATGCCAATGCCGCAAAACCCGATGAGCGCGCGGCGGCATTGCGGTAAGGTCGGCGCACCCAATGGCTTGACCGCACATGACTTCCATACCGACCCCGCCCCCGCTCACCCGCGCTGAATCCAGCGCCTTCACCGAAACCTCCACCCACGCCGATGTGCTGGCGTTTGTGGACGCCCTGGGCGCGCTGGGCGATGCGCGGCTGCACATTGGCGACTTTGGCACCACGCCTGAAGACCGCCTGCTGCCGCTGCTCGTGTTGTCGGAGCATGGGCATTTCACCCCCGCGGCCGCGCAGGCCAGTGGCCTGCCCGTGGTGATGATCCTGTGCGGCATCCACGCGGGCGAGGTGGAGGGCAAGGAGGCCGCGTTGATGCTGGTGCGCAACCTGCTGCGCGGCGAGCATGGCGACCTGTTGGCGCACTGCACGCTGGTGGTGGCGCCCCTCTTCAACCCCGACGGCAACGACCGCCTGAGCGCCGACAACCGCCCGCTGAACGTTGCCCAACTGCGCGGGCAGGACGGCCCCCAGCTGGTGGGCACGCGCAACAATGCGGCGGGCATCAACCTGAACCGCGACTACATGCGCCAGCAGTCCACGGAGATGCGCCTGCTGCAAACCCGCGTGTGCCAGCCCTGGAATCCGCACCTCACGCTCGACTGCCACACCACCAACGGCTCCATCCACCGTTTCGCGCTGACCTACGACATCCCCCACACCGAACACAGCGGCCGCAGCGAGCCCGTGGCCTACCTGCGCGAGCGCATGATGCCCGCCGTGCAGGCGGCGGTGAAGCGCAGCGAGGGGCTCGACACCTTCTGGTACGGCAACTTCGTGCGTGACGAGGGCGGCCAGGGCCAGGGCTGGATCACCTACACCCACCATCCGCGTTTTGGCTGCAACTACCGGGGGCTGACCAACCGGCTCGACGTGCTGCTGGAGGCGTACTCATACATCAGCTTCGAGGCGCGCGTGCAGGTCACTTACGCCGTGCTGCGCGAAGCGCTGCACTATGTGGCCGCGCACGGGCCGGAGATCGTGCGGCTGCTGGCCGACTGCGCCGAGCCACCCGAGAAAATCGCCATCCGCTACGCGCTGGAGGCCGTGCCGGACGCCACGGTGGAGGTGCTCACGCGCGAGCCGTACACCTTGCAGGGCGCTCCCATCAGCGTGCAGGTGCCGCACTTTGCGCACTTCGTGCCCACGGCCACGGTGCAGCGCTCCTGGGGCTATGCCATGCCTGCTGCGGTGGCTGAGCACCTGCAAGGGCACGGCCTGGCGCTGGCGCCCGTGGCGGCGGGCACGCAGCTACAGGTTGAAGTGCCGATCCTGTTGGCGCCCTGCGCCGAGCCCGGCCCCAAGATCCTGGAGGCCCAGGCCAGCACCTACTGGCGCGCCCGCCACGAACGCACCGAACGCGCCCTGCCCGACGGCTGGTGTGTGGTGCCCACCGGCCAGCCCTATGGCGCCATTGCCGTCTATGCCTGCGAGGCAGAAAGCGACGATGGTGTGGTGGCCAATGGCATCCTGCCGCCGCCCGAGCCGGGCGATGAAATGGTGGTGTGGCGGGTGCTGCAAGCTCCGCCGGGTTTTGCCGAGGGGGCATGACACAGGCAGACAAGCAGAGAGGCAGAGAGCTGGTGCATTGAACCGCGCCCTCTGGTCACAGCCCCTCAGTCCGGCTTCACTTTGGCGCGCAGCAGCACTTTCTTCCAGCGCTCTTGCTCAGCGGCAATGAACTGAGCGAACTGGGCGGGCGTGCCGCCAATGGCTTCGGCGGCGTCGCCGTTCAGGCGCTCCAGCGAGGCGGGGGCCTTGACGGCCTTGGCGGTCTCGGTGGCCAGCTTGTCGAGGTGGGCCGGGGCCAGGTTGGCGGGGGCCAGCATGCCGTACCACTGGGTCATCTCAAAACCGGGGAAGCCCTGTTCGGCCACGGTGCCCACGTCGGGCAACTGGGGCAGGCGCTGGGTCGAGCCGGTGGCGATGCAGCGCACCTTGCCTGATTTGATGAACGGCAGCATGGCGGCGGCGCCCACCGAGGCTGCGTCAAGGCGGCCCGAGAGCAGGTCGGTCATCATGGGGCCGGTGCCACGGTAGGGCACGTGCAGCATGAAGATCTCGGCGGTCATCTTGAGGTATTCGAACGCCAGGTGCCCGGCGCTGCCGTTGCCCGCCGAGCCGTAGCTGAACTTGCCGGGGCTTTTTTTCACGTAGGCAATGAACTCCTTGAGGTTCTTGACCGGCACGTCGGGGTGCACCACATACAGGCTGGGCACCTTGGCCAGCAGGCTCACGGGCTTGAAGTCCTTGTTGGCGTCGTAGGGCAGCTTGTCGAAGATGAAGGGGTTCACGGCCAGTGTGCCGATGTGGCCCAGGATCAGTGTGTGCTGGTCTTCCGCACGGGCCACTTCACCCATGGCGATGTTGCCTGCGGCGCCGGGCTTGTTGTCCACATACACGCTTTGCCCCAGGGTCTTGCTCAGCTCAACGGCGGTGGAGCGGGCCACGATCTCCGAGCTGCCGCCGGGCGCAAAGGGCACCACAAAACGCAGGGATTTGGAGGGCCAGGCCGTTTGCGCCGATGCGCCCGTGGGCAGCAGGCCACCCAGGGCCAGCGCGCCGCTGGCACCCAGCAGATGGCGGCGCGTGGATGAAAAGAAGGCGGGGTCTTCGTGTGAAACCATGGGTTTGTCTCCGTAAACACGTTCTACGACGCAAGGGCTGCGCGTGACGCCATGGTGCCGGGATCGGCTTTCGGAATGCTGTCAGCGGGCTAGGTAGTTTCCCGCTCCCTCTGCGCCCTCCCGCGCGCCCGCGCAACTGCGATCGCTTCAGCCCGCTGCAACGCAGGCTGCCACGGCGCTGCCGCTGAGCACGGCGCCTTCAAGCGTGGCGGGGTAGGGGCCTTGCACGTAGTCGCCGCAGGCCGTCAGCCCCGGCAGCACCTGCATGGCGGGCCGCTGCAGGCCGGGGGTGCAGGCAAAGGTAGCGCGTTTTTCCACCACGGTTTGCACGGAGCGCAGGGTGGGCAGGGCGAGCTGGGCGCTGGCTTGCTGCAGCACCTGGTGTTCGATGTGGGCCCGCTCGCCGTTGCTGGCGCTCACTACAAAGGCCAGCAGGCCGTGCTGTCCGCCCGCCTGGCCCCGGTCGAACACGAACTGCGCCGGGTGTGCGGCGGTGCTGCGCAGCGCCAGCATGGGCTGGGGCAGGCGCGCGCCGTGGGCGTGGGCATAGACGGTGGTGATGGACTCAAAGCGCAGGGCATTGGCCGTGGCGCTCCAGCGGCTGGCGGTGGCCAGGCCTGCGGTGCCCGCCAGGCCCTCGACCAGTCGGCTGGCCTCCCAGGATGGGCAGGCGAGGGTGATGTGGTCAAACACCTCGGGCGTTTTGGTGGCATCTGCGCACACCAGTTGCCAGCGTCCGCGCGGTATGGGGTGCAGGCGCTGAATGCGCTGGCCGGTGACGACCTGGCCGCCCTGCTGCTGTAGCCAGCGGGCCGCTGCTTCGGGGAAAAGGGCGCCCAGGTCGGTGCGCGGCAGCAGCAGGTTGGAGCCGCCGCGCCCGCTGAACAGGCTGTCTTGCAGCACGCGCAGAAACACCTGGCCGCTGGCTTCATTCGCGGGGGTGTTGAGGGCCGATACGCACAGCGGATCGATGAACTCTGCCATCAGGCGCGGGGTGAGCGTGGCGCACAGTTGTGCCACCGAAGTCTCGGGCGCGCAGCGAAAGCCGTGCAGTTGCCAGCCGGTGGCCGCACGCAGCAGCGCCAGCTTGTCACGCCAGAGCCAGCCCTTGGCGCGGGCAATGCCCAGCAGGGCGTCGAGCGGCGGGGGCAGGTCGGGCAGTTGCAGCCCCTGGCCGTCGGGGAACTGCAGCGTGAGCGGCAGGCGCAACAGGGCCGTGTCGGCGTCTACGCCCACCAGCCGCATCAGGCGCAAGCACTCGGCGTAGGCGCCGATGAGGATGTGCTGGCCGTTGTCGAGCGTGGCCGCAGTGCCATCCGGCAAGTGGCCCGGCACGGCGCGCGCGCGGCCGCCCACGGTGCGGGCGGCTTCGAGCACGGTGACCTGGCGGCCTGCCTGTGTGTGCGCGATGGCGGCGGCCATGCCGGCCCAGCCCGCGCCAATGACGGCGATCTTCATGCCTGCGTCACCATCACCACTACATCCGGCCCAGGGCCTGCACCTTCCACGCCAGCCAGAACTTGCGCAGCGGCGTGAGGCGGATGCGCTGGTGCAGCACCTGGAAGTTCTCGTGCTCAATCTCGCGCAGCAGGGTGCGGTAGATGCTGGCCATCATCAGGCCGGGCTTTTGTGCGCGGCGGTCGGCGTCGGGCAGCAGGGCAAAGGCCTCGTCGTACAGGCGGTGGGCGCGTTCGGCTTGAAAACGCATCAGCGCGGTGAAACGGTCGGAGTAGGTGCGCTTCAAGATCTCGTGCGCCTTCACGTCAAACTGCTGCAGCTCGTTCACCGGCAGGTAGATGCGGCCCAGCATGGCGTCTTCGCCCACGTCGCGGATGATGTTGGTGAGTTGGAACGCCAGGCCCAACTGGTGGGCGTATTCGGTGGTGCGCGGGTCGGTCTGGCCGAAGATGCGCGCGGCCACTTCGCCCACGACGCCCGCCACCAGGTGGCAATAGCCCTTGAGGCCTGCAAAGTCGAGGTAGCGGGTCTGCTCCAGGTCCATCTGGCAGCCATCGATCACGGCCTGCAGGTGGCGCTGTTCGATGCCATAGTCGGCGGCCAGTGGCATCAGGGCCAGCATCACGGGGTGGGTGGGCTGGCCTGCGTAAGCCTTGGCCACCTCGGCCTGCCACCAGGCCAGCTTGGTGCGGGCCACGCCGGGGTCGGTCACTTCGTCCACCACATCGTCCACCTCACGGCAAAACGCATAGAACGCCGTGATGGCCGCGCGGCGCTGCGCGGGCAGAAAGAGAAAGGCGTAGTAGAAGCTGCTGCCCGAGGCGGCGGCTTTTTGCTGTACGTACTGCTGCGGTGTCATGGGGCGGCATTGTCCCACGGCGCAGAGGGGCGGGTGGCCTCGTGGAGTTTGTGGGGTTTTAGGGCCTTACCGCTTGATGGATAAGCGCAAGTAGCTATTGATTTGGTAGCTGATCAGCGGCAGGTGTCGGCGTGTTGGGTACGCTGGGTGCGCTGGGCATCTCCGGCGCATCGGGTGTGTCGGTGGGGTGTTGTGACATCTCCCGCATCAGGGCATCAAGGTCGTCGCCCTGGATGGAGGTTTCTGGCAGCGTGGCCGGTGTGGTGCGCAGCCACTGGGTGGTGGCGGGCACGGCCAGCACCAGGGCCAGCACGGCCAACAGGCTCAGCAGATAGGGGGCGAGTGCTCGGACCATGGCGGCCATGGCAGGGCGCGGCACCACCTGGGCGCGTGCCAGCACCAGCGCGTAGCCCAGCGGGGGCAGCAAAAAGCCGGCCTGCAGCACCAGCAGCGTGAGGGCCGCCACCCAGGCGGCATCGTCCACCAGCGCCAGCAGCGGTGGCATCACGATGGGGACGATCAGGAAGATCAGCTCGAACGCATCCAGCACAAAGGCTGAACCCAGCAGCACCGCCAGCACCACGGCCATGGCGAGCAGGGGCTGGCCCTGCAGTGCGCGCATCCAATCGGCCACGAGCAGGTCGGTGCCAAACGCACGCAGCACCAGCGAGAAGGTGACGGCAGCCACCAGCAAGGCAAACAGCGCACCGGTGAGCGCGAGTGCGTCGTCCAGCACCTGGCCCAGCCGCTGCCGGGTGAGCTGGCGCGACACGATGCCCCAGGCCAGCAATAGCACCCCGGCGGTGGCGGCGGCCTCCACGGCCCGCACACGCCCGGTGGTGACCAGGGCCAGCAGCGCCACGATGAGCGTGGGCACCAGCACCAGCGTCCAGCGCTCGCGGCGGGTCAGAGGTTCGGGCGGGGCTGGGCGGGCGTCGGTAGATGCGGCGGTGGCGCGCGCCAGCCACCAGGTCACGGCCAGCCACAGCACCAGCAGCAACGCACCCGGTGCCAGCGCCGCCTGCAGCACATCCTGGGTGTTGATGATGCGCGCGCCGGCCCGGGCAGTGGCCAGGCCGAGCTGGGCGGCCAGCGACAGGCCCTCGGTGTGGGCCCGCAGCATGGCGTCGCCCAGCAGTAGCAACACCAGTGATGGTGGCACGATGATGCCCAGCGTGCTGGCCACAGCCACCAGGGCTGTGCGGCGCGCTGGGGGCATGCCTTCTTCGGCCCAGGCCTGCCCGGCGGTGCGTGACAGGGTGACCAGGCTCGCGCCCACCGACCCGTTCATGGGAGCCATCAGCATGCCCACGGCCAGGCCTGCCATCTCGGACGCGGCCCGCCGCCCGGCCAGCCGCGCGATGGCCTTGCGCAAGCCGCTGTAGAGGCCGCCGACCAGCGCCAGGTGGTTGAGCAGCGCGCCCACCACGGCATACAGCACCAGGGCCTGCAGCAGGTCGTGCTCCAGCAGGCCCACGATGCGCTCGGGCAAGCTGCGCAGCACCGCAATGTCGAATGCGCCCAGGGCCAGGCCTGCCAGGGCGCCCAGGGTGCTCACGGCCAGCAGCACGGCGTAGGTGGCCCAGCCGGTGGTCATCATGAGCACCAGGGCCAGCCCCAGCAGCAGCAAACCCATGGCGCTCATGCGGCAGGCCCCCTGGCGGCCATGGCCGCGCGCGTGGCACGTGCGGCGCGCCACAGGTCCACCAGGGCTTGCAGTGCCAGCAGGGTGGCCAGCAGCAGCAGCGCGCTCTTGATCACGAAATAGCCGGGGTTGGCGGTTTCAGGAAAACTCTCCAGCCCGCGCACCGAGCGCCATACCGTGGGGGCTGCGTTGACGCACACAAACACCGCCCAGGGCAGCACGACCAGGGGCGCGCCCATGCTGCGCAGCGCGCGCAGCCACGGGCCGCCCGCGTGGGCCAGGTCGGGTCGGCTCACCAGGTGGGCGTCGCGCTGCCCTGCGTGCCGCAGCGCCACTGCCACATACAGGGCGAATATGGCCTGGGCCAGGTCGTTGGCCTGGGCGGAGCCCACGCCCACGCCATCGCGCAGCGGCCACTGCAGGAATAGCAGCAGCACGATCAGCAGGGCCAGGGGCATTGCCAGGGTGCTCAGGCGGTTGAGCCAGCGCTCCAGGGGCAGAAGGGGAATGGTCGCTTCGGGAGGCGGAGGCATGGAGGCGGGGCGGGCGCAGGGTGTGGTTCAGCATTCGACCACATTCACCGCCAGGCCCCCGCGCGAGGTTTCCTTGTACTTGATCTTCATGTCGGCGCCGGTCTGCATCATGGTCTTGATGACCTTGTCGAGCGAAACCACATGCTGGCCGTCGCCGCGCAGGGCGATGCGGGCGGCGTTGATGGCTTTGATGGCGCCCATGGCGTTGCGCTCGATGCAGGGGATCTGCACCAGCCCGCCCACGGGGTCGCAGGTCATGCCGAGGTTGTGCTCCATGCCGATCTCGGCAGCGTTCTCGATCTGCTCGGGGCTGCCGCCCATCACGGCGGCCAGTGCGCCCGCCGCCATGGAGCAGGCCACGCCGACCTCGCCCTGGCAGCCCACTTCGGCGCCCGAGAGCGAAGCGTTTTCTTTGTAGATGATGCCGATGGCACCGGCGGTGAGCAAGAAGGTGGCGATGCCGTCTTCGTTGGCGCCGGGCAGGAAGTTGACGTAGTAGTGCAGCACGGCCGGTATCACGCCCGCCGCGCCATTGGTGGGCGCGGTCACCACGCGGCCACCGGCGGCGTTTTCTTCATTGACGGCCATGGCGTAGAGGTTCACCCAGTCGAGCATGGAGAGCGGATCGCGCAGCGCGGCCTCGGGCGATCGGCTGAGTTTTTGGTGCAGCTCGGCCGCGCGGCGGCGCACATGCATCGGGCCGGGCAGGGTGCCGGTGTTGGCGCAGCCGCGCTGCACGGCGCCCGCCATGGTGCGCCAGATGGCCATGAGCTGGCGGCGCACTTCCGTGCTGCTGCGCCAGTGCTGCTCGTTGGCGGCCATGAGCTGGGCGACGGTCATGCCGGTGGCCTGGCACTGAGCCAGCAGCTCGGCCCCGGTGCGAAAGGGGTGGGGCAGGCCGCTGCCGTGGCCTTCAGCGTCGGCTTGCGCGCTGGCGACTGCATTGAGCACGCGCTCGCCGGTGGCATCGGTCACGAAACCGCCGCCCACCGAGTAGTACTCGCGCGTGGCGATCTCGGTGCCCTGCGCGTCAAAGGCATGGAACGCCATGCCGTTGGGGTGCAGCGGCAGGCTTTTGCGGCGAAACAGCAAGTGCTCCTTTTCGACGAACGGCACACTGTGTTCGCCCATCAGCACCAGTGTTTTGGTGGCGCGGATCTGCGCGATGGCAGGCGTGATCTGGTCGGGGTCAATGAGGTCGGGCTCATGCCCGGCCAGGCCCAGCAGCACGGCGCGGTCGGTGCCATGGCCCACGCCGGTGGCCGAGAGCGAGCCGAACAGCTCCACAGTGACGTTGCACACCGCCGCCAGCCCCACGGTGGCCTGCAAATAGCAGGCGAACTGCCGCGCCGCAATCATCGGCCCCACGGTGTGGGAGCTGGAGGGGCCGATGCCGATCTTGAAGAGGTCGAAAACGCTGACGGTCATGGTGGACGGTGCTCGTAGTGTGAATAGGGCCGTGGGGTTGTTCCGTGGATGCTCGGGGCAGGGACGCATTCACCATGCGGGCTGACAGCAGAAAACAGCGATGGCGCGGGTGGCGCCATCGCTGGTCGGTCATGAAACAACATGCGTCTTCGCACTGCCCACACTCTTGGTGCAGGAGTGGGCCGAGCCTAGCCTTGCGCGGCCTGGGCAGCACAGGCGTTATCCCTGATGGGCGGGGGGGCGGTTGGCTCCGAGGTGGGCACGAGGCTGCAGGTTTGTTATCAATTTGATAGCTTCTGATCAATATTCAGCAAGGGTTACCGTCATGAATTCCCTGGTTATCCGTGCTCCGCTGGAACGCCTTGCCGCCCATTAACTTTTCTTACATTGACCCGGTGCGGGCAATGCAAGGGCGCGGCAAGCGCCCGTGGCGCAAGCCCTTCAGCGTGTTTTGGACACTGCGATGTTCCACAGCGCCACCAACTGTTCGTACTCTTGCGAAGCCTTGTCCTGGTCGATCGGGAAAATCTTGATGGATTGGAGGTCGGGCAGCGCGGTGAGCTTGGAGACGGGGATGTCCGTGCGTGTGGGGCGGCGGAAGTTCTTTACCAGCAGGGCCTGCTGCACGTCCTTGCTCAGCAGGTTGTTGTACAGGGTTTTGGCGGCTTCCATGTTCTTGGCGCCCTTGACGATGAACATGCCCTCGGGCGCCAGGTAGCTGCCTTCGGTGGGGTACACCAGCTTGATCTCCTTTTGGCCTCCGGCCACATATTCTTGTGCGGCATATTCGATGGTCAGGCCCACCGAATATTCACCCGATGCAACGCCCTTATAGGTGGTGCCCGACGACGAGGTGATGACCGCGTTGGCTGCGATCTTTTCAAGGCCGTCCTTGCCAAACTGCTTGAGCAGGCCGTACACCAGCATGTAGGAGGTGGCGCTTTTGCTGGGGTCGGTGATGGCGAACTTGCCTTTCCACTCCGGCTTCATCAGGTCCGACCAGGTTTTGGGCGCGGCCATTCCTTTGAGCTGGCGTTCGTTCACCATGAGCACCATCACATGCACGTTGGTGCCTATCCACAGGTTGTCAGGGCCACGGAACTCGGCGGGAATGGCCGCCAGGTCGGGTGATTTGTAGGGCTCCAGCAGGTCTTTGTAGGCACCCAGGGTGCCGAAGCCACCGCTCCACAGCACATCGCCGCGCGGGTTCTTGGCCTCGGCCTGGATGCGCTTCATGAGCGAGCCCGTGCCGCCAGTGACTTGTTGCACGTTGAGCGATCCCGCCTTTTGCTTGACCACGTTGAGCGCGGTCTCGATGGTCTCGGTGTTGTTGGACGAGTACAGAACCACGGTCTGGGCCTGGGCCAGGCCAACGGTCAGGCCGATGGCGGCCAGCGAGCATTGCAACAGGGTCTTGATTTTCATGGAAGGCCTCTCGGTGGGTGGGTGGTTGGAAGGATGGATGGAGGGAGGGATGGAGCCGCAACGGGCTTATTTGCTTGAGAACAGGTTGATGCGGAACACCTTGATGGCGACCACGATGGGCAGCAGGATCACGCTGACAAGTGCCGCGCCATAGGCCGATGCCAGGCCCAGCCGCCCGCCGTCGACCTGGCGGAAGATGGCGATGGGCATGGTTTCCAGGCCCCCGGTGTAGACCACCACCGAGGCCGACAGCTCGGAAATGGTGGTCACCCACATCAGGATGGCGGCCGAGATGAGCGATGCCTTCATGGCCGGCAGGATGACCTTGAAGAAGGTCATGAGCGGCGAGACGCCCAGGCTGATCGAGGCCTCTTCGATGGAGTCCGGGATGTTGAACAGCGTGGACGATGCGTTGCGCACCGCAAACGGCAACCGGCGCACCGTGTAGGCCAGCACCATGATGCCCGAGGTGCCCGCCAGGACCAGCCAGCCGGTGTTGAAGGTCTGCACCAGCGCAATGCCCAGCACCGTGCCCGAGATGGTGAGCGGCAGCACCACGATGTAGTCGAGCGCCTGCGTGAAGGTGTTGCGCTTCTTGATGGTGAGGTAGCTCACCAGCAGCGCAAAGGCCACCCCCGCCAGCGTGGCGATGGACGAAAACTTGATGGAGTTGATGATGGGCTCGGGCGCGCCCTGCAGCGCGCGCTGCAGGCTACCTAGCGACCAGTTGCCCCAGCGCATGACCGGGCCGCTGGTCTCGGTGAAGGCGCCCACAAAAACGATCACCAGCGGCAGCATGGACGCCAGGATGACCAGGCCCACAGTGACGGTGAACAGCAGCGCCGCGCCCGAACGCACACGCACCGGAGCGGGCGCACGGCCCTGGGTCATGGTGTACATCTTGCGCTCCACCACGCGCTTTTGGAAGAACAGCACGATGGCCACGATGGCGATGGACACCACCGACATGGCGCTTTGCAGCGCGGGGCTGCCGCCCATTTCGCTCACGAAGGTGTTGTACGTCATCACCGACAGCAGCGGCACGCGGCTGCCCAGCAGCATGGACAGCGCGAAGTTGCCCACCACCAGGGTGAACACCACCAGCGCGTTGACCAGCACGGCGGGCAGCATCACCGGCACCAGCACGCGCATTTTGGTGACGAAGGGCGAGGTGCCCAGGCTCAGCCCCGCTTCTTCGAGCGAGCCGTCGAAACCGCGCAGCGCGGCCAGCACGCCCAGGTAGATGTAGGTGTAGTACACCAACGTCATCGAAAAAATCATGCCCGTCCAGCCGTAGAAAGAGGGCAGCTCGACGCCCATGTCGGCCAGAAAATTGGTGAGCAGGCCGTTGTTGCCCAGGATGAGCAGCCACGACTGGCCGACGATGATCTCGGGGATCACGATGGTCAGGATGGGCAGGACGGCCACCAGGTTCTTGAGCGGAAACTCGTAGCGCGCCACCATGTAGGCGAACGGCACGCCCACCAGCACGGTGCAGGCCGTCACGGAAAAACCCAGCACCAGTGTGTTCTTGAAGGCCAGCACGTACTGGCTGTCTTTGGCCAGTGAGATAAAGGCGGCCAGCGAATAGCCGCCCCCCTCGTCCACCACGCTGTTGGAGAACAGCACGGCCAGCGGATACAGCACAAAGAAGGAGAGCAGGGCCAGGCTGACCAGCGTCAGCACGCCCCAGGGCCACCAGTTGATTTTCATGGCTTGCTTTCGGGGTGTGCGGTCATGCGCTCACGACGCGGCTGTCGGCGGGCACCAGCACCTGCACGGCATCGCCCGCCTGGAAGTCGGCCACGGTGTTGCCTGCATGCAGTTCGACACGGATCTCGGGGCCGTTTTGTAGCTGTATGCGATAGGCGGTCTTGAAGCCCAGGTACTGGCGGCGCAGCACCTGGCCGTGCAGGGCGTTGGGCACATGCGGGGCCGGGGCCATGAGCGACAGGTCTTCGGGGCGGGCGATGAGCACGTTCTCACTGCCCAGTTGTGGGCTGCCCAGCACGCCGTCGAGCTCTTGGCCGGCCAATTGGTAGCGCACATGGGGTGTGGCGCCATCGTCCATGCGCCTGGCTGCCACGGGGATCACATTGGCCGAGCCGATGAAGTCGGCCACATAGGCATTGACCGGCGTGCCGTACAGGTCTTCGGGCGTGCCCAGTTGGGCGATGGAGCCACGGTCCATGATGGCGATGCGGTCGGACATGGCCAGTGCTTCCTCCTGGTCGTGGGTCACGAAGACCGTGGTGATGCCCGCCTCGCGCACCAGGTCCAGGATCACGTCGCGCATCTGCAGGCGCATCTTGGCATCGAGGTTGGACAAGGGCTCGTCCATCAGCAGCACGCGCGGGCGTATCACCAGGGCGCGGGCCAGTGCCACGCGCTGGCGCTGGCCGCCGCTCATCTGCGCGGGGTAGCGGTCTGCCAGGGCCGACAGGCCCACCTTCTCCAGCGCCTCGCCCACGCGGCGGGTGATATCTGGCTTGGCCACCTTGCGGGCGCGCAGGCCGTAGGCCACGTTGTCGAAGGCCGATTTGTCGGGGAACAGCGCGTAGTCCTGGAACACCATGCCGATATCGCGGTGGTGGGTGGACACGCGGGTGACATCGTCCTTGTCGAACAGCAGACGCCCGCCGTCGGGCTCGTAAAAGCCCGCGATGCAGCGCAGCAGCGTGGTCTTGCCGCAGCCGCTGGGCCCCAGCAGGGTGTAGAAGGCGCCGTCGGGGATGTGCAGCGAGAGGTTTTGCAGCACGGTCTGGCCGCTGAACTGCTTGACGATGTCGTCGATGGTGATGGATGCCATGGCGTGTAGGAGAGGGGCGGTGACCGCTGGTGGGCCATGATAGGGAGCAGGGTGTTGCAGCCACCAGCGGTTTTTTATGGGGTGTGCGGTTAGTTTTTCTAATGGTCGCCTCCCCTAAGATGTAAGAAGCTGTTTGCCGTCCACACGCTTTGAAATCCACCCTGTTCTTCATGCCCTCCGTTGTCGTCCGCCAGATGGTTCCGTGCACGCGCCGTGTCGCGCCAGGGCGCGGCTGAGGGCGGCCGCATGGCGACGCGCGTGCTCCCGCCGCTCAAGGCCTTGCGCGCCTTTGAGGCAGCGGCGCGCCACGCCAACTTCACGGCAGCCGCGGAGGAGCTGAGCATCACCCACAGCGCGGTGAGCCAGCAGATTCGCCTGCTGGAGGACTACCTGGGCCAGCCGCTGTTTACCCGCGAGGCCCGCGGCGTGGTGCTGCTGCCCCATGCGCGCGAGTATTTTCTGGAAGTGCAGGCCAGCCTGGACCGCATTGCGGCGGCCACCGGAGCCGTCAAATCGCCGGGCGGGCGGCGCACGCTCTGTGTGTGCACCTCACCGTCTTTGGCCATGAAGTGGTTGATACCGCGGCTTGGCAGCTTCCAGGCCTTGGTTCCGGGGGTGGATGTGCAACTGTCCACCATGGGCCGCCAGTTCATCGAGCGCGCCGACGCAAGCAACGACGTGGTGATACAGCGCATGCCCATGCAACGGCCCGAGCACACCTGCGTGCGCGTGCTCGACGATTACCTGCTGCCCGTGGCCTCGCCGCGCTTCATCCAGGGCAATCGCGTGCGCACCGTGGCCGATTGCCTGGGCCACCCGCTCTTGCAGGTCAGCAGTGACATGGGGGCCTGGCCGCAATGGTTCGGCTTGGCCGGGCTGCAGGTGCCATCCCAGTTGCCGGGGCCTGTGTTCGACCACCAGTTTCTGTGCATGCAGGCCGCCATGAATGACTTGGGTATTGCCCTGGTGCCCTGGTGCCTGCTGCAGGAGGACGTGCAAGCGGGCCGCTTGCGCCCGCTTTTTGACCACCCGCGTCTGCAAGGGCCTGGTGTGTACGCGCAGTACCGCGCGGACAACCCGTTGGCTGGGTTGGCGCGCCAGTTCATCGACTGGCTGGGCCTGCAGGGGCATGCGGGCGGCTGACCTTGTCACTGTTTTTCCGCGCCTCTGAAGGGCTGGCCGCGGTGGGTACAAGACAGGCGTGCTGCAGTGGCTGCGTTATGCGCTGTCTCCACCTTGCCTGTGGTCTGCGCACTGCTTTGATCAGTTTGTGTGAAATTTTGCTGCCAATTTAATAGCATGTTGCGCTTGTTGAATAAGCGCTGCAGGTCAATTTGACGATTTTTTCACAAACCGAACTGCCAGGGGCTTGGCTACATCGTCACGGCGCGTGCCAGCATCACGCACCAGTCCCAGGGGGTCAGGGTGGGGCGCTGTTGCAGGCTGCCGCCTTTGAGGGCATCGACCTTGTCGAGAATGCGCAGGCCGCCTTGCACCACCAGCCGCAGTTCCCAGCCCGCGCGGCCGGGCAGGCGGTGCACCAGCGGGGCGCCGCTTAGCATGGTGGCGCGGGCCCAGTAGGCGCAGTCGGCGATCAACTGGACGTTTTCGCGGGTGCTTTTGAGCGCCAGCAATTCGGCCTGGCAGGCGCCGTGGGCGGCGCAGTCGGCGCGGGGCAGGTAGTGGCGGCTTCTGGGAATGTCCACGCTGAGGTCTTGCCAGAAGTTGATCAACTGCAGTGCGGTGCAGATGGCGTCGCTCTCCTCCAGCGCCTGGGCGCTGTGCACGCCATACAGGTGTAGCAGCAGGCGGCCTACAGGGTTGGCGGAGCGGCGGCAATAGTCCAGCAGCTCGGCGCGGTCGGCGTAGCCGTCGGCGTCGCGGGTTTTCTCCACGTCCTGCTCAAAGGCGCTGAGCAGGTCTTGCAGCAGCGGCACGGGTAACTGGTGGCTGCGCAGCACGGCTTGCAGGGGGACAAAGACGCTGGCCCAGCGGGCCGATGGGGCTTGACCTTGGGCAATGGCCTGCAGGTCAGCCTGGTAGGCGGCCAGGTCGGCCAGGCGGCTGGCGGCGAGGGCATCGCCTTCGTCCGCGATGTCATCGGCGGTGCGGGCAAAGCCGTAGATGGCGGCGATTGGCTGGCGCAGGTGTGGCGGGCACAGCACGGACGCGACGGGGAAGTTCTCGTAGTGCGTGACGGGAGAGGCCGCGACGGCTGAGGCAGCGGGGGAGGAGGGGTGGGGGCGGTCGTTCACACTCCGGATTGTCGCTTGACAAGGCAGGGGGCTTCTCATAGATTACTAACCGGTCAGTCAGTAATAAAACAAGCATTCCATTCAGGAGCAAGGAGGCTGGCCCGTACTCCGTTGCAGCGCAGGCGTTTGTGCCTGCGTTTTGCGTGCAGCTCCTTGCGGCCTTCTTTTTTTCACCGGATTTCCCATGCGCACACCCTCCGCCTTGCGGCCTTTTCAACGGCACTCCCGGTATTTGCTGGTGTTGGCCGCCGCCGCTCTTTTGGCTGCCTGCTCCCGCCCCGCACCGCCCGAGGAGCCCGTGCGCTCCGTGAAGCTGCTGACCGTGGGTGTGGGGGCGATGCAGTCCAGCCTGGAATATTCGGGCGAGGTGCGGGCGCGTGTGGAGTCACGCCTCGGCTTTCGGGTGGCGGGCAAGATCGTGCAGCGCCAGGCCCAATTGGGTCAGCGGGTGCGTGCCGGGCAGGTGCTGGCCCAGTTGGACCCGAGGGACTACCAACTCGCCGCCGATGCGGCGCGGGCGCAACTGGCGTCGGCCACCACGCAGCGCGACCTGGCGGCGGCCGACTTCAAGCGCTACCAGGCCTTGAAGGACCAGAATTTCATCAGCGGCGCCGAGCTGGAGCGCCGCGACGCTACGCTGAAAGCCGCGCAGTCCACGCTGGACCAGGCCCGCGCGCAGCTCTCGTCCCAGGGCAACCAGGCGGCCTACACCACGCTGGTGGCCGATGTGTCGGGTGTGGTGACGGGCATTGATGCCGAGCCGGGCCAGGTGGTGTCGGCCGGGGCACCCGTGGTGCGCATTGCGCAGGACGGCCCCCGCGACGTGGTGTTTGCCGTGCCCGAAGACAAGGTGGCGCAGATCACGCTGGGTTCCAGCGTGGCGGTGCGAGGCTGGTCGGGCGGTGCGCCGTTGGCAGGCCGTGTGCGTGAGGTGGCCGCCAGTGCCGACCCCGCCACCCGCACTTATCAGGTGAAGGTGGCGATCGAGGGGGCAGAGGCCCCCGCCCTGGGCTCCACTGTGTATGTGACGCCCAAGGCGCTGAGCCACACGGGCATTGCGGCCATCAAGCTGCCGACCAGCGCCTTGTTCCAGCAAGGGCAGGCCACCGCCGTGTGGGTGTATGACGCTGCCAGCGGTACGGTGAAGTCGCAGCCGGTGCAGATTGCCACGGCCGATGGCAACGAGGCCGTGGTGGCCGCGGGCCTGGCCCCCGGCATGCAGGTGGTGGCCACCGGGGTGCATGTGCTGTCGCCAGGGCAAAAGGTGACGGTATATCAGCCAAAAGTGGCTCAAGCGCCCGTTAATAAAGCGCAAACAGCTCCTGATTTTGTAGCGCCTGCGGCGTCTGCATCTCCCGCAGCCACGGCCTCTGCCGCCAACTGAGGCCTGCCATGACACAACAACAACCCAAAGAGGGGTTCAACCTCTCCAAGTGGGCGCTCGACCATCCGGCGCTGACCCGCTATCTGATGGTGGTGCTGATGCTGTTGGGCTTTGCGGCCTATTTTCAGCTGGGGCAGGACGAAGACCCGCCATTCACCTTCCGCGCCATGGTGGTGCGCACCTACTGGCCCGGCGCCACGGCGCAGCAGGTGGCTGAGCAGGTTACCGACAAGATCGAGCGCACGCTGCAAGAGGTGCCCTACGCCGACAAGATCCGCAGCTACTCCAAGCCTGGCGAGTCGCAGATCATTTTCCAGATCAAGGACAACTCCAAGGCCAGCGATGTGGCCAACGTCTGGTACAGCGTGCGCAAGAAGGTGGGCGACATGCGCTACACCTTGCCGCAGGGCATCCAGGGGCCGTTCTTCAACGATGACTTCGGCGATGTGTATGGCGTGATCTACGCGCTGGAGTCCGAGGGCTTCAGCTACGCTGAGCTCAAGCAATTTGCCGACGACGCGCGCCAGCAACTGCTGCGCGTGCCCGATGTGGCCAAGGTCGAGCTGTTTGGCGTGCAGGACGAAAAGCTTTTCATCGAAATTTCGCAAAAGCGCCTGTCGCAACTGGGACTGGACCTGAACGCCGTGTTGGCCCAGTTGGGCCAGCAAAACGCCGTGGAGAGCGCGGGCGCTGTGCAAACGCCGCTGGACCAGGTGCAGGTGCGCGTGCAAGGCCAGTTCAACGCCATCGAAGACCTGCGCGCCATGCCGATCCGTGGACCTTCGGGCGCGCAGCTGCGCCTGTCGGACATTGCCGACGTCAAGCGCGGCTATGTGGACCCTGCCACCGTGAAGGTGCGCCACCAGGGGCAGGAGGTGATTGCACTGGGCGTGTCCATGGCCAAGGGCGGCGACATCATCGCGCTGGGCAAGGCGCTGCACTTGGCTGTCGACCGCATTGGGCGCACCCTGCCAGCAGGGGTGAAGCTCGTCAACGTGCAGGACCAGCCCAAGGCGGTGGCCACCTCGGTGAACGAGTTCGTCAAGGTGCTGATCGAGGCCGTGGTTATCGTGCTGGCGGTGAGTTTTGTTGCGCTGGGTTTCCACAAGCGCCCTGGCAACAACCCGCTGTGGAAGCGCTGGTACATCGACCCGCGGCCGGGCCTGGTGGTGGGTATCACCATCCCCATGGTGTTGGCCGTCACCTTCCTGGCCATGTGGTACTGGGGCATTGGCCTGCACAAGATTTCGCTGGGCTCGCTCATCATTGCGCTGGGCCTGCTGGTGGACGACGCCATCATTGCGGTCGAGATGATGGTGCTCAAGCTTGAAGAGGGCTACGACAAGGTGCGCGCCGCCACCTTTGCCTACGAGCTGACGGCCATGCCCATGCTCACGGGCACCTTGATCACGGCGGCGGGTTTTCTGCCCATTGGCCTGGCCAAGTCCACCACAGGTGAATACACGTTTGCGATCTTTGCCGTGACGGTGATCGCGCTGGTGCTCAGCTGGATCGTGTCGGTGTATTTTGTGCCCTACCTGGGCACGCTACTGCTCAAGGTGCCACCCCATGTGCTGGCTGCGCAGGCCCACAAAGGGATCACGGAAGACCCGCACGAGGTGTTCGACAGCCCGTTCTACCGCACCTTCCGCCGCCTGGTGGATTGGTGCGTTCAGCACCGGTGGATCACCATCGGCGCCACGGTGCTGACCTTTGCGCTGGGCATTGTGGGCATGGGCCAGGTGCAGCAGCAGTTCTTCCCGGATTCGAGCCGCCCTGAAATCATGGTCGACATCTGGTTCCCCGAGGGCACGTCCTTTGCGGGCAACGAAGAGGTCACCAAGCGGGTGGAGAAGCGCCTGCTGTCAGAGCCGGGCGTGAACACGGTCAGCACCTGGGTGGGGTCGGGCGTGCCCCGTTTCTACCTGCCGCTGGACCAGGTGTTTCCGCAGAGCAACGTGTCGCAGTTCATTGTGGTGCCCAAGGATTTGAAGGTGCGCGAATCGCTGCGCGTGAAGCTGCCGGCGCTGCTGGCCGAGGAGTTCCCGGAAGTGCGTGGCCGCGTCAAGCTACTGCCCAATGGGCCGCCCGTGCCGTATCCCGTGCAGTTCCGCGTGGTGGGCCCCGATCCGCTGGTGCTGCGCGAGCGCGCCGACGAGGTGAAGGCCCAGTTGCGCCAGAGCCCCGACATGCGCGGCGTGAATGACAACTGGAACGAGTCCGTGAAGGTGCTGCGCCTGGAGGTGGACCAGGCCAAGGCGCGCGCGCTGGGCGTGACGAGCCAGTCCATCGCCCAGGCGTCCAAGACCATCCTGACGGGCACCCAGGTGGGCCAGTTCCGCGAGGGGGACAAACTCATCGACATTGTGCTGCGCCAGCCGCTGGATGAGCGCAATGCCATCACCGACATCGCCAACGCCTATCTGCCCACGGCTTCGGGCAAGTCGATCCCGCTCACGCAGATCGCCAAGCCCGTGTTCACCTGGGAGCCTGGCGTGATGTGGCGCGAGAACCGCGACTACGCCATCACGGTGCAAGGCGACGTGACCGAGGGCCTGCAGGGTGCCACGGTGACGGCGTCGCTGCTGCCTGCCCTCAAGGAAATCGAGGCCAAATGGCGGGCCACCGGGCAAACGGGCTATCGCATTGACGTCGCGGGGGCCGTGGAAGAAAGCTCCAAGGGCTCGGCGTCGATCGCGGCGGGTATTCCGGTCATGCTGTTCATCACCTTCACACTGCTCATGCTGCAACTGCACAGCTTCAGCCGCGCGATGCTGGTGTTCCTGACCGGGCCGCTGGGCCTGGCGGGCGTGGCGGCGGCATTGCTGCTGCTCAACCGTCCGTTCGGTTTTGTTGCACTGCTCGGGGTGATCGCGCTCATGGGCATGATCCAGCGCAACTCGGTGATCCTGATCGACCAGATCGAGCAAGACCGCGCGCGGGGCGTGCCAGCGTGGGATGCCATCGTCGAGTCGGCCGTGCGCCGCCTGCGCCCCATCGTGCTCACGGCCGCCGCCGCCGTGCTGGCCATGATCCCGCTGTCACGCAGCGTGTTCTGGGGGCCAATGGCTGTGGCCATCATGGGTGGGCTGGTGGTCGCCACCGTGCTCACGCTGCTGGCCCTGCCTGCGATGTACGCCGCCTGGTTCCGGGTCAAACGGCCCGCGCCGGAGGTCCTTGGAGGGGTTTGATTTCCATGCTTGCCCGCATCAGGGTAAAATAGAAGGTTGACCGATTTCACACAGGCGGCAGCTGAGGTTGCCGCCTGTTTGTTTGTTGTAGAACCGCGCGGGTGGCGAAATTGGTAGACGCACCAGGTTTAGGTCCTGACGCCAGCAATGGTGTGGGGGTTCGAGTCCCCCCCCGCGCACCACCCATGTGAGACTTTGCGGAACACGGCGCTGCTGCGCTGCAGCCAGCACGATCCACATTCATAAGAGGAATAGCCATGGCCGTTACTGTTGAAACCCTTGAGAAGCTCGAGCGCAAGATTACGCTGAGCGTGCCCGTTACCCTGATCCAGTCCGAAGTGGACACGCGCCTGAAGCGCCTGGCCCGCACCGTCAAGATGGACGGTTTCCGTCCTGGCAAGGTGCCCATGAACGTGGTGGCCCAGCGCTATGGCTACTCGGTGCAGTACGAAGTGCTCAACGACAAGGTCGGTGAAGCCTTTGCCGTGGCCGCCAACGAAGCCAACCTGCGTGTTGCCGGCCAGCCCCGCATCACCGAAAAGGACGGCGCTCCTGAAGGCCAGGTCACGTTCGACGCCATCTTCGAGGTGTTCCCCGAAGTCAAGATCGCCGATTTGGCCGATGCCGAAGTCGAGAAGCTGTCGTCCGAAGTGACCGATGCCGCCATCGACAAGACCATCGACATCCTGCGCAAGCAGCGCCGCAGCTTCGCCCAGCGCGCCATCGACGCCGCTGCGCAAGACGGCGACCGTGTGACCGTGGACTTCGAAGGCAAGATCGATGGTGAACCCTTTGACGGCGGCAAGGCCGAAGACTTCCAGTTCCTGGTCGGCGAAGGCCAGATGCTCAAGGAATTCGAAGACGCCGTGCGTGGCATGAAGTCTGGCGAAAGCAAGACCTTCCCCCTGGCCTTCCCCGCCGAATACCACGGCAAGGATGTGGCTGGCAAGACGGCTGACTTCCTGGTCACGATCAAGAAGATTGAAGCCGCTCACCTGCCCGAAGTGAACGACGCCCTGGCCAAGTCGCTGGGCATTGCCGACGGTTCCGTGGACGGCCTGCGCGCCGACATCAAGAAGAACCTGGAGCGCGAAGTCAAGTTCCGCCTGCTGGCCCGCAACAAGCAAGCCGTGATGGACGCCCTGGTCGCCAAGGCCGAGCTGGACCTGCCCAACGCCAGCGTGCAGGCTGAAATCGCCCGCCTGCTGGAAGGCGCCCGCGCCGAGCTGAAGCAACGCGGCATCAAGGACGCCGACAAGGCCGAGATCCCTGAAGACGTGTTCCGCCCCCAAGCCGAGCGCCGCGTGCGCCTGGGCCTGGTGCTGGCCGAGCTGGTGCGTGCCAACGAACTGCAGGCCAAGCCCGAGCAGCTCAAGGCCCACATCGACGAGCTGGCTGCCAGCTACGAGAAGCCCGAAGACGTGGTGCGCTGGTACTTCGGCGACCGCCAGCGTCTGGCCGAAGTCGAAGCCGTTGTGATCGAAAACAACGTGACCGATTTCGTGCTGGGCAAGGCCAAGGTGGTCGAGAAGGCCGTGTCGTTTGACGATCTGATGGCGCAGCAACAAGGCTGATAGGCCCTCCTGGCCTCACTGGACTGCAGTTTGGCTGCGGCCCGGTGGCTAAAGATTAGGATACACATCAGGGGCTTGTGCTTTCGTGCACAAGCCCCAATTCATTTCTGGGTAAAGTACCTGCTTGACTGGAGAAAACATGAGCGCATTGGAAACACAAGGCCTGGGCATGGTCCCCATGGTCATCGAGCAGTCGGGCCGTGGCGAACGGTCCTATGACATCTACTCGCGCCTGCTCAAGGAGCGCGTGATTTTTCTGGTGGGGCCGGTCAATGACCAGACCGCCAACCTGGTGGTGGCGCAGCTGCTGTTCCTGGAGAGCGAAAACCCCGACAAGGACATTTCGTTCTACATCAACTCCCCTGGCGGCT
This sequence comes from Acidovorax sp., assembly GCF_027492855.1. Classification (GTDB taxonomy): domain Bacteria; phylum Pseudomonadota; class Gammaproteobacteria; order Burkholderiales; family Burkholderiaceae_C; genus Acidovorax. The sequence goes on from NZ_JAPUDY010000074.1 coordinate 41,900, forward strand.
CGGTGAGTGCCGGCATGGCGATTTTTGACACCATGAACTTCATCAAGCCTGACGTCTCGACCCTGTGCACGGGCATGGCGGCCAGCATGGGCGCCTTTTTGCTGGCGGCGGGTGCCAAGGGCAAGCGTTTTGCATTGCCCAACTCCAAGGTCATGATCCACCAGCCGCTGGGCGGCATGCAGGGCCAGGCCACCGAGATCGAGATTCATGCCCGCGAGATCCTGAAGACCCGTGAGCAGCTCAACAACATCCTGGCCGAGCGTACTGGCCAGTCGCTGGAGAAGATCCAGCGCGACACCGAGCGCGACTATTTCCTGTCGGCAGACGAGGCCAAGGAATACGGCCTGGTCGATCAGGTGATCAGCAAGCGCGCCTGATCAACCAGGTTGGTGCAGCGGCGTTTTCCCTGAGGGAAGACGCCGTTTTCCATTTGGTTATCATCCCGACAACTTTCCGTAACAAGCAAGGCATTGCCCCCATGGCCGAGAAAAAAGGCTCTTCCAGCGAAAAAACCCTTTACTGCTCTTTCTGCGGCAAAAGCCAGCACGAAGTGAAGAAGCTGATCGCCGGTCCGTCGGTCTTTATCTGCGACGAGTGCATTGACCTGTGCAACGAGATCATTCGTGATGAACTCCCCGCCGGTGATCTGGCGCGCGAAGGCCGCAGCGACCTGCCCACTCCGGTAGAGATCAAGACCAACCTCGACAACTACGTGATTGGCCAGGACGTGGCCAAGCGCACGCTGGCGGTGGCGGTGTACAACCACTACAAGCGTCTGCGCCACAAGGACAAGGCCCACAAGGATGATGTGGAGCTCTCCAAGAGCAATATTTTGCTGATTGGCCCCACGGGCTCGGGCAAAACGCTCTTGGCCCAGACCTTGGCACGCATGCTGGACGTGCCCTTTGTGATGGCCGACGCCACCACGCTGACTGAGGCGGGCTACGTGGGCGAGGACGTGGAAAACATCGTCCAGAAGCTGCTGCAAAGCTGCAACTACGAAGTCGAGCGCGCACAGCGCGGCATCGTCTACATCGACGAAATCGACAAGATCTCGCGCAAATCGGACAACCCCAGCATCACCCGCGACGTCTCGGGCGAGGGCGTGCAGCAAGCGCTGCTCAAGCTGATCGAAGGCACCATGGCCAGCGTGCCACCCCAGGGCGGGCGCAAGCACCCGAACCAGGACTTTTTGCAGATCGACACGACCAACATCCTGTTCATCTGCGGCGGCGCGTTCGCGGGGCTGGAAAAGGTCATCGAGAACCGCACCGAGGCGTCGGGCATCGGCTTTGGCGCATCGGTCAAGAGCAAGAAGCAGCGTTCGCTGACCGAGGTGTTCACCGAGATCGAACCCGAGGATCTGATCAAGTTCGGCCTGATCCCCGAGCTCGTGGGCCGTATGCCCGTGGTGACGGCCCTGGCCGAGCTGAGCGAAGATGCGCTGGTCGAGATTCTGACCGAGCCCAAGAATGCGCTGGTCAAGCAGTACAGCAAGCTCCTGGCCATGGAAGGTGTGGACCTGGAGATCCGTCCTGCCGCACTCAAGGCCATCGCCCGCAAGGCGCTGGCCCGCAAGACGGGTGCCCGTGGCCTGCGCTCCATTCTGGAGCAATCGCTGATCGGCACGATGTTCGACTTGCCCAATACCAGCAATGTCGAAAAGGTGGTGGTGGACGAGTCCACCATCGAAGAAAACAAGCCGCCGCTGCTCGTCTATCGCGAAGCGGCCAAGAAGGCCTGAGATGACCGGAGCGGGCGCCTTGTTGCTGCCCTTTGAGCCATCAACCCTTGCGCCAGCGCGGCTGCGTGCAAGGGTTGAAAATCCCCACATGTGGACCATATGCCACAGAGTTAACTGAGGATTTCCATGTCCGGACATACCCCCCTGCCAGCCACCCCCATCGACCTGCCACTGCTGCCATTGCGCGATGTGGTGGTGTTCCCCCACATGGTGATCCCGCTCTTCGTGGGCCGCCCCAAGAGCATCAAGGCGCTTGAGATGGCCATGGAGGCCGACCGCCGCATCATGCTGGTCGCCCAGAAGGCGGCCGCCAAGGATGAGCCCTCGGTGTCGGACATGTTCGACGTCGGCTGCGTCTCCACCATCCTGCAGATGCTCAAGCTGCCCGATGGCACCGTGAAGGTGCTGGTCGAAGGCCAGCAGCGCGCGCTGGTGTCCTCCATCGAGGACACCGAGACACATTTCATGGCCACCGTCACGCCGGTAGAGGCCACGCCCGAGGCCAACAAGCCCAGCGAGATCGAGGCCCTGCGCCGCGCGGTGATGCAGCAGTTTGACCAGTACGTCAAGCTCAACAAGAAGATTCCGCCCGAGATACTCACCTCGATCTCCAGCATTGACGATCCCGGCCGCCTGGCAGACACCATTGCTGCCCACCTGCCGCTCAAGCTCGAAAACAAGCAGGTCGTGCTGGACTTGTCGGATGTGAAGGCGCGCCTCGAAAACCTGTTCGAGCAGCTCGACCGCGAGGTGGACATTCTCAACGTGGACAAGAAGATCCGTGGCCGCGTAAAGCGCCAGATGGAGAAGAACCAGCGCGACTTCTATCTGAACGAGCAGGTCAAGGCCATCCAGAAGGAACTGGGCGAGGGCGATGAAGGCGCCGACATCGACGAGATCGAGAAAAAGATCAAGCTCGCCAAGATGTCGGCTGAAGCGCGCAAGAAGGCCGAGGCCGAACTCAAGAAGCTCAAGCTCATGTCGCCCATGTCGGCCGAGGCCACGGTGGTGCGCAATTACATCGACGTGCTCACGGCGCTGCCGTGGAGCAAGAAGACCAAGATCAAGCACGACCTGCTCAATGCCGAGGGCGTGCTCAACGAAGACCATTTTGGCCTCGACAAGGTCAAGGACCGCATCCTCGAATACCTCGCGGTTCAGCAGCGCGTGGACAAGGTGAAGGCCCCCATCCTGTGCCTGGTGGGGCCTCCGGGCGTGGGCAAGACCTCGCTGGGGCAGTCCATCGCCAAGGCCACGGGCCGCAAGTACGTGCGCATGGCCTTGGGTGGCATGCGCGACGAGGCTGAGATCCGCGGGCACCGCCGCACCTACATTGGCGCACTGCCGGGCAAGGTGCTGCAGAGCCTCTCGAAGGTGGGAACGCGCAATCCGCTGTTTCTGCTGGATGAGATCGACAAGCTGGGCACCGACTTCCGGGGCGACCCTTCGAGCGCGCTGCTGGAGGTGCTGGACCCCGAGCAAAACCATACCTTCGGCGACCACTACGTCGAAGTTGACTTCGATCTGAGCGACGTGATGTTCGTCGCTACCTCGAACTCGATGAACATCCCGCCAGCCTTGCTCGACCGCATGGAAGTGATCCGCCTGTCGGGTTACACCGAGGACGAGAAGACCAGCATCGCCATGAAGTACCTGCTGCCCAAGCAGCTCAAGAACAATGGCGTGAAGGACGAAGAGCTGGAGATCACCGAGCCCGCCGTGCGCGACATGGTGCGCTACTACACGCGTGAAGCCGGTGTGCGCTCGCTGGAGCGTGAGCTGTCCAAGATCTGCCGCAAGGTAGTCAAGGGCCTGCAGCTCAAGAAGCTGGAACCCCAGGTGGTGGTAACGGCCGACAACCTGCCCGACTTTCTGGGTGTGCGCAAGTACACCTACGGCCGCGCTGAGCTGCAGAACCAGGTGGGGCAGGTGGTGGGCCTGGCCTGGACCGAAGTGGGCGGCGATCTGCTGACCATTGAGGCGGCCATCATGCCCGGCAAGGGCGTGATCACGCGCACCGGTTCTCTGGGCGATGTGATGAAGGAATCCGTCGAGGCAGCGCGCACCGTGGTGCGCAGCCGCTCGCGCATCCTGGGCATCAAGGACGAAGCGTTCGAAAAGCGCGACATCCACATCCACGTGCCCGATGGCGCCACGCCCAAGGACGGCCCGAGTGCGGGTGCCGCGATGACCACGGCGTTTGTCTCGGCCCTCACCGGCATTCCCGTGCGCGGCGATGTGGCCATGACGGGTGAGATCACGCTGCGTGGCGAGGTCACGGCCATTGGCGGGCTCAAGGAAAAGCTGTTGGCGGCCTTGCGTGGTGGTATCAAGACCGTGCTGATCCCTGAAGAGAACGTGAAGGACCTGGCTGATATTCCAGACAACGTGAAGAGCGGGTTGGAAATCGTGCCCGTGCGCTGGATCGACAAGGTGTTGGAGGTAGCGCTGGAGAGCAAGCCTGTGCCGCTGACAGACGAAGAAGTGGCCGTGGCAACGGCGGCTTCCGCAGAGAAGGCGGCCGTGTCATCGGCTGCTGCCGATGGTTTGAAACATTGACGCAAAAATTTCCGGAGAGCCCGAAAAAATGCGCTACAATTCATTCCATCGCAGCAAACGTTGTACAATGTGAGGCTTCGGTAAAATGCGGGAATAGCTCAGTTGGTAGAGCGCAACCTTGCCAAGGTTGAGGTCGAGAGTTCGAGACTCTTTTCCCGCTCCAATTTCCACAAAAAGGGAAGCGAATGCTTCCCTTTTTTGTCAGAGGAATGTGAATTCCTGGCGCGGTAGCAAAGCGGTTATGCCCCGGATTGCAAATCCGGTTAGTCCGGTTCGACTCCGGACCGCGCCTCCAGATTGGTGATTGGTGAATTTTTTGGCTTGCAATCGAATAGGGCCAAAAATAGCGATATAATTTGAGGCTTGCTGATTCGCTCTGATGGAAACATCGGGTGGGGCAGGCAAAATGCGGGAATAGCTCAGTTGGTAGAGCGCAACCTTGCCAAGGTTGAGGTCGAGAGTTCGAGACTCTTTTCCCGCTCCATATTCGTAAGGGAAGCTTCGGCTTCCCTTTTTTCTTGGTGGCGCAGGGAGCGTAGGTTTTTTTCTACCTGCGGCCTGTGTGGCCAGAGACACGACAGGGCATTGCGCGCATGCGCTGCCCGGGTTACGCTGCAATGCAGGTGTGCGCTCAGCAGCCGGCGCCCCGATGGTGAAATTGGTAGACACTGCGGACTTAAAATCCGCCGCTTTCCTGAAAAGGGGCGTGCCGGTTCGACCCCGGCTCGGGGCACCACTACGATTCAATCATGTCAAGTTACAACGCTCCCTTCGAAATCCATGTCCACGGACAGGTTCCCTTGCGCGCTGATGCGAGTTTTGACCAGCTCCAGGAGGCGCTCAAACCCTTGTGGAAGTACGCCGGTGCCCGATCGCTGGCCGATGGGGCTGCCAGTGCCTACGAGGAAGAGCCGGGCATCAAGTTCGATGCACAGGAGCATCTGCTGCAGATGTGCTGGACGGTGCGGGGGGACGAGGACTTTCGCCAGTCGCTCGACGAGATGTGCATGAGCCTCAATGAGCTGGCCGAGCAGGGCGCGGCCATCGAGGTCACGTTCTACGACGCCGACTTTGACGAGGAAGAGGAAGAAGAGGGCTCGGAGTCGCGCGACGACTTCGTCATGCTGTTCGTCGGCCCCACGCCTGCCGCCATCATGCAAGTGCAGCGCGATTTGCTGGTGCAGGACGTGGTGAACATGATGGAGCGCCATTTTGACGGCGCTGAATTGGGCGGTGTGGTCGCCGAGATCGACAAGCTTTTCAGCCAGCGTTTTGATGCTTTGGTGAACTCGCTGGAGATCGGCAAGCCTCCGCGCGGCCCCGGTGGCTCTGGCGGCGGCCATGGTGGCGGCGGCGGCGGTCGGCGCCCGCGCCATCTGCACTGAAATTAATCGCCGAGGCTCTGCAGGGCCTGGCCATGGCCCCGTGGCTCGTCTGTAGCCTTTCATGACCTCCGATCTTCCCTACCTGCGTTCCTACCCTGCGTCCTTGCAGGACCAGGCGCGCGATCTGCTGGCGCAAGGGCGCCTGGGTGCCATGCTGCTGCGCAAGTACCCGCGCGCCCATGCCGTGCGCAGCGACAAGGCGCTGTATGACTACGCGCAGGAACTCAAAGCACGCTACCTGCGCAATGCAGGCACGGTCAACAAGGTGCTGTTCGACAACAAGATCCATGTGGTTCGGCATGCGCTGGGCCTGCACACGGCGGTGTCGCGTGTGCAGGGCAATCGGCTGGCTGCCAAACACGAGATCCGTATTGCGGCCATGTTCAAGCAGGCGCCGGATGAGTTCTTGCGCATGATCGTGGTCCATGAGCTGGCCCATCTGCGCGAAAAAGACCACGACAAGGCCTTCTACCAGTTGTGCACGCACATGGAGCCGCAGTACCACCAGTACGAGTTCGATCTGCGGCTGTACCTCACGCATGTAGAGCATGCGGGGCAGCGGCTGTGGGGCGCCGACCCTTCGGACACGGCTTCGGAAATGCCTAGCCGCCAGCGCTTCTGATTGCTATCTATTTGATAGCTTTTTGCGCTTATTCATCAAGCGCTAGGGCACTATTTGGCTATCAATTTGCAGCCAGTCCTCGGCTTGATCAAGGCACGGACACCGTTTCGCAGGAGTCAGCGGGTAGATGAAGCCAGCGCTGTGCCGCAGCCTCCAGCATGCCCACTGGGCCGGTGGTCAGCAGGCGGACGGCGTTGGGCTGTGGTTTGGTGATGGTAGCCGCTGGGTGGAGTAAACCAGCGGCCTCCAGCAGCCGCCGGGTCTGGCGGGCCACGGGTTCACCGGTCTCGATGAACTGCACGTCCGGCCCCACCAGTGCGCGCAGTTCGTCGGCCACGAAGATGTAGTGGGTGCAGCCCAGCACCAGCGTATCGATCTGGCCCGCAGCCGTGCCGAAAGCGCCGCCCATGGCATGGATGTAGCGCTCGCACAAAGCGCCGGTTTCTGTAGCGTTTGCAGCGCTGCCGGGTGAGGGCAGGGGCTGTGCCACGCTGCGCTCAATGGCATGGGCCAGGCCGTCGCAGGGCTGCACCACAAAATGGGCCTGGCCGGCCAGCGAGGCCATCAGTTTGCCGAACTTGGCACTGGTGAGTGTGCCCCGGGTGCCGATCACCCCCACATGGCCGGTTTTCGTCACCGCGAGGGCAGGCTTGATGGCGGGCTCCAGGCCCACCAGAGGCAGGTGGGGGTGGCTGCTGCGCACCTCGTGGATAGCCGCTGCCGTGGCGGTGTTGCAGGCCACCACCAGGGCTTTGATGTCGTGCTGCGCGATCAGGTACTGCGTGATGGCGTGCGTGCGCGCACCCACATAGGCATCGCCGCGCTCGCCGTAGGGGGCGTTGGCGCTGTCGGCAAGGTACACGAAGCGCTCATCGGGCATCGCGGCCAGCAGCGCACGCAGCACGCTCAGCCCGCCGACGCCACTGTCAAATACACCGATGGGGGAGGAGGCTTGCGGCATCAAGGAACCAAGCTTTGGCAATGGAATGGGACAAGCGGTGGATTGTAGGAAAGACAGGGCCTGCCTGCTGGTGGGCCGACGGGCCGCAATGAAAAAACCGCCCGAAGGCGGTTTGGGCTTCAGAAAGGTGCGCGGGGCTCAGGCCGTGGCGACCCCGATGCCCTTGAACTCGCCCGAAGCAATGCGCTTTTGCCACTCGGCCGGGCCGGTGATGTGGGCGCTGGTGCCGCCGGCATCCACCGCCACGGTCACGGGCATGTCGACCATGTCGAATTCGTAGATGGCTTCCATGCCCAGGTCTTCAAAGCCCACGACCTTGGCGGTCTTGATGGCCTTGGAGACCAGGTAGGCGGCGCCGCCCACGGCCATGAGGTAGGCGCTTTTGTGCTTCTTGATGGCTTCGATGGCGACCGGGCCACGCTCGGCCTTGCCCACCATGGCGATCAGGCCGGTCTGGGCCAGCATCATCTCGGTGAAGCCGTCCATGCGGGTGGCGGTGGTGGGGCCTGCCGGGCCCACGGCCTCGCCCTTCACAGGGTCCACGGGGCCCACGTAGTAGATGACGCGGTTGGTGAAGTCCACGGGCAGCTTCTCGCCCTTGGCCAGCATGTCCTGGATGCGCTTGTGCGCGGCATCGCGGCCGGTCAGCATCTTGCCGCTCAGCAGCAGCGTGTCGCCGGGTTTCCAGCTGGCCACTTCTTCCTTGGTCAGGGTGTCGAGGTTGACCTTCTTGCTCTTGTTGTAGTCGGGCGCCCAGTCCACGTTGGGCCACAGGTCCAGGCTCGGGGGCGTGAGGTACACGGGGCCCGAGCCATCCATCACGAAGTGCGCATGGCGCGTGGCCGCGCAGTTGGGGATCATCGCGATGGGCTTGCTGGCCGCGTGCGTGGGGTACATCTTGATCTTGACGTCCAGCACGGTGGTCAGGCCGCCCAGGCCTTGGGCGCCAATGCCCAGGGCGTTGACCTTGTTAAACAGCTCCAGGCGCAGCTCCTCGACCTTGTCGAGCGCGGGGCCGCCGGTCTTGGCGGCTTCGGCCTTGGCCTGCAGCTCGTACATGTCCAGGTCGTCCATCAGGCTTTCCTTGGCCATCAGCACCGCCTTCTCGGCCGTGCCGCCAATGCCAATGCCCAGCATGCCGGGTGGGCACCAGCCCGCGCCCATGGTGGGCACGGTTTTAAGCACCCAATCGACCACGTTGTCGCCGGGGTTGAGCATGTACATCTTGGACTTGTTCTCCGAGCCGCCGCCCTTGGCCGCCACGGTGATGTCCACTGTGTTGCCGGGCACGATCTCGGTGAAGATCACGGCGGGGGTGTTGTCCTTGGTGTTCTTGCGGGCGAACTGCGGGTCGGCCACCACGCTGGCGCGCAGGGTGTTGTCGGGGTGGTTATAGCCCCGGCGCACGCCTTCGTTGATGGCGTCGTCCAAGCTGCCGCTGAAGCCTTCCCAGCGCACGTCCATGCCCACTTTCAGGAACACGTTGACGATGCCGGTGTCCTGGCAGATGGGGCGCTGGCCGGTGGCGCTCATCTTGCTGTTGGTCAAGATCTGCGCAATCGCGTCCTTGGCGGCCGGGCTTTGCTCGCGCTCATAGGCGCGGGCCAGATGGGCGATGTAGTCGGTGGGGTGGTAGTAGCTGATGTATTGCAGGGCCGCCGCAATGGACTCGACGAGGTCGTCGTATCGGATGTTCGTGGTCATGGTGGGTTTTTTTGGGAGAAGAAGAACAAACCCCCCAATTATCGCCGCCTGCCTTTCGCCATCCTGATGCGAGGGCATGCGCCTGATTTTGGGCATGAATCGCTCGCATTGGCTTCGCAGAGGCTTCCTGCTTTCGAGCAGCCCGGCCAGGCAGATGGCGCCCGCTTACGACTCGCTGAGGCTTCCAATGACTGAAGGCGCGAAGTCGGCTGTGCCCTCAGGTTTGTCGCCCCGAGACCAGGCCAGCAGCGTGTCTGGAGGCATGGGCCTGGCGTAGAAAAAGCCCTGCAGTTCGTCGCAGCGCATGCCCAGCAAAATGTCGCGCTGGCCGCTGGTTTCAACCCCTTCGGCAACTACGCGCAGGCCCAGTGCGTGGGCAAGCCGCACCACGGCATCGACCACGGCGCGTGCGTCTTCCTGGTGTTCCAGGTCACTCACAAAACTGCGGTCAATTTTGAGCTGCTTGGCGGGCAGTTGGCGCAAGTAGTTGAGGCTGGAGTAGCCCGTGCCAAAGTCGTCGATCGACAAAAAGACGCCGATGCGGGCCAGCCCTTCGAACGCCCGCTGCGTGGCCTGGGTGTCCTCCATGGCGACGGATTCCGTGATTTCGCACAGCAGTTGCGATGCATCCACGCCGTGGAGCGCAAGCGCGGCCCCGATGCGCTCGGCGAGCCCGCTTTCGCGCAGCTGGTGCACAGACAGATTGATGGAGACACGCATGCGCAGGCCGCTGCGTGCCCAGTCCGCCATCTGGCGGCAGGCCTCGTCGATGACCCAGGCGCCCAATTGATTGATGATCCCAAAGCGCTCGGCCAGCGCGATGAAGACCAGGGGGCTCACCATGCCACGTTCGGGGTGCTTCCAGCGCAACAGTGCTTCCACGCCGTTGATCCGCCCGCGCTTGCCGTCGATTTTGGGTTGGTAGTGCAAGGACAGCTGACCGCGCTTGAGTGCATGGCGCAGGTCGTTTTGAAGCTCCAACTGGTCGGATGCGTTCGAGCCCATGTGGGGCTCGAACATGGCGTAGCAGTTGCCCCCGGCGTGTTTGGCTGCGTACATGGCTGCGTCGGCATTGGCGACCAGTTTGTTGCGATCGCCGTGGTCCGGGTGAACCACCACGCCAATCGAGCATGAGATCTGTACCTGCTTGCCCGACACTTCAAACGGCTGGGAGAGGGCCGCGAGAACGCGGTTGGCTACGACAACGCAGTCGGCCGCATTGTTCACGTCTTCCAGCAAAAGCAAAAACTCGTCGCCCCCTACGCGGGCCACGGTGTCGCTCTCTCTCGCCTCTAAGCGCAGGCGGTCGGCGCTACCGGCCAAGATGGCATCTCCTGCGGCATGCCCAAAGGAATCGTTGATGGGCTTGAACCCGTCCAGGTCCACAAACAATACCGCCAGGCGTTCTTCCACGCGGTGGTGGTTGGCGCGCTCCAGGCGCAGCAGAGCGTGAATCAGTCGGTCTTCAAACAGCAGGCGGTTGGGCAGCCCTGTCAGCACATCGGAAAAAGCGCGTTGCTGCAGTTCGGCATTGGCGCTTTTCAGCTTGGCATTGCTCTCCTGGAGCGAATCGGTGAGCAGGCGCGCCGTGTTTTGCAGCCGGGCGTCCATGATGGATGTGAACAGAGTGCTGATGAGCAGCATGCCCGTGGCGATGATGATCACCGCCGTCAGGCCTGAGCCCCCCAGCGCGTGCGCGCTGAGGCAGACACTGCCTTTGGGGAAATTGGCGGCAGCCATGCCGGTGTAATGCATGCCGCAGATTGCTACCGCCATGGCGACCGACGCCAGCCCTTGGTAGAGCGGCCGCTGCGCGTTGTCCACCTTGAGCAGCAAATGGAAAAGCGACAGGGCCGACGCCGACGCCAGCACGGCCACTACCGCCGACAGCGCCACCAGTTTCCAGTTCCACACAATGGGCAGTGACATGTCCATGGCTTGCATGCCGGTGTAGTGCATGGCGCAGATGCCACCCCCCATGGCCACTGCGCCGACGGCAAGCTGCCACACGCGAAACTGCGGCAGGCTGGCAATGCCGAGCGCCACAGCGGATGCAACCACTGCCGCCACCCAGGACAGCAGGGTCAGCATGCCGGTGTAGCCCAGGGTGATGGGCAAGCGAAACGCCAACATGCCCAGAAAATGCATGGCCCAGATGCCCGTGCCCATCACCAGCGACCCCGCAGCCCACCAGTAGAGACCGATGCGGCGCTGTGCCGTGCGCACGCGCCGTGCCAGGTCCAGCGTCACAAACGATGCCAACACCGCAATGGCGAACGAGGCCGCCACGACCAGCAGATCGTGGCTGGAAGCCATGAAGGTCACCGAGGGTGGCGGTATGTCGGGAAACATGCGAAAAGAAAAGAGAAAGGGCCGACCGTTAAAAAAAACGATGGGACAACGATACCGGTAGGCGGCAGGTTTGGCTATGAGTTCAAGTGCACGAAAAAGCCACACCCAGCCATGCGAATCCGGGGATCGAACCCGTTTGCATGGGGGTTCTTGTAGAGGTTTGAACGCAGTGTCTGCAGAACCTGTGGCCCTGGCTGAAAACGATTGCGATGGTGGTGGGCATTGGCATGCCCATGCAGCGCATCGGCTTGTACTTCGCTATTCTCGGGTTTTAAATGAGAATGTGTTTTGTTTGCATGGCGCCTGGGTTCTCATCCGTGGCGTCGGAAAGTCGCAGGTCTGAGCGCCTTTTTTTCTTCTTCTGTGGCATGTATTTTTTTGACGACGGAGACTCAGAGACATGAACACCCGCACCGAGCGTGACACTTTCGGCCCCATCGAGGTGCCTTCCGACAAACTGTGGGGCGCGCAAACGCAGCGCTCGCTGCAAAATTTCGACATCTCCGGCGAGCAGCAGCCGCGCGAGATCATCAAGGCGCTGGCCCAGGTCAAGCGTGCATCGGCCGTGGTCAACCATGCCCTGGGTTTGCAGGACGCAAAGAAGACCGAGGCCATCGTGGCCGCCGCCGACGAGGTGATTGCGGGCAAGCACCGGGGCGAGTTCCCGCTGGTGGTGTGGCAGACGGGCTCGGGCACGCAGACCAACATGAACGTCAACGAAGTGCTGGCCAATCGCGCCAGCGAGATCCTGGGCGGTGAGCGCGGCGAAGGCCGCCTGGTGCACCCCAACGACGACGTGAACCGCAGCCAGTCGAGCAACGACGTGTTCCCCACCGCCATGCATGTGGCCGCCGTGGAAGCCCTCACGCACAAGCTGCTGCCTGCCATTGCCAAACTGCGATCGACGCTGGACAAGAAGGCCAAAGAGTTCGACGGCATCGTCAAGATCGGCCGCACCCATCTGCAAGACGCAACCCCGCTCACGCTGGGCCAGGAGTTTTCGGGCTATGTGGCCCAGCTCGACCATGGCGAGCGCCACGTGCGCACCGCGTTGCCGCACCTGTACGAACTGGCCCTGGGTGGCACCGCCGTGGGCACGGGCCTGAACGCCCCCAAGGGCTACGCCGAGCAGTCTGCTGCCGAGCTGGCCCGCCTGACGGGCCTGCCCTTCGTCACCGCGCCCAACAAGTTCGAGGCCCTGGCCGCCATGGATGGCCTGGTGCATGCGCACGGTGCCCTGAAGACCCTGGCTGCCAGCATGATGAAAATCGCCAACGACGTGCGCTGGCTGGCCAGCGGCCCGCGCAGCGGCATCGGCGAGCTGAGCATTCCTGAAAACGAGCCCGGCTCATCCATCATGCCGGGCAAGGTCAACCCCACCCAGAGCGAAGCCGTGACCATGCTGGCCGCCCAGGTGTTCGGCAACGACGTGGCGATCAACTTCGGTGGTGCCTCGGGCAATTTCGAGCTCAACGTGTTCCGCCCTATGGTGGCCTACAACTTCCTGCAAAGCGTGCGCCTGCTGGCCGACGGGATGGTGAGCTTCAACGACCAGTGCGCCGTGGGCATCGAGCCCAACCGCGAACGCATTGCCGAGCTCGTGGATCGCTCGCTGATGCTGGTGACGGCGCTCAACACGCACATCGGCTACGACAAGGCGGCTTTCATTGCCAAGAAAGCGCACAAGGAGGGCACCAGCTTGCGTGAAGCGGCCGTGGCCTCGGGTTATGTGACGGGCGAGGAGTTTGATCGGTGGGTGGTGCCCGCACAGATGGTGGGGCGCTGACGCGGGCGCGGCGTGCGCGCTGGTGCGTGCGTGGTGAATGGGTGATGAAAATGGCCGCTAGCGCTTTAGTATCAAGCGCAAGCCGCTATCAAAATTGATGGCTATGCCTTTTCAGACGGTGGGCCGTATCGGTTGTCGCCCATGGTTTCGGCCCGCGCATCGGAGGTTTCCTGCTGCGCCAGCGCTTCGAGCTGTTCTTGCAGGTAGATGACGATGCTGCGCTGGTGGATGCCGATGATGCCCTCGCGCTCCATCCACTTGAGTTCCACGTTGATGCGTTGGCGCGAACCTCCCAGCAGTTGCGCCAGCTCGTCCTGCACCAGCGACAAACCGATGGCGCCGCGCTGGCCTGGCACGGTGGGGCGCTCTCCAAAGCGGCGCAGCACGTGCAGCAACTGCTTGGCCAGCCGTGCGCGCAGGGGCAGGGTGGCCATGTCTTCCATCATCCAATACAAGTAGCGCATGCGGCGTGCCTGCAGCGTGAGCAGGGCTTCGCCGAAGGCAGAGTGCTGGCGCAGCAATTGGCGGAACGCTTCCTCGGCCACGCTGAGTACCGTGGTGGGGCCGTGGGCATGCGCGTCGTAGGTATTGGGCCCACCGTGCAGCACCTCGGCCTCGCCCACCCAGATGCCGGGTTCCACATAGGCCAACGTCACCGGCCTGCCCGCACGGGTTGTGCGCCGAAAACGGATGGCGCCGCTGGCGCAGGTAAACCAGTCCTGGGCCGGGCCGCCCTGTTCCACGATCAACTGGCCGTGCGCATAGCGTGTGACGCGGCCCAGCCGAAAAATGTCATGCCGCAGCGAGGGTGTGAGCGCGGCAAACCACCGCCCCCGGTTGATGGCCTCGCGCTCGGGCTGGGTCAGAAGGGGGCGGTCGGGGTCGCGTTCGGTGCTGGCGGCGCTCGCGTTGGCGGCGGACTCGGGCTGGTTGTTGACGGACATGGTGGCGGGGGGCTCTCTGTGCACATGGCCGGTCTATCCCTGCGCGGTGCATCGCTGACAGGGGCAAATGCGAAAGTGCCAGTTTAGCGGTGCAGGCTCTGCACGTGGCCACACCTGTGCAACTGGGTTGGGGTGTTGGTCAGCGTGATGCTGATGGTGAGCGGCACGCCCCCCACCGGGGTGGATGAGCCGATGGAGCTGCGGATGTCCGAGCGCACGATGCCGCTGAGCGCCAGCACGTTGTAGGTGTTGTTGCTGGCCGTGGAGCCGTCGGCGGGATAGGGGCCAGCGGTTTCTTCGGAAACGACCGAGCAGGTGGTGGTCGTGGTCCCTGTGCCTGTGCCAGTCCCTGTTCCGGTCCCGGTCCCGGTTCCCGTGCCTGTACCGGTATCGGTATCGGTATCGGTGCTGCTGGTGTCGTCGCTGCCGCCACCGCAGCCCAGCAGGGCGGCTACGCCCAGCGAGCCCAGGGTGCTGAGTGCAAGGCGGCGGTTGGCGGGGGGCGGTGTGGTTGCCAGCGCGGGGGCTGAAATGTGGTCCATGGGTTTCTCCTTCGGGTGGGTGGTATGGCCTGCACTGTGCCGCCCGAATGAGGAGAAATTAGGGAGCGCTGGTTGCGCTCAGTGAAGATGGATCGGATTGAATTGCTTCACTTTTGATAGCTTCTAGCGCTTATGCATAAAGCGCTAGTGGCCATTTTTGCTTGTATTTTTCATCCGCTACACGCCAGGCCGGTCAGGCCGAGGCGTGCGGGGCGCTGGCTCAATCAATGTTTGTCGGCGGCGGGGTGCGACATCAGCCGATCGGTGAGTGCAATGGCCAGTGCGCTGAGCAGGAACACGGTGTGGATGATGGTCTGCCACATCAGCACCTTGAGGTCGTAGTTGGCTGCGTTGATGAAGGTCTTGAGCAGGTGAATCGAGCTGATGCCAATGATGGCGGTGGCCAGCTTGACCTTGAGCACCGAGGCGTTCACGTGGCTCAGCCACTCGGGCTGGTCGGGGTGGTCTTCAAGGTGCAGGCGCGAGACGAAGGTTTCGTAGCCGCCCACAATCACCATGATCAGCAGGTTGGAGATCATGACCACGTCGATCAGTGCCAGCACCACCAGCATGATGATGGTCTCGTTGAGCGCCGTGACCTGGTAGTCGCTTTTGTAGCCAATGCTGGACACCAGGCTTTGCAGCGCCGTGGTGTTGCCAAAAGCGGCTTCGATCAGGTGGACCAGCTCCACCCAGAAATGAAACACATACACCGCCTGCGCCAGGATCAGGCCCAGGTACAGCGGCAATTGCAGCCACCGGCTGGCGAAGATCATCGAGGGCAGGGGGCGCAGGGGCGCGGGGGTGTGGGGTTTGGGGGAGGACATGTCGCGCGCAAAAGGTTGGGGAGGCGCGATTTTAGGCGGCGTGCGTGGCAACCCCGTGTCGGGTAAGCCGGTGGCTGGGGCGGGGGAGGGCTTTGTCATCGGAGCCTGTAAGCTTCGTGCCAGTCAGTGGCCTGTAAGTGCCGCGTCCGAAAGTACCGGCCAATTTCATTAGAACCTGGAGACAAACCCATGAGTGCGCCCACATCCGCCATCGAATCCGTGCTGGTCGAGAACCGTGTGTTCCCGCCGTCAGACGCTATCGTCAAGGCCGCCCGCGTGTCCGGCATGGCCGGGTACGACGCGCTGTGCGCCGAGGCCGAGAAGGATTTCGAAGGCTTCTGGGCGCGCCAGGCACAGGGCAACCTGCAGTGGACCAAGCCCTTCACCCGCACGCTGGATGAGTCCAACGCGCCGTTCTTCCAGTGGTTTGCCGACGGCGAACTCAACGCCTCGGCCAACTGCCTGGACCGCCACATCGGCACCCCCACCGAAAACAAGACGGCCATCATTTTTGAAGCCGACGATGGCACCGTCACCAAGATCACCTACAAGGAACTGCTGGCCCGCGTGAGCCAGTTCGCCAACGCGCTGAAGGCCCATGGCGTGGCCAAGGGCGACCGCGTGCTGATCTACATGCCCATGACCATCGAGGGCGTGATCGCCATGCAGGCCTGCGCCCGCATCGGCGCCACCCACAGCGTGGTGTTCGGCGGCTTCAGTGCCAAGGCCGTGCACGAACGCATCATCGACGCCGGTGCCGTGGCCGTGATCACCGCCAACTACCAGATGCGCGGTGGCAAGGAGCTGCCGCTCAAGGCCATCATCGACGAAGCCCTGGCCATGGGCGGCTGCGACACCATCCGCAATGTGTTCGTGTACCAGCGCACGGCCACGGCCTGCGCCATAGTGGCCGGGCGCGACAAGACCTTTGCCGAAGCGCTGCAAGGCCAGAGCAACGAATGCGCCCCCGTGGCCGTGGGCGCCGAGCACCCGCTGTTCATCCTCTACACCAGTGGCTCCACAGGCAAGCCCAAGGGCGTGCAGCACAGCACCGGCGGCTACCTGCTGTGGGCCAAGA
>NZ_JAPUDY010000075.1 GCF_027492855.1 Acidovorax sp.
TAGCCATGGGCCGCCTCGTGCACGGTGATGGCAAACAGCACCGGCAGGGCGTAGATCAGAACGGTTTGGATGAGATTGGAGGTGTCCACCCCCCGGATTGTCTCAGACGGCCCGCTGCCCCTGAGACAAAAGGATTACAGCCCCAGCTATAGCCCCAGCGCCTGCAGGCTGCCCAGCCCTTCGCGCACCACGGCAGGCTCTCCGCCCGCGCCCATGGGGGTGAGGTCCACCACCGTGGTGGGCTCCAGGGGGCAGGCACCGGCATCCACCACGCCGTCGATCAGCTTTTCGTAGCGTTCGCGGATCTCTTCTGGGTCGTTCAGCGGCTCGGTCTCACCCGCCGGAATCAGCGTGGTGGCCAGCAGCGGCGCGCCGTGCAGCTCCAGCAGCATCTGCAGGCCCTTGCGGTCGGGCACGCGCAGGCCAATGGTCTTGCGCGAAGGGTGGCTTACGCGGCGCGGCACTTCCTTGGTGGCTTCGAGGATGAAGGTGTAAGGGCCCGGCGTGGCCAGCTTGAGCAGGCGGTACTGGCGGTTGTCTACGCGTGCGTAGTTGGCCAGCTCTGAAAGATCACGGCACAGCAGCGTGAGGTGGTGCTTGTCGTCCACCTGGCGAATGCGACGCAGGCGGTCCACCGCGTCCTTGTCGTCCAGGTGGCAGACCAGCGCGTAGCTGGAGTCGGTGGGCACGGCCAGGATGCCGCCCTTTTGCAGCAGCGTGGCAGCCTGCTTGAGCAGCCGGGGCTGTGGGTTGTCGGGGTGGATTTCGAAATACTGGGCCATGGGCTTCTTGGGGGCGTCTCTTCTCTTTCAGGCGGCGGGCTGCTGGATGCGGTCGGCCAGCAGCTCCCACACGGGGGTGAGCTGGCCCGGCAGCGGGGGCAGCGTGCCCAGGTCGGTGTGGGATTCGTCCGGGCTGTGGAAATCGCTGCCGCGCGAGGCGGCCAGGTCGAACTCCTGGGCCATGGCGGCGTAGGTCACGTATTCGGCGGGGCTGTGGCTGCCGGTCACCACCTCCACGCCGCGCCCGCCGTGTTGCTTGAACTCGGAAAACAGCGCGAATTCTTCATTGGCGCTGAACTTGTAGCGCGCCGGGTGGGCAATCACGGCCATGCCGCCCGCTTCGGTGATCCAGCGCACCGCATCGCCCAGCGCGGCCCAGCGGTGGGGCACGTAGCCGGGCTTGCCTTCGATGAGGTACTTGCGGAACACCTCGGAGGTGTCTTTGCACACGCCGGTTTCCACCAAAAAGCGCGCGAAATGTGTGCGCGAGATCAGGTCGGGGTTGCCCACGAACTGCAGCGCCCCCTCATAGGCGCCTGGGATGCCCACCTGGGCCAGCTGCGCGGCCATGTCCTGGGCACGTTCTGCCCGCCCACCGCGCGTGGCAGCCAGGCCGCGTGCCAACTGGGCGTTGTCGGGGTCGAACCCCAAGCCCACGATGTGGACGGTGGTATTGGCAAAGGTGACCGAAATCTCGGTGCCGGTGAGGTAGGCCATGCCCTGTGCATGGGCAGCGGCGGCGGCGCGGTGCTGGCCGCCCACCTCGTCATGGTCCGTCAACGCCCACAACTCGACCCCGTTGGCTTTGGCCCGTGCGGCCAGTGCTTCGGGTGTCAGGGTTCCGTCGGAGACGACGGAATGGCAGTGCAGGTCGGCGTTGAGTAGGTGTGTCACCGGTTCATTTTAGGACTTGTACCGATTGCGCGCTCTGCTGTGCCTCTCGCCGCAGAAGCTGTCAGGGGCTCTCACGCGCTTTGCGGGTATGTCTCGATGGAGAACCTGTGCGGCAGCGGGCGGGGCGGGCGTAGGCCATTGCTTCGCTGCATTTGAATGTTTCTGACTTCCTGTATGTGGGTTGTGAAGGCATGAAGGCATCGCAACAAGGTCAAGAAGAAGGCACCAAGCAATTCGACAATATCCGCGTCTCGCACAAGCTGTGGGGCGCATTTCTGCCGCCGGGCGCTGGCGTGGGGACACCGAGACCGCCGTCAACATGGGCGTCGCTGCCGTCGTCGTCTTCTACGCCGCCCGCGTCGGCATCCCAGTCCAGGGCGATACCCAATGATGGGGATTGGGAAAGTGTCTAAGAGTAAGAGTCACTCGGCACATGTGAAAAATGTCGCGTAAGCGACTCGGTGTCGTATTGCAACCCTTCTAAGGTCTGCGGCGAGTTCGCACATAACTGTGAACACGCCCGGCACGCGCCGGACGCATTGGTGAACTCTGCCCCCGCGCAGCGCGCCCGTGCAATCAATCGAGGGTTTTCCATGTCCATCTATATGTCCGCCCGGCAGCGTGCTGTGCGCCTGATTTTCATCGCCTTCGTCGCTGCGCTGGTCGCCTGTGGCGGCGGTGGTGCCAATACTGATCTATCCAGCACTGGCCCTGAGGCCATCACGCCGGACACACCGGCACCCGTTGCACGTCCTACCCCTGCGCCGACGAGTCCGACGCCTGCCCCTGCACCGACGAGCCCGGCGCCTGCCCCTGCGCCGACGAGCCCGGCGCCTGCCCCTGCGCCGACGAGTCCGACGCCTGCCCCTGCACCGACGAGCCCGGCGCCTACCCCTGCACCGACGGCACCGATCCCGATCTCACGCGGAGCACCCGACTGGAGCAACTATGAGCCCCCGAAGAACTGGGACTACCAGGCTGTCTACCCCAGCCGATCGGCCTGCGCCCCCGGCGAAGGGCTGATCTTTGACGTCGGCCCTGGCAAGACCTACGCTGCCCCGAAGAACGTGCCCTGGCTAACCCTGCTGCCCTGCGACATCGTCAACATCCACTACCGGGCTGCGCCATACACGGACATCATTTTCTTGGCCTCGCGTGGTCGCCACAACAAATGGATCACCATCCAGGGCGTGGCCGGTCCCAACGGCGAATTGCCTGTGCTCGACGGCACCAACGCCGTAATGCCCAAGGACACTGGCGCTAACCGCTTTACGGACGCTGCAGGCATGATCGTGATCAAGACGCCAGACGTTTCCGCAGCACCACGATCAAGCCACTACAAACCTGGCTACTTGCACATCACGGGCCTGAAGATCAGTAACGTCCGACCTCCCCAGCGCGTTGTAAAACTGTCTGGCAATTCGGACACTTGGGCTTTGTTCTCCGCCGGTATCTACATTGACGGCGCGGAGCAGGTGGCGGTCACCTACTGTGACCTCGGCGACAACGGCATGGGCATCTTTGCCAACTCTGGGGGAGGCGAATGGCTCCAGACCCGCAACCTGCTGATTGCTCGCAACCACTTCCACGGCAACGGCAACAAGGGCAGCTTCAGCGAGCACAACGCCTACACCGAAGGCATCGGCACCATCTACGAGTACAACTACTTCGCGCCGCCCGTCCGGGGCAGCAATGGCGACAACATCAAGGAGCGCTCGGCTGGCGTCATTGTTCGCTACAACTACATCGAAGGTGGCGCTGACCTGGTCGCCCTGCGCGACCCGGAATCCAATGTTGACTACGAAAGTGTCCAAGTCGATGCCTTTGGCGAGAAACTGGTGGCCAACGCCTTCGTCTACGGCAACATCCTGGTCGCCCGCGAGTACCTTCAGGCCATTGTTGGCCACGGTGACGGCGATATGGGCACGAAAAAGCAACCTCGCGAAGGAAACCTGTTCTTCTACAACAACCGCGTTGCCTCGTTTGTGGACAACGAGGGTTTCTGGCGCAACAACAACTACTTCCCGCAGCAGGCTGTCCCGCTGATCGGCTTGCTCAACACCCGCGCGCAGACCACTGTGGTGGCCCGCAACAACCTACTGTACGCGGCGTCGGCCACCCCTGGCAGGCCCCCGGCTCCGATCGGCCTGTTCTATTACCAGGGCCGCGCCGACTACGAGGCGAACTGGACCAACGGCTTTGCGCTGACAGTCGATCCCTATGGCGGCACCAACTTGGCGAGGGGCGTGAAATGGAACGGTATCAACGTCCGGACCAATACACTGATGGACGGTAGCGCCGCCACCGGTCTGACCCGGAACTCGTTGGACCCAGGGTTCGTTGATGCGGCCCGAGGCAACTTCCTGACCACGGCGGCTTCGCCCTATGCGACGCTGAGCGGCACGCTCCCGGCGGCAGTCATCCAACGCGGCCTGGTGCCCTCGGCCCAGCCGGTGGTGGCTCCGCCGGTCAAGTAGCCAAGGTCACAACTGCGCCCCCTCCACCAGAAACTGCACCTTCCGCTCGCCTTTCCACTCGTTCACATCAAGCCGGAAGGCCAGCAGCACGCGTGCGGGCAACTGCTCGGTGTGGCCGAACCAGATCGCGTCGATGGGGCTGCCCTGGTGCATGAGCTTGAGCGACAGGTGGTTCTTGGCCTCGCCCACCAGGCGCTGGCTGAGCACCTGCACCTCTTCGCTGAAGGTGGGCGGCGCAAAGCCCTGGCCCCATACCTCGTGGTGCAGGGTGTCCACGATGTCGGCGCGGCAGTATTCGGGGGCCAGCGGTCCATCTGTCTCGATGCGGCGGGTGAGGGTGGAGGCGTCGAGCCACTCTTGCGCCACCTGGGCCAGGGCTTGCTCGAACACGTCAAACGCTTCTTCGGCCACGGTGCAGCCCGCCGCCATGGCGTGGCCGCCGAACTTCAGCAGCACGCCCGGATGGCGCTTGGCCACCAGGTCGAGCGCATCGCGCAGGTGAAAGCCGGGGATGGAGCGGCCCGAGCCCTTGAGCTCGTGCGCCTTGCCTGGCGCGCTGCTGGCGGCAAACACGAAGGTGGGGCGGTGCAGCCGGTCTTTGATGCGGCTGGCCACGATGCCCACCACGCCCTCGTGGAAGTCGGGGTCGAACACGCTGATGGCGGGTGGCGGCTCCTCGTCTTCCTGAAACAGGCTCTCGGCCATCAGCATGGCCTGCTCGCGCATGCCGCTCTCGATCTCGCGGCGCTCGCGGTTGATGCCGTCAAGGGCGCTCGCCAGCTCGGCGGCGCGGCCTGCGTCGTCGGTCAGCAGGCATTCGATACCTAGCGTCATGTCGGCCAATCGGCCCGCAGCATTGATGCGCGGGCCCAGGGCAAAACCAAAGTCGAACGTGGTGGCCACCGGCGCCTTGCGGCCCGCTGCAGTGAACAGCGCAGCCACCCCGGCGGGCATCTGGCCCGCACGGATGCGTTTGAGGCCCTGGGCCACCAGGCGGCGGTTGTTGGCGTCGAGCTTGACCACGTCGGCCACGGTGCCGAGCGCCACAAGCGTGAGCAGCGGATCGAGCTTGGGTTGGCTGGCCGCGTCAAAAACACCGCGTGCGCGCAGTTCGGCCCGCAGCGCCAGCAGCACGTAGAACATCACGCCCACCCCGGCCATGGATTTGCTCTCGAACGTGCAGCCGGGCTGGTTGGGGTTGACGATGGCATCGGCCATGGGCAGCGCGGGGCCGGGCAGGTGGTGGTCGGTGACGAGCACCGTGAGGCCCAGTGCCTTGGCTTCGGCCACGCCCTCCACGCTGGCGATGCCGTTGTCCACGGTGATGAGCACATCGGCGCCGCGCTCGGCCACGCGGCGGGCGATGGGGGGCGTGAGGCCGTAGCCGTCGGTCACACGGTCGGGCACCAGGTAATCCACATGCTGGGCACCCAGCAGGCGCAGGCCGCGCACGCCCACGGCGCAAGCGGTGGCGCCGTCGCAGTCGTAGTCGGCCACGATGACGAGGCGCTGGTTTTGCGCCATGGCGTCGGCCAGCAGGCGGGCCGCTGCGTCGATGCCTTTCAGGCCAGAGGGCGGAAGCAGCCGGGCCAGGCCGTCGTCCAGCTCGTCTTTGCCCCGCACGCCGCGTGCGGCGTACAGGCGCGCCAGCAGCGGGTGTACACCGGCCTGCTCTAGCGCCCAGGCGGCGCGGGGGGGTATGTCTCTTGCTATTATTTTCATAGCTTTTCAAGCACGCTGGATAAGCGCTGGGGCCTAAAAAATCTTTGAATTCTTGTGGCCAAACGGATGGGCGCGCTGTGCCAGGTGCGCGCGGCATGGTCGCTGCACAGCGTCAGGCGCAGAGGGGCACCTTCCTCGGCCTGGGCCAGCAACGCGGCCAGCGGGCCTGCGTCCAGCGCCTGCCAGGCCTGCGCCCACGCGGCGGGGCCACCCTGGCGCAGCGCGTGCAGCAGTTCAAGGTGCAGCGTGGGCAGGGGCGCAGCGGGCGCCCAGCCGGGCGGCAGGGCGCCCGCGCCATGCACCCAAAAGGCGTTGATCGGCGGCAGGCCCTGGGCGGTGCGTGCGTCGTTGAAGGGGTGGGTGTACAGCAGCATCTGTATCTCGCTGTGCAGGCGCTGCAGGGTGCGCGTGGCCTGCTGAGCAGGCGTGGGCGTGATGTGGGCGGGCACGGGCTGCATCCAGTGGCGCAGGTCGGCCCCCGCCACGCGGGCCAGCGATGGGCTGGCGTAATGCGCCAGCAGCGCGCCGTGGGCCAGCCAGCGGCCGGGCTGGTCGTAGTGCAGGGTAATGCCGTCTTCGGCAAACCAGGGCGCCACCACAGCCAGCAGCGCGCGAGAGCCTGCCTCGTCCAGGCCCAGGGCCTCGGGCTCCTGCAGGGTGATGTGGTCGGTGCCCACCTGCCAGTGGCAGGGCGTGACGTAGGCCCAGCCCGTGTTGTTGGCAGCGTGGTCTTGTGCCACGCGGTGCGCTGCGGCCCAGGGCAGCATGCCATCGGCGGCGGGCAGGCCCAGGGCTTGCGCCAAGGCCAGTTCGTGGGGCAGGTGGGGTGTGTCTTCGGTGGTGTGCAGTGCGGGCTGGGCCACGGGCGCCAGGCGCGCCAGCAGGCGGCCCAGGTGTGGCAGCCGCAACTGCGCCAGGGCTTGCGGGCACCCCGGCTCGGCGCTGGCGGCGGCGGGGATGATGCAATGGGGGGTGTGGGGCATGCCGGTATTCTCGGGGATGCCGCCATGCCCTCCGTCGCGCAAGGGCGCCCTACGCGCGTCGGCGGGCCGCCATGCCTCCTAGCCCCGCCAGCAGCAGGCCCATCAGCAGCAAGCCCCATTGCCCCAGGGTGGGGATGGCCGCAGCCGCTATGGGGCCGCTGGGGTCGTCGATGGTGCCGTTCACCGTCCAGTCGTCGCCGCCCAGCTGGCCGTCTTGCACCGTGAAGGTGACCGTGTTGCTCGCAACCACCAGGTTGCTGGGTGTGAAGTAGCTGCGGGTGCCAGCGCTGCTGCTGGCGTAGCCGTATTTGGTGTAGCCCACCACGGACTGGGGCCAGGTGATGCGCAGGGTGATGAGGGTGGCGTCGCAACCCTCCAGCCGGGCACGAAACAGCCCTTGGGGCAGGGCTTGGCCTGCGGGCGGCGTGACGGGGGCGGCGATGAAGGCGCTTTGGGCGGGGTTGAGCTGGCAGCCAGCGCCGCCGCCCGAGAACACATGCGCGTTGGCCTGGCCGCCCGCGCCGCTGGGGGGCTCCGTGGTGCCGGTGATGCCGCCTTGCAGGTCGTAGTGGTTGACGCTGACAGCGCCTGAGGGGCCCACGATCGCATAAACGGACCCATTGGCACTGACCGCCACACTTCGAGCGCCGCCGAGCCCGTTGGCCACATCGGGTAGCTGGGTATAGCCCCCCTGCCCATTGGGCTGGTGGCGGTGGGTAGCCCTGTTGGAATTCATGGCGTCTGCTGCGTACACCACCCCATCGGCATCCACGGCAATGCCCAGGGGGCTGGGCAATCCAGCGCCTTAACTCACGCTTCCTATGGCGCTGGCCCCATACCCCACCAGCGCGGGTCCAGCCAGCAACAGGGCCAGCAAGCCCCAGCACAGGTGGCGAAATCGGGTCTTCGTCAAATGGCAAAACTGCAGAGCATGGGTCATGGCCGGATGGGATGGTGTGAAGAAACCCTCAAGCCTATGCAATTGCCGCGCATTTGTATGTCCCCAAAACTGATGACAAGGCGGCCTGTGCGCGGCGCGGCGGTTGCGGTCTGGGGGATGGTGAAAAAGTGCATCCAGCGCTTTATTAGCATCAAAGTTTGCTATTAAAAATGTAGCATTTTAGGTCTAAGGGGCATCTCCCGCCGAAGCCGCAGCAGGAGTGCGGGCCTGCAGCCCT
Organism: Acidovorax sp.; assembly: GCF_027492855.1. Taxonomy (GTDB): domain Bacteria; phylum Pseudomonadota; class Gammaproteobacteria; order Burkholderiales; family Burkholderiaceae_C; genus Acidovorax. The sequence continues at coordinate 8,037 of NZ_JAPUDY010000075.1, forward strand.
TGTGCGTATGGGGTGCCCCACCCACAGTAGGGAAGGTGGTCTGCCACAATCGGCCCGCTCGGTCCCGCCATGTGGTGCGGGCCGGTCTTTTTGTCACCATCCATGCAAATCCCCTACGAACTGGCCCTGGGCTGGCGCTACACGCGCGCTGGCCGCGCCACGCGGCGCAACGGCTTTATCTCGTTCATTTCGGGCGTGTCCATGCTGGGCATTGCGCTCGGGGTGGCGGCGCTCATCATCGTGCTGAGCGTGATGAACGGCTTTCAGAAGGAAGTGCGCGACCGCATGCTCAGCGTGGTCTCGCACATCGAAATATTCGCGCCCCAGGGCGCCGCGTTGCCCGACCCCGCGCGCACGCTGGCCGAGGCCAAGCAAAACCCCAACGTGGTGGGTGCGGCCCCCTTCGTGGCCGCCCAGGCCCTGCTGGCGCGCGGTGAGGACATGAAGGGCACGCTGGTGCGTGGCATCGACCCGGCGCTGGAAGGCGCGGTAACCGACTTAGCCGCCACCAACGAAGAGGTGCTGCACAAATTGGTGCCTGGCGAATTCCGTGTGGTGCTGGGCGGCGAACTGGCCCGCGCCCTGGGCGTGCGTGCGGGTGATGTGGTCACGCTGATTGCCCCCGCAGGCCAGGTCACCCCGGCGGGTGTGGTGCCGCGCCTCAAGCAGATGACAGTGGCGGGCACGTTTGACTCGGGCCACTACGAATATGACTCGGCCCTGGTGCTGCTGCACCATGAGGACGCGCAGCGCATCTTCCGCCTGGAAGGCCCCACGGGCGTGCGCCTGAAACTCAAGGATCTGCACCAGGCGCGTGAGGTGGCGCAGCAACTGGCGCAGTCCTTAAGCGGCATGCTGCTGATCCGCGACTGGACGCAGCAAAACCGCACCTGGTTTGCCGCCGTGCAGCTCGAAAAACGCATGATGTTCATCATCCTCACGCTCATCGTGGCAGTGGCGGCGTTCAACCTGGTCTCCACCCTGGTGATGACGGTGACCGACAAACGCGCCGACATCGCCATCCTGCGCACGCTGGGCGCCAGCCCCAAAAGCATCATGGGCATCTTCGTCGTGCAGGGCGCCATGGTGGGCGTGATCGGCACGGCCGTGGGGCTGTTGCTGGGCCTGGGGATCGCGTTCAACATCGACGTGATCGTCCCGGCCATCGAGCGGGCGCTTCATGCCAACTTTTTGCCCAAGGACATCTACCTCATCAGCAAGATGCCCAGCGAGCCGCAAAGCAGCGACATCGTGCCCATTGGCCTTATCTCCCTGGTGCTGGCCTTCGTGGCCACGCTGTACCCCAGCTGGCGCGCCAGCCGTGTGAACCCCGCCGAGGCGCTGCGTTATGAGTGATAACAACAACATCGTGGTGCTGGAAGCCAGGGGCCTGACCAAGCGCTTTACCGAAGGTCGGCTGGATGTGACCGTGCTCAAAGGTGTGGATCTTCAAATCCATGCCGGTGAAACGCTGGCCATCGTTGGCGCCTCGGGCTCGGGCAAGAGCACCATGCTGCACCTGCTGGGCGGGCTGGATGCGCCCACCGCGGGCTCGGTGCGGCTCAAAGGCGCGGAGCTTTCCACCCTGTCGCCACAGCAGCAAGGCCAGTTGCGCAACCAGTACCTGGGCTTTATCTACCAGTTCCACCACCTGCTGCCCGAGTTCAGCGCGCTGGACAACGTGGCCATGCCGCTGCGCATCCGCCGCATGCCGCTGGCGCAGTGCCACGCTGAGGCCGAGCGGGTGCTCACCTCCGTCGGTTTGAAAGAGCGCCTGATGCACCGGCCGGCCGAGTTGTCGGGCGGCGAGCGCCAACGCGTGGCCATTGCCCGTGCGCTGGTCACCCGGCCCGCCTGTGTGCTGGCCGATGAGCCCACTGGCAACCTGGACCGGAGCACGGCGGACGGGGTGTTCGATTTGATGCTGCAGTTGGCGCGGAGCCAGGGGACAGCGTTTGTGATGGTGACGCACGATGAGTCGTTGGCGGCACGGTGTGATCGGGTGGTGCGGTTGGTGTCTGGGGTTTTGGGGTGATTTTGTCTCTGGCGCTTTTCTGTCAAGCGCTATTTGCTATTATTTTCATAGCAATCTCTCTTCTCCTTACCGTTCGGGCTGAGCTTGTCGGAGCCTGGGCTTGTTGGCTGGTTTGGGCTGTGTGCCTGGGTTCAGGGCGGAGGCCGGGTTATCGCCCCGGCGGGCGACTCACTTTTCTTTGCTTCGCCAAAGAAAAG
>NZ_JAPUDY010000076.1 GCF_027492855.1 Acidovorax sp.
CGCGGCATCGGCGTGCTCATCACCGACCACAACGTGCGCGAGACGCTGGGCATCTGCGACCACGCATTCATCATCAGCGACGGCCATGTGCTGGCCCAGGGAACACCGTCCGAGATTGTCGATAACCCCGAAGTCCGCCGCGTGTACCTCGGCGAGCATTTCAGGATGTGATGAAACCAGGATTGTCGCTGCGCGTCTCGCAGCACCTTGCCCTGACCCCGCAGCTCCAGCAGTCCATCCGGCTGCTGCAGTTGTCCACGCTCGAGCTTTCGCAAGAAGTCGAGCAGATGCTCGACGAAAACCCGTTTCTCGAACGCAATGCCGACGAGGCGCCGCGCGAAGAGTTTGGCCTGGAAGCCGCCGACACCCCCGCGCAGGCCGATGATTACAACGCAGACGATGCTATATTTTCAGGAGCTGTTAGCGCTGGTACAACAAGCGCTGAGGGCCAAAATGATGCTGAATCGCCAAGCGCTGGCGCCGACGAACCCGACTGGAGCGGCGACGGCACGGTAGAGATGGCGCCCAACGACGCCGAGTGGGGCGGCGATGCCCCCGCCCGCAACCGCAACGACACCGAAGGCGACGAGGCCGACGCCACCGAACTGGCCCGCTCGCAGGAATCGCTGACCGCCTTTTTGCACCGCCAGGCCCTGTCGCTGCGCCTGTCCGAGGTGGACTGCGCCGCGCTGCGTTTTCTCATCGAATCGCTCAACGACGACGGCTACCTCGAAGAACCGCTCGAAGAACTGGCCACCAGCCTCGCCGGGCCGGACGACCTGGAGCAGATCGAGGAGCTGGTGCACCGCTTCACCGTGGCCCAGCGCCTGCTGCAGAGCCTGGAGCCCGTGGGCGTGGGCGCACGCAACCTGGCCGAGTGCCTCACGCTGCAGCTCAAGGCCCTGGACGCCGACGAAGAGGGCGACCCCGCCACCGTGCAGACCGCATTGCGCATCTGCCAGCAGCCGCTGGAGATGCTGGCGCGCCGCGACATCCGCCGCCTGACGCAGTTGTGTGGCGACGGCGAAGAGCGCACACGCGCCGCCATGGCCCTCATCGCCCGGCTAGAGCCGCGCCCCGGCCGCCGCTTTGCCGACGTGGAGCGCAACATCATCGTGCCCGACGTGATCGTGCGCAAAGCCGGTCGGGCCCACGGACCGAGTGGGCAGCACAATTTCATCGTCGCGCTCAACCCCGACGTGATGCCGCGCCTGCGTGTGCACGACATCTACGCTGGCGCGCTGCGCGGCCACAAAGGCGGCGAAGGCCACCAGGGCATGCAGCAGCGCCTGCAGGAGGCGCGCTGGTTCATCAAGAACATCCAGCAGCGCTTCGACACCATCCTGCGCGTCTCGCGCGCCATCGTCGAGCGGCAAAAGAACTTCTTCACCCACGGCGAGCTGGCCATGCGCCCGCTGGTGCTGCGCGACATCGCCGACGAGTTGGGCCTGCACGAGTCCACCATCAGCCGCGTGACCACCGCCAAATACATGGCCACGCCCATCGGCACCTACGAGCTGAAGTATTTCTTCGGCTCGGGCCTGGGCACCGAAACCGGTGGCAACGCATCAAGCACGGCGGTGCGCGCCCTCATCAAGCAGTTTGTCGCCGCTGAAAACACCGCCAAGCCCCTGTCCGACAGCCAGATCGCCGAAATGCTCAAGGAGCAGGGCATCGAATGCGCGCGCCGCACCGTCGCCAAGTACCGCGAGGCGCTCAAGATCGCCCCGGCGAATTTGCGCAAGGCGCTCTGATCACGCTACTTTTCGGAACGTCCGGCTGGAGATGCTCACGGTATTGCCGTCCGGGTCCTTGGCATTCGTGAAGGCGTAGCCGTTGGTCTAATGCGTTGGGGCTGCACTCCAGCTCCTGAGGTAGTGCATGGGCCTTGAAGGCTTCCAAGTCCGGCACATGGAAACACAGTTTCACTCCTGTCTGGCCTGCTTCATACTTTTGGCGGTCCTGATGGACCAGGATGCCGGTCCCGCCGCCTAGGGGCGCAGCCCGATCAAACCTTCCACCACCTCGCCCATGGTCTCGAAACCGCAGTGTTTGCGGTAGAGGGCCGCGCTGCGCTACATATCGCGCGCATAGACCATCATGGTGCCGAGGACGGGGGGAACCATCAGGGCGCTTTCGAGGCCGGTGCGCGCCGCAGTGAGCGCAGCAGCTCCAGCGCCTGGGCCGTAGGCTCCTGCGGAGCGCCGTTGACGAGCACCGTGAAGGTCACGCGCAGCTCGTTCATGCCCAGCACGCCCTGCGTCAGGTGCTGGTAGCCATCGGGTTCGGGGGCGCGGTCGGTGGCCGAGAAGTAGTAGCCCGTCTTGCCCGGGGCGCCCAGGTTCTTGAGGGGCAGTTCGCTCTCGACAGCCTTGGGCTGGACCCGGGTGGCACCCGCCTGCACCAGCCCCCGCAGTTCGTCGGCCGTGGGGCTGGGCGCACTGCCCACAGGCCAGATGGGCGTGATGAACATTTGCAGCGCCTTGGCGTCAGGGCCGCTGATGGCGACCGAGGGTGGCAACTCCCCGTGCGGGCGGCGGATCTGGGCGCGCCATTGCACGGGCAGGTTGATCACCAGGTCGTCGCGGCCGGGCAGGGGAACGCGCAGTTCTTCGGCGAGAACGGGCAGGCACAAGGCAAAGGCAATCGAAGCGAGGGCGGAGCGGAGCATGGAGCGGGCGAAGGGGTTCACTGGCGTTTGGCAAAGACGGCATCGTAGGACGGGGCACTGAAGCCGTTCACCCGCTGGCCATTGGTGAGCAGCACCGGTACGCCGCGCGCACCGATCTGCGCAAAGGCGGCCTTGCCGGTCGGGGTGTCTATGTCGAATTCCCGGTAGGTAATGCCCTTGCCACCCAGGTAGGCCTTGGCCGCCTTGCAGTAGCCGCACCAGGTGGCCATGTAGAGCGTCACCTCGCCCCGGGGCTGGGCGGCGGTTGGGGCGGTGGCCGTTTGGCCGGGCGTGGCGGTCGGCGGTGGGCTGCCCGGGACCACGCTGATGGGCGGGGCCTCGAGCTTCACGGTCTTTTGCCCCGAACCGGATGCGGGTGGCTGGTCGCTGTAGACGACCTTGCCGCTCGCATCCACGGATTTGTACAGTGCCTGGGCATGCGCTGCACCCACCAGTGCGGCGGCAGACAGGGCGAGGACCAGGCCGTGGCGCAGAGGGGGCATGGGGGCTCCGGGTAAAATCGGTATCCCGGGAGCATAAGAGACTTCTGCCGCGCCCCGCGGCACGATGGGGCAACGCCCTCACCCGTATGGTGCACCCTTGCAGCCCCTAATGCCCTATGGAGGGCTTTTTCGGAGGGCGTCCTGCCCCCGGTCGCTGCCTTTTTCCGATCTCCTGTTTCCCTGCACCATGGCCCGCATTGTTTTCGACCTTCCCGCGCATTTCGGTTTTGCCACCGAAATGCAGATATACATTAGCCACGTCAACCAGGGCGGGCACCTGGACAACGCGCAGCTGCTGAGCTTGGTGTCCGAGGCGCGCGTGCGTTTTTTTCAGTCGCTGGGCTACCCCGAGGCCGATGTGGGCGGCCTGTCGATCGTAGTGGGCGACATCGTGGCGCAGTACAAATCCGAAGGTTTTCATGGCGAAACCATGCGGGTGGAGATGGCGTCCACGGATTTCAACCGCTACGGCTTCGACCTTGTGTTCCGTATGACGGAGAAGATCTCCGGCCGTGAAGTGGCGCGCGGCAAGATCGGCATCGTCTTCATCGGCCGCAGCGACCGCAAGGTGGCCGCCATACCCGAATCGATCCGGCAACTGCTGCTCCAGCGCGCACCGGGCATGGCCGCCGCCTGAAGGCGTATCCTCTCGCCAGTCTTTCTTATGAACCAACTCCAACTTTTTCTCCCCTGCGCCGCTGGCGTCGAGGGTTTTCTGGCCGACGAGGTGCATGCCATCACCGGCCTCACCGGGCAAGACCTGCTGGTCGGCCGCGGCGGCGTACTGCTGCGCGCCTCGTGGCGCCATGCGCTGCTGCTCAATTTGCATAGCCGCCTGGCCCAGCGCGTGCTGGTGCAGCTTGCCCACCGCCCCTACCGCTCTGAAAACGACTTGTATGCCGCCGCCAGCGACGTGGCCTGGGAGATCTGGTTCACCACGCGCCAGACCTTCAAGGTCGAGGTGACGGCCCAGCACAGCCCGCTGCAGAGCCTGAATTTCGCGGGCCTCAAGGTCAAGGACGCCGTGGCCGACCGCTTCCGCGCCAAAAGCGGCGTGCGCCCCGACGTGAACACGCAGTGGCCTGACGTGCGCATCCACCTGCACCTGACCACCGACGAGGCCACCATCTACATCGACACCTCGGGCGAGCCGCTGTTCAAGCGCGGCTGGCGCGAGGACAAGGGCGATGCCCCGCTCAAGGAAACCCTGGCCGCCGCCATGATCGCCGCCAGCGGCTGGGACCCGCATGGCGACAACCCCCAGCCCCTGTACGACCCCTGCTGCGGCAGCGGCACCATTGCTGTGGAGGCCGCGCAGATCGCCTGCCGCATCCCGGCGGGCATGCTGCGCCGCTTTGCGTTCGAGAAACTGCTGCCGTTCCAAGCCCATGTTTGGAGTGCTATCAAAAACGAAGCTGAAAGCGCAATACAAACAAGCGCTGTGCCCATATTTGGCAGTGACGTGGCCCACCGCATGGTCGATTTCGCTCAGCGCAACGCCGAGCGCGCAGGCGTGGCCGATGCCGTGCAACTGCGCGGCGGTGATGCCCTGCAGCGCATGCCGCCGTGTGACCAGCCCGGCGTGATGCTGCTGAACCCGCCCTACGGCGAACGTATTGCTGCCGCAGGTAGCGCAGGCCGCAACGCCAGCGAGCGCGCTGCCGACCGCGCCCAGGGCATGGCCGTGGGCCGCGAAGAGGCGCAGACCGAAGACGGTGGCGAGTTCTTCAGCCAACTGGCCACGCACTGGAAGAAAAATTACAGCGGCTGGACGGCCTGGATGCTCACGCCCGACCTCAAGCTGCCCGGCAAGATGCGCCTGAAGGAATCGCGCCGCGTGCCGATGTGGAACGGCCCCATCGAATGCCGCATGTTCCGCTTCGACATGATCAAGGGCGCCGTGCGTGACCGGGCTGCAAAAGCAGCCCCCGACAACAGCCCGGGCAATGCAGGTTGAGCTGCGCCTGCCCGCCGAGGCCCCGGCGGGCGAGCCCGCACGAGCTGTGGTGGTGGACACCAACGTCGCGCTCGACCTGCTGATCTTCAGCGACCCGCGCACCACCCCGCTGCGCACGCTGCTGGCCCAAGGGCGCCTGACCTGGATTGCCACGCAAGTCATGCGCGATGAGCTGGAGCGTGTGCTGGCCTATCCGCACATCGTGGAGCGCATGGCTTACTACCGGGTGAATGCCGCGCAGGTGCTGGCAGCGTTTGATGCGCAGGCGCGGCTGGTGGAGATTGCGCCCAAGGTGGCTTATGTGTGCAAGGACGCGGACGACCAGAAGTTCATTGACCTGGCGGCGGCGCACCGCGCCATTTTGTTGAGCAAGGACAAGGCGGTGATTTGTATGCGCAAGCGGCTGCTCACGCTGGATGCCCATGTGGCAACGGCGTTGGTGCTGGATGTGGATGGTGTATGCGCATAAAATGTGCGCATACTCTCTGTTGGAGGTGCCACCATGCTTCGTTTTGACAATGCCCCCAAGAAGTCCACCAATCTGTCGCTCAACAGCAAGGTGCTGGAAGCCGCGCGGGACATGGGCATGAACCTCTCTCAGACCGTGGACGAGCTGCTGGCCGCCGAAGTCCAGCGCCGCTACTGGGAGCGCTGGAACAGCACCAATCAGGAAGCCATCGCCGCCTACAACGCACGCATCGACAGCGAGGGCTTGCCGCTCGCACAGTACAGGAGCTTCTGACCGATGGCGCGTTTTGACGTCTATCGGCACCCCGACGCCGCGCAGCGTGCCACCACGCCCTTTTTGCTGGATGTGCAAAACGAGTACATCAGCGGCTTGCAGACGCGGGTCGTGTTGCCTTTGCGCAGCGCCCAGCGTGTGGCAATACCGCTGCGCGACCTCAATCCCGCATTGGAAGTTGATGGCGTCGCCGTCATTCTTGATGCAGCGGCCATCGGCGCCGTTCCGCTGTCTTTTTTGAAAACCCCGGTGGCGAATCTGCGGGCACAGGCCGACTTGGTCACCAATGCCCTTGATGCGTTGTTTGGCGGGTACTGAGGTGCGGCGCCGTTAACGCATCAGCCAACTGTGTCAGGGTGTCAGGGCCTTCTTCATGTACACCAGCTGAAATCCCTGGATGTAGTTGTCGATGTGTCCAAACTCCTCATAGCCCTGTTTGAGGTAGAAGCTCCGTGCCTGCCATTCAAAGGTGTTCAGCGTCGCGCTGTGCGCGCCCAGGTCGCGGGCTTTCTGTTCCGCTGTTGCCAGCAGGTTTTGGCCTATTCCTTGGTGCCGGGCCACTTCGTCAACGAACAGCAGCTCCACATTCAGCCATTGCAAAAACACGAATCCGCGCAGTCCACCCACCAGTTCGCCCTTGGTGTCACGCGCACTGACCCATACAGGCTGGGTCTGGCCGTACTCACCGACAAATCCGTAGTTGAATTGCCGCATCCTGCGACCCAGGACGCCAGAGTGAACTTCTTCTGTCGTGGGGGTGTAAATCTCAAAATCACTCATTGTGGAAACTCTGTCAGGCCAGCAGGTCATATGCAGCCCGCACCCGCTGCAAATCCCGCCCCAGCCTGCGGCTCGTTGGCAAGCGCCGCATCCAACCCATCCGCCGCACACTGGTCGCCAGCACCTCCCGCATCTCCGCGCTCCCCTGCGCTACCCACGTTGCCCAGCGCTCGCGCCCCTCGGCCAGCGTGCCGCTGGCGTGCAGATAAATCGCGGTGGAGTGCGCGTAACACAGGGCATCACGCACATGGCACACCGCCAGCGGCAGCACGGCGGCGGGGTCGTCTTCAAAGTCGATGCAGGCCACCTCGCCGCCGGGGCAGCGCACCAGGTTGCGTGCAAAGGCCTGGCTCAGGCAGGTGCCCTGGCGGTGCACCTGGGCGAGGGTGTCCAGCCCTTGTTGCCACAGCGCCAGCACGGTGGCGGTATCGCCTGCCTGCACGGCGTGGTCGATCTCATTGCCGAGGGAATGGGTTTCTTCGCCCGCGCGGCCCAGGTGGCGCATGGCAAAACCGTCTTGTTGGGCGGCCAGCACCATGGGCACGCGGATGCCGCGTGCGGCCAAGTCTTGCAGGCGCCGCACTTCGGTGGCAATAGCGGTGGTGCCGCCGGGGTTGGGCACGGGGCGCAGCACATCCAGGCGCAGCAGGCCCGCCAGCACGGCCATGGCGCGATAGCGGCCCATGCCGTGGGGCGCGCCTGCGCGCTTGATCCAGATTTGTTCGTCGCCCAGCCGGTGGGCCATCACGTTGTGGGGCTGCGTGGCCAGTTGCTGCTGCAAAAAGGCGCTGTAGTCCGCGGCCGGTGGCGCCGTCATCGTCATACGTCCGCGTCTCCGGCTGCCGTGGCAGCGGTTCCGGCAGCGGCTGCGTGTACCAGTTCCACGTGGTGGGGGATGGAGGGCTCCAGCGCTGGTTCGCTGGCCTGAAAGCTGTGTGCGTTGGCCAGCGGCCAGTACAGGCGGAACACGTTGTGCTGTGCCTCCAGCGGGCCCAGCAGCGCGCCCGGTTGCATGCGGGTGATGAGGTTGGACAGCAGGCGCACCTCGGTGTCGGTGATGCGGCGCACGATGTGGTGGGCCGTGATGTCCTTGGGGTGGCGCAGCCCGGCGGCCTGCACCAGCTCTTGCAGCGCGTGCAGCGTGCTGCGGTGGAACTGCGCCACGCGCGTGGCCTTGTCGGGCACCACCAGGGCTTGCTGGCGCAGCGGGTCTTGTGTGGTCACGCCCGTGGGGCAGTGGCCGGTGTGGCAGCTTTGCGCCTGGATGCAGCCCAGTGCCATCATGAAGCCGCGCCCCGCGTTGCACCAGTCGGCCCCCAGCGCCATCATGCGCGCGATGTCGAAGGCGCTGATGACCTTGCCCGCGCAGCCGATGCGAACCCGGTCGCGCAGGTTCACGCCCACCAGCGTGTTGTGCACCAAGAGCAGGCCCTCTTGCAGTGGCGCGCCCACATGGTCGGTAAATTCGACGGGCGCCGCGCCCGTGCCACCCTCGGCGCCATCGACCACGATGAAATCTGGCGTGATGCCGGTGACCAGCATGGCCTTGACGATGGCAAACCACTCCCACGGGTGGCCCAGGCAGAACTTGAAGCCCGTGGGTTTGCCGCCCGAGAGCGCGCGCAGCTTGGCGATGAACAACATCATCTCCACCGGCGTGTGAAAGGCGCTGTGGCTGGCGGGGGAGATGCAGGATTCGCCTTGCTTCACACCCCGCGCCGCTGCGATCTCGGCCGTCACCTTGGCGCCGGGCAGCACGCCGCCGTGGCCGGGCTTGGCGCCCTGGCTGAGTTTCAGCTCGATCATCTTGACCTGCGGATCGGTGGCGTTGGCGGCAAAGCGCTCTTCGTTGAACGTGCCGTCGGGGTTGCGGCAGCCGAAATAACCCGAGCCGATCTCCCAGATCAAATCGCCGCCATGCACGCGGTGGTGCTGGCTGATGCTGCCCTCGCCCGTGTCGTGCGCAAAGCCGCCTTTGTGCGCGCCCTGGTTGAGCGCCAGGATGGCGTTGGCCGACAGCGCCCCAAAGCTCATGGCCGAAATATTGAACACGCTCGCGTGGTAGGGCTGGGTGCAGGGCGAGGCGGATAGTGATGGCGCATCGGGGCTGCCGCCAATCCATACGCGAAAGTCGTGCGACGGCAGTTGTGTGGGCGCGAGCGAGTGGTTCACCCACTCGTAGCCATGCGCGCCCACGTCCAGGTGGGTGCCAAAAGGGCGGTTGTCCGGGTCGCCCTTGGCGCGTTGGTAGACCAGCGAGCGCTGCGCGCGCGAGAAAGGCGCTGCTTCGCTGTCGCTCTCGATGAAATACTGGCGCACCTCGGGCCGCACATATTCAAGCATGAAGCGGATGTGGCCGATGACCGGGTAGTTGCGCAGGATGGCATGGCGCGACTGTTGCAGGTCATACACCCCCAGCACCACCAGCGCCGCAAACACCAGCACCACGGGCAGCCCCACGCCAAAGGCCACCAGCGCGAACAGCGACAGCAGCAGCCCGAAAATGCACAGCCCAAAGGCGGTGTAGCGCACGGGGTACAGGGAGTTGAGTTGGTGGATCATGGGGGTCCTGGTTCTGGTGGCAGTGCGAGAGAGGGCTACACTGACCGCCTTTTTATCGGGTTGCCATGTTGCGCGCGGCGGTTTTTTGCGGCCCGGCACCACCCCTGGCCGCCGTGCTGGCGCTGCGGCAGCGCCACGGCGCAAGGCCTGCGCATCATAAAAGTAAAACATTGCTTTACGCCCCCCGCTTTCTCGCTTGACGACCGGAGCCTCCCATGACTACAGAACCCACATCGCCCACACCCGTCCCCGCTACCGACGATCTTGAACCCACGGCCGCCCCGGCCGCCGCGCTGGGCCCGGACGAGCTCGAAGAGATCGACAACATCCTGGATGACCTGCGCGCGCGCGGCGAGGAGATCCCGCAGTGGGAGTTTTGCGATGGTTTTATGACGGCGCTGATCTGCAGCCGCCGCCCCATCCCCCCGGCCGAATACCTGCCCATGCTGCTGGGCGACGGCGCCGAGCTGGATGTGGCCGAAGGCGAGCCGCTGCCCCTGCTGCCCGCCTTTGCCGACGCGGCGCAGCAAGCGCGCTTTGTAGAGCTGTGGGACCGCCGCTGGAACGAGATCGTGACCCAGCTCGACACCGACGTGAAGACGCTGGACGACGACCGCACCTTCCAGCCTGAAGCCATGGACATGCGCGGCGCCGTGGCTAGCCTGACCGACGAGCAGCGCGCCGAAATGGGCGACGACCAGGAGATACCGTCCTTCGGCCAGGTGTGGGCGCTGGGCTTCATGTTCGCGGTAGAAAACTGGCCCGAAGACTGGGCGACCCCGCGCGACAAAGAAGCCGCCAAGTGGCTGGACGACGCCCTGGACAGCATCGTCGCCCTGACCGAAGACGACACCGGCAAGCCCGAGGTCTGCATGTTCAGCGAAGACGGCCCAGCGAGCACCAGCCAGGCGCGCGTGGAGGCTTTTGGTGAAGCCATCTGGGCTGTGTATGACCTGCGCCAGCTATGGAAAAGCATGGGCCCGCGCGTGGAGACGGTGCGCAAGGCCCCCGAGCCTGGTCGCAACGACCCTTGCCCTTGCGGTAGTGGCAAGAAGTACAAGAAGTGCCACGGGGCCTAATGTTGTAATTACTACTACTTTGATAGCTGCTAGCGCTTGTTGGGTAAGCGCTAGAGGTCATATTTACTTGAAATTTGCGCTGCAGTTCTGTGCAAAGGTGGACGCGATGTTCATGGAGTGGGGCTGCCTACCGCGCATTCAGCGCCGTGATGAGGCGCTTTGGGTCCAGAGCAGACATCAATGTCGTCAAGCACGGGGGGCGATCAGCGTAGGTGAAAACCGTAGTCCCGATACAGCCTGTCCGCTAACCCACTCACGTCATTCAGCGCGTCGTCGAAGTAAACTGCGTTCATTCCTGTTGAGGCTGCCACTGCCACGTTGTCAGAGTTGTTATCAATGAAAACAGATTGCTTTGCAAGCAAGCCGATTCTAGAAAGGGCATGCTCGAATAAGGCAGGCGACGACTTCGACTTTCCGACATCCGCCGAGACCACAATGGGGTCGAAGAGCGCATCAAGCTTTTGCACAGTCCTCAATCGGCGCATTCGGTCCGCCTTGTTGTCTGTGATGATTCCCACCCGGCATTCGTGACGCAGCTGCGCAGCCAGCTCGAACATCTGAGCATTGACCGGCGTACTGTCGAACGCTTCCTCCAATAAACTCAGGGGCAGATCTTCGTTTAGGTCTTCGCAGATGTGCGGCCACACTTCTACGTGTGACGTAAGGCCCAGCGTCAAAGCCTCGTTGTGTTTTGCGAATGCCGACGAGACGAGATCCAAATCGATGCCAGTTCGTTGTCTGATAAATCTGCAAGTAGTCATCGAGCCGGTGCGGTCGGCGGTCAGTACTCCGTCGTAGTCGAAAAATACGCAACTGATCCGCATCTGTAGTTCCTTGGCTATGTCAGATTCTGGTCGAGAACCGTAGTTCCAAATACGCTGAGACCTCTGCGTCGCCGCCTCACCCCTGCGCCAAAAACCTCTTCAAATTCCCCGCCGCCGTGCTGCGCACCTTGCGCTTGAGCGAAGGCGACCAGCCCAGCAGCAGCCCTGGGGCTCCTAGCGCCTGACGTGACCAGCTCCAGAAGTTGAACCGGTCGCGGTGCGTGGCGATCAGCCCATCGGGCGTGAAAGTGAAGGTGCCATCGATGATGTTGTGCACCTTGCGCCCGGTGGCGCTGAAGCGGTAGTGCGCCTCCCAGTGCGCCTTGCCGCCTTGAGCGTTGGCCTCGATGCCGCTGAACTCCAGCTTCCAGTGCTCGGCCGCGCCGGGCTTTTTGGTGGCGATGCACAGCATGCGCCACATGCCGCCCACCTGGTCTCTGCCTTTGAGCGAGAAGGCCTCGTCGTCAAACGTGGCGTCGGGCGCGTAGCAGGCGGCCATGGTGGCGTGGTCAAGCTGCGCAAACGCGGTGTAGAAGCGTTGCAGGGTCTGGGCGTTGGGGTGCATGGGAGTCCTCCGGAAGGGCGCCCATGCTACACCGCGCACCGCTGCCAGCGCGACTCCAGGGCCAGCGCCGTGGACCTCGCACCCGCAGTTGGCATCAATCCAGCCATTGCTTGAACGTGGCGGCGATCTTTTCTACCGAGATGCCGTAGCGGTCGTGCAGCGTGGGCAGCGCGCCTGCGTCCAGGAACGCGTCGGGCAGCGCCAGCATGCGAAAGCGCGCGGGCCTTATGCCTTCGCGCAGCAGCAGGCCTGCCACGGCTTCGCCCAGTCCGCCCACGGTGGAGTGGTTCTCGGCCACCACCACCACCCGGCCGGGTTTGCGTGCCTCGGCCAGGATGGTGGCTTCGTCCAGTGGTTTGATGGTGGGGCAGTGCAGCACGGCCACGCCGATGTTGTCTGCCGCTAGTTGCTGGGCGGCTTCCAGGGTGCGCATGGTCATGAAGCCGCTGCTGATCACCAGCACCTCGGCGCCATCGCGCAGCAGCTTGGCCTTGCCCAATTCAAACCGGTAGTCGTATTCGTCCAGCACCAGCGGCACGTTGCCGCGCAGCAGCCGCATGTACACGGGGCCGGGGTGCTGCGCGATCTGCGGCACGGCCTGCTCGATGTCGAGGGCGTCGCAGGGGTCCACCACCGTCAGGCCGGGGATGGCGCGCATCAGGGCCAGGTCGTCCGTGGCCTGGTGGCTGGGGCCGTAGCCGGTGGTCAGGCCGGGCAGGGCGCAGCAGATCTTGACGGGCAGGTTCTCCTCGGCAATGACCTGGTGGATGAAGTCGTAGGCCCGCCGCGTGCCGAAAACTGCGTAGGTGGTGGCGAACGGAATGAGTCCGACCTTGGCCATGCCGCCCGCCGCGCCCATGAGCAGTTGTTCGGCCATGCCCATCTGGAAGAAGCGGTCGGGGTAGGCCTGCGCGAACAGGTGCAGGTCGGTGTATTTGGCCAGGTCGGCGGTCAGGCCCACCACCTCGGGGTGCGTGGCCGCGTATTCCACCAGGGCCTTGCCGAAGGGGGCGGCCTTTACGCGCTGCCCTTCGGCGGCGATGGAGGCGATCATGGCCGAGGTGGTCAGCCGGGGTTTCTTGTCGGTTGCTGTGGTGTTCATGGTGTCTCCCCCGGTATCAAGGACGGTGGGCATCGAGCCAGTCGAGGGCCTGCTGCCACTCGGGGGGATCGACGCGGATGAAATGGTTCTTGTCGCGCTGCTCCAGAAAGGGCACGCCCTTGCCCATGAGCGTGTCGCACAGGATCACCCGGGGCCGGGGCTCGGGCAGTTGGCGTGCGGTGTCGAAGGCGCGCACCACGGCGGGCAAATGGTTGCCGTCCACGCGCTGCACATGCCAGCCGAACGCGGCCCACTTGTCGGTCAGCGGCTCAAAGCCCAGCACCTTGCTCGAAGGCCCGTCGGCCTGCTGGTTGTTGATGTCGATGAGGCAGATGAGGTTGCCCAGGCCATGGTGGCTGGCGGACATGGCGGCCTCCCAGGTGGAGCCCTCGTCCAGTTCGCCGTCCGACATGGAGTTGTAGACAAACGCCGGGTTGCCTTTGTGGCGCAGGCCCAGCGCCATGCCCACGGCAATCGGCAAGCCCTGGCCCAGCGAGCCGCCCGACATCTCCATGCCCGGTGTGTACGTGGCCATGCCGGACATGGGCAGGCGGCTGTCGTCGCTGCCGTAGGTCTCCAGCTCGGATTCGGGGATGATGCCGGCCTCGATCAGCGCCGCGTAGAAGGCGATGGCGTAGTGGCCGTGTGATAGTAAAAAGCGGTCGCGGCCATCCCAGTGGGGGTCTTCGGGGCGCAGGTTCAGCGCGTGGCCGTAGGCTGCGGCCAGCACATCGGCATAGCCCAGGGCCTGGCCCACGTAGCCTTGGCCTTGTACCTCGCCCATGCGCACGGCGTAGCGGCGGATGCGGTAGGCGCAGTTTTGTAGTGCGGCGATGCTGCTCATAGTGAACGCCCTCCCACATCGATCATGGGTTGTTTCAGTATCTGCTGGGGGCGGTAGGCGGCTTCATCGCAGCCAATGGCAAGTTTCATGATGGTCTTTCGATTCGTGATTCAGGCAGGGGTGGATGGCAAAACCAGGCAGCAGGAGGTAGCACCTGTATTCAGCGCACCCACGCGGTCAGTCATGGGGCAGTGTTCCCAGGCGGTAAAACTCGGTCACGGCAGCGTCGTCTTGTTGGCCCAGGCCAGCACCGCTGGCCCCTAGAAAACTTTGCAGTGCGGCAGCGCTCACGGTCGCCGGAAAGCGCAGATCACGGGCCAGATCCACCACCACCCCGAGGTCCTTGACGAAGACGTCGACCGCGCTGCGGGTGGGGGTGTAGCTGCGCTGCACCATGGCGGGGCCGCGGTCACCCAACATCCAGGATGCAGCAGAACTCTGGCTCACCAGGTCAAACACCTGCTGGGTGTCCAGGCCAGCCCGTGCGGCCATGGCCATGGCCTCACCGGCTGCGGCCAGGTGCACGCCACACAGCAGCTGGTTGATGGTCTTGAAGGTGGAGCCCTGACCCGCCTCTTGGCCCACATGCAGCACCCGGCTGCCCATGGCGGCAAACACCGGGGCGCAGGCCTGCAGTGCTGCGGCAGGTGCCGATGCCATGATGCTCAAGCTGCCAGCCTGCGCCCCGGCCACGCCACCGCTCACTGGCGAATCCACAAACACCAGCTGGTGCTCCTGGCAGCGCTGCGCCAGCCTGCGGGCATCGGCCGCCGACATGGTGACGCACGAGATCACCAGGTGCCCCGGTGCAGCCGCAGCCGCCAGGCCATTGGGGCCGAACAACACGGCTTCCGCTTGCGCCGCGTTGACGACGAACAGCACGGTGCCCAGGGCCTGGTCGCACACCTGAGGCAAGCTGCTGACCACCGTGCCACCGTTGGCCGAAAACGCCTGCAGGCTCTCGGGGCGCAGGTCAAAGCCCTGCACCCGGTGCCCGGCTTCAAGCAAGCGGCGGGCCGCATTCTGGCCCATGGCGCCCAGGCCCACAAAACCCAAAGTCAATGTCGTCATGGTTGTAGAAGAGAGAAGAAGAAAGGACGAAGGGAGGGCACTAGCCGCGCCAGGTGAGTGACGGGACGTAGGTGAACAGAAGCAGCACGGTCAGCGCCACAAAGTAGAAGGGCACCAGCTCCTTGACGGTCTCGCCTATCTTGACTTTGGCCAGCGTGGCCCCGATGAACAGCGTGGTCCCTACGGGCGGTGTGTACAGCCCGATGGCCAGGTTGATCACCACGATGATGCCCAGTTGCACCAGGTCGATCCCGTAGCTCTGGGCCAGGGGAATCAGCAGCGGGCCAAGCAGCAAAATGGCCGCGGGCAGGTCCAGAAACATGCCTGCCAGCAGCAGCACGCCGTTGATAAGCATCAGCATGGCAGTCTGGCTGTGAACGAATTGCTTGGACCAGTTGACGATCAGCTCGGGCACCTGATCGAGCGTGAGCATCCAGCCCACCACGGAGGACGACATGATCAGCATCATCACCACACCGGTGGCCACACCGGCCGTGATCATGGCGCGCATCACGCGCTTAAAGCTCAGGTCGCGGTAGATGAAGGTTGCGGCCAGCAGCGCATAGGCCACGGCCAGGGTGCTGATCTCGGTGGGCGTGGCCACGCCGAAGCGCAGCCCCACGAGCACGAATACCGGCATCATCAGCGCAGGCGTTGCATACACGGCGCGGCGGCCCATGGCGCCCCAGGCAACGGGCTTTTTCTCGTAGGGAAAGCCGCGCAGGCGTGCGCTGATGTTGCAGACTGCCAGGAAGCCCACAGCCAGCGCGATGCCCGGCAGGATGCCGGCAAGAAAGAGCGCGCCGATCGACGCATTCGACACCAGCGAGTACAGGATCAGCGGGATGGATGGCGGAATCAGGATGTCGATGGTGGATGCCGCCGCAATGGTGGCGCCACAAAATGCCGGGGGGTAGCCAACCTTCTTTTGCCATGGCACCAGCACCGAACCGAGCGCTGTGGCATCGGCCACGGCCGAGCCGGACACGCCGCCAAACAGGGTAGAGCCCAACACGCTGACCTGCGCATGGCCGCCACGAAAGCGCGCCACCAGGTCGGTGGCAAAGTGGATCAACGACTGCCCCAGCTTGCCCGACATCATGATGTCGCCCGACATCACAAAGAACGGAATGGCAATCATCGGAAACGACTGGGTGGGAGAAAACATCTGCTGCACCACGGCCAGCATGGGGATGTCGCTATTGAAAAACAGAGCGATCGAGGCCCCCAGCGTCAATGCGTATCCCACCGGAAACGACAGGATCAACAGGACCAGGAAGACCAGCATCATCACGGCGCTCATACGATGGTTCCTTCAGCCGATGCCAAGTCTGCTACCACGGGCTGGCCCAGCACGCCAAAGCGCACGAAGGCGGTGGCCGCGCACAAGGCCAGCATGAAAAACGTGGCGGTCAGCGCGGCATAGCCCACACTGCCGGGCACGTGGAGAATGGTGCTGAGTTCGTCGTGTGCAATGACGGTGTTTTCAATGGCGTGCCATCCCAACACGGCAAACACCACGGCCGACAGGCCATGGATCAGCAGCGACAAAACGCGCCTGCCGGGCGGTGGCAGGGTATGCATGGTCAGTTGCATGGCCACATGGTTGCCACGCACGGCAGCCAGCACAACGCCCCCCATCACAAACCAGGGGAACAGCAGCGTGGGCAGTTCCGAGGCCGCTTTCACGCTGCCCTCCAGCACGTAGCGGACAAACACGTTGACCACCAGCACGGCCAGCAGGCCAAACCCGCTCAACAACAACACGGCTTTGCAGACCATCTCTATGCCTGCCTCCATTTTTTGGACAGCACTACCCAGCGAAGTTTGAGGCGTCATGCGCTTCTCCTGATGTGCCGCACGGTGTGCGGCATCGGTTTGAAACGAGACGCCTCCTGACCCGGTGGCGCCTCTGGGCGAGGGCAGGGCTGCGCCTGCCTCGCCGCTGATTTACAGCTTGGCGGCTTCCGCGCGCAGCTTCTTGACGAAGTCGCCGACGGGCGCGGCTTCCCACTTGTCCCACACCTTGGCGGTGGCTGCCTTGAAGGGAGCCAGGTCGGGCTCGTTGACGGTCACGGTGGGCATCTTGCGGAATTCACCGATCAGCTTTTCGTCGGATTCCAGCATCAGCTTGCGCTCGTAGGTGGCGGCTTCTGCGGCCACGTCGCTGACCAGCTTGCGGTCGGCCTCAGACAGTTTTTTCCAGCTGATGCCGCTCATCAGGAACGGCATGGACTCGTACTTGTGGCGGGTCAACGAGAGGTACTTCTGCACCTCGTACAGCTTGCTGGAATGGATGTTGGCGAGCGGGTTTTCCTGTCCGTCCACCACGCCTTGCTGGATGGCCACATACAGCTCGGAGAAGTTGATCTGCTGCGTGCTGGCGCCCATGGCCTCGAACAAATCGACCGTGGCAGGGTCTGCGGGCGTGCGGATCTTCATGCCCTTCAGATCGTCGGGCTTGGTGACGGGGCGCTTGTTGTTGGTGGTCTGGCGAATGCCGTTGTCCCACCAGGCCAGCACCACCAGATTCTTGGCTTCAAATTTGTGCGCCAGCTCTTTGCCAATCGGGCCGTCCAGCAGCTTCCAGGCCTGGGGCAGCGACGAGAACAGGAAAGGCAGGCCCAAAGCGGCGGCCTCAGGCACCACGGCAGAGACCGGGCCCTGCGAGTTCACGCTCATGTCCAGCGTGCCGGTGCGCATGGCGGTGAGCATGGTCTGGTCGTCACCAAGCTGCGCGGCCCCTGCGACTTGCACGGTGATGCGGCCACTGCTGCGTGCAGCCATTTGTTCTGCAAAGTAGATGGCACCCAGCGCCTTGGGGTTGCCGGGGGCGGCGTTGTGTCCCAGGGTCAGTTTGATGGGGGCCTGGGCAAAGGTGGCGGCGCTGGCGCAGGCCAGCGCGGCCAGCAGGGCGGTGCGACGGAAAAGGTTGAAGCGGGTCATGATGTCTCCTCGTTGTTGTGAACGCAGCGATACCGCGCTGCTGGCGGATGAAAGCCGGAAAAACAGGCTCAATGGATCAGCATCCCGCCGTTCACGTCGAGCGTGACGCCGGTGCAGTACTTGGCCAGGTCGCTGGCCAGGAACACGATGCAGCCCGCCACGTCATTGGGCTCGCCGATGCGTGCCAGCGGAATGCCGTCCAGGATGCCCTGGCGCTTGTCGTCGGGGATTTTTCCCTTGTTGATGTCGGTGGCGATCAGGCCTGGCGTGACGCAGTTCACGCGAATGTTGCTGCCGCCGTATTCGCGCGCCATGGCGCGGGCCAGGCCCAGCACGCCCGCCTTGGCGGCCGAGTAGTGCGGCCCGCCCAGGATGCCGCCGCCGCGCTGCGCCGACACCGACGAGAGGCACACGATGGAGCCGCTCTTTTGCGCCAGCATGGCGGGCAGCACGGCCTGCGATGCGTACAACATGCCGCGCAGGCTCACGTCGAGCACACGGTCGTAGTCGGCGCCCGTGATATCCAGGAACTTGGCGGGCTGGGTGACGCCTGCGTTGTTCACGAGGATGTCGATGCGGCCGTATTTGGCCAGGATGGCGGTCGCGGCCGCTTCGCATGACGCCTTGTCGATCACATTGGCCACCAGGCCCAGGTGCTCGCTGCCGATCTGCGCGGCGGCGGCCTGCGGGTTGGTGCCCTCCAGATCGAGGATCACCACCTTGGCGCCCTGCGCGGCCATCATGCGTGCCGTGGCGAACCCCAAACCGTTGAGCCCTGCGCCGCCCGTGATGACGGCGACCTTGTCCTTGAGCAGCATGTGTGTCTCCTTTGCGTTGATGTACTGCGTTGCTTTGAGGGCGGATTCTGGAAGCCGTGGTCTTTGAAAACAAACGATATAAACTCACCCAAGATTTAATTTTGTTCATGTTGCGGTGCAATAGATGAACAATCGTCACTCACCATGATTCCTCCACTCAGTGCTTTGCAAGCGTTTGAAGCCATTGCGCGCCGCAAGAGCTTCTCGCTCGCGGCGGGCGAGTTGCACCTCACGCCCTCGGCCGTGAGCCACCAGCTGGCCAAGCTCGAAGGCCTGCTGGGCGTGCGGCTGTTCGAGCGCTCGGCGCGTGGCGTTGAGCTCACCCCCGCGGGGCAGAGCTACCTGCAGCGCGTGGCCAATGCCCTCGGCGCCATCAACGCCGCCACTGAAAGCCTGCGCCACGGCATGCAGGACACCTTGCACCTGCACTGCAGCCCCAGCTTTGCCAGCCTGTGGCTCATGCCGCGCATCTCGCGCTTCACGCGGCGGCACCCCGACATCGCGCTCTCGCTGTCGGCCTCGCACGCGCACTCGGACTTTCAGCTCGGCCTGGTGGACATCGACATCCGCTACGGACTGCCGAACTGGCCCAACCTGGAGGTCGAGCCCGTGTTTGCCGAAAAGGTCATGCCACTGGCCAGCCCCGAGTTCATTCGCACCCACGCCATACACACCGCGCAGGATCTGCTGCGCGTGCCGCTGGTCCAATCGATGGTCAACGTCGCGCAGTGGCCCGACTGGTTCGCACGTTTTCTGCCGGGCGAGCGCCCCGAGCGCATGGCGCTGCGCTTCGACCGCGCGATGATGAGCCTGGATGCGGCGGCGCGGTCCCTGGGTGTGGCCCTGGAGAGCACCACCCTGGGCCAGGCGCTGATCGCCACCGGCCGCCTGCAGCCGGTGTTCGGCCCCGAGGTGGAGCTGGAGGTGCAGGCCCACTTCCTCGTGTATCCGGGGCGCCACGCGGCCCGGCCCGAGGTGAAGCGTTTTCTCGACTGGATGCGCGAGGAGGCGCTTCTCGCTACGAGGCGCTGAGGGCCGGTGCTGTGGGGGCCATTTTGGCCCATGTGTGAACGGATTTCATTCATCCCTGAATATTCGTCGCTTGTCGTCATGCAGCGCGCGCCCAAGAATTCGGGCTCGTTCCCTTGACATCCACAACCCGGAGACAAGCGGCGCCCCCTTGCGGCGCGCTGCGCACACCATGAGTGCCCATCCCCTGCAGCCCCTGGCGCATGCCATCCGCTTTCTTTCCATCGACGCCATCGTCCGCGCCACCGAAGGCCACCAAGGGGTGCCTCTGGGCATGGCCGAGATCGCGACCGCGCTCTACACCCAGCACCTGAAGTTCGACCCGGCCCACCCCACCTGGTGGGACCGCGACCGTGTGGTGCTGTCCAACGGCCATGGCTCGATGCTGCTGTATGCACTGCTGCACCTGACCGGCTACGAGGCCATCACGCTCGACCAGATCCGCGCGTTCCGCGAGCTGGGGGCGATCTGTGAAGGGCACCCCGAGCGCCACCCTGAGCACGGCATCGAGCTCACGACCGGCCCGCTGGGCCAGGGCATTGCCAGCGCTTTTGGCATGGCGGTGGCCGAGGCCTACCTGCGTGCGCGTTTTGGCAGCGGCCTGGTGGACCACCACACCTATGCCTTCGTGGGCGACGGCTGCCTGCAGGAAGGCGTGGGGCAGGAAATGATCTCGCTGGCCGGGCACCTGCAACTGGGTCGCCTGGTTTTGCTGTGGGATGACAACCTGATCACCGACGATGGCGCCACTTCGCTGTCGATCAGCGAAAACGTGGCCGAGCGCTTCCGTGTAGCGGGCTGGCATGTGGAAGAGGTGGACGGCCATGACATCGACGCCGTGTCGGCCGCCCTGGCGTTGGCGCGCAAGGACCGGCGCCCCTCCCTCATCGCCTGCCGCACCATCATCGGCAAGGGCCTGCCCCGCGTGCAGGGCCAGCGCGGCGGCCACAGCGCGCGGCTGTATGAGCAGGATGCCGACGAGGCCCGCGCGCTGCTGGGCTGGCCCCATGCGCCGTTTGTGGTGCCGCCCGAGGTGCTGCAGGGCTGGCGCGCCGCCGGTCGGCGCAGCGCGGCAGAGCATGCCGCCTGGCGGGGGCGCGTGCAGGCCCTGCCAGCCGCCGAGCGCGAGGAGTTCTGCCGCGTGATGGAAGGCCGCCTGCCCGCAGGCTGGCAGCAGGTGCTGCATGACTACAAGGCCCGCGCACAAACCCAGCCTGAGGGCCAGGGCGGCATCCTGGTGTCGGCCGAGATCAACGACCTGCTGGCCCCCGTGGTCCCCGAGCGCATGGTGGGCTGCGCCGACCTGGAGGCCCCCACCAGCCACAAGCGCAGCCTGCGCGCGTTCACCGCCACCGACCCCGGCGGCGCCTACGTGCACTGCGGCGTGCGCGAGCATGTGATGGGCGCCATGGCCAACGGCATGGCCGCACACGGCGGCATCGTGCCGCTGAGCGTGACCTATCTCGCGTTCTCCGATTACGAGCGCCCTGCCATGCGCATGGCCGCGCTCATGGGCCTGCCGGTGAAGTTCGTGTTCAGCCACGACTCGATCGGCATCGGCAAGAACGGGCCCACGCACCAGCCGGTGGAAATCCTCGCGTCGCTGCGCGCCATGCCCAACATGTGGGTGATGCGCCCGGCCGACGCGGTGGAAGCCGCCGAGTGCTGGGAGACCGCCATGGGCCACCCCAGCGGGCCGGTGAGCCTGGTGTTCGCGCGCCAGACGCTGCCGCTGGTGCGCACCCGCCCCGACGCCGACAACCTCAGTGCCCGTGGCGGCTATGTGCTGCACGAGGCCTCGTGTGGACCGCGTCAGGTGACGCTGCTGGCCACTGGCTCAGAGGTGGCGCTGGCCGTGGCCGCGCGGCAGATGCTGGAGAGCGAGGGCGTAGGCACCGCCGTGGTGTCGCTGCCGTGCTGGGAGCTGTTTGATGCGCAGGACGAAGCCTATCGCAGCGCCGTGCTGGGCACGAGCACGGGCGTACGCGTGGGCGTGGAGGCCGCCTGCCGCATGGGCTGGGATGCGTACCTGGGCGCGCGCGGCGGTTTTGTGGGCATGCGCGGGTTTGGCGCCTCTGGCCCGGCGCCTGCGCTCTACCAGCTCTTTGGCATCACGGCCGAGGCCGTCGCCGCCGAAGCCCGCCGTTTGCTGGCCCTTTGACTCCCGGATTTTTCTCCATGCACATCGTTTTTCTCGACCGCGACACCCTCTCGCCTGCCACCCAGTTGCGCCGCCCGGCTTTCGCCCACATCTGGACCGAGCACGGCGCCACTGCTGCTGACGCGGTGGCCGAGCGCATCCGCGATGCCGACATCGTGATCACCAACAAGGTGCGCATCACGGCAGAGGCCTTGGCGCAGGCGCCGCGCCTGCGCATGGTGGCCGTGGCCGCCACCGGCACCGACAACGTGGACTTGGTGGCCTGCCAAGCCCAGGGCGTGACGGTGAGCAACGTGCGCAACTACGCCACGCACACGGTGCCCGAGCACACTTTTGCGCTGATCTTTGCCCTGCGCCGCAGCATCTGCGCCTATCGCGACGCAGTGCGCGCAGGCCGCTGGCAGCAGGCGGGACAGTTCTGCTTTTTTGATTACCCGATCCGCGACCTGGCGGGCTCGACGCTCGGCGTGATCGGTGACGGCGCCCTGGGCCAGGCCGTGGCCGCCACGGGCCGGGCGCTGGGCATGCGGGTGCTGGTGTCGGGCCACAAGGGGCGCAGCGGCCAGGGCCGGATGTACACGCCGTTTGAGCAGACCCTGCGCGAGTCCGACGTGCTGACGCTGCACTGCCCGCTGAATGCGTCTACCCGCCACATGATCGGCGCGCCCGAGTTCGCGCAGATGCAGCGGCGCCCGCTGCTCATCAACACCGCCCGGGGCGGCCTGGTCGATGAACGGGCCGTGGGCCCGGCGCTGCAAGCGGGCCAGATCAGCGGCGCGGGCTTTGATGTGGCCAGCGTGGAGCCGCCGCCGCCCGGCCACCCCTTCATGGCGCTGCTGGATCGGCCGGACTTCGTGCTCACCCCGCACGTGGCCTGGGCCAGCGCCGAGGCCATCCAGGCCCTGGCCGATCAGCTCATCGGCAACATCGAAGCCTTTGTGGCGGGCTCGGCGGTGAACGTGGTGCTGCCGCGCGGGTAAGCGGGTAGGCGGCTCAAAGGGCGATTCAGGCAGGCAGAAAACCCAGCAGCCGCTGCAGCGCATACCGCACCGTGGCTGCGCGCACGGCGGCGCGGTCGCCCGCAAAGTGCTGCATCTCGCTATGGGTTTCGCCGTTCACGCACCAGGCAAACCACACCGTGCCCACGGGCTTGGCTTCGCTGCCACCCGTGGGGCCGGCCACGCCGGTCACGGCCAGGCTGGCGTGGGCGCGCGAGTGGGCCAGTGCCCCGTCGGCCATGGCGCGGGCCACGGCCTCGCTCACCGCGCCTTCTTGTTCGATGAGGGCGGCGGGCACGCCCAGCATTTCGGTCTTGGCTTCGTTGGAGTAGGTGACGAAGCCGCGCTCGAACCACCGGCTGGAGCCGGACAGGTCGGTGCAGGCCGCAGCAATCATGCCGCCCGAGCAGCTTTCGGCCGTGGCCAGCAGGTGGCCGTGCTGCAGCAGGCGCAGGGAAATTTGAGTCAAATTGGCCTCTAGCGCTGATGTATCAAGCGCAAGCAGCTCATTTTTTGATAGTGAGGTGGTTGTCATAGGAACCTCCACAGCGCAATGACCAGCAAGGTGCAGAAGGCTGCCACAAAGTCGTCCCACAAGATACCCCAGCCGCCGCGCCAGCCAAAGCCCTTGAACAGGCTGTCGGCCCAGCCCACGGGGCCAGGCTTGGCGGCGTCAAAAAAGCGGAACAGCGCGAACGCGATGAACTGGCCCCAAAAGCCCATGGGCATGGCCAGCCACAGCACGAGCCAGAAAGCCACCACCTCGTCCCACACGATGCTGCCGGGGTCGGCCACGCCCAGGTTGCGCGCGGTGGTGGTGCAGGCCCACCAGCCCACCACCGTGCCGGCTGCAATCAGCCCGCCCATGTGCAGGGGCGACAGCCACTGCTGCAGCACCAGAAAGGCCAGCCAGGCCCACAGCGTGCCCACGGTGCCGGGCGCCACGCGCGACAGCCCCGCGCCAAAACCCAGGGCGATGAAATGGGCCGGGTGGCCCAGCATGAACCCCACGGTGGGGCGGCGGGGTGCAGAGGTGGAAAGGGGAGTCATATCAACGATCAATGGCGCTTTGCTTAACCCACAGCGCGTAAAACGGGCGCAGCCCAGGCCAAGGCGCGAAGCGACTCAGGGAGTGGTGCTTCATGTCATTGACGTTCCTGTAGCTCAATGTCTTTGGGATAGCGGATGGTGTGCTCGGCACTGAACTGCGCCGAGGCGCCCGCAGCCAGCGGCTGCTGCCAGGCCACGGTGCCGGGCGTGCGGTTCCAGGTCAACTCGGTGGGCTGGGGCTGGTAGCGCGATTCGACCTCGATCTTTTCGTTGCGCGACACCGGCGCCGCATGCAGCACCTGCAGCGTGATGGCGGCCTTGTGGCGGTTTTCCACGCTGTAGGCGCGGCGCGTCTTGCGCTCGGTGCGCGAGCCGGTGAAGCCTGCGCTGCCCGTCAGGTCCTGCACGGGCTCGGCCTGCACGGTGACCAGTTCATCGCGGCCAAACGACAGGCTGGTGCCGCCTGCCGGAGCGCCCGCGCTGGGCGTGCCAAAGTCGATGCGGCCGTTGCCCACGAAGGCGCCGTCGCGGTACAGGCCCGCCGTGCCCGCAGGCCACACGCCGGGCGGCTGGGCGATGTGGGCCACCAGGTAGGCTGCCTCCTCCACGGCAGGCGCCACGCGGGTGATCAGCGTGGCGGGCGCTGTGTGGTTGCCCAGCGCCAGCGTCACGCGCTGGCCGCTCGATGGCACGGTGATGCGCTGGGGCACGGCGAACTCGGTGGCAAAGCCCTTGTCGAAGGCGCTTACGTCGAAGCTGGGCATTGCATCCTGCTCGACGGTAGCCCCGGCGTTACGCGACCGGGCAATGGGTGCCGGTGGAGGCGCCATGGCCATGACTGGTGCGGGCATGGCCTGCGGTGGTGGGGCCACATCCAGCGTCCAGTTGCGTGGCAGGCGGCCCTGCGTGGCGCGGCCGGGTTGGCCGGTGGACAGCGTGAGCTGCACGCCCGCCCAGTCTTCGCCGCTGTTCTGCGCCACCAGCGCCTGCCGTTCGATCAACACCGTGGATTTGGCGGCATCCAGCGTGGCGCGGTAGGTGGGCTGCCAGCCGGGGCCGCGCACCTGGTAGGACAGGCGCAGCTCGGCCTCGCGCTCGGTAGCGAGGTTGATGGTGACGGAGACCACCCGTGCGCGCTGGCTGGCCACGCGGTCGCGCTCGGCCACCAGGGGCTTGAGCGTGAGCTCCAGCGATTCCTGCTTGCGTTGGAGCTGGTGCGCGCGCGCAAAGCTGTCCTGCCCGGACTTGCGCAGCACCTCGGCCGTGGCGGTGATCTGGCTGGGCGTGGGGCTCGGGCTGGCGGCGCTGCCAGTGCGGCCTGCTGCTGCATCGCTGGGGGCGGCGCCCGTGTGGGCCACGCTGCGCAGGTAGCCATCCACCAGTTGCAGGGCCGAGGCTTCGGCCTTGACGCCAGCGATCTGGTCCTCTAGCTCGCGGATGCGGCCATCAAGCGGGCTGGCGCAGGCGCTCACCACATCGCGGTCTTCGGTGAGCACGTTGAACTCGCCCACGCGCACGGCGGGGTCGGCGTTGATCTGCAGGCTTTGCGCATCCAGCGACGCGGGCAGGCACGCCAGCGTGAGGCTGCGCGCGCCTGCGGGCACCTTGGCCACGCGCTCCACGGTGGCGCTGCCGGGATAGACGGTGACGCGGGCGATGCGGGAGCTGTCCTGGGCCAGCACGGGCAGGGCCGCGCTGCACAGCAGGGCCAGGCTGGCCAGCCCTGCGGCGTTCAAGGAGGGCCGTGGGCGGCGGATGGACGGCGAGGCGATGGGGGTGCGGATGCGGATGGTCACGGGGCTCCTCGGGCGCGATGGACGAAGGGAATGGGATGCTAGCAGCCGTGGGGCTTTGGGGAGATCGAAAACAGGTTCTTACAACCCCAGCGGCACTTCCTGTGCCAGAAAGTCGTACACCGCGCGAATCCTGCGGCTGGTGCGGATTTCGCGGTGCACGGTCAGCCAGATGGGCAGCTCGGGCAGGGGCAGCATGGGCAGCACGGGCACCACCTCGGGGTCTTGGCGCAGCAGATAGCGGGCCACAAAACCAATGCCCAGGCCCGCGCGCACGGCCTCCCAGTGGGCGATGAGGTCGTCGGTGCGCAAGGCGAAGTGCTGGCGACTCACCGGGTAGCCCATGGCCGCAAAGCCCTGCGCGATGGCCTCGTTCCGGTCGCTGCCGATCAGCTCATGCTGCAGCAGGTCGGGCGGCTGCTGGGGGGCGCCTTTGCGGCGCAGGTAGCTGCGGTGGGCGCAGGCGCTCAGCGCCACCGCGCCGATGCGTTTGGCCACCAGGCTGGCCTGGTCGGGGCGCACCATGCGCAGGGCAATGTCGGCCTCGCGGCGCAGCAGGTTGGTGACTTCGTTGCTGACCACCAACTCCACCTGCACCTCGGGCAGCACCTCGCGCATGCGCGCCAGCACCGGCAGCAGCAGCGCGCAGGCCACGGGCTGGCTGGCGGTGATGCGCACCGTGCCGCTCACCCCCGCCTCGGCGCTTGATACGCTGCGCGCGAGCTGGTGCGCCCCGGCCTCCATGGCGCGCGCCGACTCTGCCAGCCGCAGCGCCGTGGCCGTGGGCAGCAGGCCGCGCCCCGTGCGCTCGAACAGCACCGTGCCCAGTTGCGATTCCAGCTCGGCGATGTGGCGGCCGATGGTGGGCTGGCTGGCACCCAGCACCCGCGCCGCGCCCAGCAGGCTGCCCTGGTCGAGCGCGGCCAAAAAGGACTGCACCAGGCTCCAGTCAAAGTGGTGTTTCATGGGGATAGCGTGCCAGCAGCCAGGGGCAAAAAGGGCGCAATGAGGTATTCAAAATTGCATTGCTGGTATGAATGGTTAGGCAATTGTGTAGTGATGCCTGCGTTTTCACAATCACACCATCTCTTCCGAATGGAGCCTTGCCATGACCCCCCACCCCGCCCAACGCCCGCCTGCAGACAGCCCTTCGACCGTGCTGGTTCTGGGCGCCCGTGGCCGCCTGGGCATGGCCGCCGTGCGTGCGTTTGCCCAGGCGGGCTGGCAGGTGCTGGCCCAGGTGCGGCCCAAGGCCCAGACGGCGGTATTGCCCGCGATACAGGGCGTGTGGTGGATGCCCGTGGCCGTGGACGACACCCCGGCCCTGGCCGCCCAGGCGCAGGGCGCGCAGGTGGTGGTGCACGCGCTCAGCCCGCCCTACACGCACAAGGCCTGGCGCGAGCAGGCCCCCGCGCTGATGGACGCGGCCATCGCCATTGCCCGTGCGTTGCAGGCCACGTTGATGTTGCCCGGCAATGTCTATAACTTTGGCGAGCACATGCCCGCCGTGCTGCGCGAGGACACGCCCCAGGCCGCCATCGGCTTCAAGGGCCGCTTGCGCGTGCAACTGGAGCAGCGCCTGCAGGCGGCCGCACAGGAGGGCGGCTTGCGCGCCGTGGTGCTGCGTGCCGGGGATTTTTTTGGCAGCGGCACCGGCAGCTGGCTCGACCAAGCCATTGCCAAAGACCTGCACAAAGGCCGCGTCACCTGGCCGGGCCCGCTGGATGTGGCCACGCCCTGGGCCTACCTGCCCGACCTGGCGCGTACCTTTGTGCGCGTGGCGCATCAGCGCGACCGCCTGGCCGCCTTTGAGTGCCTGCACTTCGCGGGGCACCATGTCACCGCGCAGCAATGGCTGCACAGCTTCACGGCGATTGCGATGGAGCGGGACTGGCTGCCGGATGCGGGCGCATTGCGCGTGGCCCGCTTGCCCTGGCCGCTGCTGCGCATTGCTGGTGTGATGGCCCCCACGCTGGGGGCGCTGGCCGCCATGCGCTACCTGTGGGCCACCCCGCACCGGCTGGACAACACCCGCCTGCATGCCCTCATCGGTGACGAACCACACACCCCGTTCGACCAAGCCGTGCGCCTGGCGCTGGCTGACTTGGGGATGTTGGCTGCGCCGGGGCGTCGCGTGGCATTGGCGTGACCGCCGATCCCTGATCTGAATCAAACCCCGCGCCGCTCGCATGGGGCCGCGTCTTGTGGTGGCGCGACCAATTGATTTTGCTCACGGGCCTGGCGGCCTGGGGGCTGATGTCGCTGCTCATGGTGCTGGCCGTGCCGCCCCAGGAGCTGTTCCAGATGCGCTGATGGGGGCCTTTGTTTCGTTCACCCGAAATGGTCGAACGAGGCATAGCGGTTCTCCACCGCCTGCCCCTGTCCATCCACCAGCCGCAGGCCAGGTTCAGCCAGCACGGAGCCGATGCGGGTGACTTGTGTGCCGCTGGCCTGTGCGACGGCGGCCACGTCATCCCGGCGTGCAGGTGGGGCGGTGAACGCCAGCTCGTAGTCGTCGCCCCCGGCCAGCGTGCACTGGCGAATCAGTTCAATGTCAAAAGGGGTGCTGCCGCTTATTGGATAAGCGCTAGCAGCTATCAAATTAGTAGTAACCTGGGTGTCGATGCGTGCCCCCACGCCCGAGGCCTTGAGGATGTGCGACAGGTCGCCCAGCAGCCCGTCGGAGAGGTCCATGGCGCTGCTGGCCACGCCGCGCAGGGCCTGGCCCAGCGCTACGCGCGGGGTGGGGCGCTCAAGCCGCTGGCGGGTGCGGGCCAGTGTGTCTGTGGGCAGTGCAATGTGGCCGAGCAGGGCCTCCAGCGCCAGGCGGGCGTCGCCCAGCGTGCCGCTCACGTAGATGTCGTCACCGGGCTTTGCGCCGCTGCGCAGCAGGGCTTGGCCCGTGGGCACCTCGCCAAACACGGTGATGCAGAGGTTGAGCGGGCCCTGGGTGGTGTCGCCCCCCACCAGCTCGCAGCCATGCGCATCGGCCAGCGCCAGCAGCCCGCGCGAGAAGCCTGCGAGCCAGTGTTCATCGACGCGCGGCAGCGACAAGGCCAAGGTGAAGGCCAGCGGGCGGGCGCCGCAAGCTGCCAGGTCCGACAGGTTCACGGCCAGCGCCTTGTGGCCCAGCGCCTCGGGGTCCACGTCGGCGAAAAAGTGGCGGCCTTCCACCAGCATGTCGCTCGAGATAGCCAGTTGCATGCCGGGCGTGGGCGCCAGCAGCGCGCAGTCATCGCCCACGCCCAGGGCGGCCTTGCGCACGGGACGGGTGAAGTAGCGGGCGATCAGGTCGAACTCACCCATGGCACGGCCTTGCGGGCGTGGCGCCGGTGTTTGGGGATGACGGTGAAAAAGCAGAAAACATGGGTGAAAAAGGCGGGGCGGAATGGTGGCGCGCTAGTGCTGCGCAAACCACTGCGCCCAGTGGTCGATGCAGGCCTGGATCTTGGGCAGCCGGTGCCTGCGGGTGAGGGTGATGGCGTGGATGGGGCTGGGTTGCAGGTCTGTGAACGGGGCCAGCACGGGCGCAAGCAGGCCCTGGCGCACCAGAGGCTCGCCCACCATGGTGGCCAGGCGCCCGATGCCCAGGCCCTGCAGCACCATGCGCGCCGTGGTGGCGGTGCTGTCCGAGCGCCAGTGTCCCTCCACCGTCAGGACGTATGGCTCGCCATCCATGCGGAACGTCCATTGGTTCAGAAAGGCCACCGCGCTGTTGGCGATGAGCCGGTGCTGGCGCAGGTCGTCGGGTTGCTGGGGCGTGCCGTGCGCCTGCAGGTAGCCCGGCGTGGCATACAGGCCGCGCGCCAGGTTGCCCAGCGGGCGGGCCACCACGGTGTCGGTGAGCGGCGGCCCGGTGCGGATGGCGATGTCGATGCCGTCGCGCGCCATGTCGGCCATGCGGTCGTCCACCAGCAGATCGACGCGCAGCAGCGGGTGCTTTTGCTGCAGGCTCTCGAAGCTGGGTATCAGCAGATATTCGGCCACCACCGAGCTGCAGGCCACGCGCACCCAGCCGCTGGGCTGGCCGCTTTGGCTGGCGAACTCGCCTTCCAGCTCGTCCAGGGTGCTGGTGATGCGCCGGCAGTAGTCCAGAAAAGTCTGCCCCTCGGCCGTGGGCGTGAGGCCGTGGGTGCTGCGGTGGATGAGCCGCGTGCCGGTGGATTTTTCGATGCGCGCCAGGGTGCGCGAGACCTGGCTCACCGGTACGTTGCGCTCGCGCGCGGCCGCCGACAGCGAACCCAGGTCAGCGACGCGGGCGAACAGGTGCATGTCTTCAAAGCGGATGTCGCGCATCAGGCAATGGTAATGGCGCAGCCCGCGGGCAGGGGTTTTGCAGCAGACGCAAAACCCTGTTGCAGCCCACATGGTTTCGGTGGCGGGCGCCTTTACCTACAGTCGCTTCACCCCTCCACGAAGCGCTGAACAGGCTTCAAGACACACCGAAAGGAATGGCAATGCACAGCAATCACCACCTGCACCACGAGCTGTCACAGCACGACTACCACCGCTTGCGCGAAGCCGCCAAGCAGCGCGCGCTGCAACTGCGCCAGGAGGCCCTGCGCGACATCCCCGGCCACGCTGTGCGCTCGGTGCTGCGCGGCGCCGCCCGCTGGCTCAGCCGCCTGGCGGGGGGCCATGCCCTGCACCACGCCCCTTGCGCCCCTGCCCGGAGCTGATGCGCCATGCCTACCCTGGTTCTGAAACTCGCCCCCTTGCAAAACCCCGAGCGCTACCGGTCGCTGGCGCACGCGCTGACCGAGCTCACGGTAAGCCTTCTGGGCAAGCGCCGTGAGGTGACGGCGGTGGTCATCGACGACCTGCCTGCCGCACGCTGGCACATCGGCGACACGCCCGCCGAGCAGCCCACGGCGCTGCTGGAGATCAGCATCACCCAAGGCACCAATACGCCAGCGGAAAAGGCAGCCTTCATCGAGGCCGCCTATGCTGAACTGCGACGCCAATTGGCCACAGATGGCGCGTTGGCCGTTGCCAGCTACGTGGTGGTGCGGGAGCTGCCCGCTACCGACTGGGGCTATGGCGGGCGCACGCAGCAGGCGCGCAAGCTGGCGCTGGCGCAGCAGCCGCAACCCGCGTGACGGCCCCGGTTAGACCGGCGCGCCGCGAAAGCGCTGCGCGGCCTGGCGGCAGAGCTCGGCCAGCAGTTGCTCTTCACGCTGGCGCTCGCGCAGCCAGCGGGCGTCGTTTTGGCCCGCCTCGACCTCGGTGCGCAGCATGTGCATGGCGCTCGACGCGCCCTGCACGGCGGCATGGCCCGCGATTTTGTCCATGGTTTTCAGGATGTGCTCACGCAGCGGCATGTGGTCGCCCGTGGCCGGGTCCACATACACGGCGTCCATGCCGAAGCGGCAGGCCTGGAAGCGGTTGTAGGTATAGACGAGGTAGTCGTCCTCTTCGGGCATGAAGGGCTGGTCGGCCAGGAACCAGGCGCCCAGCGACTGCACGTAGCCCGCGAGCGCGGCGGCGCGTTCGATGGTGAGCGGCGTGTCGAACACCCGGATCTCGATGGTGCCGAACTCGGGCTTGGGGCGGATGTCCCAGTAGAAGTCCTTCATGCTCTTCACCACGCCGGTGCGCGTCATCTTGTCGAAGTATTTGCCGAAGTCCGTCCAGGTCAGCACGCTGGGCGCACGGCCCGACAGCGGGAAGGCAAACACCGAATTGAGGCGGGCCGAATCAAAGGCCGTGTCGTGCCCCTGCACATAGGGGCTGGAGGCTGAGAGCGCAATGAAGTGCGGGATGTAGCGGCTCATGCGGTGCAGCATGAGCAGCGCGGCATCGGCGTCCGGACAGCCGATGTGCACGTGCTGGCCGAAGATGGTGAATTGTTTGGAGAGGTAGCCGTAGAGCTGCGAAAGTTCCTGAAAGCGCGGCTTGTCGTAGATGCGGCGCTCATGCCACTGCTGGAACGGGTGCGTGCCCCCACCCACCACGGCGATGTTGAGCTTGTCGGCACTCTTGACCAACGCATCGCGGATGGGCGTGAGCTGGCCCAGCACCTCGCTGGCCGAGTGGCAGATGCCGGTAGAGATTTCGATCATGCTGTTCGTCATTTCGGGCACCACGCTGCCGGGCAGCGGGGTTTTTTTCATGAGGCGCAGCATGTCCTCGGCATAGGGCGCGAGGTCGTAGTCGTTGGTGTTGACGAGCTGCAGCTCCAGCTCAACGCCCAGCGTCAGTGGTTCGGAATGGTTGAAGGCTTCAAGACTCACGGTTGTTGTCTCCATTGTTGCCACGGGTCAGCGGGGCCCAGGGTTTGGAGCTTTCGCCCGCACGGTAGATGGCCACGGTGGCGATCACGGCACCCAGCACCTCCATGAGCAGGATGGCGGGTAGCGCCACCCCTGCGATCACATGGCCGGTGGAGGGCGATGCCAGCACGAACTGCGAGGCGAGCAGCAGGGCGATGGACGACATCGGCGTCATCGCGCAGCCCACCCACAGGGCCTGTTTCCAGCTGGCGCCGCTGCCCACGTTGCCCAGCGCCACGCCGGTGGCCTTGGCCACCAGGCGCACGGCAATCAGGGCCAGCACCACACCGGCCACGGGAGCGCTCCAGTCGGCCTGCGCTGCCACGGTGGAGACCAGCACGAACATCAGCATGGTGAGCAGCGACGATGCATTGCCCAACTGGCGCGGCCAGGCCCAGGGGCGCGGGTTGAGTTGCTTGAGCAGCATGCCGCCCAGCAGCGCTGCCAGGGGGGCCGACCCGCCCATGTGCGCGGCCACGGCCGTGCCCGCCGCCACCAGCGCGAGAAACAGCATGGAGGTGTTCTCGCTCGTGGGGCTCATGAGGCGCAGGGCCATGCGCAGGACCAGGGCCAGCACGGCTGCTACCACGATGGACACGCCCAGCACCACCACCACGGGGTACACGGCCTCCAGCACGGTGAGGCTCTGGCGGTTGATGAGTTCGGCCTTGGCGCTGCCCAGGGTCAGCGCATACAGCGTGGACAGCGTGGTGAGCACGATGGCGCGTTCCGTCACCGGCCCGGCCGCCCGCGTGTCGGCCACCACGCGCGTGAGCACGGCAGGAGAAGCGGCCATGGCCACCAGCGCCAGCGGGCCTGCGGCCTGCTCGGGCAATTGCAGCCACACCAGCACCCAGTACACGGCAAAGTAGGTCAGTGCCGATTCGGCGATGCTCTGCACCAGCACCATCGGGTTGTGGCGGAACCAGCGCAGCGGGATGCGCCCGCCGCATTCAAACAGCACGATGGCAATGCCCAGTTCCAGCAAGAACAGGCCAATGCCCTGCAGCGGCCAGACGGCGCCACCAAAGCCCGCGAGGCCTGCGACGGTGCCGACCAGCGAATAGCCCACTACCTTGGGCAGCCCGGTGTGGCGTTGCGTGAGATAGCCCACCATGGCGGCCACGGCCAGCAGCAGCGACCATTGCACGGTGGGCAGTCCCGCCGAGGGGCGCAGCCACTGCGCCCAAAAGCTCAGGATTTCATTCATGTCATGGGACCTCTGCGTCGGATGGGCATTGCCCGATGTTGTGAAGGATAGGCGTACCAGGCCCTCCGCAGAAGAGAGAGGGAGTGTTTGGGTACTGAACCCCCTTAATTTACAGGCAGAAACACATTCCCCGTGTAGGACGGGGGCGGCGGTTTTTGGGGCCGCTGCTGGCGATTCCGGAAGAAAACTAAGGGGTCGCCGTGCGGCGTGTGGGGATGAAAAAACTCAGCGGTGCCGTGCGCATGCGCGCGCGAATGGCCGCATAAATGCGCGAGCGGTCCACGCCACTCACGTTCTGCGCGCGCAGGGCCAGGCTGAAGGCCAGGTAGAAGCTCACCGACACGTTCAAGGCGCCCAGAAACGGCAGCGAGGCCATGGCCCACCAGAAGGCGGGCATGTGGATCACCTCCATGCCCAGCGCCGCGCTGGCCGCACCCATCTGCCCCGTGGACAGCGTGACGTGGCGCACATCCAGCCCCAGCCCGAAGAACGAAGCGAACGCGGGAACCAGGCCCAGCATGAACCCGAGCGAGATGTTGGCCGCAAAGCCCGAGAGGTTCTCGCGCAGGAAACGTGCCCAGCGCGCAGCGCGCTCAGCGCCCAGCAGCTGTGTGATGCGCGGGTTGTAGTGCATGGCCGAGTCCAGGCGGTAGAGCACGAACCAGTTCTCCGTCCACCCCGCGATGATGCTCGACGCGAACAGCAGGACCCCGGTGAAGGCGGCGAAGAGCAGCGACGGCCCGAGCAAGTGCAACGAGTCGAGCACATGCTCGGCCTGGTGCTGGCTGATGACCGGGCCACCGATGGCCCAGGTGATCAGCA
The DNA here is from genome assembly GCF_027492855.1 of Acidovorax sp. Lineage (GTDB taxonomy): Bacteria > Pseudomonadota > Gammaproteobacteria > Burkholderiales > Burkholderiaceae_C > Acidovorax. The sequence goes on from NZ_JAPUDY010000076.1 coordinate 33,800, forward strand.
TGGACAGCCCCAGCACGGCGGGGAACACCACCAGCACATTGCCCAGCACGGACGCCACCTGCGAGCGCACCAGGTGCGTGATCTCATCGACGAACTCCGCAATGGCATCGCCTGAGCCCAGCTCCTTGAGCTTGGCCGCCATGGCGGGTGCCGTCATGGCGGGCTGCTTGGTGGCCACGGTGAAGTGCAGCAACTGGATCAGCACGAAGCTGACCGCGTAGTTGATGCCAGCCATGAAGCCCCCCCAGAACGCGGAGAGCGCCAGCGCATAGATGCCGAACTTGATCAGCGTGGTGAAGGCCATCACGGCGCCGCCCCCCGCCGCCTTGCGCAGCATGGCGCCGTATTCGGCGCCCGTGCGGGTGATGTAGTGCTCGCCGGTTTCGGCGCTGCGCTCGGCCACCTTGGCGGCCAGCAAGGACGAGTTGGCGGCCAGCAGCGCGCGCAGGCTGCGCCGCTCCTGCCCCACCATCACCAGGTGCGCCATGAGGCGCGCAGCAGTGACGGCGGGCTTGGGCGAGAGCAGGCAGTCGAGCAGCTCGCGCACACGCAGAATGCGCGCGCGCAGCTGCCGCAGGCGAAACACCAGCCCGACCGAAATGCCGTTGTCCTCGAAATGTGTGTACACGGTGGCCGCCGCCGCGCGGCAGGCCTCCAGGCGCTCGCGCAGGCGCTGGGCGCTCTCGTTGAGCCGATCGGGGGTGCGCAGCGCGTGCAGCACCTCCACGCGCAGGCTCTCCACCTCGCGAATGAGCGCGTGAAACGGCTGGGCCTCGCGCGTGGATTCGCTCATGCGCAGCCGCAGCTCGGGCGCGAAGCCGGTCGAGAGGATCTGCCCCGCGCAGTAAGTGATGGCGTCGAGCAAAGCCTTGTGCCAGCGCGTGGCGCCCCCGGTGCGGCCATCGGGGTCGCTGGGTGCCAGCAGGTTCACCAGCCGGTTGAGCTGATCTTCCCCCAGCGCAGCCAGCCACTGGGCATCGAAGGCACTGGGCAGCGCCAGCATGAAGAGTTCAGACGCATCGATGGTCTCGGGGCTGCCCGGCATCACCTTCATGCGCAGGCGCTCGGCCACCTCGCTGACCAGCGCGGTGCGGGGTGCAAAGCCGAAATCGGCCAGCAAGGTGGTGATGTCCACATGGTCCACCAGGGTGGACCACCAGGCCTGCAACTGGCGCTGGGTGTCTGGCCGACCCTCTGCGGTGTCCAGAAAAAGCTGCACCCGCTCCACGGAGGCGGGCACGGAATTGCCCTTGCCGCGCACCCAGTCGAGCAGGTTGATCAGCCACAGATGGCGGTGGGCCAGATGGGCCGAAGGGTCCAGCGTCGCAAGGAGGCTGTCCAGATCGGTCGTCGGGGGGGGGTGATTTTTCATCGCCGGGCCGCCCCAAGATGAAAAACGGCCCCCTTGGGGGGCAGCGACCACACGAAGTGGGGAGCGTGGGGGTAATTCCTCATCGCCGGGCCGCCCCAAGATGAAAAGCGGCCCCCTGGGGAGCGTGGGGGTAATCGCGCTTCAATGCAGCACCCGCCCGCTCAACGGGTCGCCCGAAGGGCCGTGGCCGAGCGCTTCCAGCACGAACAGCGGCACGGGCGTGTTGAAGGGCTCACCGTCTTCGGCCACGCAGTGGAAGGTGCCATGCATGGTGCCGCTGGCCGTGCGCAGGCGGCAGCCGCTGGTGTATTGGAACGACTCGCCGGGCTTGAGCAAGGGCTGCTGCCCCACCACGCCCAGGCCTTTGACCTCTTCGGTGTGGCCGCGCGCGTCGCTGATGATCCAGTGCCGGGAGATCAACTGGGCGGGCGCCCCTCCGGCGTTGGTAATGGTGATGGTGTAGGCGAAGCTGAACACACCGGTGTCCGGCGCAGACTGCTCGGGAAGGTATTCGGGCAGAACTTCCACGTCAAACTGGTACTTTGGCATGGGGCGAATGGTAACCGTGCCGCCCCGCGCTGTGGGCTCCGTCGCCCCGCAAACCCCCAGGTTCTTTGCGCTTTGAGACAATCGGGGGATGAGCCGCACATTCCAAATCGCCCCCTCCATCCTTTCTGCCGACTTTGCCCGCCTGGGCGAAGAAGTGCGCAACGTCATCGCCGCTGGCGCGGACTGGATCCACTTTGACGTGATGGACAACCATTACGTGCCCAACCTCACCTTCGGCCCCATGGTGTGCCAGGCCTTGAAGCCACACGCCAAAACGCCCGCTGGCGTGGCCGTGCCGATCGACGTGCACCTGATGATCGAGCCTGTGGACGCCCTGGCGGCCGCGTTTGCCGATGCGGGCGCAGACTACATCAGCTTTCACCCCGACGCCTCGGGCCACGTGCACCGCAGCATCCAGGCCATCCGCGCCAAGGGCGTCAAGCCCGGATTGGTGTTCAACCCGGCCGAGCCGCTGGACGTGCTGGACTGGGTGATCGACGACATCGACCTCATCCTCATCATGAGCGTGAACCCCGGCTTTGGCGGCCAGAGCTTCATCGACTCGGCCCTGCGCAAGATCGAGGCCGTGCGCAAGCGCATCGACGCCTCGGGCAAGGACATCCGCCTGGAGGTGGACGGCGGCATCAAGGCCGACAACATCCGCCGCGTGGCCGATGCGGGCGCCGATACCTTCGTGGCGGGCAGCGCGATTTTTGGCAAACCCGACTACAAAGGCGTGATCGACGCCATGCGCGTGCAACTGGCTGCTTGATGGCGGGCAGGGGGGCGCCCGCCGGGTGGCCTACCCCAGCCGCTGAAACGTCAGCACGAACGCCACACCATGCTCGGTGTTGCGAGCATTGACGGTGCCCCCCATCTTGGCCATGTAGGTCTTGGCCACAAACAGGCCCTGGCCCCGGTGCTCGCCCTCGCCCAGCGGGGTAGGGCTGGCAGGGTCTGAAACGCCCAGTTCAAATATCCGCTCCAGCAGGTCTTCGGCAATGGTCGAGCCCTGGTTGTGCAGCGTGGCGCTGGCCGTGGATTCCGATGCCGTGAGCGTCAGCGTGATGGGGCTGCCCGTGGGGCGGTAGCGGTCGGCGTTGCGCAGGATGTGGGTCACCACGTCTTCAAGCGCAAACTCGTCGGCCCGCACGATGACCGGGCCAGGGTGGCCTGGGCCTGGGGCGTACGCCACATCCAGAATGCCCGCAAAGTGCGCGTTGTCGGCCACGTTGCGCAAGAAGGCATCCAGGTCCAGCCGCCCCTCGGGCACATCGGCGGCTTGCAGCGCCTCGGCGGGCGATGCCGTGCCATACAGCACATGGATGGCCTGCTGCATGCGTAGCACATAGCGGTGGCCGGGGTCTTGCGGGCCGTTCAGTGCCATCAGCGATTGCAGGGGCGACATGATCTCGTGCCCCACGGCGTGCCACATGTCGCGCTCTTGCTGGGCGCGCAGTTGCTCGCGCTGCAGGTCGTCCTTCACACGCTGCAGCAGGTCGGCCAGGCCCCCAGCCAGAATGCCCAGCTCGTCAGAGCCGCGCAGGTCCGACACATCCAGGTCGCCCAGCCGGGGCCCGGTGTGGCCGGGCTGCACGTTGTACGACACGGCGGCGGCGCGGCGGGTGAGGGCCGTCACGCGGCGGATCAGACCCACCTCTATCACCAGCCAGGCCAGCGCAATGGCGCCCAGCATGGCGCCCAGGTACCACGACAGGCGCGTGGCCACGGCGGCCAGGCCCTGCTCCACGCCGCGCAGGTGACCGGTGAAGCTCACCACGTAGTTGCCGGTGGGCGTGTCCAGAATGTCTTGCGCCGTGGGGGCGGCTGGTGGTGTGGCTGCCGGGCCCACGCCTGCGGCCTCCAGCGGCAGCCAGCGGATCAGACGCAGTAACCAGGGCGCTGACGGCTCGGCCTGCACGTCCAAGCCCTTGAGGGTGAGGGCACTGGCCTCGTTGTTGCCCAGCTTGCGGATTTGCACGCGCTCGCCCGGCAGCAGGCTGCGCGAGAGGTCGTTCAGCGATGCGGCCAGCTGGGCGCCAGAGGCGTTGCTGTCAAACAGCGGTTTGCTGCCTTCGCCAGGGGCCAGCATTTCCACCCGTACGCGTATCTGCCCCAAGTCTTCGGGAGGCCAGACGAGGCGTTCGTCCTTGCGAAACAGCGCTTCGCGGAACAGCTCGACCGGCAGGCGGATCGAGTAGTGGGTGCGGCGCAGGCAGTTGGAGGCTGCGGTGGCCTCGCCAGAAGGCTGATTGGCCGATGGCGGCGGCAGGTCACGGCACTGGCCGTTTTGCCACAGCCAGCCCCGAAAGTCGCGCACGGGCCGCGCGCGGGCGTCGAGTTGTGGCGCGCCGTTGTCCACAAACCCCGTCAGGCGCCCGCGCACGGCCGCGCTGCCCTGTGGGGGCATGGCCTCGTAGGGCGCCACCCAGCGGTAGGTGGTGCCGCGCATGTCCAGGCTGATGCGCGCACGGTGGGCCTCGGCAGGCACCAGCGCGCCGCGCTCCCGGGGCGTCAGCTCGCCCGCGTAAAAGCTGCCCACCAGGTAAATGAAGCCGCCTGCATAGGGGTTGTTGCCAATCGCCGCGCACACCGAGGCCCCGTCGGGGTATTGCACGGAGCAGCCCGCCATCTCCACGGCCTGCTGCGATTTTTGGGGATCGTCAAAGTCGATGGCGGCATAGGGCAGCAGCAGCGGCGCCAGCGGCGTCACGCCCTGGCCCAGGTGGCTGGCATTGAGCAGCGCCAACTGGCCCGAGGGGTGGCGCAGCCGCGCCATGACCTCGGCCTGGCTGCGCACAAAACCGTGTTGGTAGGCCTGCCAGGCGCGCTCTTTTTCGTCCTTGAGCACGACCACGCTCAGCGCCACCGTGGCCATGGCCAGCAGTACGAACACCCCGCGCACGAGGATGCGCAGGCGGAACGCGGGCAGCCCGAGCCGGGGGATTTCGAGTGCGGGGCGGCGCAGCAGGCGCTTCATTTGCCTACCCAGCGAAACCCGCGCATGGGCACGTTCTCAATGCCTTCAAAGCCCGGGTCCACCTCGCGCAGCGCTTCACGGATGGTGCTGACATGCTTGCGCACGTTGTCGCGGTTGCGGCCGCTTTTCACCACCTCGAAAAGCTCGTCGTAAGACACCACCTCGCCACTGCGTTGGTGCAGTGTGGCCAGAATGCGCTGGGCCGTGAGCGGCAGGTTGATGCGTTCGCCGCGCCAGGTGGGGGTGCGCTGCCATAGCGGGTCCAGCACCAGTGCATCGCCCACCGGGGCGGGTGCGGCGCTGGCCGGGGTCTGTGCCTGCGTGGTGCGCAGGATGTCGAGGAAGGTGTCGATGAAGTCAGCCTCTTCAAACGTGGTTTTCTGCAGGTAGTCCCACGCATCCAGCGCCTTCATGATGCTGCGGTAAATGGCCGCCGGCATGGCCGACACCACCAGCACCGGCGTGCCCTGGCGCAGCTTGTTGATGGCGTTGATGAGGGCCACGCCCGCATGGCGCTCACGGCCCAATTCGATGTCGAGCACCACGGCGTCGTAGTGCTCGCGGGCCAGCGCGGCTTCGGCCTCGTCGCGGGTGAACCACTGGTCGATCACGATACCGCTCTTCGCACTGCGTATCCATCCGGCCAACTGGTTGCTGGTGGGCAGATCGTCTTCGATCACGGCAATGCGGGTCATGGGCAGGGCGGGGCAGTGGAGGGGTGTGCGGATTATCCCGGCCCCTCGTCGAGGACGGTGTGAGTTTTTCTTCCGGGGCCGGAAGGTTCGTGCGGGCGGTGTGAGCGCATTGGGGGCTGCGCCGCATTGTTGCTTCCGGGGTGGATCCGAACAATCGGTCCTCAATGAGCAACCCGCTGCGGTGGCTCAGACACCGACAACAACACTGACCCAACCCGAGAGAGAAACACCATGAAAGCCACCTGGAACCGCATCGTGCAGACCCTGAAGGGACGCCCCTCCACCTCGTTGCCCGAAACGGGCACGGAACCTGCGCTGGACGCTGAATCGCAAAGCCCTGTGGCAGCCGATGTAGGAGGTGAAGATGCCCCACGCCTGAACTGGGCCTACCTGCTGCCCACGGCCCGCACCGTGCGCTGGCTGACCGCTGGCGCTGTGGTGGCCGCAGCGGGCCTGATGGTGTACCGCAACCCGCCGGTGCAACACCTGGCGCAAGGTGACTTGGGCGTGCGCCTGAACCAGTTCAACGGCGCCGTGAGCCTGTGGCGCGATGGCAGCGTATGGGTGGTACCCGGCCTGCACACGGTGCGTGTTTTTTCCTTGCGTGACCAGAGCTACCGCCCTGAAGCCATGCGCCAGGCCACGGGCAGCGCGCCGCTGCAGTCGGTGGAAGGGCTCTCGCTGGGGCTGGACCTGAGCGTGCGCTATGCGCTGGACCCGGCCTCACCCGCTGTCAAGGCCGGCAACCTGCCCGACGACGTCGGCGCCGACATCGTCGAGCCCGCCGTACAGGGCCTGGTCTACAAGGTGTTTGCCCGCTACACAGTGCGTGAAATCTTCTCGTCCAAGCGCGCCGAGATTGCGCAAATCATCGAAACCGAGCTGCGTGCCCGCCTGGCCGCCGATGGCGTCACGCTGCGCAGCCTCCAGATCGGCAAGGTGGACCTGCCCGCCGAGTACCGCCGGGGCATGGACAGCTTGCTGGCCGAAGAACTGGCGTCCGAAAAAATGCGCTACACGCTGGAGTTGAAAGACAAGCGCGTGAAGGAGACCGAGCTGGATGCCAGCGCCGACAAGGTACGCCGCGAAGTGGCCGCCGAGGCCGCCGCGCGTGAGCAGATCATCGCGGCCAAGGCGCAAGAAGAGGCCATGAAGCATGTGTTGCCCTTCAAGCAGCGCCAAATCGAGCAGCGCCAGCTCGAAGCAGAGGCCGAGAAGGTCTCGCGCATCAAAGCCGCCGAGGGCAGCGCCCAGGCCCGCCGCATCGAAGCCAATGGCGAGGCAGATGCCCGCCAGAAACTGGCCGAAGCCGAGGCCTACCGGATGGACCGCATTGGCAAGGTGAACGCCGAGCAAATGGCGCGCGAAGGCGCGCTGGTGACCAAACACCCGCTGCTCATCCAGAAGACGCTGGCCGACAAGCTCTCGGACAAGATCCAGGTCATCATCGCGCCCCCGCCCACCAATGGCGACTTCATCGGCGCCGCGCTGCTGGGCGGCAACCGCAACGCCCACGCCGCTGCTGTGGCGGATGACGCCGCCATGACCCAAGCCACGGAGCAATAAGCATGAACGCCACCCTCGCAACCCTGTTGGCGGCCGTGGTCAGCGCTGCGGTCACCGTGGCGGCCGAGGCCGCCCCCCAGCCGTCACCTGGCGCCCAGGGCAGCGCCATCGTGGTGCAAGACCAGGCCAGCCTGCGCGCCGCCCCGCGCGACGGTGCCCAGCAGCAGGCCAGCCTGTGGCAGGGCGAGGTGCTGGAGGTGCGCGGCGAGCGCCTCGATTACCTGCAGGTGTGGGACCACAAGCGCGAACGCGGTGGTTTCATCCGCGCCAGCGATGTGCGCCGCGTGGCGCTGACCGAGTCCGAAGGCCCCGCGCTGCTGGCCGTGATGCGTTTTGTGCAGGACACGCCGGGCGCCGAGGCGCTGGGCATCGGCCTCACTGCCGCCTACCTGCAAGCCGCGTCCGCCAAGGCCCTGGCGGGTGTAGAGGGTGCGCAGGCCTTCGATGCACTGGGCACCTTTGCCGACCGGCTGGCGCGCCGCGCGTCGGCCGCCGTGCCGGGCAAGGCCTCGGGCGCCACGCTGTCGGCGCACCTGGATGTGGCCAACGGCTACGGCGTGCGTTTTGCTACCTACGAGGTTGAAGGGCGCATGCAGGTTTGTTATGAGGGCGAAGCCTTTCGCCGTCTGCTGGCCATGCCCGTGGCCGATGCCGAGCAGCGCGCCCGCGCCGCCCTGGCGTTGACCCGCCCCGAATGCATGAACCCCGACCTGCCCGCGCACGAGCGCGCCAAGCTCACCACCTGGCAGGCCGATGTGCTGGAGCGCGTGGACGTGGCGGGCCTGCCGGGCTACTTGCGCAACCGTGTGCAAATGCGCCGCGCCAGCGTGTGGGGCGCCACGGCCTTCCAGCAGGCACGCAAAAACGTGGCCGACCCGGCCGTGGCCGCTGCGGCTGCACGTGCCCTGACGGAATTCGCCGGAGTGAGCAAGGCCGACCTGCCCGACGAGGACCAGAGCGCCTACAACGACGCCGCCATGCGCGTGAGTGCCGTGCGTTGGGCGCTAGTGCCCGCTGCTGTGCCCGCGGCTGTTGCCAGCACCCGCCCCACACTGCTGACCGAACCCGGTGCCCTCGGCGAAACCTGCGTGCTGCTGGTGGATGCCCAGCACAGCGCCAAGGCCCCGCTGCTGCGCCGCTGCACCTACGGCGTGGTGTGGGCGGCATCGGCCAGCACCAACCGCGAGGGCACGGCCGTGGCACTGGCCGTGCAGCCGATGGAAGGCTGGCGCGAGTTGTGGGTGCTGCGCAAGACCGAGGGCGGCTGGCTGGCCGATGTGCTGCCGCCTGCCGCCACCACACCCGAGACTGGTGTGGCCGAATGGGCGGGCTGGGTGCCCGGCGGCCAGCAGATGCTGGTGTCGCGCGAAGCCCGAGGCCAGGGCCGCTACCGCAAGAGCTTTGAGGTGGTGCGGCTGGAAGGCCTGAGCACCGAGCGCGTCACGGGTGACATCACGGCCCTGCCCCTGTTCCAGCGCTGGCAGGACCCGGCCTGGAAGCGGCAGACCCTGAGTTTGCGTTGAGGAATGCGGGGCGGCGTGGGTGGCGGCCCCTGCCTCCTTAAACTTGGCGTTCTTTCTTTTTCCTACTTTTTGAGCCCGTCCCATGTCCGACCACGCCACCGCTGCCCCGTCTCCCCTCCTTTCCCGCGTGGATGCCGTCATCGTGGACCTGGACGGCACCATGGTGGACACCATGGGCGACTTTAACGAGGCGATCAAGCGCATGCTCGCCGAGCTGGCCCTGCCGGCTATTTGCGCCGGGCACATCGAGCACATGGTGGGCAAAGGCTCCGAACATTTGCTCCATTCCGTGCTCAATCACGTTCTGGAGCCCATGGATCAAGCGCAACGCGCTATCAAAATTGAATCTCTGTACCCCGAGGTATGGGCCAGCTACCAGCGGCACTACCTGGCCATCAACGGCCAGTACGCCACGGTTTATGCGGGGGTGCCAGAGGGGCTGGCGGCTTTGCGCGCGGTGGGGTTGCGCCTGGCCTGCCTGACGAATAAGCCCACGGACTTTGCGTTGCCGCTCTTGCAATCGAAGGGGCTCGATGGCTACTTCGACAAGGTGTTTGGCGGCGACGCGTTCGAACGCAAGAAGCCCGACCCGCTGCCCCTCCTCAAAACCTGCGAAGCCTTGGGCACTGTCCCGGCGCGCACGCTGATGGTGGGCGACTCCAGCAACGACGCACAGGCGGCGCGGGCGGCGGGTTGCCCCGTGGTGCTGGTCACCTACGGCTACAACCACGGCCAGCCGGTGCGGGCTGTGGACGCAGATGGTTTCGTGGATTCGCTGGCCGATGTGGCGGGGCTTGCCTCTACTACTGCTGTTGCTGCTGAGGCTGCGACTGCTGCGGCTGGTCGAGCAGTACATCCTTGAGCTTCCAGTCGGCGGGCGTAGGGCCGAGCCAGATGTTCATCATGGCGTGGAAGAACTCGGGCTCCTTGAACGGCTCGCCTTGAGGCTTGCCTTTGACGCTAATGATGGTGCCCGTGCCGGGGATCCAGTCGATGGTGAACTTCTCACCCGGCAACAGCCGCTTGTGGTCGGAGAAGACCTGGCTCATGCGCAGCACGCTGGTCAGCAGCTTGATGTACATGGCCCTTTCCATGTTGGCTTCCACGCCGCGCGTGAACAATTTGCCCAGTTCGGCTGAATCGATCTCACGCAGCATGGTGATGCTCATGCGCTTGGGGCCCGCCAGCGTCAATACTTCTTGTGCGGTGTGGACCTTTTTCTCCAGATACAGGCCCGCCGTATAGACCTTGAACATCGCCTTGTAGCGTATGCCCGCACCATTGAGCTGCAGCGCCCGACCTGCCAATTGTGTGGCATCGTCGTACTTCACATCGGCTACCGTCAAGGCCTGAGCGGGCACGCTCAACCCCCAGGCCGCCGCTGCGCACAACCAGGCTCTAGAAACCCGTCGCACCTTGTCGCGGCTGACCACCTGGCATGCGCCAAGACCAAGACATCCGATATCCATGAATCATCCCCAGGCAATTGGTTAGCAATTAAGAACACGTGGGGACGGAGTGGATCAGGGTTTGACCTGTGCGGGAAGGGCGTTTGCAATTGTTGATTTTTGCGGCGGGCCCGCCGATGGCCTCGTCGGCCATCGGCGTCCATCATCCAATGAGTGGGAATGCAGGCATCTTCTTTTTGTGAAGAAACATGCTGTGGCGCGCTATGGTATTGCGCAATAGGCTATCAAAATAGGAGCATTTGGCCTGCCGCCCATACCTGGGCCTGAGGCCCACACCGCCGTCCGGGGGCCAAGGCCCGCCCGCGTGGATGGCGGGCTGTTCTCAGGCGGGCAACTGGCGTGGCGCGCTGCCGTGGTAGTCCAGCCGGGCTGCATTGGCGGGAGCGGCATGGCTGATTTGGGTGGCGTTGGCCGATAGGCGAAAGACCGCCACCGCATCCACGAGCTGTCCGGCCTGGGTCTTGAGGCTGTCGGCCGCTGCGGCGCTTTGTTCCACCAGGGCTGCGTTCTGCTGCGTGGCGTGGTCCATCTGCGTGATGGCCTCGCCGACCTGCGAAACGCCCGAGCTTTGTTCGCCGCTGGCAGCGCTGATCTCTCCCATGATGTCGGTCACGCGGCGGATCGAGGCAACCACCTCGCTCATCGTGGCGCCGGCCTTGTCGACCAGGGCGGTGCCGCGTTCCACGCGCTCCACACTCGTGCCGATCAGGCCCTTGATCTCCTTGGCGGCCGATGCCGAGCGCTGTGCCAGGTTGCGCACCTCGCTGGCCACCACGGCAAAGCCCCGGCCTTGTTCACCGGCGCGCGCTGCTTCCACCGCTGCGTTCAGCGCCAGGATGTTGGTTTGGAAGGCGATGCCATCGATCACGCTGATGATGTCGGCAATCTTCTTGCTGCTGTCGTTGATGCCCCGCATGGTGTCCACCACCTCGGCCACCACGTCGCCACCCTGCTGCGCCACGGTGGATGCACTCATCGCCAGTTGGTTGGCTTGGCGGGCGTTGTCGGCGTTTTGGCGCACGGTGGAGCCCAGTTCTTCCATCGATGCGGCGGTCTCTTGCAGTGCGCTCGCTTGCTGCTCGGTGCGGGCTGACAGGTCGTTGTTGCCCGATGCGATTTCGGTGCTGGCGGTGGCCACGCCCTCTGCGTTGTGGCGCACGTTGCCCACGATGGTGGCCAGGCGGGACTGCATGGTGGACAGCGCCTGCAGCAATTGCCCGGTTTCGTCGCTGCCATGGGCCTCGATGGGGTGGGTCAGGTCGCCATCGGCAATGCTTTCGGCAGCCCGCTTGCCGAGCTGGACGGGGTGCACGATGGAGCGCGTCACCACCAGTGCCAGCAGTGCGCCCAGCACCACGGCCACCAACGTGCCCGCGCCCAGCAGCACCTGGCTGGCCTTGGCGAGGGTTGACGCGTCGGCCTGGCTCTCGGCCAACTGGGTGGCCATGGCCTGGCGCAGGTCGTCGAGCGACTTCAGGTACTTGTCTGCCAGCGGACGCAGGTCTTTGTCCACCATGGAGGGCACGTTGGGCTCGCCACCCCGGTGCAGCTCGCGGATTTCGCCCAGCTTCTCGTTGTAGGCCTTGCGCGCCGCCGCAATGGCGACCAGCAGGCTGCGGCCTTGCGCACTGTCCACCAAAGCCTCGATGCGCTGCACCTTGGCCTCAATGCCTTTGGTCGTGGCCTGCGTATCGGCCGTCAGTTTCTCCATGTAGTCACGGTCGATGGCCTTGAGAAAGGCTTCGGTGCGCGTCCAGTTGAGGCGGATGTCCGAGGTCCAGTCTTCCACCAGGATTCGCTGCTCGATCTCCTGGGTGGCCACCCGCTCGCTGGCGCTTTGGAGGTTGCCGATACGCCACATGCCCACTGCCGCGATGAGGGCAGTGATGAGCAGGATGGCGCCAAAGGATGCGCCCAGGCGCAGGCCGACGGTGAGGTTGCTGAGTTTCATGATGGTGTCAGGCGCGAAAGAGGCCGGGCCGAAAAAGGAGGCTGTGCGAACGACGGAAACTGCATACGGCCGCCTGGTTGGGTGGGCTGGCGCGGGTGGCGTGCAAGACGCCGGGGCATCGGGGCTGCGGGTGCGCGGGTGGCGTGCAGCCTGATGCTGGGGGGTGCCGGTGGGCACGGGGTGTCCGGAATCACAGGTTAGGCCCCTGGCGTGATCCAGAGCTGTCCAGCTTGCGACAGCCGAGGGGCGGTATGGGGCATTTTTGCAACTGAGAACGTCAGCTGGTGTTTAGGCTGGTTTGCCCAGCAAGGCGTCCTTGAGCTTCCAGTCGGCAGGCGTGTTGCCCAGCCAGATGCCCAGCAATGCGTTGAAGAACTCGGGTTCCTTGAACGGTTCGCCCTGGGGCTTGCCTTTGACGGTAATGACCGTGCCGGTGCCCGGAATCCAGTCGATCATGAACTGGTCGCCCGCTGCCAGCTTTTTGTGGTCCGAGAAGATCTGGCTCATGCGCAGCACGCCTGGAATCAGCTTGGAGAACGCCGCGCGGTCCATGTTGTCCTCCATGCCGCGCGAGAACAGCTTGCCCAGCTCGGTGGAATCGATCTCGCGCAGCATGGTGATGCTCATGCGCTTGGGGCCCTTGAGGGCGTTGATGTCCGGGGTCGTCCCGGCCTTCTTTTCAAGGTACAGGCCCGCCGTGTAGACCTTGAACACGGCCTTGTAGCGGACCCCTGCACCGTTGAGCTGCAGCGTGCTGCCATGCAGATCTGCCGTCTCTTCGTATTTGACACCGGCCACGGTCATGGGCTGGGCGACAGCGGTCGCGGCCAACAGACAAGCTCCCAACACCAGGGCGCCTCGCTGGAGGAAGTTCATGCACAACTCCTAAAAAAGAACGATCGTTCGTTTCTAATTGTTGCAGCGCTCTGGGTGGCCCGCAACAGGGTTTTCGATGGGTTGTGTGATCTCGTCTTGATGCGGGTCAGATCCGGACGCCAAAAAAGCTTTGCTACACTTTGGTCCATGTTCATTCACCACGTGTTCATCACAGGTTGCAGCGACCGGGGAGCCTGGCCCTGGCGTCAGCCTGCCTCTTTGAACGCCTGATGGCACGCAGGGCCTGCGCCCCAGCGTGCACCCGTGGCCTCCCCCTGTGATGCGGTGGGGCCGATCGAATGGACCGCAGCGCCCCTTTTTATTCATTGCACAGGGACACGCGCTGCGATAGCTGGGAGCCCTCCCCGTGATCACAGAACTTGAATTCAAAAGCCTGGCCAGCGAAGGCTACAACCGCATTCCGCTCATGGTCGAGGCCTTTGCGGACCTGGAAACCCCGCTCTCGCTTTACCTGAAGCTGGCGCACACCAAGGACGGCGGCAAGCACAGCTTTCTGCTCGAATCCGTGGTGGGCGGCGAGCGCTTCGGGCGCTACAGCTTCATCGGCCTGCCCGCGCGCACGCTGCTGCGGGCCAGCGGCTTTGGCGCCGCAGCGCGCACCGAGGTGGTGACCGACGGCCAGGTGGTCGAGACTGCCACCGGCAACCCGCTCGACTTCATTGCCGACTACCAAAACCGCTTCAAGGTGGCCCTGCGCCCCGGCTTGCCGCGCTTTTGTGGCGGCCTGGCGGGCTACTTTGGCTACGACGCGGTGCGCTATATCGAGAAGAAGCTCGAAAACACCTGCCCGCCCGACACCCTGGACTGCCCCGACATCCTGCTGCTGCAGTGCGAAGAGCTGGCCGTCATTGACAACCTCTCGGGCAAACTCTACCTCATCGTTTATGCCGACCCGGCCCAGCCCGAGGCCTACACCCGCGCCAAGAAGCGCCTGCGCGACCTTAAAGAGCAACTCAAGTATTCGGTGAGCGCGCCCGTGGTCAAGGCCACCGAAAGCCACCCCGCCCAGCGCGACTTCGCCAAGGCTGACTACCTGGCCGCCGTGAACCGTGCCAAGGAGCTGATCGCCGCGGGCGATTTCATGCAGGTGCAGGTGGGCCAGCGCATCCACAAGCGCTACACCGAATCGCCGCTGTCGCTGTACCGCGCGCTGCGCTCGCTCAACCCGTCGCCGTACATGTATTTCTACGACTTTGGCGACTTCCACGTGGTGGGCGCCAGCCCCGAGATCCTGGTGCGCCAGGAAAAGACCGAAGAAGGCACCAAGGTCACCATCCGTCCTCTGGCGGGAACCCGTCCGCGCGGCGCCACGCCCGAGAAGGACAAGGCCACCGAGGTCGAACTCATCAACGACCCCAAGGAGCGCGCCGAGCATGTGATGCTGATCGACTTGGCACGCAACGACATCGGCCGCATCGTCAAAACGGGCACCGTGAAGGTGACCGAGGCCTTTGCCGTGGAGCGCTACAGCCATGTGATGCACATCGTGAGCAATGTGGAAGGCATCTTGAACGACGGCATGACCAGCATGGACGTGCTCAAGGCCACCTTCCCCGCGGGCACGCTGACCGGCGCACCCAAGGTGCACGCCATGGAAATCATCGACCAGCTCGAACCCACCAAACGCGGCCTGTATGGCGGCGCCTGCGGCTACCTGAGCTACGCGGGCGACATGGACGTGGCCATCGCCATCCGCACCGGCATCATCAAGAATGGCACGCTGTATGTGCAGGCCGCAGCCGGCGTAGTGGCCGACTCGGTGCCCGAACTGGAATGGAAAGAAACCGAACACAAGGCCCGCGCCTTGCTGCGCGCCGCCGAGCTGGTCGAGGAGGGGCTGGAATGATGAAAGCCACACCCCAAGCCATCGACCTGGTGCAGCCCTGCACCACCATGGCCGATGTGCGCCGCCACATCGACGCCCTGGACGACATCCTGGTGCCACTGCTGGTGCAGCGCACCGGCTACATGACACAGGCCGCGCGCATCAAGCCCAGCGCGACCTTGGTGCGCGACGAGGATCGTATCGAGGCCATCGTGGGCCGGGTGCGCGCCAGCGCCGCCCTCCACGGCGGCCCGCCCGATGTGCTCGAAGCCATCTACCGCAGCCTGATGGAGCATTCCATCGCTTATGAACACCGCGAGTTCGCGCGCCAGCGCGCAGGGCAGAGTGCAGAAGCCGCCGCCCAGAACACGCCAGCGGCCCAGGCCGCAGGGAGCGCAGCATGAAACTTTTGATGGTCGATAACTACGACAGTTTTACCTACAACATCGTCCAGTACTTTGGCGAGCTGGGCGCCGACGTGGAGGTGTTCCGCAACGACGAGATCACCGTGGCCGAGATCGAGGCGCGCCTGAATGCCGGGCAGCTTGACCGCCTGGTGATCTCGCCTGGGCCTTGCTCACCGGCCGAGGCGGGTATCTCGGTGGCCGCCATCACGCACTTTGCGGGCAAGCTGCCCATTTTGGGCGTGTGCCTGGGCCACCAGGCCATTGGCGCGGCCTTTGGCGGCCGCATCATTCGTGCCCAGGAATTGATGCACGGCAAGACCAGCGTCATCACCACCACACAAAAAGGCGTGTTCGCCGGGCTGCCCGAAAAGTTCACCGTCAACCGCTACCACTCGCTGTCCATCGAGCGCGCCACCTGCCCCGACGTGCTGGAGGTGACGGCTTGGACCGATGACGGCGAGATCATGGGCGTGCGCCACAAAGAGCTGGCGATTGAAGGCGTGCAGTTCCACCCAGAGAGCATCCTCACCGAACACGGCCACGCCATGCTCAAGAACTTTCTTCTGGAGCAGCGGGCATGACGATCATCGACACCCACCAACTCGTGATGTTCATCGCTGCGGGCTGGCTGCTTAACCTCACGCCGGGGCCCGATGTGCTCTACATCGTCACCAATGCGCTCAAGTCTGGCACGCGCGCGGGCATCGTGGCGGGGCTGGGCATCACGGCCGGGTGTTTTGTGCACATCTTCGCGGCGGCCGTGGGTGTGGGCGCATTGCTGGCCACCTCGGCCACGGCGTTCACCGTGCTCAAGTGGGTGGGCGCGGCCTACCTGATGTGGATGGGCGTGCGCATGCTGTTTGCAAAAAAGGCGGCCGATGGCGGCAGCAGCGCGGCCCTGGCGGCTGCGCAGGCGGCCCCCGCACAAAGCACACCGCTTCGCAAGGTGTTCCTGGGTGGCTTCTGGACCAATGTGCTCAACCCCAAGGTCGCCATCTTTTTCCTGGCCTTTGTGCCGCAGTTCATTGCACCGGGCACCGACAACAAGGCGCTGGCCTTTGTGCTGCTGGGTGTGCTGTTCAACGTCAACGCCATCCCTGTCAACACGGGCTGGGCGCTGGCGGCATCGTGGATGGCGCGGCGTGCCGGGGCTATCCAGCGCGGCATGCACTGGCTGGACCGTGTGGCGGGCGCCATGTTTATTGGCTTTGGACTCAAGCTGGCCTTCACCGATCAACCTGCAGCGTAAAAATCAGGAGACACACACCATGCCTATTTCCCCCCAGGAAGCGCTGCAGCGCACCATCGAACACCGCGAAATTTTCCACGATGAGATGCTGCACCTGATGCGCCTCATCATGAACGGCGAGCTCTCGCCCGTCATGACGTCCGCCATCCTGACCGGCCTGCGCGTGAAAAAGGAAACCATCGGCGAGATCACCGCCGCCGCGCAGGTAATGCGCGAGTTCAGCACCAAGGTCCACGTCAAGGACCCGACCCACATGGTGGACATCGTGGGCACGGGCGGCGACGGCGCGCACACCTTCAACATCTCCACCTGCTCCATGTTCGTGGCGGCGGCGGCGGGCGCCAAGGTCAGCAAACACGGCGGGCGCAGCGTGTCGAGCAAAAGCGGCAGCGCCGATGTGATGGAGGCCCTGGGCGTCCACATCAACCTCAAGCCCGAGCAGATCGCCCAATGCATCGCCGATGTGGGCATCGGCTTCATGTTCGCGCCCAACCACCACCCGGCCATGAAGAACGTGGCCCCCGTGCGCAAGGAGTTGGGCGTGCGCACCATCTTCAACATCCTGGGCCCGCTGACCAACCCGGCGGGGGCGCCCAACATTCTGATGGGCGTGTTCCACCCCGACCTCGTCGGCATCCAGGTGCGCGCCCTGCAGCGCCTGGGCACCGAGCATGCAATGGTGGTCTATGGCCGTGATGGCATGGATGAAGTGAGCCTGGGCGCCGCCACGCTGGTGGGCGAGCTCAAGAACGGCCAGATCACCGAATATGAAATCCACCCCGAAGACTTCGGCCTCAGCATGTCCAGCAACCGCGCGCTCAAGGTCGAAACGCCCGAGCAGTCGCGCGAGATGCTGCTCGGCGTGCTCAAGGGCGAACCCGGCGCCGCGCTGGACATCGTGTGCCTGAATGCTGGAGTGGCGCTGTACGCCGCCAACGTGGTGGATTCGGTGCCCGCCGGGCTGGCCAAGGCGCGCGCCGCGGTCGCTTCGGGTGCGGCGCTGGCCAAGCTGGAGCAACTGGCCATGCGCACGCATGCGCTGGCGGCTTAGTTGGTCAGCGCACGGTCTTTTCTCTGCCATTGCCCATGCCTTACCAGCCGTCGAGATCGCCTAAGGTTGACCATCGGCCTTTGCACAGCGTTGCGGATCTGGCCCTGACTTTGCCGCGAGTGCAGCGCGTGCTTCTTCCGGACGAACTCAGCAAGCCAGCGGGCCCATGGGTGACCGCTGGCACGACGGGTCTGGTAGCTCTGATCGCTGGGTGGCAACTGCTGCAGGTCCCTGGATTTCAGGCCCCACCCGCCAAATGGGCTGTGATCGGGATAACTGGCTTGTTGGCTGGCGTCGCCATCTGGTGGAAGGATCGCCAGAGTTTCAGCAGGGAGTACTGGCTCGTCGATTTTGCGCAGGGCCGTATATTGCCTGTAGGCCGAAGCGATAGGGAACCCATAGTGATTGATCCCAACGAACACAGCCTGGGGTGCTATTTGGCTGGTGGCTCCAGCGGTCCGCCGTCCTATGCGCTGGAGTTGCGCCATGTGCGGCGTGGCCCGGTGGCCCAGTTGTCCTCCGTACCTTTAACAGGGTTCGGGCAACGCTTAGAGAACGAGCGCCAGCAGCTCGACCTTTGCGTTGACTTGTTGGCCCAGAGGCTTCGAATTCGACGCTCAGGCGAACCCTTGGTGGATGCGAGCCGTCGCCGGTCGGCGCCCTGACACTCAACCCTCAATTTTTCACTGATTGCATCATGTCCGACATCCTCAACAAAATCGTGGCCGTCAAGCACGAAGAAGTGGCCGCCGCCAAAAAGCGCCTGCCCTTCGACGTGATCCGCGCCGACGCCGAGAGCCGCGTGCTCACGCGCGACTTTGAAGGCGCGCTGCGCGCCAAGATCGCCAAGGGCCAGGCGGCGGTGATTGCCGAGGTCAAGAAGGCCAGCCCCAGCAAGGGCGTGCTGCGTGCCGACTTCGAGCCAGCCGACATTGCGCAAAGCTATATGGAAGGTGATGGCAAGGTCAGCGCTGCCTGCCTGTCTGTGCTGACCGATCGGCAGTTCTTTCAGGGCCAACCCGACTACCTGAAACAAGCCCGTGCCAGCACCTTGCTTCCCGTGCTGCGCAAGGATTTCATGGTGGATGCGTATCAGATCTACGAGTCGCGCGCCATGGGTGCCGACGCCATTTTGCTGATCGCCGCCTGCCTGGATGACACGCAGATGGCCGACTTCGAGGCCATCGCCCGCAGCCTGGACATGGCCGTGTTGGTGGAGGTGCATGACCGGCCCGAGCTGGAGCGGGCGCTCAAGCTCAAGACCCCGCTGGTGGGCATCAACAACCGCAACCTGCGCACCTTTGACGTCACGCTCGACACCACCCTGGGCATGCTCAAGGATGTGCCTGCTGACCGCTTGCTGGTCACCGAGTCCGGCATCCTCAAACCCGCCGATGTGAAGACGATGCGCGACGCGGGCGTGCATGCCTTCCTGGTGGGCGAGGCCTTCATGCGGGCGGACGACCCAGGCCTGGCCCTGGCCCAGCTTTTTGCCTGAGTGCTGCGAATGCTATTATTTTAATAGCTGTTTGCGCTTATTTATAAAGCGCTAGAGGCCATTTTGACCATGAATCCATCCACCCAGCACCCCACCCAGCTCCAGAGCGCCAACCCAGCCGACTGGCCGGTTGCCCCTGGCTGGCAACCCCTGGTGGATGCCTTTTTTGCCGGTGCACGTGGACAGGCGCTGCTCACCTTTTTGCAGACACGGCTGCAGGCGGGCGCGGCGATTTTTCCGCCAGCGCCGCTGCGGGCGCTGGACCTCACGCCGCCCGAAGAGGTGCGCGTGGTCATTTTGGGGCAGGACCCGTACCACGGCCGGGGCCAGGCCGAGGGGCTGGCGTTTTCGGTGGCACCGGGCGTGCCGTTGCCCCCCTCGCTGCGCAACATCTTCAAGGAGATGCAGCGCGATTTGGGTACGCCTTTCCCGGCGATGCCCGAGCCCGGCGGCAGCCTGGTGAAGTGGGCAAAAAACGGCGTGCTGTTGCTCAACACCGGCCTCACGGTGGAAGAGGGCCAGGCCGCCAGCCACGCAGGCAAGGGCTGGGAGGAGCTGACCGACGCCGTCATCCGCCATGTGGCCGAGGGCCCGCGCCCCGTGGTGTTCATGCTCTGGGGCTCGCACGCCCAATCCAAGCGCGCCTGGATTCCGGCCAACCGGGGGCATCTGGTGCTCACCTCCAACCACCCCTCGCCGCTGTCGGCACTGCGCCCGCCCGTGCCGTTCATCGGCAACGGGCATTTTGGCAAGGCGCGGGCTTTTCGCCAGCAGCAAGAAAGCCAGGGCTGAGTTTCGTCACGCCGCTGGCAAGCGCTCCCTGAGCAGCTCCATAAATGCCTGCACGGCCACCGGCAGGCTGCGCCCGGCCAGGGTCTGGATCTCGATGTCGCGCAAGTCCATGCCGGGGTCGCTGATGGGCAGGGCCACGATGGCGCGCTGGGCCACCAGGTGGCGCACCGCGATCTCGCTGGCCACCGACAGCCCGCCGCCCTGCTGCACGAAGTGAATCACCGTCCTGGCATGGTTGCTGATGAGCACCGGTGCCAGTTGCAGCCCCTGGCGGCTGCACACGATGTCGATCATCTGGCGCACCGCAGTTTCGGCGGGCGGTAGGGCCAGGGGGTACGCGGCCATCTGCGCCAGCGTCAGGCTGCCCGCGTCCGCCAACGGGTGGCCGGGCGGCAGCAGGGCCAGCACTGGTGCGCTTTGGCGGTAGGCCACCGCAATGTCTTTGTGCGGTGAGCGGCTGAAGCACAGGCCGATGTCGGCTGTGCCGCTACGCACCGCCTCGGGCACCTGGGCCGTGGGCAGCGAGATCACGCTGAACTGGATGCCGGTGTGCGTGCGCTGGAACTCCACACACAGGCGCGGCACCAGCTCGTTGGCAAAGGCATCGGACGTGGCCAGCCGCACCTGGCCCGCGCGCAGGCCTTGTAGCGCGCCGATCTCGCCCAGTGCGCGCTCGGCGTCCAGCACCGCGCGCCGGGCGTGCACGGCCAAAATTTCGCCCGCCGCCGTCAGCACCATGCCACGCGGGTGCCGCTCGAACAGCGGCGTGCCCAATTGCGCCTCCAGCCCCGCGATCTGGCGGCTCAGCGCCGAGGCGGCCACATGCAGCCGTGCCGAGGCTTCGGTGAGCGAGCCGCTCTGGGCCACTTCCAGAAAATAGCGCAGGGAGGTGTCTTGCAGCAGGTGGGGGCGCATGGCGGGGGGCTGGTTTGCCTGTTTGAAGTGATGAGTATGAAGTGCTTTGCTGTAATGGCAAAGCTGTTTGCCGAATCGGTGTTGGTCATTCGCGGCCTGCGTTCCTAAGATGGTTGCTCGCCACGGCCGGGGCCACTGCCTTCCTGCCACCTGTGTCCTACCGCTTTTGGGGAGTGCCTTTATGCGTCGTTCATCTTGGGGTCGTGGCCTGTGTGGCCTGGTGTTGCTGATGGCCGGGGTGGCGGGCGCCCATGCGCAAGCCGCCTGGCCCGACCGCCCCGTGCGGGTGATCGTGCCCTTTCCGGCCAGTGGCGCGACCGATCTGGTGGCCCGCGTGGTCACGCAGCGCGTGGCGGCTGATCTGGGCCAGCAGATGGTCGTGGACAACAAGCCCGGCGCGGGCGGCACCATCGGCACGGCCGAGGCCGCCAAGGCGCCTGCCGACGGCTACACACTGCTGCTCACCACCAGCAGCACCCACGCCATCTCGCCCCACCTGATGCCGCGCCTGGCCTATGACGCGCGCAAGGACTTCACGCCCGTGGCCCACCTGGCCGACGCGCCCAGCGTGTTGCTGGTCACGCCCTCGCTGCCGGTCAAAACGGTGGCCGAGCTGATCGCCTACGCCAAGGCACACCCCGGCAAGCTCAACTACGCCACCAGCGGCAACGGCACCATCGTGCACCTGAACTCCGCCGCCTTCATCGCCCAGGCGGGCGTGGAGATGGCGCATGTGCCTTACAAAGGCACGGCCCTGGCCATCCCCGACCTGGTGGCCGGGCAGACGCATGTGCTGTTCGACTCGCTGCCTACGGGCATGCCACATGCCAAGAACGGCCGCCTGCGCGCCCTGGCCGTGACCAGCGAAAAGCGCAGCGCACTGGCCCCCGAGCTGCCCACCCTGGCCGAGTCGGGCCTGCCGGGCTACTCGTCGGTGACCTGGTTTGGCGTGTACCTGCCCGCTGGGGCCCCGCCCGCGCTGGTGGAGCGCATCCACCAGGCCTTTGCCAAGGCCGTGCAGGCGCCGGACGTGGTAGCCAGCCTGGCCAAGCTGGGCCTGGAACCCGCCGCCCCCAGCACCCCGGCGCAGTTTGGCGCGATGGTGCAGGCCGACAGCAACCGCTGGGCATCGGTCATTCGCCAACACAAAATCTCGATCGAATAACCCCCCTGAGGCGCTGTGCGCCGGACGACGCCCTCGGTGCGGGGCAGCCCTTCCTCGGCGTCCCTCGCAGGGGCCGCGCCAGTTTCATGCCACGCGTGCTTCGCGTGTTTTGGAGTCAAAAATTCATGAATACCCATCCACTCGACTGGTCCCTTCCCTACGCCTCCCACCGCAGTGCGGTGATGGGGCGCAATGTGGTGTCGGCCTCGCAGCCGCTGGCGGCGCAAGCGGGCCTGCGGATGCTGCTGGCGGGCGGCAACGCGGTGGATGCCGCGCTGGCGGCGGCCATGGCGCTCACCGTGGTCGAGCCCACGGGCTGCGGCATCGGCAGCGATGGTTTTGCCATCGTATGGGATGGCAAGGAACTGCACGGGCTCAATGCCTCTGGTCGCTCGCCCGCCGCCTGGACGCCAGAGTATTTCGAGAAGCGGGGCGGCATCCCTGAGATGGGCTGGAACGCTGTCACCGTGCCCGGCGCCGTGTCGGCCTGGGTGGCTTTGTCCAAACGCCTGGGCAAGCTGCCGTTTGCGCAACTGGCCCAGCCAGCCATTGGCTACGCGCGCCATGGCTTTCCTGTCTCGCCCACCATTGCACGGCTGTGGGCGTTGGGTGCGGCCAAGCTGGGCGCGCAGCCGGGCTTTGCCGAGTGCTTCATGCCGGGGGGGCGTGCGCCGCAGGCCGGTGAGATTTTCCGCAGCGAAGCCCACGCCCGCACGCTGGAGCTGATTGCAGAAACCGAGGGCGAAGCCTTCTACCGGGGCGTGATTGCCGAGCGCATGGTGGCGCATGCGCAGGCCAACGGCGGCGCGATGACGCTGGCCGATCTGGCGGCACACCGGGCCGACTGGGTGGGCACCATCCAGCAGCGTTTTGGTGATTCGGTGATCCACGAGATTCCGCCCAACGGCCAGGGCATCGCTGCGCTGATGGCACTGGGCATGCTGGATGCCCACGGCATTGGCACCCACCCGGTGGACGACGTGGAGACTGTGCACGCCAGCATCGAGGCCATGAAACTCGCCTTTGCCGACCTGCACCAGTACAACGCCGACATCGACGCCATGCAAGTGGCACCGTGCGAACTGCTCGATACCGACTACCTGCGCCGCCGCGCGGCCCTGATCGACAACGAGCGCGCGGGCGACCCCGGCGCGGGTGCGCCGCGCCCTGGTGGCACGGTGTACCTGGCGGCGGCGGATGCCTCGGGCATGATGGTGTCGTTCATCCAGTCCAACTACATGGGTTTTGGCTCGGGCGTGGTGGTGCCGGGTACCGGCATCAGCCTGCAGAACCGGGGCCACGGCTTCAACCTCACGCCCGGCCATGCCAACCAGGTGGCCCCGCGCAAGCGCCCCTCGCACACCATCATCCCGGCCTTTGCCATGCATGCCGACGGCACACCCCAGATGGCGTTTGGCGTGATGGGCGGCCCCATGCAAAGCCAGGGCCACAC
>NZ_JAPUDY010000077.1 GCF_027492855.1 Acidovorax sp.
AGCCCGATGGTGCCGTGGCCACACATGCCCAGGTAGCCGCTGTTGTTGAAGAAGATCACACCCGCCGCGTTGGCCGGATCTTGCGGTGCGCAGAGCAGGGCGCCCACCACCACGTCGCTGCCGCGTGGCTCCAGCACGGTGGCGGTGCGCCATTGGTCATGCTTGGCAGCCAGCAGCGCGCGGCGCTCGGCCATGTTGCCTGCACCCAGGTCGGGAAAGCCGCCGACGACAAGCC
The DNA here is from genome assembly GCF_027492855.1 of Acidovorax sp. Classification (GTDB taxonomy): domain Bacteria; phylum Pseudomonadota; class Gammaproteobacteria; order Burkholderiales; family Burkholderiaceae_C; genus Acidovorax. The sequence goes on from NZ_JAPUDY010000077.1 coordinate 236, forward strand.
GCGTGGGCTCTCCGCCGGTGTGGGAGTCGATGATCTGGATGCGTTTCATGAGCCGGTTCTTCAAAAAGGGTCTGCGACTGCGCAGGCCGTGAGGGTCAGTAGCTGGCCAGAGGCACGGGCGCCGCGTTGCGGAAGGTGCTGACCGTGATGGGCGCTTGCTTGAGGTTGCCCTTGGCATCGTAGGCGTAGGTGCCTGCAACGCCCTTGTAGCTGTTGGCGTAGATGTATTCGCCGACCTTCTTGGGGTCGATCGAATCAGCCTTGGCCATGGCGTCTCCGATCAGCATGGTCTGGTCGTAGTACGAGGCGGCGTAGGCATCGGCATCGCGCTTGAAGCGCTCTTTGTATTTGGCCTTGAACGCGCTGCCGCCCTCGACCTTGTCGAGCATGGTGCCGCCCTGTGCGCAGAACACGACGTCGTTCACGGCCTCGCCGCCGAGCTTGCCCACTTCGGGGCTGCACAGCGTGTCGCCGCCGAGCAGCTTGCCCTTCAGGCCGAGCTGCTTCATCTGGCGGGCCATGGGCGCTGCCTGCGGGGCGTAGCCGCCAAAGAAGATGGCTTCTGGCTGCTTGGACTTGAGGTTGGTCAAGATCGCCAGGAAGTCGGTGGATTTGTCGGTGGTGAACTCCTGCCCGACGATGTTCAGGCCCAGCTTCTTGGCTTCCTTGGAGAACTCTTCCGCCACGCCCTGGCCGAACGCGGTGCGGTCGTCGATGACGGCGACGTTTTTCACCTTCATCACGTTGGCGGCATAGGTGGCCATGTTCGAGCCAATCTGCGTGTCGCTGGCGATGATGCGAAACAGGTTCTTGTGGCCGTTGTCGGTCACCTTGGGGTTGGTGCCCACGGTGGAGACCATGGTGCCGCCTTGGCTGTAAATGCGCGAGGCCGGAATGGCCACACCCGAGCAGTAGGGGCCCATGACGTACTTCACGCCGTCGTCCACGAATTTCTGGGCCAGGCTGACGCCGGAGCGTGCGTCGCACTGGTCGTCTTCGGAGGCGAGCTTGAACTCCAGAGTTTTGCCGCCGACCTTGATCTTCTTGGCGTTGAGTTCTTCAACTGCCATGCGCACGCCGTTCTCGTTGTCCTTGCCCGCGAAGGCGTTGGGGCCGGACAGCGGGCCGCTGTGGCCGATGGTGACAACCTGGTTTTGCGCTTGGGCAGAACCCGCGAAGGCGATGGCGACGAGAACCGCAGCACTGGAGAGGGAAAACTTCATGGTGACTCCTTTCGTTGAAAGCGTGCAGGATAGCCAAAACATTCAAAAAAAATGTCTTTTTAGGTTTTCATTAGAAAAGCTTCTAGTGCAGAAGCTTCGGTCTACCCACCTGCCTCAGGCAACAGACTGGTATTCCTTGGGCCGGGTCGCCAGCGCCTTGCCAACAACACGCTCCACGAAGGCGCGCTCTTCGCCCACCAGCGGCAGGCGGGGGCGGCGCATGTGTTCGGTGCCCACGCCCACCAGGGCGTCGATGAGCTTGAGGTTTTGCACCAGCTTGTTTGATACGTCCAGGTGCAGCATGGGCGTCATCCATTGGTACAGCGGCAGTGCCTCGGCAAATTTACCGGCCTTCATCAGGTCGTACAGCGCCACGGTCTCGCGCGGGAAGGCGCAGCCCACACCGGCCAGCAGGCCGTCGCAGCCTAAGGCCAGGCCTTCGTAGGCCAGGTCGTCCACGCCCAGGAAGAGCTGGTAGCGGTTGCCCACGGTGTTGCGCAGATCGGTGATGCGGCGGATGTCGCCCGTGCTTTCCTTGATGGCGGCGATCCACTGGCAGTCGGCCAACTCCAGCATGTGTTCGGGCTTCAGGTCCACACGGTAGGCCACGGGGTTGTTGTAGACCATGAGGGGACGTTGGGCCGCGTCTGCCATGGCGCGCACATTGGCCATGGCCTCGCGCGCATCGGCCACGTAGATCACCGAGGGCATGACCATGTAGCCCGTCACGCCGAGTTTGTTGGCGCCGTCGATGTAGCGCAGGGCTTCGCGGGTGCTGGTCTCCGACACGTTGGCCAGCACGGGTACGCGGCCGTCGGCGGCTTCTAGCGCGATCTGCGCAACCTGCAGTTTTTCTTCCAGGCTGAGCGTGCTGGCCTCGCCCAGCGAGCCGCAGGTGACCAGGCCGTGGATGCCGTTGCGAATCTGGAAGTCGATGTGGCGGGCGGTGCCCTCGGCGTCGATGGATTCGTCGGCGTGGAACTTGGTGGTGATGGCGGGAAAGATGCCTTGCCAGCGGGGTTGAGGGTTCACGGAGGCTCCTGGAGGGTGGAAATGGGTCGCGTCGATCGGTTGGATTTATTAATATATTAACAAGATATTTAAATTGCACAAGCAGGGAAAACTCCAGGGCTGGGGGGTAGAACTACAGGGCGCCGGGAGGGGATGGCGGATGCAAGAAGGGGCCGCGAGCGCCAAGCCATTGCTCTGCCTGCTGCACAAGGATGTTGTCAGGCCCCGGCCACGGTGGCGAAGCAGGCAAACCTATAATGAAAGGTTGGTCCCGATAGGCGGCCTGCGGGCATGTATCTGCCTGCCGGCCGACCTGCTGTGTGCAACCACTCCTACACACCATGAGCACTCCCACTTTTTCTGTCGCTGACATCCGCAAGTCTTTCCTGGACTTTTTCGCCTCCAAGGGCCACACCATCGTGCCTTCGAGCTCGCTGGTGCCGGGCAACGACCCCACGCTGATGTTCACCAACTCCGGCATGGTGCAGTTCAAGGACGTGTTCCTGGGCTCGGACAAACGTCCCTACAACCGGGCGGTGTCGGTGCAGGCCTGCCTGCGCGCGGGCGGCAAGCACAATGACTTGGAAAACGTGGGCTACACCGCGCGCCACCACACCTTTTTCGAGATGCTGGGCAACTGGAGCTTTGGCGACTATTTCAAGCGCGAATCGCTCCACTGGGCGTGGGAGCTGCTCACCACCGTGTACAAGCTGCCGCCAGAGCGCCTGCTGGCCACCGTCTATGAAGAAGACGACGAGGCCTACGACATCTGGACCAAGGAAATCGGCCTGCCACCCGAGCGCGTGATCCGTATCGGCGACAACAAGGGCGGCCGCTACAAGTCCGACAACTTCTGGATGATGGCTGACACAGGCCCTTGCGGCCCCTGCAGCGAGATCTTTTATGACCACGGCGACCACATCCCTGGCGGCCCCCCCGGCAGCCCCGATGAAGACGGTGACCGTTTCATCGAGATCTGGAACAACGTGTTCATGCAGTTCGACATGGCCGAAGACGGCTCCGTCACGCCGCTGCCCGCGCCTTGCGTGGACACCGGCATGGGCCTGGAGCGCCTGGCCGCCATCCTGCAGCACGTGCACAGCAACTACGAGATCGACCTGTTCGACGCACTGATTAAAGCGGCTTCGCGCGAGACCGGTGAGAAAGACCTGAACAACAAGAGCCTGCGCGTGATCGCAGACCACATCCGCGCCACTGCCTTCTTGGTGAGCGACGGCGTGATCCCCAGCAACGAAGGCCGTGGCTATGTGCAGCGCCGCATCGTGCGCCGCGCCATCCGCCATGGCTACAAGCTGGGCAAGAAGACGCCGTTCTTCCACAAGCTGGTGGCCGACCTGGTGCGTGTGATGGGCGACGCCTATCCCAAGCTGCGCGAGCAGGAGCAGCGCATCACCGACGTGCTCAAGACCGAGGAAGAGCGCTTCTTTGAAACGCTGGCCAACGGCATGGAGATTCTTGATGCCACCCTCGATGGCGGCGCCAAGGTGTTGCCTGGCGACGTGGCCTTCAAGCTGCACGACACCTACGGCTTTCCGCTCGATTTGACCAACGACGTGTGCCGCGAGCGTGACGTCGAGGTGGACGAGGCGGGCTTCAAGGTCGCCATGGAGAAGCAAAAGGCCCAGGCCCGCGCCGCAGGCAAGTTCAAGATGGACAAGGCGCTGGAATACACCGGCGCGGCCAACGAGTTCACTGGCTACGAGCACCTGGCAGAGACTGCAAAAATCATAGCAATCTATGTAGATGGAACAAGCGCTGTGGCCCTAAAAACAGGTCAAAACGGCGTGGTGGTGCTCGACAAGACCCCGTTCTACGCCGAAAGCGGCGGGCAGGTGGGTGACGAAGGCACCATCACCAGTGGCTCGGCACGTTTTGCGGTGGGCGATACGCTCAAGATCAAGGCGGAAGTGTTCGGCCACCACGGCACGCTCGAAGAGGGCACGCTCAACGTGGGCGACACGGTGCAGGCACAGGTCAACACGGCCGTGCGCGCAGCCACCATGCGCAACCACTCGGTCACGCACATCATGCACAAGGCGCTGCGCGAAGTGCTGGGCAGCCATGTGCAGCAAAAGGGCAGCCTGGTCAACGCCGAGCGCACGCGCTTCGACTTCACGCACAACGGTGCCGTGTCCGCTGAGGAAACCCGCGAGATCGAGCGCCGCGTCAATGAAGAGATCATGGCCAACACGCCCACGGGTGCGCGGGTGATGGACATTGAATCAGCCCAGAAGACAGGCGCGGTGATGCTGTTTGGTGAAAAATACGGCGACACCGTGCGCGTGCTGGACATCGGCACCAGCCGTGAACTGTGCGGCGGCACGCACGTGCAGCGCACGGGCGACATTGGCCTGTTCAAGGTGGTGGCCGAAGGTGGCGTGGCCGCAGGCGTGCGCCGCATCGAGGCCGTGACGGGCACCAACGCGCTGGCTTATTTACAGAACCTGGAAGAGACCGTGAACCAGGCTGCCAGCACCCTCAAGGCGCCGGTGGCAGAGCTCAACGGCCGCATCAGCCAGGCGCTGGACAATGCCCGATCACTGGAAAAGGAGGTGGCGGCCTTGAAGGGCAAGCTCGCCTCCAGCCAGGGCGACGAACTGGTGGGCCAGGCCGTGGATGTGAAGGGCCTCAAGGTGCTGGCCGCCGCGCTGCCGGGCGCCGACGCCAAGACCCTGCGCGACACCATGGACAAGCTCAAGGACAAGCTCAAGACCGCTGCCATCGTGTTGGCCGCCGTGGATGGCGACAAGGTCCAGATCGCCGCTGGCGTGACGGCAGACAGCGTGGGCAAGCTCAAGGCGGGCGAGTTGGTGAACTTCGTGGCCCAGCAAGTGGGCGGCAAGGGTGGCGGCAAGCCCGACATGGCCATGGCGGGCGGCACTGATGCCGCCAAGCTGCCTGCGGCGTTGGCCTCGGTGACCGGCTGGGTGACGCAGCAACTGGGTTGATGCCCAGCAGGCCCGGCCGCTGTGCCGGGCCGTTTTTGCCTGCCTGCCCGTCTGACTGACTGTCTGCCTGCGCCTGCAGGGCGCTTAGAACAGCTCGACGTCGTCGTTGGCGACCTTGGCCGTTAGATGGCCGTGGGCCACCAGGTCGTCGTAGAAGCAGACCTGGTTGCGGCCATGTTCCTTGGCGTAATACAGAGCCTGGTCTGCCTGGCCCAGGATTTCCACGGGCGCGCCTTTGGAGGTGCTGACAAAGCCCAGGCTCACGGTGACCCGGCCGACCTGCGGGAAATCGTATTCCTGCACCGCCAGCCGGAACCGGTTGAACACCTTATGGGCCGTGCTCAGCGTGGTGGAGCGCAGCAGCACCACGAACTCCTCGCCGCCAAAGCGGAAGACGCGGTCGTGGCTGCGAAACGAGTTGCGCAGGATGTTGGCCAGCAGGATCAGCACCTCGTCGCCATACAGGTGCCCGAAGCGGTCGTTGACCTGTTTGAAATGGTCGATGTCCACCACGGCCAACCACTGCTGAACGGGTTCCTTATCGTTGGCCGCCAGGTCCTCGTCGGCGCCAAAGGACTCGCTGCCCGCGCCGGAGCGGTTGGCCATCACGCTCATCGCGTGGCGCGAGAACTGCTCGTCAAAGGTCTTGCGGTTGAACAGCCCGGTGAGCGCGTCGCGCTCGCTGTAGTCCAGCAGGCTCTGGTAGTTTTGGTACACCTGAAAAATGCCCATGAGCACGTCCAGCTTGTGGGCCGAAAACGGGCGCGATTGGGTGATCTCCAGGCAGGTGCTGACCTTTTCGTGCATCCACACCGGCAGCCACAGCACATACCGGCCCTTGCGGGGCGATGCCAGGGCGCTTTCGCCGTGGGCGTCCACGCAGACGCGCAACTCGGGGTAGTTGGCCAGCGGCTCGCGGCGGGGGTCTGCGGCGGCTTCTGAGTCGGTAGAGATCAGCTGGCCGTTGTCCACCCAGGTGCGCGGGCGCACATGGGGCACGCCCCCGTCGGTGAACAGCTCCAGCGCCCGGACCTCGACGATGCTGCTGAGCTTTTGCAGCGTGGACAGCACCGACACCTCCAGCCGCAAGTGATCCCGGTGGCCGGTCATCTCGACCAGGTTTTGCAAAATGGGCTTCATGGGGGCGGTTTGGGTGGGGCGTGACATGGCGTCAGTCAGTCAATCAATTACGGCGTATGAACACAACGTCCCACACCCCATGTCCGAGCCGCAGGCCGCGGTTCTCGAACTTGGTCAATGGGCGGTAGTCGGGTTGGGGGGCAAAGCCGGTGGCGGTGTTTGTGAGCAAGGGCTCGGCGCCCAGCACCTGCAGCATCTGCTCTGCATAGGGTTGCCAGTCGGTGGCGCAGTGCAGGTAGCCACCGGGCTTGAGGCGGGCGGCCAGCTTGGCCACCAGCGGGGGCTGGATCAGGCGGCGCTTGTTGTGTTTGGTCTTGTGCCAGGGGTCGGGGAAGAAGATGTGCACCCCGTCCAGGCTGTCCTCGGGCAGCATGTGGTCGATGACCTCGACCGCATCGTGCTGCAGGATGCGGATATTGGTCAGGCCCTGTTCGCCAATGCGCTTGAGCAGCGCGCCCACGCCGGGTTCGTGCACTTCGCAGCACAGGAAGTTGTCGCCGGGGCGCACGTTGGCGATGTGGGCCGTGGCCTCACCCATGCCAAAGCCGATTTCCAGCACCAGCGGGGCGCTTCGGCCAAAGGCTTCGGCAGCGTTCAGCGGGGCCGGGGCATAGGGCAGTACAAAATGGGGGCCAAAATCTTCAAAGGCCTTGGCCTGGCCGGTGGTGGTGCGGCCTGCGCGGCGCACAAAACTCTTGATGGTTTTGGGATGGGTCACGCCAGCAGGCGCCATGCCCGGGGTGGATGGCGCGGACGCGGCGGCAGCGGGCGCTGCGCTGGAGGGGGCGGAAGCAAGGGTTGATTCAGTCACGGTGCGCCATTGTAGTTTCGTCGCCACGCTGTCACCCAGTGCGCCAGCACATCCGAGACACAACTGTTGCACGGAGATTTCAGTGCGGGCAAGCCCAGCACCTCGGCCGCTTGAGACAAGGCCTGTATCGGCTCGCCCAGGTCCAGTGCCTGGGCGCCGTTCTGCTTGGAGAGCTTTTCGCCGTTGGCACCGCACACCAGGGGGGTGTGCAGATAGCGCGGGGTGGGCACGCCCAGGGCGCGCTGCAGCAGGATCTGGCGTGGGGTGTTGTCGGCCAGGTCCTCGCCGCGCACCACGTCGGTGATGCCCTGGTCGGCATCGTCCACCACCACGGCGAGCTGGTAGGCCCAGAGCCCGTCGGCGCGGCGCAGCACGAAGTCGCCCACGGCTTCGGCCACGTTCTGCTGCTGCGGGCCCAGACGTCGGTCCTGCCACTGTAGCGTAGGCGAGATGTTTGCTATTAAAAAAGGAGCTGCCAGCGCTTGTTTATTAAGCGCTAGAGGCTGTTTTTGCTGATATCCCGTGGCATTGAAACGCCACGAGCGCCCGGTGCGGCCCCGCAGCCCGTGGCGGCAGGTGCCGGGGTAGGGCAGGGCCGCATGCCGCTCGCGGGCATGGCCGAGCGCGGCCTGGGCATCTTCGATGTCTTTGCGGGAGCAGGCGCAGGGGTAGGCATCGCCCTGTGCCACCAACTGGTCCAGAGCCCACTGGTAGAGCGCGTTGCGCGCTGACTGCCACTCTGGCGGCGCATCGGGCACCAGGCCGCAGGTGGCCAATTGCTGCAGGATGAACTGGTCGGCACCGGGCACGCAGCGCAGGGTGTCCACGTCCTCGATACGCACCAGCCACCGACCCCCGTGGGCCCGCGCGTCCAGCCAACTGGCCAACGCAGCCACCAGCGAGCCCGCATGCAGCGGGCCGGTGGGCGAGGGCGCAAAGCGGCCGATGTAAGGCCGTGTTTCGCGCTCCACCAGCCCTCCCGCGTCTGGTGTCATGCCACGGCGAGCGCCAGCTCCAGGCCCGAGACGAAGGCGTCTTCCACGCGGTGCCCCAGGCACCAGTCGCCACAGGCGCCCAGGCCCATGCGGGCGTCCCACAGGTGGCTTTTGCCCAGTGGGTGGGTGGTCTGGGCGTAGCGCCAGCGGCGGGTGTCGGCGTGGGCGGGCGTGGCGCGGATGCCGGTGACCTCGGCAAAGGCCTTGAGCAGCTTGGCCTGTACGCGGGCTTCGTCGTCTTCGAGGTGTTCGGCCGACCAGGCGGGGCTGGCCTGCACCGTCCAGCGCTCGACCACGTTGCGGCCGGGCTTGGACGACTCGCGCGCCAGCCAGGCGATGCGGTGGTGGGTGCTGCGCGCTGCATTCCATTGCGGGCCCAGTGTGGTCAGGCCGGGGCGCACGGCCTGAGGGTAGGCCAGCATCAGGGTCCAGCAGGGCGCGATGGCCACGGTGGAGAGGGCGTCGGACAGCGGGGTGTCCACCGCAGAGCTGGCCAGCAGCGCCTGCGCGGGCACGGCGGGCTGCGCCAGCAGCACGGCATCGAAGCCTGCATACACATGCTGGCTGCCGCCGGGCCCTTCGGTGCGCAATTGCCAGCCGGGGGTGTTCAGTGCGTCGGGTTCGATGCGTGTGACGCGGGTGTCGGTGATGAGCTGGCCGGCCTGGCGCAGCGGCTCGGCCCAGGTGCCCACCAGGGACTGCATGCCGGGGCTGGCCACCCAGTGCGCTTCGCGGTGGGGCAAACCGGCGGCGGCCACGCGGCCTGCAGCGTCGAGCACCTGCACGGAGTTGGCGCTCCAGCGCTTGCAGATGCCGGGCACGGTGTCGATGGCGCGGGCAAAACGCGGGTCGCGCACGGTGAAATACTGGGCTCCGGCATCAAAGTTGCCGAAAGGGGTGTCGATGGTGGCGGTGCGCCCGCCCGCTTGGCTGGACTTCTCGAACACCGTCACCCGGTGCCCGGCCTGCACCAGGGTGCGTGCGCAGGCGATGCCCGCCATGCCCGCGCCGATGATGGCGAAATGGCGCTGGGGCTTGCCGGAATAGGTGGTGGGCGCGGGGGCCGCGAGGGGGGCGGGTGCCGGGGCGTTGGTGCGTCGAAGCCGTTTGGCGGGGAGGGGATCAGGTTTGCTCATGGAAGGCCTTTCGGTGACGGTCGGCGGATGAAATGCAGTGCAGAACCAACGGTGACCACTCTACACGCGCTGCTGGGGGGGCGGCGCTTGATCCGCATCAGAAATGATGGTGGTTTTCCAGCAGAGCGCGGCGTGTGGCGGGGCTTTGTAGTTGGGTCAGCCACCATTGCAGCGCCCGGCCCGGCGCGGTGAAGCCGGGGCCGCCCCAGGCGTAGTGCACACGCACGTTGCGCTCGGGGCGGGCCACGCGGCGCGCTACCAGGCGGCCCGCCTCCAGATAGGGGCGCACCATGGGCTCGGGAAGAAAACCGCCGCCCAGGCCGCGCAGTTGCACTTGCAGCTTGGTTTGCATGCTGTCCACCGTGAGCACGTCTTGCCCGCCCAGCAGGCCCATGGTGGCGCCGCCGCGCAGGGCGGAGTCGGCCACGGCCACCGCGCGGTGCTCCAGCAGGGTGGCGTCGGAGATGGGCTCTGGCGCAGTGGCCAGCGGGTGGTGGGGTGCCACCACATAGATGAACAGCACGTCGCCCAGCGTGCCTTGCTGCAGGCCCGCCACATTGTTGCCCGCCACTGAGACGCCGATGGCCAGGTCGGCCCGGCCCGAGGTCAGGGCTTCCAGCGTGCCGGTCATGATGCCGTCGCGCAGCTTCAGGCGCGTGGGTGGCTGCATGGCATAAAACGCGTCCACCAGCTCCAGCAGGGTGTGGGGCGAGATGATGCCGTCGACGGAGAGCGTGAGCTGTGGTTCCCAGCCCGTGGCCACGCGGCGCACACGGTGGGCCACGGCGTCGATGTCCTGCAGCAGGCGCGTGCCTTCGCGCAGAAGCTCCACCCCCGCCTCGGTGGGGCGGGCCTGGCGCGCGCTGCGGTCGAACAGCAGCACATCGAGTGCGTCCTCGATCTGGCGCACGCGGTAGGTGAGGGCGCTGGGCACCAGCCCCAATTGCCGGGCGGCGGCGGCAAAGCTGCCCGCCTCGGCAATCACCTGCAGCATGGCCAGCGCATCGGGGGTGAGAACATCGCGGGCGTTTTGCATGGTGGCGCCATGTTAATTCAGATTATTTGAATATTGCCATCAATTCGCCTGCCCCCACAGCCTGGCCTGCAGTTCTACAGTGAAGTCTTGAAAGGAGCACTCATATGCTGACTGTTCGTAAATCGCAAGACCGGGGCCATGCAGACCATGGCTGGCTCAATTCATTCCACAGTTTCTCGTTTGCCGGGTACTACGACCCCGCCCACATGGGTTTCGGCAACCTGCGCGTCATCAATGAAGACCGCATCGCGCCGGGCACCGGGTTTGGCACCCATGGCCACCGCGACATGGAAATCATCAGCTACGTGTTGTCGGGCGAGCTCGCCCACAAGGACAGCATGGGCAACATCAAAGGCATTCCGCCCGGCGACGTGCAGCGCATGAGCGCTGGCACCGGCGTGCAGCACAGCGAGTTCAACCACGCGGCGGGCCAGACCACGCATTTTTTGCAGATCTGGATCGAGCCCAACGTGCGCGGCATCCCGCCCAGCTACGAGCAAAAGACCTTTGCCGATGCTGAAAAACGCGGCGCGCTGCGCCTGGTGGCTTCGTCCGACGGCGCCCAAGGCTCGGTGAAGATCCATGCCGATGCGGCGCTGTATGCGGGCCTGTTTGACGGTGAAGAGGCTGCCACGCTGGTTCTCGACCCGGCGCGCAAGACCTATGTGTACCTGGTGCGCGGCACGCTGCGGGTTAATGGCACTGCGCTGTCGGGCGGAGATGCCGCGTCGCTCGAACAAGAAGCCACCTTGTCGTTGACCGATGGCCACGATGCCGAGGTGCTGGTGTTTGACCTGGCCGCCTGACGTTTTTTTCCTTTTTTCAAATCAGTCTGTTCGAAAGCTATCGCCGTGTTCACCTTTATGCAAAACCCTTTGGCCCTGGCGTCGCGCCTGCTGCTGGCCGCACTGTTTCTGCCTGCGGGCATCAGCAAACTCACCGGTTTTGCCGGTACGGTGGGCTACATCAGCTCGGTGGGCCTGCCAATGCCCACGGTGGCGGCTGCCATTGCCGCCGCCGTCGAGGTACTGGGCAGCCTGGCGTTGATCTTTGGTGTGGGCACGCGTTTTGCGGCCCTGGCGCTGGCGTTTTTTACGCTGGTGGCCAGCTTCTTCTTTCACGCCTACTGGAGCCTGCCCGCCGACAAGCAAATGATGCAGCAGCTGCTGTTCTTCAAGAACGTGGGCGTGGCGGGTGGCCTGTTGGCCTTGGCGGCCTTTGGCGCGGGTGGTTGGAGCCTGGACGCGCGCCGGCCGGGTCGCTGAGCCGAGAATCCGTTCACGGCCGCCGAGACCAATGACCTGCAGGCGATAGGGCTGCTGCCGCAGTCGCCTCATTCATGCGGCCGATTCGCTTATTTTCTGAACCTCCATCACTTTCTCAAAAATCTTCGTATGGCACACATTGCAGTTGTTTACCACTCGGGCTACGGCCACACGCAGCGCCTGGCACAGGCCGTGGCTGAGGGCGCAGGCGCCCAGTTGATTGCCATTGATGCCGACGGCAATCTGCCCGACGGCGGTTGGGACACCCTGGCCGGGGCCAGCGCCATCATCTTTGGCTCGCCGACTTACATGGCGGGCCCGAGCTGGCAGTTCAAAAAGTTTGCCGATGCCTCGTCCAAGGCATGGTTCAGCCAGGCCTGGAAGAACAAGCTGTTTGCGGGCTTCACCAACAGCGCCAGCATCAATGGTGACAAGCAGATCACACTGGACTATCTGTTTCACCTTTCCATGCAGCATGGCGGGCTGTGGGTGGGCAACGGCATGATGCCCGCCAACTCCAAGGCCGCCGGGCGCAACGACGTGAACTGGATGGGATCGTTCAGCGGCGCCATGTCGCAGTCGCCCGCTGACGCATCGGCCGCCGAGATGTTCCCTGGTGATTTCGAAACCGGCAAATTGTTCGGTCAGCGTGTTGCTGAAATGGCCGCCAAGCTGGGCGGTTGAAGCAAGCGGGGCCACATGCGCGGACTGGCCCCGCAACGGTTCAGACCGGGTCGAAGGTGCCACATCCTCGCTGCAGCATGGGGATGAGTTCGGCTTCCGGTATGGGCCGGCTGAAGTGGTAGCCCTGGCCCTGGTCGCAGCCAAGGTCCTTGAGGATCTGCACGTGGCGGGCCTCTTCGACGCCCTCGGCGACGATGGCAAAGCCCAGGCTCTGGCCCAGCCTCACCACGGCCGAAACGATGGTCACGTCCTGCGCGCTGCGGTGCAGATCGCGGATGAAGGACTGGTCGATCTTGAGCGTATCGACCGGAAGGTTCTTCAGGTAGGACAGGGATGAATAGCCGGTGCCGAAGTCGTCGATGGCGATGTCGTAGCCCAGCTCTTTGATGGCAATGAATTTGCCCGTGACGTCTTCCAGCCCGCTGATCAGCGCGCTTTCTGTGACTTCGAGCTGTATCAGGCGCGGCATGTCGCGATCCTGGGCAGCGATGGCCCTGAGCGTTTGCAACAGGCGCGGGCTGCGGAACTGTGCTGCGGCCACGTTGACCGCCACGGGCATCTCCTGGTTCAGGGTGTCGCGCCAGCGCCGCGCCGCAGCCGTCGCTTCATGCAACACCCAGTCGCCGATGTCGATGATGAGACCGCTCTCCTCGGCGATGGGGATGAAGCTTGCGGGCGGTATGCGGCCGAGTTGCTGGCTCTCCCAGCGCAGCAGGGCTTCCACGCCCACCACGCGACCGCTGGCCAGGTCCACCTTGGGTTGGTAGGCCAGCCAGAACTCTTGTTGCGCCAGGGCAGTTCGCAGTCCGTTTTCCACACTCAGGCGGCGTGAGGACTCTTGCAGTTGCCGGTCGTCGAAGATGCAATAGGTGTTGCGCCCCAGCTTTTTGGCGGCATACATCCCCATGTCGGCACGGCTCACCAGCTCGGCGGGGGTGCTGCCGTGGTCGGGGAACAGGCTGATACCCACCGAGGGCGTCACATGCAATTGATAGTTGTCGAGGGTGTAGGGGCGGCGAATCTGGTCCATCAGATCCTGGGCCAGGGCGACGGCCTGTAGCTCCTCGTTCAACCGGGGCAGCACCACCAGGAACTCGTCGCCGCCGTGGCGCGTGATCCAGGCGGGCGGTAGGACGGCGGCCTGCAGGCGCAGCGCCAGTTGGCGCAGCAACTGGTCGCCCACCTGGTGGCCCAGGGTGTCGTTGATGTCCTTGAAGTTGTCGAGGTCGATGAACAGCAATGCGAGGCGGCTGCGCGTGGCGCGCGAGCGGTCCAGCTCCAGCGGCAGGTCGCGCGCGAGCTTGGAGCGGTTTCCGAGTCCCGTGAGCGGGTCGTGAAAGGCCTGAAAGACGATTTGCCGCTCTTTGCTGATCTCGTCGGAGATGTCGCGCAGGACGAGCAGGAGCACCACATCGCCAGGGTTGGGCAATGGCACGGCGTTGAGCTCGGCCACGAAAGCGCGTGCGTGGGTGGGGGCGAGCCGCAGTTCGCCGCGCAGCCGCTGGGGTTGGCCCGATGACCGGGCCTGGTCCAGCCAATCGCCACGTGGTGCGCCACTGGCCTCGTCAAGCAACTGAAAGAGCTGGCGCCACGGCTGCCCCTCCAAAGCTGGGCCCGCTACACCCAACAAATGCGCCGCAGCATCGTTGGCATAGACCACCTCGCCCGTGCCATTGAGGGCAAGAACGCCATCGCGGAGTGCGCCCAAGGTGGCCTCCATCTCGCGCATGCGGGCGCGCAGCACGGATTCGGCCTGGTTGCGCAAGCCAGCCTCGATGGCGCGCTCTGCGTGAAAGCGGTTGAGCGTGTCTACCAGCGCGTCAAGCTCGTCCGGCTGCGAGCCGCGTGTCTTGCGCTGCAGGCGAATGCGGTCCTGGCTGTCCAGGGGGTTGAGCCGCGTAACGGCCCGTGCCAGGGCCGACAAATGCCGGGTGATCATCCAGCCCACAATCACCACGAGCATCGCTGCGATGCTGGCGATCTGCAGCAACTGGGCGATGGCAATGCGCCATGCCGTTTCGGCTTGCTGCGCGCGCAGCTGGGCATAGGATTCATAGACACGGATTTCGCCCAACCTGGGCCGGTCCAGGGCTGGATCGTTCGGGGCCTCGATGGGGACCTTCCAGGTGGTGTCGATGGGCAGCACTTCGCCTGGGCGCATGACCGTCATCAGAGTGCGCTCGCCGTCCAGGATGTCGGCGCGCACGATGGCACCTTCGCCCACCATGCCGCTGAGCAGGGCCCGTATGCCTGCGTTGTTGAAGTTCCAGAGGCTCTCGCTCAGTGCTGGCAGGTTCTGCTGCACGCTGCGCTCGGCCTGTTCGTGGGCCCGCTCCAGCAGCCGGGTCCTTTCCTGCCAGACCGTGACGCTGGTGATGGCGCCAAACGCCACCAAGCTGGCCACCACCACCCAGACCAGGGTTTTTGCTGTCAGGGAGGACGGGTTGAAGAAACGCATTGAACAGGTTCTGAGAGTGCTTCAGGGGACCCGCACCATGACCGCGCGGCGGGGAAGATCGGCAATCGTCACGGCCTGCAGAGAATAAACCCATTATGGAGGCGCTCCGACATTGACACAACGCACGCAGATGGTTACGTTGCTCCCCTTAGTGGTCGGAAAAGGGAGCGCATCATGCGCCGCTATCTTTGCTTCCTGTGCTTCCTGCTTGCGACGCCTGTTTTCGGCTTTGGGGTGCATGCCGAAACCCTGCGCATCGCCACGGGAGAGCTCCCCCCCTATGCGAGCTCTGCCCGGCCTGACGACGGGATTTCATTGCACATCGTGCGCCAAGCGTTTGCCAAGGTGGGGGTGAAGGTGACCTATGTCTTCCTGCCCTGGACACGTGCACTGGTCGAGACGCGGGACGGCAAGTGGGATGCCACGGCCGCCTGGGGGCGCAGCGCCGAGCGCGATAAGGGCTTTCTCATCAGTGACAATGTGCTGACTGAGCAGTGGCAGATTCTTTATCGCAGCGACCGCAGCTTCAAGTGGAGCAACCTGCAAGACCTGAAGGGCCAGCGCATCGGCGTCGTGGCCGACTACACCTACACCCCCGAGTTCTGGCGCATGGCCAAGGATGGTCTTTTGCTAGCGGATGTGGCGCCCGATGATGTGAGCAACCTGAACAAGCTGCTTGCTGGCCGTGTGGACATTGTCCTGCTCGATCGCAATGTGGCCTGTGACTTGCTGGGCTCCAAGTTCACGGGCGAGCAAGCGCGCCGCGTCAGGGCACATCCCAAGCTTTTTGTGCCGAACTTCACGACCCACGTGATGATGAGCGAAAAGCTGCCCGAGAGTGCTCGGCGCATGAAAGCCTTCAATCAAGGGCTGGAGGCTTTGCGCCGATCGGGTGAGTACGGCGATATTTTGCAGCAGCAGCCCTGTGCGGCCGACCTCGCACAAGCCTTGCCATCAAGCTAGGGTGTTGAGTGAAATTGGCTGCCAGCGCTTATTCGGCGGCAGTTTTTAGCTATCATTTTTGCAATCGCCAGAAGAGGCAGTGCTCAGATCCGAGGCCAGCACCCGGCGTTCGTCGAACACGAAGCAGCCACCGTGGTAGTGGGCACCATCGGTGAGTTCGAAATATTTCAGAATGCCGCCCTCCAACTGATAGACATGGGAGAGCCCTTCTTCGCGCATGAGGATGGCTGCCTTCTCGCAGCGGATGCCTCCGGTGCAAAAGCTCACCACCGTTTTGTCCCGCAATTCATCCTTGTGCGCCCGCAGGGCGGGCGGAAATTCGGTGAATTTGTCGATGCGCCAGTCGATGGCGTTGTCGAAGGTGCCGCTGTCTACCTCGAAGGCGTTGCGGGTGTCCAGCGTGACCACCGCGCGGCCGTTGTCGTCATGCCCTTGCTCCAGCCAGCGGCGCAGCGTGGCGGGGTCCACCGACGGCGCGCGTCCCTGGGCGGGCTGGATGGCCGGGTGGTCCATGCGGATGATCTCGCGCTTGACCTTGACCAGTATCTTGCGAAACGGCACGGTGGCCGACCAGCTTTCCTTGGGCGCGAGGTCGGCAAACCGGGCGTCGGTGCGCAGTTGCTCGACGAAACCCCGCACCGCAGCGGCGGGGCCCGCCAAAAAGAAGTTGATGCCTTCTTCAGCCAGCAGGATGGTGCCTTTGAGCTCGGCTTCGACGGCGCGCGCATGCAGCGCATCGCGCAGCGTGGCGGCGTCGGGCAGGGGCACGAACTTGTAGCAAGAGATGTTGAGGACGGTGTGGGTGTTCACGACAGTAAAAAAGCACAAAGGCCCGGTAGCGGGCCTGTGGTGGGGTGCGCCAGGGCAATGCCTGGCACGCACCCGTTCATGCTGTGGGCGACAGCAGCGTGGTTTCTATCTTGTTGGCCAGTTGGGAAATGGCCAGGGCAGCCGGGCAGCCGGGGGTTTGCAGCAGCAGCAACTGGCGGCGCATCACGGCATCACGCACCGAGGAATCGGCGGGGATGTCGCCCATGTGGATGAGGCGCACGGGGCGGCCTGATTCGGTGCTCACAAAGCGGTCCAGCACCTGCTGCAGCTGACTGGCAATGGCGCGGCCATCGCCGGGGCGGGCCGCCTGGTTGATGACCATGCGCACGTGCTGGCGCTTTTGCTGCATGGCCAGCACCTTGATGGCAGCGTAGGCGTCGGTCAGCGAGGTGGGCTCTGGGGTCGCCACGATCAGCACCTCGGAGGCCAGGGAGATCGAGAACAACACCACGTCGGAGATCCCCGCGCCGGTGTCGAGCAGCACCACGTCATAGCGTGGGGTAAGCGCCTTGAGCACGCTCAAAAACTGGTTGCGCACCTCGGGTGTCAGGCGCGAATACTCCACCATGCCGGAGCCGGCCAGCAGTACGTCGAAACCACCGGGCGCGACGATCACGGCGTCATCGACAGCGGCTTTGCCCGTGAAGACGTCGTGCAGCGTGACCTGGGGGTGCAGGTTCAGCACCACGTCCAGGTTGGCGAGGCCCAGGTCGGCATCCAGCACCAGCACGCGTTGGCCGCGGCGGGTGAGGGCGGCTGCGAGATTCGCCGATACAAAGGTCTTGCCCACGCCGCCCTTGCCGCTGGTGACCGCAATGATGCAGGCACCGCCGCGCGAAGCCGAGGCGGTGGATGGGGCCGGGCCAGCGGGGGCTGCGGGTGTTGTGGGTTCGGGGGTCAGCGCGTCACTCATCATCTAACTTTCAGTAGGCGCTGCCTGTTGGTTTGGAGTCCAGCGGAGGCAAGTCGCCCCACCCGGAGGGAGTGTAGAGCGGGCCAAACAACAGGCTTTTCTCTTCAGCACTGACGGTGCTGTCGGGTTGCTCCTCGATGCTGACCCGGTTGCGGCCGGCCGATTTGGCTTTGTAAAGCTGGTGGTCGGCCCGATCGGTCCACAGCAGTGTGGTCGATCGGATCCACTGCATGGCAAAAGCGCCGCCGACGCTCACCGTGACATTCAACTCCACCGAAGGGGAGATCCGGATGGGGGTGCTGGCCACGGCCCGCCGGATGCGTTCGGCCACCGAATGGCCAAATGCAGCCTGGCAGGCGGGCAGGACCACGGCAAACTCCTCGCCACCGTAGCGCGCCAGGGTGTCCATGGGGCGCACACAGGCGTTGAGCGTGCGGGCCACCGACTGCAGCACCACGTCGCCCGCCAGGTGGCCGTGCGTGTCGTTCACCTTCTTGAAGTGGTCGATGTCCAGCATAAGCAGCAACGCGGCTTCACCCGAGCGCGTCACGCGGTCGATCTCGCGCTCCAGCACCGCACGGAAATGCCTGCGGTTGGCCAAACCGGTGAGGGGGTCTTTGAGGGACAGTTCGCACAGGCTGTCGATCAGGCCCTGCAGGTACTGCGAAGGGGCCTCGCGGTGCAGCAGTGCTTCGCTGCCGCCGGCCTGAGCCACCAGCGCGTGAGCGGTATCCAGGCGAAGTTCGCGCAGATCTACCAGATGAGAAGCCGCAGAATCAGACACAAATGAAGTAAGAAAGAGTTCTGTGAGTGTACCAGTGCACCAACTGAAACAGAGCGCGCCGGGAGCATAGGTCTAACCCTCAGTTTGCCTTCGCGGCAGGCTCTGAAAGTTGCTGCAACGCCAATAACGCCTCGGCGTCGGTGCGGTACATGGCCAAGCCAGCATGCGGCTCCAGCAGGCCCGCCTGCCGCAGGACCTTTTCGGCGGGCAGTTTCAGGCCGCTCAGGTGCAGCGTGCCGCCTTTGGATCGCATGGTGGATAACAATTGAGAAAATGTTTCAACCCCGGTCACGTCGATGCGGTTGATGGGCTGGGCCAGCAGGCAAAGGTGCATCACATCGGGGTTTTGTGCCAGGTGGTCTGCCACCCGCCGCTCCAGCGCGCTGGCAGAGGCAAAGTCCAGCTCGGCATCCATGCGCAGGGCCAGCAGCCGGGGCGCCAGCGGGGGCAGGTGCCACAGGTGGCGGTCGCGCAGGCTGCCGTCCGGGTGCAGGCCGACTTCGATGATGCGGGGATGCAGGCGCTGGTAGAGAAAGTGGCTCAGGTTGATGAGCAGCCCCACCAGCACCCCCCAGTACATGCGCGGTGCCGTGGCAAGTGTGAGCGCAAAGGTAATGCCGCTGATCACGGCCTCCACCCGCGACACGCGCCACAGCCGCACAATGGTGCCGGGCTTGATGAGGCTGGTCACCGCCGTGACGACCACGGCCGCCAGCACCGACTGCGGTACGTGGTACAGCGCCGGGGTGAGCCACAGCAGTACCACCAGCACCAGGCTCAAGGCAAACAGCGTGGCCCAGCCGCTTTTGGCGCCCGCATACAGATTGATGGCGGACCGCGAGAACGAGGCGCTGGTGGCAAAGCTGCCGCACAGCCCGCTGCTGATCTTGGCCAGGCCCTGGCCAATCAGGTCCTGGTTCTCGTTCCATTGTTCTTTGGAGCGCTGGCTTTCCACCTTGGCGCTGGAGGCTGTCTCCAGAAAACTCACCAGTGTGACCACCAGCACGGGCATCACCAGGGCGGTAAAGCCCGACCACGGCAGGGCACCCGGCCAGTAGGGCGCTGGCAGGCCCGAGGGCAGGGCGCCTACCACCGCGCCGCCCGCATCGGCATAGCCCAGCGCCCAGCTCAAGGCGCCTGCCGCGCCCACCACCACGATGGCTGCCGGGAAGTTGGGCCGCCAGCGGCGCGCCAGCATCAGCAATGCCAGGCTGCCCAGGCCGAAGGCTGCCGCCGTCAGGTCAAACAGCCCCGGCGAGGGGACGGACAGCAGAGTCCCCCAGTCGGCCGCCCGCAGGCCGGTAAGCGCACGCAACTGCGAGCCCAGGATCAGCAGCGCAGCAGCCTGCGTGAAGCCATTGAGCACGGGCGATGTGACCAAATTGAGCAGCCAGCCAAAACGCGCCAGCCCCATCACCAATTGCAACAGGCCCGAGAGAATGGCCATCCACGCCGCCATGGCCACCCACTGTGCGCTGCCCGGCTCGGCCAGGCCGGTGAGCGAGGCGCCAATCAACAGGCTGGTGAGCGCCGTGGGCCCCACGCCCAGGCGGGTGGAGGAACTGAACAGCACGGCAACCAGCGCCGGGATCAGCGAGGCGTAGATCCCCGTGATCAGCGGCATGCCCGCCAGTGCCGCGTAGGCCACGCCCTGGGGCACCAGCATCAGGCCCACGGTCATGCCGGCCCAAAACTCGCCTTTGAGCAGGTGGCGGTCGGGGCGGGGCCATTTCAAAAATGGGAACCAACGGGTCAGCGAGGGCGAAATCATGGCCTGATTGTCGCGTGTCACGAATAGGCTGTCCCCGCTGGCAGATAGGTTGGCGACACCGTCCGTCACCGTCCTACATGCACTTCGGCGGCGTCCGACCCACGGGCTGCCCGTTGCTGCCTACAGTAGGCCCCTGTTTCAACTGCACGGAGCCAACCTATGAACGCCTTGACAAGCATCGACCGCCCCACACACCGCGTTGCCAGCATTCTGGCTGTGAGTGCGCTCGCTTTGGGCCTGGCGGCCTGCGGCAAGACTGAAGAGCCCACTGTGGGCCAGAAGCTCGATTCCGCCATCGAAAAAACCGAGCAGACTGCCGCTGACGCCCGCGCCAAGGCCGAATCCGTGATGCAAAGCGCGGAAAAGAAGGTGGAGGACGGCGCCGCCACTGCCGAGGCCACGGCACAGCAGGCCGCCCAGCAGGCCAAGGGTGCGGTGGACGACACCGCCATCACCGCACAGATCGTTGCGGGCCTGGCCAAGGATGCCGACCTCAGCGCCATCAAAATCAGCGTGGACACCGTGGGCGGCAAGGTCACGCTGAAAGGGCCTGCGCCATCGGCTGCTGCCAAGGACCGGGCCGAAGCCCTTGTCAAGGCCATCAGCGGCGTCGTCTCGGTGGACAACCAACTGGTCGCTCCTGCGGGCTGAACGGCAATGGGCTGCGCGGGGCGGCTACCATGGCTGGCATGAACCACCACGACGCCGATCTCGCTACCCGCATCGTTCACCACGACTACCGCCCGCCCGCCGGGTTCGAGGCACCCCAGCCGGGGGTTTACAAGGCCTCGACCGTCATCTTCCCCAACGTGGCGGCGATGCGCTCGCGCGAGTGGAAGGACAAGAGCGGCTACACCTATGGCTTGCACGGCACGCCCACCACCTTCATCCTGGAAGAGCGCCTGTGCACGCTCGAAGGCGGCCTGCAGTGTGTGCTGGTACCCAGTGGCCTGGCCGCCATCGCCAACGTGGGGCTGGCCCTGCTCAAGCCAGGGGACGAGGTGCTGATCCCGGACAACGCCTATGGCCCCGGCAAGGACTTTGCCGATGGCGAACTGGCCCGCTTCGGCGTTACCCATGTGCCCTACGACCCGCTGGACCCGGCCGACCTGGCCGCCCGCATCACGCCCGCTACCCGGCTGGTGTGGCTGGAGGCGCCCGGCTCGGTGAGCATGGAGTTTCCGGACCTGTGCGAGCAGGTGCGCATCTGCCGTGCGCGCGGCGTGACCACGGCGCTGGACAACACCTGGGGCGCGGGCCTGGCGTTTGCGCCCTTCGATCTGCTGGGCGACGGTAGCCTGGGGGTGGACATCTCTGCCCAGGCGTTGACCAAGTACCCCAGCGGCGGGGGCGACGTGCTCATGGGCAGCGTCATCACGCGCGACCTGGGCCTGCACATGAAGATCAAGCTCACGCACATGCGGCTGGGCCTGGGCGTGGGGGCGAACGATGCCGAGGCGGTGCTGCGTGCGTTGCCCAGCATCGGCCTGCGCTACCGCGCCCATGACGAGGCCGCCCGCAGCCTGGCGCGGTGGCTGCAGCAGCAACCGGCCATCGCTCAGGTGCTGCACCCCGCGCTGGAGGGATCGCCTGGCCACGCGCACTGGAAGGCACTGTGCGGCGCCGCGCAAGGCGGGCAGGGCGCGGCGGCAGGCCTGTTCGGCGTGATGATCGATGCGCGTTATTCGCAGGACCGGGTGGACGCGTTTTGCGATGGCCTGCGCCTGTTCAAGCTGGGCTACAGCTGGGGCGGGCCGATGAGCCTGGTGGTGCCCTATGACATTGCCAGCATGCGCAACCGCTCCGCGCCGCACCTGAAGCCAGGCACGCTGGTGCGGTTTGCCGTGGGGCTGGAGGCGGCAGAGGACTTGCGGCAGGATCTGCAGCAGGCGATGGAGCGCGCGTTTCCGCTGGCGTAGATGGCGGCGGCTGTGCGGGGGTGGTAGTTTCCTCAGTGGCGCAGCACCGGGGGCTGGCTTAGTGTGAGGGTTTGCGGGTCTTCTCCCGCAGCCTTTTCAACACCTCGCCTGTTTGCATGACCGCTACGCCGTCCCCTTCCGCCAGCCCCGTCCCCGATGATTCCGCCAGCCCGGCGGTGCCTGCCGCGCCCGATGCGCAGGCTGCGCAACCCGTGGTTTTGCAACCGCTGGGGTTTGCAGATCCGTTTCGTTGGCTGGTGCGGGGTTTGCAGGATGTGCGCGCCGCCCCTGGCATCGCTGTGTTCTATGGAGTGTGTTTTTGGTGCATGGCGGTGGTGCTGGGCTGGGTGTTCCGCACCCGCCCCGAATACACCATGTCCCTGGCCAGCGGCTGCCTGTTGCTGGGCCCTTTTCTGGCCATGGGGCTGTACGACACCAGCCGCCGACGTGAAGCGGGTCTGAAACCCGAGCTGAGCGAGTCGCTCACCTGCTGGGACAGCCACATGGGTAGCATGGGCATGCTGGTGCTTGTGCTTGTAGTGCTGGAGCTGCTCTGGGGCCGCGCCTCGCTGGTGGTGTTTGCGGTGTTCTTCAACACCGGCATGCCGTCCACCACGGGCGTGCTGCAGGCAGTGTTTAATCCACAGAACTGGAGCTTCGTGGCGGTGTACGCCGTGGTGGGCGGCGTGTTTGCGGCGCTGGTGTTCTCCACGTCGGTGGTGTCCATCCCGATGATTCTCGACCGCGACACCGACGCTCTCACGGCGGGCATCACCAGCATGCGCGTGGTGCTGGAGAACCCCGCCGTCATGCTGCTGTGGGGCGCGCTCATCACCGCCATCGTCGCGGTCTCGCTCTGGTTTTGGGGCGTGGGGCTGCTGCTGGCGGGCCCTGTGCTGGGTTTTGCGAGCTGGCACGCCTACCGCGCATCCGTCGCGCCACTGAGGCCCGCCACGGCCTGACGGGCAGGTGCATGCTGTTACAGTGGGTCTCTACTTCAGGAAGCAATTACCTTGGCAACACCTAACTACGGATACGAAAAGCGCCAGCGCGAACTCGCAAAAAAACAGAAAAAAGAAGAGAAGCTGAGGGCCAAAGCGCACCGCAGGCCGGATGAACCGCAGGGGAGCCAATCCGCTGATGATCAGCCCGCCAGCGACGCTGCCGCCCCTGACCAGCCAGGCCCTGCAGGCGCCTGAGCTTCGCGTCAGCGCAGCAGTTTTTTGAGTTCCGGCCAGACATTGGCCAGCATCTGCGGATGCGCCTCTGCGCGCGGGTGGATGCGGTCGGGCTGGAACAGGCGGGTCGGGTCGGGCCCATCCGCCACCCCTTTCAGCAAAAAGGGCACCACCGCCGCTTTCTGGGCCTGCGCCACGGTGGTGAACAAGCCCGCGAACCTGTTGGCATAGTCAGTGCCATAGTTGGGCGGCACCTGCATCCCCACCAGCAAGACCTTGGCCCCGGCCTTCTGCGCCGTCTGTGTCATCCAGGTCAGGTTCTCCTCGGTATTCTTGAGCGGCAAGCCCCGCAAAGCGTCATTGCCGCCGAGCTCTATCACCAAGTGGCTGGGCCGGTGCTGGGCCAGCAGGGCTGTCAGGCGCGAGCGGCCGCCCGATGTCGTCTCGCCGCTCACGCTGGCGTTGACCACGCTGACGTTCATCTTGTCTTGTGCCAATTGCTTTTCCAGCAGCGCGACCCAGCCGGTGCCCCGCGCCAGGCCGTATTCGGCGCTGAGCGAGTCGCCCACCACCAGCAGCACGGGCGTGCGGGCGGTGGGGGCCGGTGCCTTGGCCTGGGCCAGGGCGGCAGGGGCAAAAAGCCCCACGCAAACCCCCACCAATGCGCCGGACGCGGCGCTCACGATAAAGTGGCGGCGTCGATACAGATTTCGAATCAAAGCAAAAGTCCTTTCATGTCCGAATCCACCGCACAACCCAAGACAGCGTCTGCAACACCCATCATCGCTGTGGAGCATGTCTTCAAGTCGGTGACCGATTCCACCGGAACCCTCGACATTCTGCGGGATATCGATTTCCGCCTGGCCGCGAGGGAAACCGCAGCCATCGTCGGCGCCTCGGGGTCGGGCAAAAGCACGCTGCTGTCCATCATCGCGGGGCTGGATACGCCCACGCGTGGCACCGTGCGGCTGGACGGCCACGACCTCTTCACCATCGACGAGGACGCGCGCGCGGCCTTGCGTGCGCAGAAGGTGGGCTTTGTGTTCCAGAGCTTCCAGCTCATGGGCAACCTCACTGCGCTCGAAAACGTGATGCTGCCGCTGGAACTGGCCGACCGCCGCGACGCCCGCAAGGCCGCCACCGAGATGCTGGCCCGCGTGGGCCTGGGGCAGCGCCTGTCGCACTACCCCAAGGTGCTGTCGGGCGGCGAGCAGCAGCGCGTGGCCCTGGCGCGGGCTTTTGTGGTGCAGCCCGCCGTGCTGCTGGCCGACGAGCCCACCGGCAGCCTGGACTTTGCGACCGGCGAAACCATCATGAAGCTGATGTTCGAGCTCAACCGCGAGCAGGGCACCACGCTGGTGCTGGTCACCCACGACCGTGCCATTGCCGCGCAGTGCGAGCGGCGCATCACCATCGACGCAGGGTGCGTGGTTTGAATTTTTAGTGTTTTTGGCCTCTAGCGCTTATTCAACAAGCGCAAGCAGCTATTAATTTGATAGTTATCCAAAGGGCTGCCTTGCCGCCAGCGGATAATCGCCCCATGTCCAGCCCCAAAGTTCTCTTCGGCTTTCACGCCGTGGGCGTGCGTCTGAAGACCGCGCCACAGTCCATCATCGAGATCTACTACGAAGCCACGCGGCGCGATGCCCGCATGCGCCAGTTTCTCGACCGCGCCCGCGAGGCCGGAGCCCGCCTCATCGAAGCCGACAGCGTGCGTATTGCCAAGCTCGCGGGCAGCCACGGCCACCAGGGCGTGGCTGCGCGGGTGGAGCCCGTGGCCCAGGTCACCTCGCTCGACGAGCTGCTGGAGAACCTCGAAGCCGCAGGCATCGAGCAGCCCCTGCTGCTGGTGCTTGACGGTGTGACCGACCCGCACAACCTGGGCGCCTGCCTGCGCGTGGCCGATGGTGCGGGCGCCCATGCCGTCATCGCCCCCAAGGACCACGCCGTGGGCATCAACGCCACCGTGGCCAAGGTGGCCAGCGGCGCGGCCGAAACCATGCCGTACTTCATGGTCACCAACCTCTCGCGCACCTTGAACGAACTCAAGGAGCGCAACATCTGGTGCATCGGCACCAGCGACGATGCGCCCAAGACCGTGTACCAGGTTGATCTGAAAGGCCCCGTGGCCCTGGTGCTGGGCGCCGAGGGTGACGGCATGCGCCAGCTCACGCGCAAAACCTGCGACGAGCTGGTCAGCATCCCCATGAAGGGCGCTGTCGAAAGCCTGAACGTATCGGTGGCCAGCGGCGTGTGCCTGTACGAAGCGCTGCGCCAGAGGACTTGATCCTCCGGCCTAATTTATCCATTGAGGAAAACGCCATGCTGGACACCGTGAGCGCCTGGGTCCAGCAGGCAGGGCACATCGCCGTGCTCACTGGCGCCGGGGTCAGCGCCAAATCGGGCGTGCCCACCTTCCGCGATGCGCAGACGGGCTACTGGGCGCAGTTTCGGCCCGAAGACATGGCGACAGAGGAGGGCTTTCGCGCCCACCCGCAGCGTGTATGGGACTGGTACCAGTATCGGCGCGAGCTGCTGGCCGGTGTGCAGCCCAACGCCGGGCACCATGCACTGGCCGCCTTTGCGCGGCAACATCCCGGCAGGCTCATGCTGATCACGCAAAACGTCGATGGCCTGCACCAGCGTGCGGGCAGCACCGGCGTGTTGTGCCTGCATGGCGACATCTTTGAAGACCGCTGGCTCGACACACCCCGGAACTGCTGCTGGGTAGAGCACGCCGTGGCAGGCCGCCCTCCGTATTGCGACCGTTGCGGCAACCTGTTGCGGCCCGGCGTGGTGTGGTTTGGCGAGCCCTTGCCATGGGCCACGCTCGACGCCGCCCAAAGCGCCGCCGCGCAGTGCGACCTGATGCTGGTGGTGGGCACAGCGGGTGCGGTGTACCCGGCGGCGGGCCTGGCGCACCAGGCCCGGGCTGCGGGCGCACGTGTGGTGGTGCTCAACCCTGCGCCCAGCGAGCTGGATAGCGTTGCGCACACGCTGCTGCGTGGCCCGGCGGCGACGCTTCTGCCGCAACTGCTGGGCGGCTGACACCGCTGGCCATGATGGGCTTGCGCGGGCCGTGGTGTGCTCCGTGGGCTCGGTGAAAACCCCAGATTTCAGGCCATTGCAGCGGCTTTTGTCGCGCAGTGGACTGCGGGGAAGTGTGTCAGCCAGTAGCCTGCGCCACCTTTGTTCTATTCGCCCTGCACACCATGAGCCGTCGTCAATTTCTCTTGCGCGCCACCCAAACTGCCGCTGCCGTTGGACTGCCCGCCTGGGCCTACAACTCCCTGGCGGCTGAAGAAGCGCTGACCTCCCGGTCCATCAACCTGGGTTGCTCGATTGCGCTGACCGGGCCGCTGGGCCAGGCCGGCATTGAACACATGGCAGGCATAAAAGCCGCGTTTGCCGAGGTGAACGCCGCAGGCGGCGTCTATGGCCGCGAGATCCGGCTGGAAGCGAAGGACGATGGCTATGTGGCCGCCCGCACGCTCAAGAACGTGACCGGAATGCTGGAAGCGCAGTCGGTGTTTGCGCTCATCTCGCCGCTGGGTACGGCCAACACCGCGTCCATCCTGCCGCTGGTCGAGTCAAAGGGCATTCCCACCGTGGGGCCGGTGACTGGCGCCACCTCGCTGCGCGCGCCCGAGAACCGCCATGTGTTCTTCCTGCGCCCCACCTACCGCGAAGAGACCGAGCGCCTGGTCCGGCAGATCGTGGACATGGGCCTCAAGCGCATTGCCGTGGTGTACCTGGACAACCCTTTCGGCAAGGAAGTGCTCAAGGACATGGTCCGTGCGCTGGATGAGATCAAGGTCGAGACGGCGGGCGAGTTTGTGCTGGCCGTGGACGGCAAGAACGGAGCCGAACTGGCCGACAAAGTGGCCGCCGAACGCCCAGGCGCCGTGCTGCTGGCCACCACCGGCACGGCCAATACGGCATTTGTGCAGGCCTTTCGCGCCAAGGCCCAGGGCGTGCCGTTGGCGGGTCTGTCGGTCACGGTGATCTCGTCCGAGATGCCCAAGCTCGCCGCATCCACGCGGGGCCTCGCGCTGGTGCAGGTGTTCCCCGATGCCAATTCGCAAAAATCGGTGGTGGTGCGCAAGTTCCAAAGCACCATGAAGGCAACGGGCGGCGACGCAGCCTACCTCCACAGCGGCAGTGCGCTGGAAGGCTGGCTCAACGCCCAGATCATGATCGAAGGCCTGAAGAACGCAGGCAAGGAGCCCACGCGCGAACGCCTGCGCGCAGGCCTGGCGGGCATCCGCTCGCTGTCATTCGGCGACTTCAGCGTGGGTTTTGGCAACAAGGCGCCCTACATCGGCTCGGACGCCATCTATCTGGCCGTGTACGCTGAAAACGGGCGCCGGATCAGTTGAGGATGGAGCCGGGGTGTTGAGGCCTCACCGGTCAGGTCGGCAGTCACCGCAAATGCGCTTGCAGCAAGGCCCGCAGGCGCAAGGGGCGTAGCGGCTTGCGCAGCACCAGGAAATCCGCCCCGGCGCTGGGCAGCATCTGCACGTCTTCGCCCGTGATGAGCAGTCCCAACTGCAACTGCGGCAGGCGGGCGCGCGCCTCGCGCAATACGGCCAGACCGTCTTGTTCGCCAGGCAGCCGCCAGTCGCTCAACACCACGTCAAATGCAGTGCCCGCCATGGCAACACTGGCCTCCTCACCTGTGCGGGCGCCCGTGGCCGTCAGCCCCCATTTCGCCAGAAGCTGCAGGAGCGCGTCGCGCACGGCGGTGTTGTCTTCGACCACCAGCACTTTGCCAGACAGTTGCGCGAGGGGCGTTGCAGATTTGTGGAGGGACGATGACCCCGCCTCGGGTTCGGCCCTGGGTAGTTCGACGGTGAATGTGGTGCCGCGTCCGACGGTGGAGCGCAGCGACAGCGGGTGCCCAAGCAATACTGTCACGCGCCGGACCGTGGAAAGCCCCAGCCCGGAGCCACGGGTCGGTTCGCGTTCAGGGTTGTTGAGTTGCACGAATTCTTCAAAGATGCTCTGGTGTGCGTGCTCCGGAATGCCGATGCCGGTGTCGATCACACAGACGCGGACGACATCCGCCTTGCACCTGCGCACCGCCAGCAGCACGCCACCAGAGGCGGTGTAGCGTATGGCATTGGCGATCAGATTGGACAGAACGCGCTCCAAAAGCGTGGCATCGCTGAGTGCCCAGGCCGATGTGGGATGCACACGCAACTGGAGTCCTTTCTGGCGTGCGCTGCCTTCATACATCCAGGCCAGCCGGGACAGGAGCGGTTGCAGGGCGAAGCTGCGCGGATGGGGCGTGATCTGGCCGCTTTCCAGCCGCGACAGGTCCATCACCACCTCCAGCAAACCATCCAATGAGGTCATGCATTCATTCAGGCGTGCCAAGGTGGTTGGGTCTGTGCGCCGTCCGCCTTCCAGCACGCTCAGATAGAGTCCCATGGCCTGCAATGGCTGGCGCAAGTCGTGGCTGGCCGCTGCAAAGAAGCGTGACTTGGCCTCGTTGGCCGCCTCGGCCTGGGCGCGCTTTTCGTCCAGTTCGCGCATCAGGTTCTCGTTGAGCAGACGGGTGGTCATGTCGTTGTGGAGCGTGCGCGCAAAGCGCAGTCCGGCCATGACGAGAGTGACCCATAACAGGCAAGCAAACACTGCACCAAACAACTGGTCACCACCGCCAAAAACAAACAACTGCAACCCCAGTCCCAACAGAATGGGCGTGAAGGAGGCCCACATAGCGGGCGGCCAGCAGCAAAACTGGGCCATGGAACTGGCCGAGACGATGGTGGCCAGCGCCAGAATCATGAAGATCAGCGTGTTGTTCCCCGTCTCGACAATGGGGTAGCCCCAGAACGCCACCACCAATGCCGACATGCCCGTGCGCCAGGTGAAGGCGCGTAGCCATTGACGGGTGTTGGCGGTTTTTTGCTGCAGCTCGCGGCTGGCACGCCGCACGACGATGAAGCGATCAATGCTGATGCAATAGAGCACCACTGCTGGCGCCAGGGCTGGCACAAGGCCAATATAGGGTGCGGAGAGCCAGGCGATCAAGGCCGGGCCGATCATGGCGGTGATCAGGGTGGTGCGCATCCCGGCGACCAGCAGGGTGAGTGCGCGCAACTCCAGTTGCCGACGTTGCGCCGCATCCGAGACCTGCACAAACATGCTGTCCGCTGTCAGCATGAGCTGCTGCGACAGCGGCGGTTTTTGCGTATCGTTTTCTTGTGCTGGGGCTTCAGAGTGCATCTTGTGGCGGCGTGGCATTGGCCATCATCACGGCTTGCAGCCGGTTGGTGGCCCCCATCTTTTCGAAGATCGCGTCCAGATGGTTTTTAACCGTGGCGGGTGATATGCCAAGGTTCTGTGCAATGACTTTGTTGGTGGCGCCCGTGGCAAGCAGTTGCAGTACTGACCACTGGCGAGCGGTCAGTCCGTATTGCTGTGTATTTGCATCCTGTAAGGCGCTGGCCTCGATGGATTCGCAAAACACAGTTTCACCAGTAGCAAGCAATTGCAGAGACTCGATAAGGGCATCTACTTCCAGCGCCTTGGGCAGATAGGCCACCAGCCCTGCATCGCGCACCCGTGCGGGCAGGCTGGCGTCGTCAATGCCTGACATCAGGCCAAAGCTCGCATTGCAATGCCGCAAGCGCAGGCTGAGCGCACAGCGCAATCCATCGGTGCCCTGCAACCGATAGTCCAGCAGCACCAGATCAAACACCTGCGATTCGTCCGAGAGCAATTGGTCAGCCTCTTCGGCGGAGGACACCGCCTGTACCCGCAGGCCCGGCGCGCGGCTTTGCAACGCCATGACGAGGCCGTCTCGAAACAGCGGGTGGTCATCGACCAGTAGCAGACCAAAGTCGTCAAGCGCATCCACGGCAGCAATCCTCTCTCTGAGTGAAGGACAGCATAGCGCAGCGAGCACTCAGGCCCCATAGGCCGGTTGGCCCATTTGACCTTGTGGGCGGATGCATGCTTTTTTTGAGCTTCATTGCGCCAACCGTGATTTACCGCACACCGTTAGCCCGAATGGCCTATGGACCCACCCGTGAGCAGGTTTGACACTTGGCGCCCACAGATCAAGCGGTTGCAGGGTGCGCCGCCGAGACCGTTGAAAGGGTTCGTGTGTATGCAGAAATTCTCAGCCGTTCCAATGCGCGTGCCGCACCGATTCCGCGCGATGAATGGGGTAGGCCTGCGTTTGGCAGCGCTCTTGGCCGCTTTGCTGGCGAGCGCACCGCAGGGTGCGTGGTCCTTTGAGAAAACGGAAACCATGCATTCGGGCGCTGAGCGCACGGCGGCGCCGGGTGCGTGGCAAGGGCGCTGGGATGTGACGCGCGACCATCCCGCCATCCGCACGCGGGCCGGTGCATTGGCATTGCAGCTTGACATCGAGCATGACCGAGGCAACCCGGTGCCGCGCGTGCAGTGGCTGGCGGACCGCGCCCTTTGCGAATCGCCCGGTGCATCGCCCTGCGAATGGGTAGGCAGCCGTGGCATTGCGGCCTCTGCGCGTGTGGTGGGCGGGCACCTGCTGGTAGTGCTGCAGGTGTCCGCCGACGACAGCGACCCCATGGTGGTTTGGTTGGAGCGCCCTCAGCAAGGTCGGTCTGCGGTTGGCACCTTGATCAGCGCCAAGGGCGATCTGGCGTATGCGCTGCAGGCGCAGCGGCCCTGAGCGGCCCTGAGCGGCCATTGCATCTCAATGCATCTCATCTTTCATTCATTCATTCATTCATTTCAGGAGGTAGTCCCGATGTACCTATCCAACGATTTTTCGACAGGAGCTTTGCGGCTTTCCGCGCCCAAGGCCACGCTGGCCTGTGCAGCAGTCCTTGCGCTGGCGGCCTGTGGCGGCGGCAGCGAACCATCGGGCTTTGCCATCAGCGGCCAGGTGTCGGGGCTGACCGCGCCCGGCCTGGTGCTGAGCAACAACGGCGCCGACGAGGTCACGCTGGCGTCCGGGGACTCCCGCTTTGTTTTCCCCACACGGGTTGCCGCCGGGGCGGCCTATGACGTGAAGGTGAAGAACCAGCCCGGCGGGCTGGCGTGTTCGGTGACCCAAGGCGTGGGCAATGCCCAGTCCGACGTGACGGATGTGGCCGTGGCTTGTGCGCCGCTACCCTCTCTTCCCGGTGGAGGAGGTGGCGGCAGTGGGGGCGGAAGCGGGGGCGCGGGTGGCGGTGGTGGCACGGGCGGACCGGGGCCTGGGGGCGGAACCCGGGTGGGCGGCGCGTCGGAGTGCTTCAACCGCGCGCTCATCACTCCTGGCACTACCTACCAATGGGACATGCAGGGATTGGTGGCCGGGAAAAGCATGGCCTGGCTGGATGCGGCAACGCTTGTTGGCGGCGCGACCTTTGAGGGAACCTCCGGGTTGGTTGAAACCCGCCGCACCCTGACCATGGAGCTGGATGGAAGCCCTCGCATGGTCCAGAACATCCGCGACTACCTGCGGCTGGACGAAACGGCGGGGCCCGTGGTGGTGACGTACGGCATCCAGTCCGAGATGACACTGCCAGGGGGCGCGGGCACCATGGGCGTGCGGTCTGTGTTTGCGCCTGCTGCCCGTCATCGCGACTTCACGCTGGGCGTAGGCGAAAGCTACACCTACACCAGCACGTCGGTAAACACCACCACGTTTGTGGGCGTCGAAACCACCGAGACGACCACGGACAGTCATAGCGTGGCCTATCTGGGGCAGACCCAGATCACGGTGCCCGCTGGCACATTCACAGCTTGCCAGTTCCGCTCGCAATTTGCAGAGGGCCCCATGGACAGCTACGTGGCCAAGGGCAGCGGCTTGCCGCTGGTGATCGTGGGCAATGACGGCGATGGAAACCGCGTGCGCTTTGAGATGCGTGCCAGCTCACGCATCAACGGTGTGCCCGTGGCCCAGTACCACGGCGGGTTCTGAGCCATGGTGATCGCTGTGCGCCCATCGCTTTGGCTGGTTGGCATGCTGGCTGGCAGCCTGTGGATGCCGCTTGCCGCCAGGGCCGACTCGCTCAACGAGCTGGCTTGCGCGGCAGGCGTGCACTGCGCTGGCCGCATCACGCCGCAAGACGCGCAAATCGTTCTGAACATCACCCAGGAAGAGGCCCAGTCGCGGTTCATCGACGCCAGCCAGGATTGGGATGCCGCCGTGTGGCGCTGCGCGGCAGGGGGGCGCACCTGCGGTGCCATCAGCCAGACCGAAGCGCAGATACTGATCGGTCTGCCCGAGGCCGCCTACGGCCCAGCCGAGCAGCTGCGCGATCGCGGGCCTGTGGCATCGATCTCGCAACCGGCTACGCCATCACGTACACAGGTACAACGCGCTCCTGCTGAGGCGCGCAAGCCCGGCATCGTGGTGGAAACCTCGCCAGAGCCTGGCACTGGTGGCTACCGCGAGGTGCCTGTGTCCGAAGGCGGCAATGGCGCCAGCACGGGTGACATCCAGCCCCTGGACGGTGTCTGGACCTTGACCACCGGGACGCCGAAAGCCGTGGGCTGCATGGCTGGGGTGGCCCAGTCGGTGGCGCGCGGCATGCCGGGGCCGCAGAGCGGGCCGGTCAGCTTCGAGAAGCCGTTCAACGCCAGGCAACTGATCAAGAACGACAAGATCGTCTGGAAACGCCTGGGCCCCAACCACTACAGCGCGCAGCTTGCAGCCACCAGCACCGCCATGGCGATGGCCTACGACATGCGCGTAGCCAGCCCGTCGCGGATCGATTGGCAGTCCATCGTCACGGTGCGTATTCCGGGCCAGCCGGTTTGCACCATCACAACGCCGCTGACCTATGCGCGCCAAGGTTCTTGAGCGTTCACACATTCACCCACTATTTCAACAGGAGGATCGTCCATGAAAACAATGTCTTTATTGGCCGCAGCCGTGCTCGGCTTCGCAAGCACCTTGGCACCCGCGCAGGCGCAGAACGCCCCCGCGGTACCCACCGGCCCTGGCACCACCATGCTGGTGCTGGACGCCTCGGGCTCCATGTGGGGCCAGATCCAGGGGCGCGCCAAGATCGAGATCGCCCGCGAAGCGGTGGGCGCGATGCTGCAAAACTGGCCGCGCAACCAGCAACTGGGGCTGATGGCCTATGGGCACCGTAGCAAGGGCAATTGTGCGGACATCGAGCTGCTCAAGCCCCCTGCAGTGCTGGATGCCGCCTCCATGCAGCAGGCGGTGAACGCATTGCAACCCAAGGGCATGACGCCCATTTCCGCCTCGGTGCGGATGGCGGCGGAGCAGCTCAAGTTCACCGAGCGAAAGGCCACGGTGATTTTGGTGAGCGACGGCGAGGAGACCTGCCATGCCGACCCCTGCGCCCTGGGCGCCGAGCTGGAGAAGTTGGGCGTGGATTTCACCGCGCATGTGGTGGGCTTCGACCTGCCGCAGGGCAAGGCCCGCGCCCAGTTGCAGTGCCTGGCCAAATCAACGGGCGGCCGCTATGTAGAGGCCCGCGATGCCGCCGAACTCAACAAGGCCCTGGGTCAAATGGCGCAAACAGCCCCTGTGGCCCCCGCAAAGCCCAAGGTGGTTGGAAATCTCAAGCCTGCGAAGGGCTGCATGCTCTACGACCAGGACAACTTCAAGGGCGAAAGCGTGCTGCTTGGCGAGAGCGGCTACGACAACGAGATGCCCGCAGGCTGGGAAAACCGCGTGCGTTCGCTCCGGTGCAGTGTGCGGTCCGGGCTCTACCTCTACATCGATCCGAACCGCGAAGGGGAGTACCTGATGATCGAAGACGGTGGAGAGCGGAACAACCTGGGCGCGGTGGCCAGCTCGTACATCTACTTCGGCACCTTTGCCGAAGAAGAGGATGTGATGCCGGAAAAGAAGTGATACCTGAGTGGCGCCTGCGTGAGGGCTGTACGCCCTTGTCGATGTTTATCTCCGTCAGTTTCTACTGACTGGAAATCACCTGGAGGATACCTTGATGACCACAACCCTTAACCGTCCCAATCACCTGCGGACTCTGGCAGGCCTGACCGCCCTGGCTGCCGCGCTGGCTGGCTGCGGCAAAAACAACGACATGGTGGGCGCTGCGATGGCGCAGCCCGCAGCGGCCCAAAAAGGCGGCACCAGTCAGACGCCCGATGGCAACACCCTGCGCCTGCAAGGCACCATGCAGGTGGATGCCGGGCAGGGCGAACAGGCGCTGCAGTCGCATGCCACCGTGGTGGATGCCAAGCTGGGCGAGAAGACGGCGGCCCGCCTGGGAACCGCCGAGGGCCAGAAGTCCGTGGCGGACGCCAATGCCCGCGTGGGCGGCAAGGGCGGGCCTACGGCCACATCCAAGGACGTGCAGGACATGGCCAACGCCATGGCGGGCCGCACCGTGTACACCAGCCAGGCCATGCACCTTGAGATCATCAAGAGCTACGCCATCACGCTCGACGCCAAATCTCCCGCTCAGCCTGGGGTGAGGATGCAGCTGAGCTTGACGTTCTCGGACAAGGACATGAAGCCCACGGGCGGCAAGGTCCAGTTCTACCCCGACAGCGCCAAGTCCAGGGAAAGCTATATGAAGAAGATCCAGCCCTCGGACGTGACCATCGGCAAACTCGAACGTAAGGATGACAACACCTTTGTGATCTCGGGCAGCTTCAAGGCTACCGACCTGAAGGCGGGTGTGCTGGCCAAGGCGCTCAAAGGTAAGACGCTGGCCTCGGTGTCTGGCCGCTTCGACTTTCAAGAAGTGCCAATCCGTGGTCAGTAGCAGCGTTGCCCGGTTCCTTTCGCACCCACACGCCATCCAACCCGGAGACCCCCATGACCCATCCCCATGACAACGCCACCTCCGCTGATCCCTCGGTAGCACCTGCTGCGGGCGGCAGCACCGCATCTGGCCAGACCACCGCACAGGGCCTGCTGGAGCGCGTGCTGGCCATTTTGCTCAAGCCCGGCGAGACCTGGCAGGCCATCGACCGCGAACCCGGCTCCATCGGCGGCATCTACCTGGGTTACCTTGTGTTCTTGGCCGCCATTCCCGCCGTGGCGGGGTTCATCGGCTACAGCCTGGTGGGGGTGGGCGCGTTTGGCATCTCGATGCGCGTGCCCATCGTGCAGGGGCTGGTGAGCATGGTGGTGGGCTATGCACTGTCGCTGGCCATGGTGTTCGTGATGGCGCTGGTGGCCAACGCGCTGGCGCCGCGCTTTGGCGGCCAGGCGCAGATGCCCAAGGCGTTCCAGCTCATTGCCTATGGCGCCACGGCTGGGTGGCTGGGCGGCGTGTTCAGCATCTTGCCGTCGCTGTCTATGCTGGGCGTGTTGGCCGCGCTGTACTCGGTGTACCTGATCTACCGGGGCGTTCCTGTGCTGATGCGCGTGCCGCAGGCGCGGGCCGTGGGCTACACGGCGGCGCTGATTGTCTGCGGCGTGGTGGCCGCCCTGGTGGTGGGGCTGGTGACTTCGCTGATCACACCGCGCCCTGGTGGCCTGGGCGGCAGCATCGGAGGGCTGGGCAGCGGCTCGGACACATCGGGCGCCAGCATCAGCCTGCCGGGCACCGGCATCAGCATTGACACGGCCAAGGTCGAGCAGGCCACCCGCCGCATGGAGGAAGCCCAGGCGCGCGGCGACACCCAGGCGGCAGGCCAGGCCATGGGCGACGTGATGAGCGCCGCGCTGGGCGGTAAGGGTGGCAAGGCCCTGCCGCCCGAAACCCTGCGCGCGCTGCTGCCCGAAACACTGGGCGGCATGCCCCGTACGGCGGTGGAAGCGCGCAGCGAAGCGGCCATGGGCCTGCAGTTCACCAACGTCAGCGCCGAATATTCGCAAGGCGAGCGCCAGATCGAGGTGCGCATGCAGGATATTGGCGCAGTGCCCGCGCTGGCCATGGGCATGGCGGGCTGGTCGCAAAGCACGGTGGACAGCGAAACCGCCGAAGAGGTCGAGCGTGTGTACCGCCGCGACAACGTGGCCTACAAAGAAAGCTACCGCAAGGACGGCACCAGCGCCAGCCTGCTCATGCTGCTGCCCAACGGCGTGCTGCTGGAGACCAATGGCAACCTGCCCATGGCGGATTTGCAGACTGCGCTGCGGGCGGTGCCGGTGAGCCAGTTGGCTGCGCTCAAGCGCCCGTCTTGAGGTGCATCTTCACTACACCCAGCCCAGCGCCCCCAGCACCGCGCCCGCGCCCAACATCCACAGCAGGTGCAGCTTGGTGCGCCACACCAACACCACAGTGGCGGCGCTCAGCAGCCACAGGGGCCAGGCCGTGGCCGGGCTGCCGTGGGCGCGGGCCAGCACCCATGCGGTGGCCAGCAGCAGGCCGATCACCACTGGCGCCATGCCTTGCTTGAAGGCGCGCACGCCCCTGCGCTCGCGGTTGCGGTGGCCCCAGCGCGTGGCCAGCCAGGTGAGCAGGCTGCTGGGCAGCATCACGCCCACCATACACACCGCCATGCCCAGGGCGCCCAGCAGCCAGCCGCCCATGCCGGCGCCGCCTGCGTTGATGCCCACGTTCCAGCCCAAGAGGGCGATGAACAGCACATTGGGGCCGGGTGCGGCCTGGGCGATGGCAATCGAGGCGTTGAACTGCGGGTCGGTCAGCCAGGCCTGGCGCTCGACCAAAAAGCGGTGCATGTCGGGCGCGGTGGCAATGGCGCCGCCCACGGCCAGCAGCGACAGCGACATGTAGTAGAGGAAGAGGTTCAGCCAGTCGGCGGGGCTGAGCGCCAGCACGGCATTGGTCGCAGTGGCGGTCATGGCGCGAGCTTTCTCCAGGTGAGCAGGCAGGCCGCGCCGCCCACCACCGGCAGGGTCCACAGCAGCGGCCAGCGCAGCACCACCATGGCCACGATGGTCAGCGCGACGAAAACCACGCACAGCGGGCGCCCCAGCGGGTGCTTCTTGATCGAGGCGAAGAGCTTGATGCCCACCCCCGCGATCAGCCCCGCCGCCACCGCGCCCATGCCGCGAAGCGCTCCGGCCACGGCCGGGTGGCTCGCGAATTCGGCATAGATCACGGCCAGCGCCAGCACCAGCACCAGCGGAAACGTCAGCATGCCCGCCAGCGCCGCAAACGCGCCGCGCAGCCCGAAGTAGCGGTCGCCGATCATGATGCTGAGGTTGACCACGTTGGGGCCGGGCATGATCTGCGCCACCGCCCAGTCCTCCACGAACTCCTCGTTGGTCATCCAGCGTTTTTTCTCGACCAGCTCGCGCTGCACCACGGCCAGCACGCCGCCAAAGCCTTGAAGGGCCAGCCAGGTGAAAGACCAGAACAGATCGGCCGGGCTGCGGGGCCGGGGGGCAGGGTTGGTGGATGGGGTGGGCAGATCGGCTGCGGCGGCCATGGTGAATTTTGGTCAAATTGGCCGCTACCGCTTGTATATCAAGCGCAAGCAGCTATCAAATCAGGAGTATTTGGTAGGCCGCCGCAGTGCACTGGCCATGCGCGGCGCCTGCACGCTATGTTACGCGTGCCGGGCGCGGCGGCCCCGCTGGGGAGCTTCACACTTTTACCCCAGCTTGCCGCGCAGCAGATGGTCCTTGGTGCGCCACCCGGCTTCCTCGGGGGTGTCCACCTTGAAAAGCGTCAGGTCCGCCTGGCTGGCGTGTTTGACGCGATAGACCTTGAAGCTGGCCTGCTTTGCATAGGCCACCATGAACCACACAGCATCCCCGCTGGCCTGCGTGGGGTAGGCCACCTCATGCCAGCACAGGTCGGCCAGGCTTTTCTGGGCCACCTCACACACGCGGGCGTCGGCCTGGTGCTCGTATTTCACTTCCAGTATCTTGGCCATGGCGTCCTTTGAAAACGGGTTGAAGGGCGTCAACGATCAGAGTGGAGGGGCGGTTGCGCAGCGAACAACCCCCTTCCGGGCACGCATGTCCCTGTCCCGAGTATCTCGGTCATCGGGGCGAATGCCTCCATTTTTTTGAGCACCTGGCCTTGATATTTCTTTGCTAACGCCTGCTATGGGCTGTGGTAGCCGCTATGGCTAGGTACGCATAAGCAGAACTTCGCGGTATCCCGTGGGCCAGAACGGCCGTGTTGTCAGGCCCTGGAGGATGCTTCGATGCCTGCCCAACCTGCCTCTGTATAACGGGCTCCTGCCACCTGGCCTGGCGCAAACAGCACATCGAGCGCCTCCATGGTTTCGGTGGATAGCTGGGCCTGGGCTGCTGCCAGATTCTGCTGAAGGTGGCTGCTGCGCCGGGTGCCGGGGATGGGCAACACATGGGGATGCCGGTTGAGCAGCCAGGCCAGCGCCAGTGTGGTGACCGGCAGGTCGGCTGACCGTGCCAATGCGGCCAGGCCCTGCTGCAGGCTGCGGTTGGCCAGGCCTTCCGCGCCGTTGAAGCGCGGCAGCGCCCGCCGAAAATCGTTATCGGCCAGCGACTCCACCACGGGTGGGTGGTCCGTCAAAAAAGCCCGGCCCAAGGGGCTATAGGCCACAAAGGCAATGCCCAGTGCCTGTGCGGTGGGCAGCACGGACTGCTCGGCCCCGCGCTCCCAGAGCGAATATTCGCTTTGCACGGCCGCCACCGGGTGTTGCGCGTGGGCGGCGCGCAGGCTTTCGGCGCTGACCTCGGACAGGCCCACCGCTGCAATCTTGCCCGTGCGCACCAAGTCCCCCAGCGTGCCCATGAGGTCCTCCAGGGGCACGCCGGTGTCTCGGCGGTGGCAGTAGTACAGGTCGATGCACTCCACCCCCAGGCGCCGGAGCGAGGCATCGCATGCCTGGCGGATGTAGGCGGGCGAGTTGTCGATGCGCCGTTCGTAGCGACCGGGTTCGCGCACGATGCCGAATTTGGTGGCCACCGTGATCTGCGCGCGCTGGCTGGGGGACAGTTCGCTCAGAAAGTGGCCCAGCAGGGACTCGTTGTGGCCAAAACCATAGGCATCGGCCGTGTCGAAGTGGTTCACACCCAGGCCATGGGCCGCATGCAGCGTGGCGATCGATTGCGCATCGTCCGTCTGTCCATAAAACTCGCTCATGCCCATGCAACCCAGCCCCAGGGGATGGACCTGCCGGTGTGCGAGCGGGCGTGATAATTTTTGGGCATTGTTTGGCTGGGGCATATGGTTTCTCCTGAGAGGGCGGTGGTTTTGGGCAGGGCACCAATCTTCTTTCGAGGGGCATTGGCCCACAAGCGTCTGAAGTACGAATGCACTGTACGGTTGGGCCGCACAATGGGGTGCTGAACAGGCCGGTGGGTGTGGAACAATCCGCTCCATGCCTGCCCCTCCTGATCTCCAGCATCTGCGTGCCTTCATGGCCGTGGCCGAGTGGCGCAGTTTTCGGCGGGCAGCCCGGGCGCTGAACCTCGCGCCGTCTTCGGTCAGCCAGGCGGTGCGCACGCTGGAAGAGCGGCTGGGCGTGCCGCTGCTGCAGCGCAGCACACGCAGTGTTTCCATGACCCAGGCGGGCACACAGTTGCTGGCCCAACTGGGCCCTGTCATGCAGGGGCTGGACGGAGCGTTGGCGGATGTGACCCAGTGGGGCCAGGAGGTCCGGGGCCACCTCCGGCTCAACGTGCCGCGCAGCGCCGCCGACCTATTTTTGGGCCCGTTGCTGGGCGGTTTCTTGAAAGCCTACCCTGGCGTGGCGCTGGAGGTATGCACCCAGGATGGGCTGGTGGACATCGTGCGTGATGGTTTTGACGCGGGCATCCGTTTCCCTGAATCCCTGCCACAGGACATGGTGGCCGTCCCCGTGGGGCCGCAGCAGCGGTTTGCCGTGGTGGCCGCCCCTGCGCTGGCCACGGCCTGGGGTGTGCCGCAGACCCCGCACGATCTGCTGAAGTTGCCCTGTGTGCGGCAGCGTTTCCCCAGCGGGGCGCTGTACCGCTGGCAATTTGTGACGGCGGGCGAAGGCGCACAGGCCTTTGACCTGGCCGTGGAAGGCCCGCTCACGGTGGACGACCAGCGCCTGGCCCTGCGCGCCGCGCTGGGGGGCGCAGGCTGGGCCTATGTGTACGAGGCCATGGCCCAGCCCCACCTGCGCGCAGGCCAGCTGGTGCAGGCCTTGGCGGATTGGTGCCCGGCCGAGCCCGGTTTTGCGTTGTATTACCCAGGGCGCAACCAGGTCAGCCCGGCCCTGCGCGCCTTGATCGACTGGCTGCGGGGGCAGCCGGTGTGAGCGGGCATTGACCCCTCAGAACTTCCAGGTCACATCCACCCGCACATTGCGCCCCGGCTCGGCAAAGCCCCGCCCACTTTGGGCGCCGGTGGCGTCCACGTAATAGGCGTAGCTGCCTTGTTCGTAGTAGGCCTTGTTGAACAGGTTGCGCACGCCCAGGGTCACGCGCAGGCGGTCGTCGCCGTGGGGGCGCCAGTTGATGTACAGGTCGTGCACACCAAAGCCTGCCTTGCGTTTGGTGGCGGTGCGGCGTTCGGAGATGAGGTATTCGGTGGCTGTTTTGGATTCGACAAAACGCGCGGCCCATTCCACGTCGAGGTTCCAGGCGGCCAGGCGGTGGCCCAGGGCCAGGTTCCAGCTGCGGCCGGTGGAGACGCCCAGCCCGTAGGCCTCGTCGCCCAGGTCGTAGCCGTTGAGCTTGGGGTTGGCGCTGGCCACGGCCAGGCTGGTGCGCCAGGGGCCTTGCGCCCAGGCCATGCCCAGCTCGTAGCCTTGCGATTTCATGGTGCCCACGTTGGCGACGGCCCAGGTGGCGCCCGTGGTGGTGGTGATGAAATTGCCGATGCGCTGGCTGAACACCGTGCCCTTGGCGCTCCAGGGGCCGTCGGTGTAGTTGAAGCCCAACTCGAAGTTGTTGGCTTTTTCGGGCTGCAGGTTCGCATCGTTCTTCCAGCGGGTGTTGTCCACGTAGAAGGCTTCCTTCAGGCCCGCGCCGCGCAGCGCGCGCCCGGCCGAGGCCCGCAGGCTGAGCGCGTCGGTGGCCATGAAGGTCAGCGATGCATTGGGGCTCAGGCCGTTGCTGTCGATGTTTTGCCTGTGGTTGTCGGTGTAGCCATACCAGTCGTAGCGCGCCCCGGCGCCCAGCAGCCACTGGTCGGACAGCGGCACGCTGGCCTCGGCAAACAGGCCCTTCACGTCGCTGTGCTCATGGCCGTTGCTGGTGGATGTGGCGGGCGGGCGTGCGTTGACCGCATCCATCGCAAAGCGGTGGTAATTGGCCCCGTAGCGCACGGTGGAGCCGCCCACGCGGGTGGCGGCTTTCAGGTTCAAGCCGTCAGACGTGATCTTCTCGCCAAACCGGTAGCCCAGCGGCTTGTTGAACTGAGGCTGCGCGGCGGTGGTGGTGCGCTGCACCTTCATGGTGTCGGAGAACAGGCCCAGCTCCAGGGCGGGCAGATGCTCGGAGCCATCGAACAGGTAGGTGGCGGTGAGGGTGTCGCGTGTGGTTTTCTGCGGCATGAGCGAGTTGCCCTGGGCCTGCCAGAAGTTGGGGCGCAGATAGCGCGTGCCTTCGTCCTGCACCGCCTGGTAGCCCAGCGTGAGCTTGTGGCCTGGGGCGATGCGCCAGTTGATCTTGCCCAGGCCGCTGCTTTGCGTGGAGCCACTGTGGGTTTGCCGCGTGCCGTTGCCCGCCTTGTAGTCATCGTTGTTGTCGCGGTTGGCTGACAGCAAAAAGTCCACCCGCTCACCGGCCAGGCCGTAGAACGTTGCCCCGCCGCGCTGCCCGTCGTTGGACGCCACGCCGCCGCGCAGGGTGCCGCCCAGCGTCTGCCCGGGGCGCAGCAAATCCTTGGCGTCCTTGGTGGTCATGCGGATGGAGCCTGCGAGGGCGCCCGGCCCGGCGCTGGCGGGGGCGGCGCCCCGGTCGATCTCCACGCGCTGGATCAGCTCGGGGTCGATCAGCAGGCGCGACTGATGATGAAAGGCGCGGCCGTTTTGCGAGGCGCCATCCAGCGTGGTGTTGAGCATGGAGTCTTCCATGCCCCGGATGTAGAGTTTTTGCGCAATCGGGGCGCCGCCGCCCACGGACACAGCGGTTTCATCGCGCAGCATTTCACCCAGGCTGCGGGCGGCGGTGGCTTGCACGGCCTGGCTGGTGACGGCAGTGGTGATGTCGGAGACGAGTTTGTCGCGCACGTCCACCGTGTCCAGGGCGGGTGTCTGGGAGAGGGCGAGTGTGGTGGCGAAAAGCCCAGGCAGTGCCACAAGCAGAGGGCGAAGGCGCGAGATGGGGGTGGTGTGGTGCATAAAACGGTGTCGATGATCCGGGCGCGGCGGGCACGCGCTCTCATGTTTCAATTGAGAATAATTATCAATATCGCTTAGTATCGACACCCCGGCGCACCCGTTTTTTTGCGCACACAAGGAATATGTTTGCAGCCACAAAAACCTTTGCCACCATCCTGAACCGGCGCGACCCGGCCACGGCAGCGCCCGCATTGAGCGCGAACCTGCTGGAGCGGCTGGGCGACGGCTCCACGCTGGACGCGTCGGAGCAGGCGGCGGGCGGCAAGGCGCTGCATGGCACGCTGTCGCTGGTGCAGGTGCAGGACGGCTTTTTCCTGCACCGCACGGACGTCGTGCACCTGCGGGACATGACCAGCCGCTTTTTGTTGTCCAAAGAGGGCATCAAAATCTTGCTCAAGTTGCAGGGCAGCGGCAGCCTGCGCATCGGCCAGAAAACTCTGCCGCTGGCGGTGGGGCCCGACGCCGCCCCACGGGCCGCTGCCATCACGCTGCGCGAGCCCGCAATGTACGAGCACCGTTGCCGTGCCACGTCGCACGAGCGCATGCTGGTGCTGACGTTGATGCCACACTGGCTGCAGCGCGCTGGCCTGGCCCACCTGGGCCGGGGCGCACACTTGTCGATGGCCACCTGGACGCCTTCGCCCCGCGCGGTCTGCATGGCCGAGCAACTGCTGCGCGGCCCAGGCACGCAGGCCGACCCGCTGCACGGCCTGCGCCAGGAGCAGCAGGCGTTGGAACTGGCCATCGAGGCCCTCGCGCATTGGCAGCAGCGGGTGCCCGGCAGCACCCCAGAGGCCACCAGCGCGGCGGCAGAACCGGCGCCCGGCACCGCGCTGCGCCCGCTGGAGCACCAGCGCGCAGCCCGCCTGCGCGACTGGCTGGACAGCGGCGGCGCCGACGGCTTGGCGATGGACGCCATTGCCCAGCACATGGGCTGCAACACCAGCACCCTGCAAACCCAGTTCCGCCAGGCGTTTGGCCAACCCATCTTTGACTACCTGCGCGAAAGCCGCCTGCGCCGCGCGGCAGACGCCATCACCGCCCAGGGCTTCACCATTGCCCAGGCCGCAGAGTTGGCGGGCTACCGCAGCCAGGCCAACTTTGCGACGGCTTTTCGCAAGCTGTTCGGCTTTGCGCCGCGCAACCTGCGGGCCAAGCGCTGATAGTCAAAAATGATAGCTGCTAGCGATTTGTGGATAAGCGCTAGAGGTCATTTTTGTTCATATTCTTTGAGAGGGAAT
Source organism: Acidovorax sp. (assembly GCF_027492855.1). Taxonomy (GTDB): domain Bacteria; phylum Pseudomonadota; class Gammaproteobacteria; order Burkholderiales; family Burkholderiaceae_C; genus Acidovorax. The sequence goes on from NZ_JAPUDY010000077.1 coordinate 43,665, forward strand.
ATGCATGAAGTGGTTAATAGGGCTTCTGTTAGCCTGTGCATAGTTTTTTGGCGCACTTTGTTTGCTGTCTCGCCGCTAACACCGCCATAGGAAGGGCTACTCCGTGAATCCGTCTGCTGCCACCAACCTCCTGGTTGTGATTGTCGGCCTCGTTGTTGTGGTGTCATTGATGCTCGCAGGGCGATGGTTTTTGCCTCAACAACATCCATTGAGGACGTGGGCAGCGGGTTTTTTCAATCGCCGTGGACCATTGGAAATGGTGCGATTGGTGGGGGCTGTCCTGTTGGTGGCGACCTGGGGTGTTCTCACCCTTTTGTATTCGTGAGCGCTCGTGGGTTGTTGTAAACCGAATGCAGGCGTTTTGGCGAATTGAGTGCAAGGAGAGCAAGAATGGAATCAGCAGCGGACTACATCGTGATCGGCGCGGGCATTGCCGGTGCCTCGGTGGCGTGGCAGCTGGCCGATGGCGCGCTGGGCACTCGTGTGTTGCTGCTGGAGCGCGAATCGCAGCCCGGCTACCACACCACGGGCCGATCGGCGGCGCTGTACATGGCGACCTATGGCACGCCCAACATCCAGGCGCTGACCCGTGCGAGCCGCAGGTTCTACGACGCGCCGCCGCCCGAGTTCGGGGCGGACCCCATCCTCTCGCCGCGCGGTGCGGTCTATGTGGCCGGGCCCGACCAGCTTGGCATGTTGAAGCAGGCTTATGACGAAGCCCGCGCTGCCGCTTCCAATGTGGAATGGGTGGAGCAGGCTGCGTTGCTGGCCCGGCTGCCCTTTCTGAAACCCGAGGCCGTGGCGGCAGGCATGAGCGAGCCCGAGGCGGCCGATATCGACGTGAACACGCTGCACCAGGGCTACCTGCGCGGGCTGCGCCAGCGCGGCGGCCAGGTGTTGGTGAATGCCGAAGTCATGGCCCTGCAGCGCCAGGGAGACGGCTGGCAGGTGACGCTGGCCGATGGCCGCGCGTTGCAGGCAAAGGCTGTTGTGAATGCGGCGGGCGCCTGGGCCGATGTGGTGGCGGGCCTGGCGGGCGTGCCGCCCGTCGGGCTGGAACCGCGCAGGCGCACGGCCTTCACCTTTGCCGTGCCCGAGGGCATGGACGCCACCCACTGGCCTGCGGTGATCAGCATCGACGAGAGCTTTTACTTCAAGCCCGACGCGGGCCAACTGCTGGGCTCACCCGCCAATGCCGACCCCACGCACCCGCACGACGTGGTGCCCGAGGAGTTGGACGTGGCCACCGGGATCTATCACATCGAGGAAATGACCCGGTTCCAGATTCGCCGCCCATCCCACACTTGGGCCGGGCTGCGTTCGTTCGTGCCCGATGGCGACATGGTGATTGGCTGGGACAACCATGTGCCCGGCTTTTTCTGGTTGGCCGGGCAGGGCGGCTATGGGATTCAGAGTGCGGCGGGTGCGTCGCTGCTGGCGCGCAACCTGCTGCGGGGCGAGCCGCTGGCTGATGGATTGGTGCGCGAGGGCGTGGTGCCGGAGGGGCTGTCGCCTGCGCGTTTTCGCTGACGGAATGGTTTGCGCTGGGGGCGAATCAGGCGAAGGTGTTGACCTGGGTGCCCAAGGTGCCGCTGGTAGCCAGCGCAGGCTGGGGCATGGATTGCTGCATGGCGTCGAGCATGGTGGCGGCCGATGCGGCCTGCATGTCGAGCGCCTTTTTCAGCACCACCATGTTCAGCGCGTCCGACGTTTTGGCGCTGGCCAGGTGGGTGGCGGTGCTGACGATGCTGTTGGCGAGGGCGACGTCCATGGCGATTCCTTCGGGTAGTGCCCTGTTATCGGCATTCGGGCGGCGGGCTTGAGGGGTGTTACATCTGCCTGATGACTCGTGTGCCTTCCCAAAACCCGTTCGGGCTGAGCCCGTCGAAGCCAGGGCGCTTTTTGCCAACAGCCCTTCGATCAGCCCAGGGCGAATGGGGCGGCCTGATCGCGGGCTGCGTCAGTCCTTGTGCTTCATCCACCCCACGCGGCCCTGCCCGCTGTCGTTCAGGCGCTGCACAAAAGCGGCGGCCTGCGCCTCGGGCAGCCGCATTTGTAGGTGCACCAGGGAGCCGTGTTGCACGTCCAGCAGCTCTGCGCCAACCAGTTCAACCTCACGCCGCACCAGTCCTTCCAGTGCGTAGGGCACCTGGCATTGCAGCGTGGCCATGCGCTGCAGGGTTACCTTGGGCGCGGTGAGCAGGGCCTGGGCAATGGTGTCGGTGTAGGCGCGCACCAGGCCGCCCGCGCCTAGTTTGACGCCGCCGAAGTAGCGCACCACGGTGGCGAGCACGCCTTCCAGGTCCTGGTGGCGCAGCACGTCGAGCATGGGGCGCCCGGCGGTGCCGCCGGGTTCGCCGTCGTCCACCGCGGCTGATTGGCCGCCCGCCAGCAGCGCCCAGCAGATGTGGGCGGCGCCGGGGTGCTCCTTCCAGAGTGCGTCCACATGGGCCTGGGCGCTGGCGCGGTCGGGCATGGGCTGCACGCAGCCGATGAAGCGGCTTTTTTTGATGAAGAGTTCGCTGTGCGCGGGGGCGGCCAGAGTGTGGGGCATGGGCCCCCAAGCTTACCGCGCGCTGCCCGCCAGAATGCCCCGCACCATGTTGCGGCCGTGCGCGCCGTAGTTGCGCATCAGCGCGGCGATGTCGGCCTCCAGCGCGGTGCGGGGCGCGTCGCCCTGGCGAGCGATTTCGGCCATGAGGTCGATGGTGCCCGCCTGGACGCCGAAGTCAAAGCGGGGGTCGTTGACGTAGCCCGTGGGCACGGTGGCCAGCATGCGGTCGGTGACGGCGGTGCCCAGGCCGTGGGCCTGGCGCGCCACGGTGTCGCGTGCGTACTCGGCGTTCCAGCGGGGGTAGCCCGCGTCGGTGCTGGTGTCGCGCAGGGCCTGGTCCACAGCGCCGTCCTGGCGGGCCTGGGCAGCGGCCTTGATCATCTGGCTCTCGTAGCGCTCCAGCACGAAGTGGCGGTTGGACAGCAGGACCACCATGTCGTCCTTGGCACCCGGCATGCCCAGCATGGACAACAGGTTGATGCCAATAAGCCGTGCCGCCGAGAAGTCGGGCGCCAGGCTGGCGTGGTAGGGCTGGGTCAGGTCCTGCAGGTAGTGCAGCGCCAGCCCGGCAAAGCGCCAGCCCCAGTAGGCGTGGCCCGTGCGGAAGGCCAGCTCGGACAGGCTGGCGTATTGGTGGATGCGCAGCAGCGGGTAGGTGCGCTTGAGAAAGCCCGCCGCCATGTAGATGACGGGCTGCTCGTGGTAGTAGCCCATGTGGAAGGGCGCCTGGGTCGAGAAGCTCAGGCTGGGGTTGCCGAATGGCAGTTTGCCAAAGCCGTAGGTGGTGCCCCAGTCCGAGGGGCTGTCCTCCCAGAGGTTGAGGTCCATCCCGTAGTCGGGCTCGTCGCTGGCCGAGGCGAGCACGGCCAGCGGCGCCACCTTGTCGCCTGCTTTAAGGCGCACATAGACATGACCGCCGCCGTCCTTATTGCGCGCGGGCAGGGCGTTGACCACATCGTGCTCCAGCAGTGACGCGGGGGCAGGGGCTGGCGCCCTGGGGTCGGGCTGGACATAGAGCGCCAGGCGGCTTTCGGGCGAGACGCGCAGCGCCGCCAGGAAGGCCTTGCGCAGTGCCTCGGGGCTTTGTTGCGCCACCTGCGCCCGAAAACGCAGGGCAGCGGGCAGCGGCGGGTAGTGCGCGATGTGGGCCTGGGCCCAGGCTTCCTCGCTGGCGAGCAATGCCTCGATGGGGGCGGCCTGCGCGCGCAGAAAGTCTTCCAACGGTTCGGCGGCTACCGGTGTGGCCTGGGCCACCTCGGGCATGGCCTCGAAGGCGCGGTACGTGGCCATGGCATGGTTGCTCCAGGCCCATGCGGGGCTGGTGGCGCACAGGGTGAGCAGGGCGGCAAGAAGAAGGCGTTTCATGGGGGAGATTGTGCTTTGCGGATCAATCGTGCGAAGGGTAGCCGGTGATGGCGCGGATGTCGCGGTACAGCGGCTGCAGGCGCTCGTACATGCGGCAGTACACGCGCCGGTAGAGCTGCTCGTAGGTGCGGGCGTGCTCGGGCTCGGGCTCGAACACCTGACCGATGCGTGCCATGGCGCGCACGGCGGTGGCGAAGTCGGGGTGTAGCCCCAGGCCCACGCTGGCGATGATGGCCGCGCCCAGGCCGCTGGTCTCGTACAGGTGCGGCCGCTCGCAGGGCAGGTTGAAGATGTTGGCGGTGATCTGCATGGCCGCGTCGCTTTGTGAGCCGCCGCCCGACACACGCACGCGCTCTATGGGCGCGCCGCCGCGTTTTTCGATGCGCTCCTTGGCTTCGCGCAGCGCGTAGGCCAGGCCTTCGAGGATGGCGCGGTAGAGGTGGGCGCGGGTGTGCACGTCGCCAAAGCCGATCACGGCGCCCTTGGCCTCGGGGCCGGGCACCTTGATGCCGGGGTTCCAGAAGGGCTGCAGCATCAGGCCCTGCGCGCCGGGCGGCACGGCGTTGACCAGTGCATCGAACAAACTTTCGGGCGACACGCCACGCTCCAGCGCCAGCAATTGCTCGTGCTGGCCGAACTGTTCCTTGAACCAGCTCACCATCCAGAAGCCGCGCGTGATCTGCACCTCGGTGTTGTAGTGCCCCGGCACGGCCGCCTGGTAGGGCGGGATGAAGGGCGTGGCCTCCAGGTAACGCGGCGTGGTGGTGTTGATGGTGGCGGCCGTGCCGTAGGAGAGGCAGGCGATTTCGGGCGTGAGGCAGCCCGCGCCGATCACCTCACAGGCCTTGTCGGCCGCGCCCGCCACCACTTTCAGCCCGGCGGGAATGCCCGTCTCGCGCGCGGCCTGCGCGCTCACCTCGCCGATCACGGTGCCCGCTGGCACCAGCTCGGGCAGCATGGCGGGGCGGATGGGCAGGGCGTGCCACTTCCAGTCGTGCGGTGGCGCCCAGCGGCCCTTTTTGTAGTCGAACGGCACATAGCCCACCTGCGAGGCCACCGAATCGACAAAGCGCCCCGTGAGCCGGTGGTGCAGGTAGCCCGAGAGCAACAAAAACTTGTCGGTGCGCGCCCACAGTTCGGGCTGGTGCTGGGCGATCCAGTTGGCCTCGGCCTCGCGCTGGAAGTGGCGCACGGTATCGCGCATGCCGATGGCGGCAAACGCTGCCTCCCACCACCAAGGCAGGCGCGGGGCATGCTCGGCGCGGCGCTGGTCCAGCCAGATCATCGAGGGGCGCAGCGGCTGCCCGTCGGCATCAAGCGACACCGTGGTGCCACGCTGCGTGGTGACCACGACCCCGGCGATGGACTCCTTGGGCACCGAGGTGCTGGCCCACAGGCGCTGGCAGGCCTGGCACAGGGTCTGCCAGAAGGCCTCGGGGTCGTTCTCCATCCAGCCCGGCTCGGGCGAGCGGTAGGTGTCAATGGCAACCTGCGCCTTGTCCACCAGGTTGCCGTGCAGGTCGAACAACAGTGCGCGCACGCTCTGCGTGCCGTTGTCGATGGCGAGCAGGTAGGGTGGGGTCATGGGGTCTCCGTTGCTATTATTGTTATAGCTGTTAGCGCTTGATGGATAAGCGCTAGGTGCCTTAATTCCTGATGGGTGACTGCCCTCGGGCGGCACACCCACAACCCCGTTCGGGCTGAGCCTGTCGAAGCCTTGCACGCACGCGGCAGGCCCTGGCTTCGACAAGCTCAGCCCGAACGGATGGAGGAGTGTGTGTCTGAGGTATGGGCATAGTCAGGCTTTTTTATGCATATTCGGTAGCTGGTAGTGTGTGGCGACCAGGTTGCGGTAGCGGGCGGTTTCCTCGTCCCAGCGGGTGTCGCTCCAGCCCAGGTGTGGTGCGCACAGCGGGCGGATGCGCGGCAGCAGTGCCAGCGCGCCGTGTGGCAGCAAAATGCCCAGCCGCGTGCGGCGCAGCAGCAGGTCGTCCAGGTGTTCCACAGCCTCGTGGCGGGCGGCCAGGGCCAATTCGATCCACAGCGTTTGTGTGCGGGGAATGCTCTCCAGGTCTTCAGCACGCGCACCGGCGCACAGGTCGGCGGCCAGGCTGCCGTAGCGCGCCTGCAGGCGCTGGCGCACGGCGGGGCTCCAGCGCGGGTTCGGGGCGGTGGCGGGGGTGAACAGGGGCGCATCGTTGCGCGCAAACGGTTGGCCCACATGCGGCGCGGCCAGGGCCAGCGCATCCTGCGCCATCAGGCGAAAGGTGGTGAGCTTGCCGCCGGTCAGCGTGATGAGGCCCGACTCGTCGCGCACCACATGGTCGCGCGTGGCCTTGGAGGCATCTTTCTGGCCGTCGGCCAGCACCGGGCGCACACCGGCGTAGCAGGCGGTGGCGTCCGCCGGGGTCAGGTGGGCGCCGGGGAACTGGTCGTTCACGGCCTCTACCAGGTAGCCCACCTCTGCAGCGGTGATGCTGGCTTCGGTGTCGAGTGGGGCGCAGTGGTCGAGGTCGGTGGTGCCGACCAGCGTGGCGCCCTCCCACGGGTAGAGGAAGACCGGGCGGCCGTCGCGCGGGTGCATGAAGCTGATGCTCTGCGCCACCGGCAGGCGCCAGAACGGCACGACGAGGTGGCTGCCGCGCAGCGGGCGCAGCAGGGGTGCACCGCCCACACCAGCGCGCAGCCGGTCGGCCCAGGCGCCGGTGGCGTTGACCACGCAGCGCGCGCGCACCGCGTAGCTGCGCCCGTCCAGGGCGTCTTGCAGGCCCAGGCCCACAACGCAGCCGTTTTCTAGCTGCAATTCGCGTACCGCCAGGTAGTTGAGCGTGAGGGCGCCGTCAAGCCGCGCCTCCTGCAGCACGCGCCAGACCAGGCGGGCGTCGTCGGTCTTGGCGTCCTGGAACACCAGCGCGCCGCGCAGGCCGAGCGGCGCCAGGCCGGGTGCGAGCATGTGTGTGGCGGTCAGGTCGGCATGGAAGTGGCGGCCCCGCAAACGATGGTTTCCGGCCATGAGGTCGTACACCATGAGGCCGGTCTGCATCAGCCAGCGCCCGGGCTTGCGGCCGGGGCAGTCGGCAAACAGAAAGCTCTGCGGCTCCACCAGGCCCGGGGCCTCGCGCAACAGGCGGTTGCGCTCGCGCACCGAGTGCAGTGTGGTCTTGAGGTCGCCTTCCTTCAGGTAACGCAGGCCGCCGTGCACCAGCTTGGACGAGCGGCTGGACGTGCCCCAGGCAAAGTCGCGCTGCTCCACCAGCAGCACGCTCCAGCCCTGGCGCGCTGCCTGCTGCGCCACACCCGCGCCGGTGATGCCCCCGCCGATGACGACAAGATCCCACTCCTGCGCTTGCAGCCGCGCCAGTGCTTCGGTGCGGGGGGTCATGCATCCGCCCACGGGCCGCCGTCCTGCAGCAGCTTGCCGGGGTTCATGATCCCGTGCGGGTCGAAATGGCGGCACAGCCCGGCCAGCGTGGCCATGCCCAGCGGGCCTTTTTCGTCCACCAGGTGCGTGGCGTGGTCGCGCCCCACGCCGTGCTGGTGGCTCACGGTGCCGCCGTGCGCGGCAATCTGCGCGGCCACGGCGCGTTTCAGTTGTTGCCAGCGCTCGAAGTTGGGCGCAAAGCCGCCCGGCGCGGTGGGCCAGACGTATTGCGCGTAAATGCTGCTGCCCTGTGGGTACACATGCGAGAGGTGCGTGAAGGCGTGCACCGGCTCGCCATACGGCGCGAACACGTCGCGCGCGGCCTGCTCCATGGCGTGCATCAGCGGCTTCACCTGGGGCCAGTCCACCGCCGTCTCGATGGTGTCCACGCTGTAGCCCAGCTCCCACAGCGTGTTGCGCAGGTAAGGGCCTTTGAAGCGGTTGGCCGCCCATTTGCTGCCCATGGCGGGGCCGATGTAGACGGCGCCGTGGCGCGCCAGCGTGCGCCGGGCCTCGCGCAGCGCATGGCGCGCGGTGGCCGGGTCGGCGGTCACGCCCAGCATCAAGAGGCATTTGCCTTCGGCGCAGCCGCGCCAGGCGAGGTAGCGCTCCATCAGGCCGATCAGCCGCTCGTGCCCAGTCAGCGCGAGGTTGGTTTCGGTCTCCACGGCGTTGGACAGCCGCAGCATCGACAGCGGCAGCCGCTGCTGCACCAGCGTGCGCACGGCGGCCTCGGCGCTGTCCCAGTCGGGCAGGAAGAGGGCGTGAAAGCTCTCGTGCCCGGGCAGCGGAGAGACGCGCACCGTGGCCTCGGTGAGGATGCCAAAGCGCCCCTCCGAGCCGAGCACCAGTTCGCGCAAATCAGGCCCCGCGCTGGAGGCGGGCAGGGTGGGCAGCACCAGCGGGCCCACGGGTGTTTCCATGCGGCCACCCGCAAAGAGCTGTTCGATACGCCCGTAGCGCAGCGACTGCTGGCCGCTGGAGCGCGTGACCACCCAGCCGCCCACGGTGGAATATTCAAACGACTGCGGAAAATGCCCCAGCGTGTAGCCCTGGGCGCGTAGTTGCGACTCGACCAGCGGCCCTGGCGTGCCTGCGCCGAAGGTGGCGAGCTGGCTGGTTTTGTCCAAGTGCAGCAGCCGGTTCATGCGCGTGAGGTTGACCGAGAGGATGGGCCGCTCGCCCAGTGGGCAGTCGAGGTGGCCCGCCACGCTGGTGCCGCCTGCGAACGGGATCACCACCCAGTGCTCTGTGTGCGCCAGGTCCAGCAGCGCGCGCACCTGCTCGGCCGATTCGGGGTAGGCCACGCCATCGGGCACCGGGGGCAGCGCGCCGAAGCGCTTCTTGATCCAGTCGGCATAGCTCTCGCCCAGCGCCATGGCCAGGCGCGCCGAGGCATCGCGCTCAATCAGCGGATGCTCAGGCAGGCGCGAAGCCGGAATGCGCGCCAGCAGGTCTTCGCGCCGGGCATCCTGCCCTGGCCGCCCCGGTCCCAGGCGCCGGGCCAGCATGGCGCGGGCGCCGTCGCCCAGGTTCATCGAAGTGGAGTCGTCGCCCCAGCCGTTCCATCGCCGCATGAATGCATACTCCCTATCGGTTTTCGCGCCACTGTAGGTGCGGGCCGCCCGTTTGCCATTCCGCAATGCCGCCAACCGATTGTTCGATCACGCCAAACACGCCGCCACCCCGCGTCGTGGCGCCCTATGCGCGCACGCTGTGGGACGCCGCGCGCGCCGAGGGCGTGCCGCAGGCCGCGCTGGCGCAGGCGCTGGGCCGGGACGCACCGGGCGAGGAGGACGTGCCCGTGCCCGCCTACCTGGCGCTGCTGCAGCAGGCGCTGGCCCATGCGGGGCCGGGCTTTGGCTGGCGCCTGGGCGGCTGCGTCAAGCCCACCACCTACGGCGTCAACGGCATCCTGCTGTTGGCCTGCCCCACGCTGGGCGAGGCGCTGGCCCAGGTGCTGTGCTTCGAATCGCTGGTGCACGACCTGGGGCGCTCGGCCTTCATGCGCCATGGCGACACGGTGGAATACACCTGGCGCAACGACTGGCCGGGCCACCCGGCGGCCGATGCGCTGGTCGAGTCGGTGTTCGCGGGCATCCTGACCTGTGCGCAGTGGTTGGTGGGCCAGCCGATCGCGGGGTTCGAGTTGGAGTTCATGCACCGCAGGGACGCTGCCACGGCGCGGGCCATCGGCCAGGCCAGTGGCGCCCAGGTGCGCTGGGGTTGTGCGGCGCACCGCGCCATCTTCCCGGCGGTGTTGCTCGACCTGCCGATACCGCAGGCCAACAAGGCCCTTCTGCCGCTGTTGCAGCGCCATGCCAATGAATTGCTGCAGGCACGTTATCCGCGTGAGAGCGGCACCGTGGCCCAGGTGCGCCAGAGCATCTCGGGCCGTCTGGGGCGCGGCGCCGTCAAGCTGGCCGACGTGGCGCGAGATCTGAATCTGTCAGCCCGCACCCTGCAACGCCGCCTGGCCGAGGCGGGTGTGGCCTACCAGGCGCTGCTGGACGCCACACGGCACGAGCTGGCCTGCCACTACCTTTCCACCTCGGCCATGCCCATTGCCGAGGTGGGTTATCTGCTGGGCTACCAGGAGCCCACCGCGTTCCACCACGCCTTCAAACAGTGGCAGGGCCAGGGGCCAGGGCAATACCGGGTGCAGGCGCGGGCTGTGGGCTGAGCGCGTGTATTGCGCGCGGGCCGTGATTTTTGCCATGGCCGGGCGCCGAATCTGTGTCTGCGAAGAGACAGTGCTGACAAATGTGCGTTCTGTCACACGCTGGTATGCGCTGCTTTCCTACATTAGGGTTCTGTGCAGGCCCCTACGCTGTCAGACACGCCCACGGAAGGAATTGCCATGTTTGCCACACCGTTTTCTGCCCTGTCGCCCACAAGCCCTGAACGCCATTTTTTTGGCCGGTTCATGCCCCGGTCGGATTCGCTGGACGCTGGCGAAGCGATGGATGCGCCAGCACTGGCGCCACCTGCCATGGACGACGACGCCATGCCCGACCTGGCCCAGCGTGTGCGCGAAGTGGGCGAGTGGTAGGTGGGCGCGCAAGGCGCAAAACTACAGCTTGAGCTCCCAGGTTTCACTCACCAGGTTCTGGCCAAACCCATCGTAGGGCTCTGATTGGGTGAGCCGAAAGCCGCGTTGGGCGTAGATGCCACGGGCTGTGGTGAGGCAGTTGTTGGTCCACAGCACCATCTTCTTGTAGCCCTTGGCGCGGGCAAAGGCCAGGCACTCATCGGTCAGCCGCGCGCCCAGGCCCAGTCCGCGTGCCTTGGGGGCGAGGATCAGCATACGCAACTGCGCCGTGGTGGCAGATTTGCGCACCACAAAAACGGCACCCACCCGCTCGCCGTCCAGCTCGGCGATCCAGGCCTTCTCCCAGTCGGGCTGGAACTTGCGCAAGAACTGCGCGGCAATGTCGGCCACCAGGGCCTCGAAACGGCGGTCCCAGCCGTACTCGCGCCAATAAATCTCACCATGCTGCTGCACCACCCAGCCTATGTCGCCGGGCAAGGGGTCGCGCAGCACGGCCATGCGGGGGGCGGTGCCTGCGCCAGGGGCCGTGTCTAGTAAGGTTTCGATGCGTTCCATGGCGTCCACCACTTCCTGGCGGCGTGCCGGGGGCAGGGGGGCGAGCAGGGCGGCGGCTTCATCGCGCGAGCGCTGCTGCAGCGGCTCGAATGCCTCACGCCCCGCTGGCGTGAGGGCCAGCACGCTTTGCCGGGCGTCATGCACGCTGGCGCTGCGGCTGATCCACCCCGCCAGCTCAAACCGGCGCAGGATGCGGCTCACGTAGCCACCGTCCAGGCCCAGCTCACGCGCCAGTTCGCTGGCCACGGGGGCCTCGCGGTGGGCCAGTTCATAAAGCACGCGCACGTCGGTCAGCGACAGCTTGCTGCCCAGGTACGGGTCGAGCACGCCCACGCGGCGGGTAAAAAAGCGGTTGAAGCGGCGCACCGCCTTCACGGCGCTGGCAGGGACGGGTGTTGCGGCTGGGGATTCCAAAGTGGCGGTGTTCATGGATGCCTTTGTCAGTTAGTTAATTGACAAAGGCAAGTATATGCTTGACCTTGATCAAACCTGCAATGTTGAGGGGCAAGTGTCCGAATGCGACAAAAAACGCTTGCCAACGTAAAATCGAGGGTTAATCACCACTCGCGCCCCACGAGGCCCCCATCGCACAGGGGCCGGCTGCGACCCCCATTGCATGAACGCCCCCGTTGACGTCTCCTTTTTTGCGCGCGCCGCAAAGCCATTGACCAGCTACCGCCCGTACTGGGCCAAGCGCTTTGGCACGGCCCCGTTTTTGCCGATGAGCCGCGCCGAGATGGAAAAACTGGGCTGGGACAGCTGCGACATCGTGCTGGTCACGGGCGACGCCTACATTGACCACCCGAGCTTCGGCATGGCCGTGATCGGCCGCACGCTGGAGGCCCAGGGCTTTCGCGTGGGCATCATCGCCCAGCCCGACTGGCAAAGCGCCGAGCCCTTCAAGGCGCTGGGCAAGCCCAACCTGTTCTGGGGCGTGACGGCGGGCAACATGGATTCGATGATCAACCGATACACCGCCGACCGCAAGATCCGCAGCGACGATGCCTACACCCCCGGCGACATCGGCGGCAAGCGCCCCGACCGCGCCGCCATCGTCTACAGCCAGCGCTGCCGCGAAGCGTTCAAGGACGTGCCGATCGTGCTGGGCGGCATCGAAGGCAGCCTGCGCCGCATTGCGCACTACGACTACTGGAGCGACAAGGTGCGCCGCTCCATCGTGGTGGACGCCAAGTGCGACCTGCTGCTGTACGGCAACGCCGAGCGCGCGCTGGTCGAGGTGGCCCACCGCATCGCAGCGCGCGAGCCGATCGAAAAGATCACCGACGTGCGCGGCACGGCCTTTGTGCGCCGGCCCGACGACGAAAGCGGCAAGGGCTGGTTCGAGATCGACTCCACCAGCGTGGACGAGCCGGGTCGTGTCGAGGCCCACATCAACCCCTACATGACGACCAGCGAGCAGGCCGCCGCGCAAGGCAGCACCTGCAGCAAAGAGGACGGCGCTCCTGAATCAGGAGCTGCCAGCGCTTGTGGAACGGGCGCTAGCGGCCAAAATGACGCCAATCCTGCCATCGCACCCATCCAGTTCGTGGCCAACCCGGCGCTCAAGGTCAAGCTCAAGGTGCCGCCGCGCGACAAGAGCGTGATCCGCCTGCCCAGCTACGAGCAGGTGAAAAGCGACCCGGTGCTTTATGCCCACGCCAACCGCGTGCTGCACCTGGAGACCAACCCCGGCAACGCCCGCGCCCTGGTGCAGGCCCACGGCGAGGGCGTGACCGCGCGCGACGTGTGGATCAACCCGCCCCCAATCCCGCTCACCACGGCCGAGATGGACCACGTGTTCGACCTGAGCTACGCACGCGGCCCGCACCCGAGCTACGCCGACGAGAACGGCAGCCACGACGGCGCCACCAAAATCCCTGCGTGGGAGATGATCCGGTTCTCGATCAACATCATGCGCGGCTGCTTTGGCGGCTGCACCTTCTGCTCCATCACCGAACACGAAGGCCGCATCATCCAGAGCCGCTCCGAGGATTCCATCATCCAGGAGATCGAGGACATCCGCGACAAGGTCAAGGGCTTCACCGGCACCATCAGCGACCTGGGCGGCCCCACGGCCAACATGTACCGCCTGGGCTGCCGCTCGCCCGAGATCGAAGCCGCCTGCCGCAAACCGAGCTGCGTGTACCCCGGCATCTGCCAGAACCTCACCACCGACCACGGCCCGCTGATCAAGATCTACCGCCGTGGCCGCGCCTTGAAGGGCATCAAGAAGATCCTGATCGGCTCGGGCCTGCGCTACGACCTGGCCGTGAAGTCGCCAGAGTACGTGAAGGAGCTGGTGCAGCACCACGTGGGCGGCTACCTCAAGATCGCGCCCGAACACACCGAGCAGGGCCCGCTCACCAAGATGATGAAGCCCGGCATCGGCAGCTACGACCGCTTCAAGCAGATGTTTGAGAAGTTCAGCGAAGAGGCGGGCAAGAAGCAGTTCCTGATCCCGTACTTCATCGC
>NZ_JAPUDY010000078.1 GCF_027492855.1 Acidovorax sp.
ATACTTCTTCATGAAACCCCTTGAAGTTTGTCCAACTTCTGGGGGTCAGTTCAAACCCGGGGCGATTCAATATGATTGAGGGTGCATTCAAAAAGAGCAAACGGCAAGACTTGACCCCCTCATTTCTCCAAACAGAGTGACAGGCCAACATCACATTGATGCACTGAGAAATGTTGTAGACCAACTGAAGCAAACCCACGAGTACTTCGGAACTCGTGAATCCATGGTCGAGACGCTTGCGAAATTAGGTCCATAAGCCGCGAAAAGGAAGTAACGTGGTGATAACCAAAGATCAGCAAATTAGGAATCAAAAAATCTTGACCGCCATTAATAATGGTGACAGCCAAGCATTCATTGACTTGATGGGGGCGGACCCACAGCAGTTGCGTGTGGTAACGCCATTTGGCACGTATCTGCATATGGCGGCGTCAGCGGGGCAGATTGAACTTGTCAAGTACTTGATCGATGCCGGCCTAGACATCAATGCGCGAAGTGGAGCATTCAACGGTAATGCGCTCAATGAAGCCGCATCCGAAGGGCGGTCTGAGGTCGCAAAATACCTGTTGTCGCATGACGCGGAAATCGATGTGAGTGACCCCGAGCGGAACCCGCTATTTGGTGCCATTTATGCCGCCAACAAAGAGATTGTCAGCATGCTACTTGACGCTGGTATTGATGCTTCCATCAAGTACACAGGCGAGAACATGATGGACATGGGTGCTTATGAATTTGCAAAGGAGCGCGGGCAGCTTGAGATTGCCGATCTAATTGGGGCGAGATATGGTAAAGGGCCTAGTGCAAAAAGAGCAAAAGGCAAGACTTGACCTCCTCATTGAAAATGCCCCCCTCATTTCCTCGGGCTGACGCCATGCAGATCGACTTCGCCGTAAAGGTGAAGCATCTTGGCGCCGCGATTCAGTCTTGGAACGGTTCGGATCCGACAGAGAACTTTGCCGATCTCACGCGAGCACAGCAAACGGTTCTCTTCTCGAGGACATTCCATCAAGGTACAGGAATGCCGGCGACTTCCGTGGCCCAGGGCTTCTATAGCGCGGCTCTGCAAGGACGCTGGGTGCAGGCCGAGACTGCTTTGCGCGCATATGATGTGGCCCCTCAGTGGTACAAGAACCGAGTTGGTTCAGAGGCAAACCTGCTGTTAAAGGAACGAAGCAAATGCGCGTCGCTGATAGTCGACGAATCTGGATTGCGATCTTGCTGGTGTTGGCAGCCGGAGGTGCAGTTGCCGCAACGCGATGCGACAAGATTGAACGAGTCGATGCGCTTAACGAGTGCCTGGGTGACGAACTTGGGATAGCGGATAAGGCGCTGAACTCTACGTACGCAGAACTCCGGCGAAAGCTGGCGCCTGAGAGGCAAGAGGTGCTCAAGAAGGCCGAGACTGCATGGATCGCGTTACGCGACAACGATTGCGACTTTGAAGCCTCAGCTGCGGTGGGAGGGACTGCGTATCAGTCACTCAATCTGTCGTGCCAGATTGAGGCTACCAAGCGGCGCCTCCGCCTTCTGCAAGACTGGCGCAAGCGCTCCCTGTAAACAAGGCAGACCACGGCCGTGGTCTGCCTGCTCTGCAAGAGGCACAGGGGTCTTGCCTTTTATGCCCCCTCATCTGCATTTCGTGGTCAGGACTGCGCAGGAAGTCCACCCGAATTGCTAAATCAGGCTCAACGCGCCATAAGCAAAGAAGGTGCGTTCTTCACCACCGGCCATGAGCAGGATCTGGTGGTTGTCCCCGCGCTGGGAGTGCTCATCTACTCCTACGACGGCTGACAAGCTGGAGTGCCCTGGCGCTACAACGCCTTTGACGACCGAACGTCCTCGGCTGAGACCATCAAAGCACACAAGGGGCCACCCATGCTTCCCTCTCAATGGCCGTACAGCCGCCAGGCGCGGGCGCGAATATCGTCCAGCAGATGATGAAGATCCTGGTCCAGCGCCCGGTCCTCTTCCACCAGCGGCACGCGCACGGCGAGCTCAGACACCCAGACACGCAAGGTGTTACCAATCGGCACATTGACCTGCACACGCTGGCGCAGCGCCACGGCCTGGCGGGCGGCGATCAGCATGGCGGCCACCACCTGCTCCGTCAGCTCCAGCACACGCAAAGCATCGCGCGCAGCGATGGTGCCCATGCTGACCTTGTCCTGGTTATGACATTCTGTCGAGCGCGAGAACACCGATGCTGGCATGGTTTGCTTCAGCGCCTCGGCCGTCCAGGCCGAAGCGCTGATCTGCAACGCCTTGAGCCCATGGTTGATTGCCTGGCGCTCGCCCTGTACAGCCGACAGGTTGGACGGCAGGCCCTGGCTGTAGCGCGTATCGACCAGCAAGGCCAGCTGACGGTCCAGCAGATCGGCCACATTGGCCACGGCATTCTTGAGCCCATCCATTGCGAAAGCGATGTGGCCACCATAAAAGTGGCCGCCATGCAGTACACGCTCTTGCTCAGGGTCGATCAGGGGGTTGTCGTTGGCAGAATTCAACTCACCTTCCACCAACTGACGAAAGAATGGCAAAGCATCTTCCAGCACGCCGATCACATGGGGAGCACAGCGCAGCGAATATCGGTCCTGCAGACGGTGCGAATTGCGCAGCGGCGCCTCAGCAACCAGGTCGGAGCGGATGCGCGCAGCCACGCGCTGTGGGCCTGGATGGGGTTTGGCGGCAAACAGCGTCTCTTCAAAATGGTAGGAGTTGCCTGCGATGCCCACAACGTTCGCGGCGGTGATGCGGCAAGCCAGCAAGGCCACATACTCTGCGCGTTGCCAGGCCAGGCAGGCGAGCGCCGTCATTACTGCCGTGCCATTCATCAGGGCCAGGCCCTCCTTCGGGCGCAGCGTCAAAGGCGCGGCCCCTGTCTGACGCAACGCCTCGGCCGCAGGCATTCGCTCATTTTTCCAAAGCACTTCCCGCTCTCCGCACATAGCAGCCGCCACATACGACAGCGGTGTCAGATCGCCACTGGCCCCCACCGAGCCCTCGGCCGGAATCAGCGGCAGGATGTCGTTGTCCAACAGATGCTCAAGCTGCTGCAACAACGTCCAGCTGACACCCGACATGCCCTGAGACAGCGACGCCAGGCGGCAGGCCAATACGGCCCGTGTTTCCACCGGTGTCAGCCAGCGCCCAGCGCCACAGCCGTGGTAGGTGTATAGGTGGCGGGGTAGCTCGGCGACCAAATCTGGCGGAATCTGCACTGTGCACGAATCGCCATAGCCCGTGGTAACGCCGTAGACGACGCCGTCTTCCCGCAGCAGGCGGTCCAAAAAGTCCGCGCCCTTTTGGATGCGTGCACGGAACTCGGGCGCTGGCGACAGCGCCGCCTTGGCCTGCTGATGAGCAATCGCTGCGATCTGCTCAATCTGTAGCGGACTGCCGTCAAAAATGATGCGTGCAGGACTGGCGTTATGGGTCATAGAGGTTCACTCATCGCAATTTACCTATTTGAATTGAGACGAACGGGCGCACCCAACATCCAGAAGGGGAGCGGTGGACTTCGTCGTAAGAATCTTCGCGCAGCCAGCGCTCCAGTTGCCGTCCGTAGAGAACGTTGCACTGTGGCCTATCGGCTTGGGTTCAGCCGATACAGCAGGCCCTTCTTGCCCAATTTTGACCCGGCCTGAACCGATGGGAATGGCTGTGACGCAGACGCCACCAATCCCACTCACTCCACCGTCACCGACTTCGCCAAATTACGAGGCTTGTCCACATCCGTCCCCCGCGCGCAGGCCGTGTGATAGGCCAGCAACTGCAGTGGCACCACATGCAGCAACGGGCTCAGCGGGCCGTAGTGTTCGGGCATGCGGATCACGTGGATGCCTTCGCTGCTTTCGATGTGGGTGTCGCCGTCGGCCAGCACGTACAGCACGCCTGCGCGGGCGCGCACTTCCTGCATGTTGCTTTTGAGCTTTTCTAGCAGCGCGTCGTTGGGCGCCACGGTGACCACGGGCATGGCGCTGGTGACCAGGGCCAGGGGGCCGTGTTTGAGTTCGCCTGCGGGGTAGGCCTCGGCGTGGATGTAGCTGATCTCCTTGAGCTTGAGCGCGCCTTCCAGCGCGATGGGGTAGTGCAGGCCCCGGCCCAGGAACAGGGCGTTTTCCATGCGGGCAAAGTCTTCGGCCCAACTGATGAGCTGGGGCTCCAGGGCCAGCACGGCCTGCAGGGCCACGGGCAGGTGGCGCATGGCTTTGAGGTGGGCGGCTTCCTGCTCTTCGCTCAGGCGACCCTTGCTTTGCGCCAGCGCCAGCGTGAGCAAAAACAGGCCGGCGAGCTGCGTGGTGAAGGCCTTGGTGCTGGCCACGCCGATCTCGACGCCCGCGCGGGTGATGTAGGCCAGCTTGCATTCGCGCACCATGGCGCTGGTGGCCACGTTGCAGATGGTGAGCGTGTGCTGCATGCCTAACGACTGCGCGTGGCGCAGCGCGGCCAGGGTGTCGGCGGTTTCGCCGCTTTGGCTGATGGTGACGACCAGGGTGCGCGGGTTGGGCACGCTGGTGCGGTAGCGGTATTCGCTGGCCACTTCGACCTGGGTGGGGATGCCAGCGATGGCTTCGAGCCAGTATTTGGCGGTGCAGCCGCTGTAGTAACTGGTGCCGCAGGCCAGGATGAGGATGCTGTCGATCTCCTTGAACACGCGCCAGGCGGCCGCGCCGGGCTGGCCATGCTGGCCGACGCCGTCGAACAGCTCGGGCACGATGCCTTCCACGCCTTCGAGCGTGTCGGCAATGGCGCGGGGCTGCTCGAAGATTTCCTTTTGCATGTAGTGGCGGTAAGGGCCCAGCTCGGCCGCGCCGCTGTGGGCCAACACGGTGCGCACGGGGCGCTGCTCGGCGGTCAAGGCCGCGCCGTCCCGGCCCACGATCCAGTAGCGGCCCAGTTGCAAATCGACCAGGTCGCCTTCTTCCAGGTACACGATCTGGTCGGTCACGCCGGCCAGGGCCATGGCGTCGCTGGCCAGAAAGTGCTCGCCCGCCACCGAGCCTGCGGCCCCGGAGCCCACGCCCAGGATCAGCGGCGAACCCGCGCGGGCGCCCACCACGCGGTGGGGTTCGTCCTTGTGGATGACGGCGATAGCAAAGGCGCCGTGCAGTTCGGCCACCGTGGCCTGCACGGCCTCGAACAGGTCGCCGTTGTAGTGGCTGTCTACCAGGTGGGCAATGACTTCGGTATCGGTCTGGCTGGCAAAGACGTAGCCACGCGCCTGTAGCGCACGGCGCAGTTCTTCGTGGTTCTCGATGATGCCGTTGTGCACCAGGGCCACCCTGCCCTGCGTGCCGACCGCCTCGCCCGTGCCGTAGCTGAAATGGGGGTGTGCGTTGTGCACGGCGGGTGCGCCGTGTGTGGCCCAGCGGGTGTGGGCGATGCCGGTGGCGCCCTCCAGGTGCTCGGTCTGCACCTGCTCCAGCAACTCGGCCACGCGGGCCGTGCTGCGGGCACGCTGCAGGCCGCCCCGCTCGGTGCCGTGATGGGATGCGTTGAGGCTGGCACCGTGCACGGCCACGCCACAAGAGTCATAACCCCGGTATTCGAGCCGCTGCAGGCCCTGTACGAGGATGGGAACGATGTTGCGCGTAGAGACTGCGCCGACGATGCCGCACATGGTGTTTGCCTTGGTTGGAATGCGATAAGGCGATGTTAGGCAAACTCATGAAAAATATTCGATTGAATTTTACGAAAATTTGGACTTAAATTTCATGAAATTCATTGAGTGAAATTTAAATTCAAAATTACAAATCCAATGGAACAAATATCGCTTGATGCCACTGACCTGCAGTTGCTCAACCTGCTGCAAACCGATGCCGCGCAAAGCAACCAGGCGCTGGCCGAGCAGGTGCATGTGTCGCCGCCCACCTGCCTGCGCCGCGTCAAACGCCTGCTGGATGCGGGCTTGATCGAACGGCAAGTGGCCATTTTGCAGCCCGACCGGCTGGCGGCCCTGCAGGGCCATGGGCTGGCGTGCATCGTGGAGGTGTCGCTGGACCGCCAGGGCGCCGAGCAGCTCAACGCATTTGAAGCCCGCGCCGTGGCCGATGCGGCCGTGCAGCAGTGCTGGCGGGTGTCGCCGGGGCCGGACTTCGTGCTGGTGGTGCACACCCGCGACATGCCGGGCTACCTGGCCCTGTCGCAGCGCCTGTTCACGGGCGATGCGAACGTGCGCAATGTGAAAGCCTTTTTTGCAACCCACCGCGCAAAATTTGAGACAAAAGTGCCTCTAGCGCTTGATTGATAAGCGCCAATAGCTATTATTTTTATAGCATCCGCATCCTATAGACACCCGCCTATGTGGTTGTCCTCTTGCCTTCCCGCGACATCGGCATAGAGTGCCTTGACGCAATGCGCAGACCCGGCATGGTGCCGGGCACGCATGCACGCACGCACGGGAGCCACGCTGCATGGAGTTCAAGGACTATTACCAAACGCTGGGGGTCAGCCCCGCCGCCACGGCCGACGAGATCAAGAAGGCCTATCGCAAGCTGGCACGCAAATACCACCCCGACGTGAGCCAGGAGCCCGACGCCGTCGCACGCATGACGGAGGTGAACGAGGCAAACGCGGTGTTGTCAGACCCCGAAAAACGCGCCGCCTACGACCGCCTGGCGCAAGAACCCAAGGTGCAGCCGGGGCAAGACTTCCGGCCACCGCCACACTGGGATGCGGGGTTCGAGTTCTCCGACGGCGCGGGCGGCCACGGCGGCCCTGGTGCCGGAGCCCCTGGCGACTACAGCGACTTTTTTGAAGAATTGTTCGGCCGCGCCGCCAGGGCGCGCGGCGGACCTGGCCGCACCACGCAAGACCACGGCTTCCACGGCCAACAAGCGCACGCCCAGCGCGGCTCCGACCACCATGCCCGCATCGAGCTGGACCTGACCGACGCCTACCAGGGCGCCGAACGCACCCTCACGCTGCAGGGCGCACACCAGGGCGACGACGGATCGCTGGTGCGCGACGAGCGCAGCCTGTCCGTCAAGATTCCGCAGGGCGTGCGCGAAGGCCAGCTTATTCGCCTGGCGGGTCAGGGCAGCCCCGGCTGGGGCGGCGCACCGGCGGGCGATCTGTTTCTGGAAGTGCTGTTCAAGCCCGATCCACGCTGGCGCGCCGAGGGCCGCGACGTGTACCAACCCCTGAACATTGCGCCCTGGGAGGCCACCTTGGGCGCCTCGGTCGAGGTGACCACACCGGGCGGATCGGTCATCGAGGTCACCGTGCCTGCAGGCTGGAAGGCGGGGCGCAAGCTGCGCCTGAAAGGCCGGGGCATTCCCGGCAAGTCGCCGGGCGACCTGTATTTGGAGCTGCATATCGCCCTACCGCCCGCCACCACGGACGCCGAACGCGCCGCCTACGCTGCGCTGGCCCAGGCCTTCCCCCATTTCAATCCGCGCACCGCACAAGGAGCCCAGCCATGAGCGCCCCCACGCCCACCCCCAACGCCGCAAGCGCCCTGCACGCCGCACTGCAGGCCGAGCTGCTGGACGACGACAGCGCCGCGCTCACCCTCGAAGCCCTGGCCAGCGCCTGCCACATGGATGCCCATTGGGTCACCACACGGCTGCAAGAAGGCCTGCTGCAGGCGACCACCCCGGCCGCTGGCAACCCGGTCACCTGGCGATTCAGCGGGGCCACGGTGGTGCGCGCACGGCGCCTGGCCCACCTGGAAATCACCTTCGACGCGGATCCGCACCTGGCCGCGCTCACCACCGACCTGATCGAGGAGGTGTCTGCGCTGCGCAGGCAATTGCAGAAATTTCAAACACGTTGAGATTTTTTTACGATCCAATAGCGTCTTTTCAGCGCATCTAGCCCCATGCCTACTGCTCACCGGCATGGCCCTGGCCATTTCGCGCTGGTGTCATTTTTCATCGCTTTGTAAGCTCCCTCGTACTTCTGCCCTCTTGCCTGCGGGCGCGCCACCATGCCGCGCCGCAGGCCCATCGTTCTCAGACCATGCCGACATCCCGATGCCAGATGCCCTACCGCATCTATCCCCTGCGCATACTGGGCATGGGGCTGGGTGGCATGGTCGCGGGCGTGGTGCTGTGGGAACGCCAGGCATCGGTCCTGGCCTGGCTGTTCTTGGTGCTGTCCACCTTTGTATGGCCCCATTTGGCCTATCTGCTCACGCGGCACAGTGCCGACCCGTACCGTACCGAAGTCCGCAATCTGCTCATCGACTCGGCCATCGCCGCGGCCTTGGTGCCCCTGATGTACTTCAACCTGCTGCCCAGTGTGCTGCTCGTTACGCTGTCCCTGGTGGACAAGGTCACCACCGGCATCCGCAGGTTGTGGATGCGGGCCATGGGGACCATGCTGGTCGCTGGCGCAGTCAGCGCCTTGATCAATGGCCTGCACTGGGTGCCCGAGACGTCGATGCGGGTCATGATTGCCTGCCTGCCAATGATGATCCTGCACACACTGTCGGTCAGCGTCGTGAGCTACCGCCTGATTCGCAAGACAGCGCGCCAAAACCAGATGCTCGACGAGTTGCGGCGCACGGATGCGCTCACCGGCCTGTTCGGCCGCGGCCACTGGCAGGAGCAGGCCGAGGCCGCACTGCGCCGCCACCACGCCAGCGACGAACCCGCCTGCCTGCTGATGCTGGACATCGACTACTTCAAGGCCATCAACGACGTCCACGGCCACACCGTGGGCGACGAAGTGATCCGCGCACTGGCGCATGTGGTGCGCGGCAACGTGCGGTCGGGCGACTGCGCGGGGCGCTACGGCGGTGATGAATTTGCGATTGTGCTGCCCGGCATGCACGCTGGGGATGCACTGGCCATCGCCCAGCGCATCCGCGAACAGACCGAGGGTGTGCGGCTGCGCCACCGGCCCGAGCTGCGCATCACCAGCAGCATCGGCGTAGCCCCCGCCGACCACCGCCACTGCAGCCTGCGCGCCTGAGTCGATGCAGCCGACAAAGCGCTGTATGCGGCCAAAAAAGGCGGACGCAACCGGGTGGAACGGCACCAGGAACCCGCGCTGGCGCCAGCGGTGTAGCCCCACCGCAGCAAAGGGCGAGGCAATCAGCTCACGCCACACCAGCGGCCGCAGCAGCAACATCAGGCCACTGCACCCGCACCGTGCATCCGCCCCCCACAGCGGCGGCTGTGGCCGTCACCGTGCCGCCATGCCGCTGCGCAATGGCGCGGCACAGCGCCAGCCCCGTGCCCACGCCCTCAAATTCATTTTCACGGTGCAGGCGCTGAAACACGCCGAACAAGCTGCCCGCGCGCTCCGGGTCAAAACCCACGCCGTTGTCCTGCACCGTAAAAGCCACGCAGCCCGCTGGTGCCACATCGGGCTGCACGCTGATGCGGGGACGCACCGCCGGGCGGGTGAACTTGAGCGCATTGCCCAGCAACTGCACCAGCACATCCCGCAGCAACGCCGGATCGGCCTGCAGCGTGGGCAGGCCAGGGCCCACGCGCCACTCCACAGCGCGGTCTGCCTCCATCACGGCCAATGCCGCGCGCGCTTCGGCCAGCACATCGGCCAGTGGCACGGGCTGCACGCGCAGTGGGGCGCGGCTGGCGCGCACCAGGGCCTGCAGGCCGTCAATCATGAGACCCATGCGCCGGGCAGACTGGTCCATGGTGGCCAGAAAACCCAGCGCCTCCTGTACCTCGGGGCCTTGCGCCACCTCGGGCGACAGGTCGCCCAGCACCTCGCGCACCAGCGTGCCGTAAGACGTCACATGCCGCAGCGGCGCGCGCAGGTCGTGCGAGAC
>NZ_JAPUDY010000079.1 GCF_027492855.1 Acidovorax sp.
TGGACCAGTTCCGCGACGAGCTGCCCGGCTCGGACGTGAAGGGCAAGAACCCGCTCAAGGACCTGCGCGTGCGCAAGGCGCTGTACCAGGCGATCGACATCAACGCCATCCAGCGTGTGGTGCTGCGTGGCCTGGCTCAGCCCACGGGCGCACTGGTCGCCAACCAGGTCAACGGCTGGACCAAGAAGGCCGACGTGCGTTACCCCTACGACCCCAAGGCTGCCCAAAAGCTGCTGGCCGAAGCGGGCTACCCCAATGGCTTCGAGGTGGACTTTGCCTGCAGCGCGGGCCGCTACATCAACGATGAGCAACTGTGCCAGGCCATCACCTCGCACTGGGCCAAGGTGGGCATCAAGCCCAAGCTGCGCTCGCTGCCGTTTGCCACCTACTTCCCGATGATCCAGCGCAACGAGGCCAGCATCTACCTGCTGGGCTGGGGCGTGCCCACGTTCGATGCGTTCTACAGCCTGCAGTCGCTGGTGCGCTCACCCGGCGCAGGCGGTGACGGCAACTTCAACCTGGGCCGCTTCTCCGACCCGCAGATGGACGCGCTGATCGAGCGCGTGAAGAAGGAAACCGACGCGCCCACGCGCAACAAGCTGATCGAACAGGCGCTGATCAAGGAGCACGAGCTGATCTCGCACATCCCGCTGTACAACCAGGTGATTCCGTGGGCCGGGTCCAAGAAGGTGGAGATCATCCACCGTGCGGACAACCGCATCGACTGGCGGTATCTCAAGGTGAATTGAGGTGGCGGGACGTTGTGCACTCCCCGTCCGTTCGGGCTGAGCCTGTCGAAGCGCAGCGCTGCGCTTCGACAGGCTCAGCGTGAACGGTGGGTGAGGGTGCAAGGCACCCGGCCAGACGCTGCAAAGCCCCGCGCATTCGCTGCGGGGCTTTTTGTTTTGCTGCGCGTGGGTTATGCCAGCGCGCGTTGCACCGCCGGGCGCTCCAGCATGCGCTGCGTGTGCGCAAACACCTTGGGGAACTGGGCGATGTCCACGCTATCGCTCTTGAGCCAGCCCGCGATGGTGAACAGATACCCGTCGGCCACGGTGTATTGCTTTCCCATGACCCAGGGGCCATCGCCCAAATAGTGGTCCTCGATGAATTGAAAGCACTCGGTCATGTTCTGCGGCACCTTGCGCTGGATGGCGGCAATGGCCTCGGGCTCGTCGGCCCAGCGGCTGGCGCGGGGGCGGTGTGCATGGGCGATGTGCACCGTGGACGCGAGGTAGCTGTGAAACTCCTGCAGGCGCGCAAAGCCGTGGGCATCGGTGGGCGCGAGGCACGCTTCAGGAAATCGCTGCGCCACGTAGGCCAGCAGCGCGGACGTTTCGGTCAGGGTGCCGTGTTCGGTGGCCAGGGCGGGCACCCGGCCCTTGGGGTTGATGGCGAGGTATTCGGGCGTGCGCTGCTGGCCGCTGGCAAAGTCGATGCGCACCAGTTGGTGTTCGGCACCGGCCTCTTCCAGGGCGATGCGCACGGCCTGCGCGCAGGTGCCGGGGGTGTAGTAAAGCGTAAGGGTGGCCATAGATGTTTGCTATAAAATTAATAGCTGTTAGCGCTTGTTGAATAAGCGCTAGAGCCCGATTCTGCTTAAAACTCTTCTTCAGTAGAGGTTCCGCGTTCGCGCCATCAGGCGCACCAGGCCCAGCAGCGCATCGGTGTGGGGTGTGGGCGTGTGGGTGATCTGGCCCAGCTCGTGCACGGCGCCTACCAGGGCGTCGATCTCCATGGGCTTGTTCGCCTCCACATCCTGCAGCATCGATGTTTTGAAAGCGCCCAGCTTGCGCGTGACGGCGTGGCGGTCCTCCGGTTGCTGGTCGATGGGCAGGCCCAGCTTTTCGCCGATGGCCTTGGCCTCCAGCATCACGGCGCTGACAAAGCTGCGCACCAGGTCGTCGTCCAGGATGCGGTCGGTGGTGGCGCCGGTGAGTGCGCTGATCGGGTTCATGGTGAGGTTGCCCCACAGCTTGAACCAGATGTCTTTCTGGATGCGGTCCGACACCTCCACGTCGATGCCGCCGCGCTGCAGCGTGTCGGTCAGGGCCAGCACGCGGGCGCTGCGGGCGCCGTCGGGCTCGCCCACGATCAGGCGGTTTCCGAAATGCTGTTTGACGAAGCCCGGCGCTTCCAGTGAGCAGCTGGTGTGCACCACGCTGCCCACCACGTTGCGTGCGGGGATGGCGTCGGCAATCACGCCGCCAGCGTCCACGGATTCGAGCGCATGCCCCTGGGCTGCGCCGCCAAAGCCGTCCAGAAACCACCAGGGCACGCCGTTCATGGCCGTGAGCACAAGGGTGTGGGGGCCGATCAACGGGGCCATGGCGCGCGCTACCTCGGGCAGGCCGGGCGCCTTGACGGCCACGACGACCAGGTCTTGCACACCCAGCGCGGCTGGGTCGGCGTGGGCCGTAACAGCCACCTGCACCACCGTGCCGTCTGGCCGCCGCAGGCGCAAACCCTCGGCCTGCAAGGCCGCCAGCGTGGCGCCGCGCGCCACCAGGCTCAGGTTGCTGCCCGCCTGGGCCAGTGCCACGCCAAGCCAACCGCCGATGGCGCCCGCGCCGTAAATACATGCTTTCATAGTTGCAGAGCCTTTGTTTTTTGTGTGGTGTGATGGCCGACGATTCAGTAGCCCGCCGGGTGTGCTGGTGTGCTGGTCGTGCCGGTGCGAAACCGTGCCAGCAATGCCTGGGCGGCACTGGCCAGCAGCATGGTATCGACCCCCACGGCCACAAACAGCGCGCCCGCCGCCAGCCACTGGCGCGCCTGCGCCTCGCTGGTGGCCAGGATGCCCGGCGCCTTGCCTGCACGCAGGATGCGCGCAATGCCGTCGTGGATGGCAGCCTGCACGTCGGGGTGCCCAGGGTTGCCGGGGTGGCCCATCGACGCTGACAGGTCGGCCGGGCCGATGAACACGCCGTCCACGCCCGGTGTGGCGGCAATGGCGTCAAGGTTGCGCATTGCTTCCACGGTTTCGGCCTGCACCAGCAGGCAGACCTGCTGGTTGGCCTCGTGCACGTACTGCGGGTAGGCCTGCCAGCGCGACGAGCGGGCCAGCGCGCTGCCCATGCCGCGCACACCTTCGGGTGCGTAGCGCGTGGCGCGCACCAGTTGCTGGGCCTGCTCGGGCGTATCTACCATGGGCACCAGCAGCGTCTGCGCGCCAATGTCGAGGTATTGTTTGATGAGCGCCGTGTCGCCCACCGGCACGCGCGCAATGGGGTGGGGCGCGGGCGTGCCGGGCGGCAGGGCACTGGTGGCGCTGGCAATGGCCTGCAACTGGTGCAGGATGGAGCGCAGGTCGTTGGGGGCGTGCTCGCCGTCCACCAGCAGCCAGTCGTAGCCGGTGCCCGCGATGATCTCCGCGCTGTAGGCGTCGGCCAGGCCGAGCCACAGGCCGATTTGCGCCTGGCCCTGGGCCAGGGCCTGTTTGAAGGGGTTGGAGGGGGTTTGCAATCTGAACTCCTTGCGGCGATGCCAGGCCCGCCATCGTACGGGGTGTTGCCCGCGCTTGCAGGCGCAGGCCGCTATAGTCGGCTGCCTCCCGTTGGGACTGCCGTCTCGCTTTCTATCTGCCATGGCCAAAGAAAAATCCACGTTCACCTGCACCGAATGCGGCGGCACCAGCCCGCGCTGGCTGGGCAAATGCCCGGCCTGCGGTGCCTGGAACACACTCATCGAGCAGGCGGCGAGCGCTGGGCCGGGCAAGAACCGCTACAGCGGCTCGCAGTTTGCGGGCCTGGCGCAGGCACAGGCGGTGATGCCGTTGTCGGCCATCGAGGCCAGCGACGTGGAGCGCACCGCCAGTGGCATCGACGAGCTCGATCGTGTGCTGGGCGGCGGCATTGTGGAAGGCGGCGTGGTGCTGATCGGCGGAGACCCGGGCATTGGCAAATCCACGCTGCTACTGCAGGCGCTGGATGCGCTGCAACGGGTGGGCCTGCCCACGCTCTACGTGACGGGCGAGGAGAGCGGTGCCCAGGTGGCCCTGCGCTCGCGCCGCCTGGGGTTGGACCACAGCCAGGTCAACGTGCTGGCCGAGATCCAGCTCGAAAAGATCCTCGCCACCATCGAAACCATGCAGCCCGCCGTGGCGGTGATCGACTCCATCCAGACCGTGTATTCCGACCAGCTCACCTCGGCCCCAGGCTCGGTGGCCCAGGTGCGCGAGTGCGCGGCACACCTCACGCGCTGCGCCAAGGCCTCGGGCGTGGCCATCGTGCTGGTGGGGCATGTGACCAAGGAAGGCGCCCTGGCTGGCCCGCGCGTGCTGGAGCACATGGTGGACACGGTGCTGTATTTCGAGGGCGACACACACAGCCAGTTCCGCCTGGTGCGCGCCATCAAAAACCGCTTTGGCGCCGTCAACGAGATCGGCGTGTTCGCCATGACGGAAAAGGGCCTCAAGGGCGTGAGCAACCCGAGCGCCATCTTCCTCTCGCAACACTCTGAGCCCGTGCCGGGCAGTTGTGTGATGGTGACGCTTGAGGGCACGCGCCCGCTGCTGGTGGAAATCCAGGCGCTGGTCGACAGCGGCGGCCCCAGCCCCCGGCGCCTGTCCGTGGGCCTGGACAAGGACCGCCTGGCCATGCTGCTCGCTGTGCTGCACCGCCACGCGGGCGTGGCCTGCATGGACCAGGACGTGTTCGTGAACGCCGTGGGTGGCGTGCGCATCAGCGAGCCTGCGGCCGACCTGGCGGTGATGCTGTCCATCACCTCCAGCCTGCGCGGCAAGGCCCTGCCACGCGGCTTTTTGGCTTTTGGCGAAGTGGGCCTGGCGGGCGAGGTGCGGCCCGCGCCGCGCGGCCAAGAGCGCCTGAAGGAAGCCGCCAAGCTTGGTTTCAGCGTGGCGGTGGTGCCCAAGGCCAATGCACCCAAGAAACCCATCGAGGGGCTGACCATCCACGCGGTGGAGCGGGTGGAAGAGGCGATGAATGTGGTGCGCGGGCTGTAGGCGGATGGATCTACGCAATCCCCACAGCACCGGCCATGCAGCGCCATAAGACAATCACCCCATGAATTTGCGCAATATCCTGGTGCCCCTGGGGGCTGTGGCCCTGCTTGGGTTTGGTTTTACGGCCTACGGCTGGGCTGGCGTGGCGGCGGTTGTCGGCGGGCTGATGATGTGGGCCCTGCTGCACTTCACGCGGCTCATGAACGTGATGAGGAAAGCCGCCAAACGGCCCATCGGCTATGTGGGCAGCGCAGTCATGCTCAATGCGCGGCTGGCCGAAGGCGTCAACCTGATGCATGTGGTGGCGATGACGCAGGCGCTGGGCGAGCAGTTGTCCACCGAGGGGGCTGACCCCGAGATCTATCGCTGGACGGACGGCACCCGCTCGCATGTGACTTGCGAGTTTCGCCACGGCAAGCTGGTGAAGTGGACGCTGGTGCGACCTGAGGGCGAAGCCGCCGCTGAGCCCCAGGGCTGAGGGCCCTTGCGGGGCGATTGGCCGAGTGGCCCCTGGGGGGTTGCGCCCTGCTGCGGCGCGCGCCCGTAAAATCGGAGGTCTGCGACCCACAGCAACCAAAAGGATACCCATGAGCCCCGTAATTCCCTCGATGGCCGATCGTGACGGCAAGATATGGATGGACGGCCAGATGGTCGATTGGCGCGACGCCAAGATCCATGTGCTGACCCACACCCTGCACTACGGCTGCGGCGCCTTCGAAGGCGTGCGCGCCTACAACACGGCGAACGGCACCGCCATCTTCCGCCTTGAAGAGCACACCGACCGCCTGTTCAACAGCGCCAAGATCCTGCGCATGAAGATCCCGTTCACCAAGGAAGAAGTGAACGAGGCCCAGAAGGCCGTGGTGCGCGAAAACAAGCTCGAATCCTGCTATCTGCGCCCATTGACCTGGATCGGCTCGCAAAAGCTGGGTGTTTCGCCCAAGGGCAATCAGATCCACCTGATGGTGGCCGCCTGGGCCTGGGGCGCCTATTTGGGCGAAGAGGGCATGAAGCGCGGCATCCGCGTCAAGACCAGCAGCTACACCCGCCACCACGTCAACATCACCATGACGCAGGCCAAGGCGGTGAGCAACTACACCAACTCCATCCTGGCCAACATGGAAGCGCTGGACGACGGCTACGACGAAGCCCTGCTGCTCGACAGCAGCGGTTTTGTGAGCGAAGGCGCGGGCGAGAACATCTTCGTCATCAAGAACGGCGTGATCTACACGCCCGACCTGTCGGCCGGTGCCCTGAACGGCATCACCCGCAACACGGTGTTCCACATCGCCAAGGACCTGGGCCTGGAGATCGTGCAAAAGCGCATCACGCGCGACGAGGTCTACATCGCCGACGAAGCCTTCTTCACCGGCACGGCCGCCGAAGTCACGCCCATCCGCGAACTCGACCGCATCGAACTGGGCAGCGGATCGCGCGGCCCGATCACCGAAAAAATCCAAAGCGCCTTCTTCGACATCGTGAACGGCCGCAACTCCAACTACGCCCACTGGCTCACCAAGGTCTGAAGAACATGTCGCAAGCTTCCGTAGAACTCCTGGCCAAAGACCTGAATGCACAAGGCGGCGTTTTCTGCCCCAGCCCCAAGGCCGACATGAAGCTGTGGAACAGCCACCCCAAGGTGTACCTGGACGTGGCCCGCACGGGTGAAGCCAAGTGCCCGTACTGCGGAACCGTCTATCGCCTGAAAGCGGGCGAGCACGTGCACGCTGGCCACTGATTGATGCCAGTTGCCACCGGCGCGGCCTCGGCGCCGCCCACGTTGACCGTTGCGGTGCTGACCCACAACGAGGCGCACCGCATTGAAGCCTGCTTGAAGAGTGCCGCGTTTGCCGACCAGCTTTTGGTGGTGGACAGCGGCAGCACGGACGACACCGTGGCCATTGCCACGCGCCTGGGCGCCGAGGTGCACAGCTACCCTGACTGGCAGGGTTTTGCCGTGCAGCGCAACCGGTTGTTGGCGCATTCGCGTGGCGACTATGTGTTCTTCCTGGATGCCGACGAAGTGATGACGCCTGCGTTCGCCCAAGAGCTGCAGGCCATCGTGCGTTCTGGCGCGCAGGCCGTGTGGACCATCCGCTGGCGCATGGTGGCCTATGGGCACGAGCTCAAGTACTTTCGCTCGCAGTCGCAGATCGAGCGGCTTTTTGTGCGGGCGCTGGTGCGGGAGTTCACCGGCGTTGTGCACGAGCAGGCCGAGCTGCATCCCCTGCCCGGCGGCGGGGCGGTGCCGCGCCGTCTCATCAAAGCGCGCCTCTTGCACTACTCCCGCACCACGGTGCGTGGCAGCCTGGAAAAGCTCACGCAGTACGTGATGCTGGGTGCTGCCAAGCGGGCTGCGGCGGGCAAGCGTGGCGGGGTGCTGCGGGGGCTGGCGTCGGGGCTTTCCATGTTCTTGCGTTTGTATGTGTTCCGCCTGGGCTTTCTGTGCGGAGGAGCGGGTTTTCTGTACTGCCTGTTCGTGGCCCTGGAGGCTTTTTTCCGGTACGCGGCCCTGGAATACGACCGGGATCAACTGAGCGAAAGCGTGCGCCGTTGAACAAGTCAGATGTTTTTTTCGAGCGTGCATCGGGCGTTGCGGCGTTGATGGTGCCGGGCTTGGCCCTGTGGATGCGCTCTGGGTATTCCTGGGGGGCGGCGGTGTTGCTGATATGCAGCTTTGCCACCGCTGGCGTGTGGTTGCGCCGGCCTCCGGGGCGCGATACCTGGTGGCTCTTCGCCTCGGTGTTGGCGATGGGGGTTGTGTGGGCGCTTGACTTTGATGCGGGGCAGGGCAGTTGGTCCGACCTGGACCGGCCTGCCAAGTACCTGCTGGCCTTGCCCTGCCTTCTTTATGTGGTGGCCTACCCGCCCCGTGCGCGCATGCTCTGGTTGGGCTTGGCGATAGGCGCTTGTGGCGCAGGGTGCATCGGGATGTACCAGGCCATGGTGCAGCACATGCCGCGCGCCAATGGCTACACCAATGCCATCCAGTACGGAGGGCTCAGCCTCTTGCTCGGGTTGATGTGTTCGGCCGCGTTGCTGGTGCAGTGGGACCGGTGGAAGCCTTGGCAACGTGTGGCGTGGGCGCTTTGCATTCTGCTGGGCTTTCAGGGGTCGTTGTTGTCCGAGTCGCGCGGCGGTTGGCTGGTGCTGCCGTTGGCCCTGCCTTTGTGCGCCTGGTTACAAGCGCGCTTTGGACAGCGCAAACTGGCGGTGGTGGGCGCGGCCCTTGTGGTGGCCGGTGTGGCGGGGCTCATGGCGTTCAAGGCCCATGATGTGCGCCTGCGGGTTGGCGAGGCGTTTCAGGAGATCACCGAGTACGAGGCCAGCGGAGACGCCGCCAGCTCGGTGGGCCAGAGGCTGGCGCATTGGAAGCTTGCCTGGGCCATGGGCGCAGACCGGCCGCTGACGGGTTGGGGGCGTTATGGCTACGAGGCGGAAAAGCAGCGCCGCGTGGCAGCCGGTGAGGCCCATCCTTTTGTCCTGCAATTCAGCCACGCCCACAACGAGGTGCTGGATATTTTTGCCAAACGCGGCCTGCCCGGCGTGGCGGTGCTGCTGCTGTTCTACGGCGTGCCGCTGGTGCTGTTTTGGCCCACGCGGCGGCGCGTTTTTCCGAATCCCTCGGGGCCGCTGGATGAGGAAGGGCTGTGCCTGAGGCTGGTGGGCGTGCTGCTGCCGGTGTCGTACATGGGCTTTGGCGTCACACAGGTGTTTTTGGGGCACAACAGCGGCACCATGTTCTACCTTTTCATGTGCATGCTGGTGCTGGCCATATTGCAAGGCCGACACCGTGCCCGGGCGCTACAACCGGCGGCTGCCATTTCCTGAACCTGAAGGACTCCTGCCATGCACATCCTGCTGGTCAACAACTCTCCTATCCCCGTGTACGGCTACGGCGGCACCGAGCGCGTGATCTGGGACCTGGGCAAGACCTTGGTGCAGCAAGGCCACCGCGTGAGCTACCTGGTGCCCGAGGGGTCGAGTTGTGATTTCGGCCATGTGCTGCCCATCCGGCCCGATGCGCCCTGGGAGAAGCAGATTCCGGCCGATGTGGACATCACGCATTTCCAGTTCAACCCGCGCACCGAGCTGACCAAACCCTACCTCGTGACCGAACACGGCAACGCGCGCAAGCCCAAGCCGCTGCCGCGCAACACGGTGTTCCTCTCGCGCGACCATGCGGCGCGCTACGGCTCTACCGAGTTTGTCTATAACGGCCTGGACTGGAGCGGCTACGGTCCGGTGGATTTCAACCGGTCGCGCCCGCACTACCACTTCCTGGGCAAGGCGGCCTGGGGTGTGAAGAACGTGCGCGGCGCCATCCGTGTGGCCAAGCTGGCGGGGGTGGAGCTGGATGTGTTGGGCGGTGACCGCATCAACTTCAAGCGCGGTTTCCGCTGGACCTTGTCGCGCAAGATCCACTTCCACGGCATGGTGGGCGGCACGCAGAAGACCAGCCTGCTCAACGCCTCGCGCGGACTGATCTTTCCTGTGCGCTGGCATGAGCCTTTTGGCCTGGCGGTGATCGAGAGCCTGTATTTCGGCTGCCCCGTGTTTTCCACGCCCTACGGCGCGCTGCCCGAGCTGGTGCCGGTGCACTGCGGCGTGCTGTCGGTCGAGGCGAGCGTGCTGGCCGAGGCTGTGCAGGGCAACCACTTCGACCCCCGCGCTTGCCACGCGCATGTGGTTGAGCACTTTGGCGCCGAGCGCATGGCGCGCAACTACCTGCGCATGTATGAGCGCGTGCTGGCGGGCGAAACCCTGAATGCGCAGGCACCGGTCATCCAGGGCCCCGCGCGCGAACTGCCCTGGAAGAACTGACAGGGCAGGGCCCTGGGTTGTGATGAAAATGGCCGTTTGCGCCGGATGGATAAGCGCAAGCAGCTATCAAAGATATAGCAATCTTCAGGCGCTGGCTGCCTGCAGCTCCTGCTCCAGCACCGCCATCAGCTCGGCCGCAGGCAGCGGTCGCACCTGGGCCACGCCCTGGCCCGCCCACAGCGACAGGTGGTCGGCCCGGCCCGCCTGGGCCGCTGCGCGGCGCAGCGCGCCCGTCAGGGCGTTCTGAATGGGGTAGGGCGGCACGGTGCGCTCGTCGGCCCGCAGCCGGTCCATCATGGTGTTCACGATGCCGCGCGCCGGCCGGCCCGAAAAGATGCGCGTGGTGCGGGTGTCGGTGGCCCCGGCCTGGGTCAGCGCTGTGCGGTAGGCCGGGCCGATGCCCGACTCGGGGCAAGCCAGAAAGGCCGTGCCCATCTGCACCGCCTGGGCGCCCAGGGCCAGCGCGCCCGCAATGCCGCGCCCGTCCATGATGCCGCCCGCCGCGATCACAGGGATGGACAGCGCGTCGGCGCATTGCCGCACCAGCGTCAGCGTGCCCACCATGCTGGCCTCGAAGTCGTCCACCGACGGCCCGCCGGGCGGCGGCGCGTCGTGGCCGGGCGACAAGAAGGTGCCCCGGTGCCCGCCGGATTCCATGCCCGAGGCGCAGACCGCATCCGCCCCCACGGCGGCCCAGGCGCGGGCCTCGGCCACCGTGGTGGCGGTGCCGATGACATAGCTCCCCGCTGCCTGCAGCCGCGCCACCTGCGCAGCCGAGAGGATGCCGAAGGTAAAGCTGGCCACCGTGGGCCGCGCGGCCACGAGGGCCTCGAACTGTGCGGCGAAGTCCTCGCACCACTGCGCGGGCCGCTCGGGCACCAGGCCAAACTCGGCATAGAGCGGCGCCAGGCGCTGCAGCGCGGCCAACACCGTGGCTTCGTCGGGTGTGGGCGTGGTTTGCACGAACAGGTTCATGCCAAAGGGCTTGTCGGTGCGCCGCCGTACTTCGGCAGCCGCTTCGGTCATGGCAGCGGGCGAGCGCATGCCGCAGCCCAGCATGCCCAGGCCCCCGGCCTGGGACACGGCGGCGGCCAGTGCGGGCGTGTCGGAGCCGGTCATGGGGCCTTGGACGATGGGGAGCGCAAGGCCGAGGCGGGCGGTGATCGGGGAAGAAGAAAGCATCAGGAACTCCTGTCAGGCAATGGAACGGGATGGGCGGGGTGCTGCGCTGGCCTGCAGTGCCGCCAGCAGCGCCTCCAGCGCGGGCGACTGGTAGCCGCGCCGTTGCACCAGCACGGTGCCGCAGGTCGTCAGCGGCACCAGGCGCAGGGCCGGGGGCTCGCGCATCAGGTCGATGACGGCCTGCGGCACCACGCCCGCGCAGCGCCCGGCCGCCACACAGGCCAGGATGGCGTGGTACGAGGCCAGCTCCAGCACCTGCGGTGGCGTGCCGCTCTTTTGCTGCATGAAGGACTCGCCCATGCGGCGGTAGGTGCAGCCGTTGCCGAAAGCGGCCAGCGTGTCCAGTTGCAGGTCTTGGGGGGTGTGCACGGGCGGGTGGTTGGCGGGCAGGGCCAGCAGAAGGGATTCTGTGAACACGGCGGTGCGCTCCACCGGCGCGTCGGCATCCACGCCAGGGGGCGGCCAGGCGACCAGGGCGCAGTCGATGGTGTGGGACAGCACCTGTTCCACCAATTGGCGTGAGGGCGCGGTGCTCAGATCCAGCACCAGCCCCGGCCATTGCGCGTGCAAGCGTGCCAGCGGCTGCGGCAGGCGCGCGGCGGCGGTGCTTTCCATCGCGCCCAGGCGCAGGCGGCCAGCGGGCTGGCCGGGGTGCACCGACTGGCGCGCTTCTTCGGCCAGCGCCAGCAGGCGGTCGGCATAGCCGCGCAGCGACTCACCGGCGGGCGTGGTCACCATGCGCTTGCCCTCGCGCAGGAACAGCGTGGCGCCCAATTGCTCCTCCAGTTGCTGCACGCGCGTGGTCACGTTCGACTGCACGCGGCCCAACCGCTCGGCAGCGCGGGTCACGCTGCCTTCCTGGGCAACGGCGCGGAAGATTTCCAGTGCAGCAAGGTCCATGATTGTTCTCTTTGTGAGATGATTTAATAAAAATAAATCTCTAAAAAGAATCATAGACCGGAAAATGCCGCCATGGAATCGCAAACTGCCCCGCATGCTCCCGCCGCCACCACAGCCTTGTCCGACCAGCCGCTGGCCGTGGCGCTGGCGGGCATGGCGGCGCTGGCGGTGGCCATGGGCATCGGGCGTTTTGCCTTCACGCCGCTGCTACCGATGATGCTGCACGACGGCGTGATCACGCTGGCCGGGGGCAGTTGGCTGGCCACGGCCAACTACCTGGGCTACCTGATCGGTGCGCTGGCCTGCATGGCGCTGCCGTGGGTGGCGCCCCGCGCACGGCAGCGGTGGCATGCGGCGCGGTTGGCGCGCTGGGGGCTGGCGGCCACGGTGCTGCTCACGTTGGGCATGGCGCTTCCGCTGCCGGACACCTGGCCTGCGCTGCGCTTTGCGGCAGGGGTGGCCAGCGCGATGGTGTTCCTCAACGTCTCGGTGTGGTGCATGGTGCGGCTGGTGGCGCTGGGCCAGCCCGCGCTGGGCGGGCTGATTTTTTGCGGACCGGGGCTGGGCATCGTGCTCACCGGCCTGTCGGCCAGCGCCATGGTGGCCCTGCAGTGGCCTGCGGCGGCAGGCTGGGCCGTGTTCGGCCTGATGAGCGTGGGGCTGTGCGCCGCCGTCTGGCCGGTGTTGCAGGGCGTGGCCCAACCTGCCTCGGCGGCCACCGCGCATGCCGCGGGCCTTGCGCTGCCCGGCCACGGGCCGTTGGCGCGCACGGGGTTGACGCTGGCCTATGGGCTCGCAGGGCTGGGCTACATCGTCACGGCCACTTTTTTACCCGTGATTGCGCGCGCGGCGCTGCCCGCCGGATCGCCCTGGCCGGACCTGTTCTGGCCGCTGTTCGGCGCGGGCGTGGCGCTGGGGGCGCTGCTGTCCACCCGCACCCCCGCCGCGTGGGACCGGCGCTGGCTGTTGATGGCGGCCTATGGGGTGCAGGCGGGTGCCATCGCGCTCAGCCTGGTGTGGCCGGGGCCTTTGGGTTTTGCGCTGGGCAGCCTGTTGCTGGGCCTGCCGTTCACGGCCATCACGTTCTATGCCTTGCAGGAGGCGCGGCGGGTGTGGCCTGCGGCGGGCGACAGCTTTCCTGGCTTGCTCACGGCCGCATATGGCATCGGCCAGATCGTGGGCCCACCCATGGTGGCGTGGATGCTGCACCACACGGCCACGCCGGGCCAGGGTTTCGTCTACGGGCTGGCCGTGGCCGCTGCGGCGCTGGTGGTGGGGGCCGTGTTGTATGCGGCCATGGCCTGGCGTTGGCCCTTGGCGGCGCGCTGACAGCCGGGCGTTGTCGCTGCTAGTGGGGCGGCTGCACCGCCGCCGGTGTGGGTGCCAGCGGCAGGGCCAGCACAAAACACGCACCGCTCGCGCCATCGGGCCGGTCTTCGCAGTGCACGGTGCCCTGGTGGCGCCCGGCAATCGAGCGCACCAGCGACAGGCCCAGGCCCACGCCGCCCGCGCGCTCGCTGGCGCCCGGCAGGCGGTAAAAGGGCTCGAAAATGCGCTCGCGCTGGCCTGGCGGCACACCGGGGCCGTGGTCGCAGACGCGC
This sequence comes from Acidovorax sp., assembly GCF_027492855.1. Taxonomy (GTDB): domain Bacteria; phylum Pseudomonadota; class Gammaproteobacteria; order Burkholderiales; family Burkholderiaceae_C; genus Acidovorax. The sequence goes on from NZ_JAPUDY010000079.1 coordinate 13,471, forward strand.
ACCTCGGCACGCCCTTGGCGGCGGTGCACGGTGACGGTGATCTCGCCGGTACTGTAGCGGCGCGCGTTTTCCAGCAGATTGCGGATGGCACGGCGCAGCAGCTTGGCCACACCGCGCACCTCCAGCGAGTCGGGGCTGGCGCTCACGTCCAGGTCGGCGTCCACGCGGGCGCATTCCTCGGCGGCCAGGCCGATCAGGTCCACCAGCTCCACCGTGCCCACATCGGCCTCGCGTGCATCGAGGCGGCTGGCCAGCAGGATCTCGTCCACCAATTGGTCCAGTTCGGCGATGTTGCGCAAAATCTCCGTGCGGAACGCGGGCGAGGGTTGCTGCCCGCCCATCAGCTCCAACCCCATGCGGATGCGCGTGAGCGGCGAGCGCAGCTCGTGCGAGGCATTGGCCAGCAGCGATTTGTGCGACTTGACAAGGGTTTCTACACGCTCGGCAGCGGCGTTGAACTGGCGAGCCAGGTCGGCCACTTCGTCTTGCCCCTGCTCGGGCACACGCACCGACAAATCGCCTTCGCCAAATTTTTGCACGCTGCGTTGCAGCGCCTCCAGCCGCTGCGTGAGGCGCCGGATGATGGGATAGACCCCGGCGGCCACGGCCAGGCCGACGATACCCAGCAGCCACAAGAAACCAAAGGGCGGGCGCGTCCAGAATGCGGCATCGCCCCGGCCCAGTCCGGGCTTGCCGCCGCCGCCGCCGCCACTGCGTTCACCCCGTGGCTGGCGGGGCGCCATCTGCAGGGTGAAGGCTTGGCCGGAGTCGGTTTCGATGCGGAATTCGGCGCCTTCACCGGGGTCACCGGGTTGGCGCGTGGCCATGCCGTGCAGCAGCAGCTTGCCATCGGGGTCGCGCAGCACCATCTCGCGCGAGGGCGGCACGAACGGTTGGTTGTTCAGCGCCTTCTGCTCCTCGGCCATGCGCCAGGCCCAGCCCACGGTGAGCGTGAGCACCGCGATGCCGCCGACCACGGCCAGCCAGATGCGCAGGTACAGGCGGCGTGAAAAGGGGGTGGAGAGGGACATCCTTCGCCGGGGACCCGTCAGTCTTGCTGCTTGGCGAAAACATAGCCCACGCCACGCACCGTGAGGATGCGGCGCGGGTTCTTGGCGTCGGCCTCGATGGCGGCGCGGATGCGGCCCATGTGCACATCGATGGAGCGGTCAAACGCCTCCAGCTCGCGGCCGCGCACGGCCTCCATGATCTGGTCGCGCGTGAGCACGCGGCCCGCGCGCTCGGCCAGCGCCACCAGCAGGTCGAACTGGTAGGAGGTGAGGTCGGCCAGCTCGCCGCCCACCGTCACGGTGCGCGCGTCGCGGTCGATCTCCAGCGTGCCGAAGCGCAGCACCTGGGTGGCCGCCGCCGCGTTGCCACCGTCGGTGCGGCGGCGCAGGATGGCGCGGATGCGGGCTAGCAGCTCGCGCGGCTCGAAGGGCTTGGGCAGGTAGTCGTCGGCGCCCAGCTCCAGGCCGATGATGCGGTCCATGGGGTCGCCCTTGGCGGTGAGCATGAGCACGGGCACCTGGGCGGCACCGCCTTGCAGCGAGCGGATGCGCCGACACACCTCCAGGCCGTCCATGTCGGGCAGCATGAGGTCCAGGATCACCAGATCGGGCAGCGGTCCGGCGTCCGGCCCCTGCAACTGCACCAGGCCGCTCTTGCCGTCCGCGCAGTGCGTCACCTGCAGACCCGACTGGCCCAGGTACTCACCCACCATCTGCGCGAGGCGGGCATCGTCTTCGATCATCAGCAGTTGCGAGCTCATGGGGCAGTGTAGTTCGGGGAATCAGGCCACCATGGTCTTGGCAGAGCGTCTCCCCGTGTTGAAGCCTCCGTAAAGTTACGGTAAACCGTTGCGGGTGACAGGGAAAAAAATTGCTGCTATTTCGATAGCAGTTTGCGCTTGATAGTCAAGCGCTAGATCCTGTTTTTACCTTGGACGCCAACCACACCAGCACCAGCACCGGCAGCCCCAGCAGCGCCGTCGAGGTGAAGAACTGTGCGTAGCCAAACGCGTCCACGAAGTCGCCCGAGAAGCCCGCGATGAATTTGGGCAACAGCAGCATCATGGAGCTGAACAGCGCGTACTGCGTGGCTGAATAGCTCACGTTGGTCAGGCTCGACAGGTAGGCGATGAACGCGGCCGATGCGATGCCGCTGGCCAGGTTGTCGGCCGACACCACGGCGATGAGCGCCGTCACATCATGCCCGTGGCCCGCCAGCCATGCGAACAGCAGGTTGCTGGCGGCGCTCAGGATGGCGCCCAGCATCAGGATGCGCATCACGCCAAAACGCATGGACAACACGCCGCCCACGAAGGCCCCGGCCAGCGTCATGATCACGCCGTACACCTTGGTTACGGCGGCCACCTCGTCCTTGGTGTAGCCCATGTCCACGTAGAACGGGTTGGCCATGATGCCCATCACCACGTCGCTGATGCGGTAGACGGCGATCAGCGCCAGGATCAGTGCCGCTTGGCGACGGTACCTGTGCACAAAGTCGGCAAAGGGCTCGAATACGGCTTGATGCAGCCACGCCAGTACTGGTGCCACCGTCCGGTGAACGGGAATGCGAATCAGCGTGCGTCGTCCCCAGGATTGGTCGAGCCCCACAAAGCCCGCGATGGTCAGTATGCCGAAGCCGATGGGTGCCATGGGCGAAAGCGTGGAGATGGCCAGCTGGACCATGCAACCCAGCAGGCCCGCCACGCCCAGTGCGGCAATCGCCAGCGGCCATGTAAAACGCATGCCTTGTTCCTTGAACACGTCGGCGGATGCGGCCAAGCGCTCTTTTTCGAGGGCCATATCGCGTGGTATGGGCTCTTTAGAAAACAGGGCAGAGAGCGTGCCAACCAGCATGGATGCGGCCATCACGAGGTAGGCCGTCTGCCATGCGTTGTTCTGATAGGTTGCGGTCAGGCTTGCCACTTCGGAGCGTGCCGCAATCCACAGCACGCCCGCACCGGCCCAGATCATCGCCAGGCGGTAGCCCGTTTGGTACGAGGCGGCGAGCGCCGCCTGGTGGTTGGCATCGGCCGATTCGATGCGGAAGGCATCGAGTGCGATGTCTTGCGTGGCCGATCCGAATGCCACGGCCAGTGCGCACCACACGATGGGCCCGAGCGTTTGGCGCGGGTCGGCCAGCGCCATGCCGATGAGTCCGCCCACCACCAGCGCCTGCGATAGCAGCAGCCAACTGCGGCGGCGCCCCAGTGCCCGCGTGAGCAGCGGGATGGGCAGGCGGTCCACCAGCGGTGCCCACACCCATTTGAAGCCATAGGCCAGGCCCACCCAGCTCAGGTAACCAATGGTGCTGCGGTCGATGCCCGCCTCGCGCAGGCGAAACGAGAGCGTGCCCAGCACCAAGAGCAGCGGCAGCCCGGCTGAGAAGCCCAATGTCAGCATGCGCAGGCTGGCGGGCTCCAGGTATACGCGCAGCGTCTGAAGCCAGGAGGGGCGGGGGGGCTGGGAGGAAGTGTCTGAAGTGTCTGACATGAGCGCCGGGAGGTTTTTGTCTATTATTCCTGCATGTGCCTGTTCTGCCCCTCTCCTTCCGCTGCGCCTTCATCTCCATGGTCGGCGCGCCGTGCATTCCTGCTTGCCGCGGGTGCCAGTGCCGCCGCGCCGGTGCTGGCGCAGGTGGATGTCGGGTCTTCATCCAGCCTGCGCAAACTGATACCGGCGGAAACGCTGGAGAACTCCGCTGCGCAGCAATACCAGCAGATGCTGGAGCAGGCCAGGGCCAAGCGCGCGCTCGCCCCCGAGGGGAACCCGCAGCTGCAGCGCCTGCACGCCATCGCCCGGCGCCTGATCCCCCACACCGCGCCCTGGAACGACCGCGCCAAACAGTGGCGCTGGGAGGTCAACCTCATCGGCAGCTCGCAGATCAACGCCTTTTGTATGCCTGGCGGAAAGATCGCGTTCTACACCGGCATCCTCGACCAGCTCAAGCTCACTGACGACGAGGCCGCGATGATCATGGGCCACGAAATGGCCCATGCGCTGCGCGAGCATGCGCGCGAGCGCCTGGCCAAAACACAGGGCACGAACCTGGCCCTGCGCCTGGGCTCGCAGTTGCTGGGCCTGGGCGACCTGGGCCAGGCGGCTGCCGGGCTGGGTGGGCAACTGCTCACGCTGCAGTTCAGCCGCTCGGATGAGAGTGATGCCGACCTGGTGGGGCTGGAGCTGGCCGCGCGCGCAGGCTACCAACCGGCTGCCGCCGTGAGCCTTTGGCAGAAGATGGGCAACGCCACCGGCAGCAAACAAGGCGGCCTGGCCTTTTTGTCCACCCACCCCTCGGGGCCTGCGCGCATCAAGGAGCTGGAGCAAAACGTGCCCAAGGTGCAGGGCCTGTACGAGGCGGCTCGGCGCAATGGGTGACGATTGTCACTGCATTTGCTATAAAAAACATAGCTACTAGCGCTTATTGATTAAGCGCTAGACGCCAAAAACGCTCTGATTTTGCGCCGCTGCGCAATGGCGCAGGCCTGCCGTCCGCCCGCTGTGGGCTGCTATGCCGCCTGCACCGGCTGCCAATCCACGGCCATGGGGTTCTTGCGCGAAAACAGCTCTACGTGCGAGTCGATGGCGAGCTGCACGCGTGCCAGGCTGGCGTCGTCTTCGGCGCTGCAGTCGAAGTGCAGCGCCGCATCGTCGGCACGCAGCACGCACAGGCCCCAGGGGAACTGGGCCTCGCCCCGGTGCTCGTCGTAGGTCACCGTGATCTTGCGGGTGAAGTGGTAGCACAGGCGCTGCAGGTAGCGGCTGGCGTCGGGCGTGGGCACCTGGCCCTGGCGTCGCATCATGGGTGGGAGTGTGTTGTTGTGGGAGAGAAGGGGGTGGACAGCGGCAGTGCCGTATCGGCCAGCACCAGCAGGTTGCCTTGCGAGCAGCGCTCCACCCGCGCCTGCACGCCGTAGGCGCGCTGCAGCAGCGCGGGGGTGAGCACCTCGGCGGGGTCGCCCGCCGCCAGCACACCGCCACCGCCCAGCACCAGTACATGCTGGCAAAAGCGCAGCGCCAGGTTCAGGTCGTGCACGGCCACCAGGCCGATGGCGCCCTGCTGCTGCACCATAGTGCGCACGGCCTGCAGCACCTGCAGTTGCCAGCGCAGGTCGAGCGCGCTGGTGGGCTCGTCCAGCAGCAACAGGCGCGGCGCACGCACGATGACCTGGGCCAGGCCCACCATCTGGCGCTGCCCGCCCGAGAGTTCATCCAGCCGCCGCAGCGCCAGCGCCTGCAGGCCCAGCGCGGCCACTACCGCCTCGATGGCTGCCTCGCGCTGGGCGGTGCTCCATTCGCTGCGGCTGGCGCGCAGCGCGCTCTGCCAGGTTTCGTAGGCCACGAGCGAGGTGCTCTGCGGCAGCGCCTGGGGCAGGTAGCCCACGCGGCGCAGGCGCTCACGCGGGGGCAGCGTGGTCAGGTCGGTGCCTTCCAGCCACACGCGGCCCTGCGCGGGCCGCAGCCCGGCCACGGCCTTGAGCAGGGTGGACTTGCCCACGGCATTGGGCCCCACCACCGCCATCAGCGTGCCAGCGGGCACGCCGGGCAGGGTCACACCCTGCAGCACGGGCCGGCCGGGGTAGCCTGCGGTGAGTTGTTCGAGGGCAAAACCGCTGCGCTCCATCATGCAGCCCTCCGTTGACGGAGAACGAGCACCATGAACAGCGGCACGCCCACCAGCGCGGTGATGATGCCAATCGGCAGCACCACGCCGGGCACCAGCGCTTTGCTCAGGATGGAGGCGAGCGACAGCATCAGCGCCCCGGCCAGCGCGCTGCCCGGCAGGTAGTAGCGGTGGTCCTCGCCCAGCAGCATGCGTGCGATGTGCGGCCCCACCAGGCCGACGAAGCCGATGGTGCCCACGAACGACAGCGCGGTGGCGGCCAGCAGGCTCACGCGCAAAAGCGTCACCAGGCGCAACCGCTCCACGCTGATGCCGAAGCTGCGCGCCTGGTCCTCGCCCGCGCGTAGCGCCGTGAGCGCCCAGGCCTGGCGTGCCGACCACAGCAGGCAGAGCAACAACACCGTGCCCACGATGCCGATCTTGGTCCAGGTGGCGCGGCCCAGGCTGCCCATGGTCCAGAACACGATCTGCTGCAGCGCGTTGCTGTCGGCGATGAACTGCAGCAGCCACAGCAGGGCCTCAAAGCTGAACAAGAGTGCTATGCCGAACAGCACCACGGTGTCCACTGTGGCGCCCTGGCGCCAGGCCAGCAACTGGATCAGCGCCGTGGCGCAGGCCGCGCCCACAAAGGCACACAGTGGCACGGCCATGTTCTCGCCCCAGGCTATGAGCGTGAAGCCGCTGACCACGGCGGCCGATGCGCCCACAGCGGCGGCGGCCGACACACCCAGGGTGAACGGGCTGGCCAGCGGGTTGTTCAGCGCGGTCTGCATCTCGGCGCCCGCCAGGCCCAGGCTGGCACCCACCAGCACGGCCATCACGGCATACGGTAGGCGCACTTCCCACAGGATGACCTGCTGCGCCTGCGGCAACGCGTTGGGCGCGAACAGGCCGCGCAGCACGTCAGCAAATGCGAAGGTGGAAGGACCGAGCGCAATGTCGGCCACCACGCTGGCGCACAAAACGGCCAGCAGCACTGCCAGCAGCAACAGGCGTCGGCGCACGAAATGCCGGTAGCGCTGCGCGAGCGGGCCGGTGGCGGCAGAGGGGGAGGTGTTCAACAAGGCCATTCAGGGGCAGTGCACGCACGGTGCGAAAAGGGTTCCAGGGGCGGTGGCGGTTTTCTCTGAAAACTACCAGCGGGGCTGCTGGGCCAGCGCCAACGCATCGATCAGGCCGGGTGCCATGGCGCCGCCGTGGTCCAGGCCGGGCAGCATGGCCATGTCTACGCGCAGCTCGGGCCACTGCAATGCGCGCAGTTGGTCGGCCAGCGCCTGGGTGTGTTCGATCATGCGGCGTTCGGCCTGCACAGCGGCGCGCGCTGCGGTGGGGGCGGCCTGGGCTTGCTCCAGGCTGCCCACGCGCAATTGCAGCCGCGCCTTGAAGGGGCGCGGTGCCGTGGCATGGGCCTGCGTGAACTGGTGGGCCGTCTGCAAGAGCTGCGCGCCGTTCCACCACACCGAGGGGCTGGTGGCGGCGTACCGCGTGAATTGCGCGGGGCGCGTGAACAGCGCATGCAGCACCAGCAGGCCGCCGAACGAATGCCCGCTCAGCGTCTGGCGCTCTGGGTCGGTGGCAAAGACCTGGGCCACGCGCGGCTGCAGCTCGCGGGCGATGAAGTCGAGCAGGATATCTGCGCCGCCCGCTTCGGGCGTGGCCGCGCGGCCGGGGGTGGGCGGTGTGTAATCGCGCTGGCGTTCGGCGGGGTGAATCACCGCATCGCCGGGGTGGCCGATGCCGACCACGATGGCGCTGTCCATGCCCATGTCACCGGGCCGCCCCGCGCTGTTGCGGGCCAGTTGGGCTGCCAGTGCAAAGGCGGCGTTGCCGTCCAGCAGGTACAACACCGGATGACCTGTGGCGGGCGCGGGGCCTGCAGGCTGTTGCACCCAGATGCGCCAGGTGTGTCCGCTGGCCGGGTCGCGCAGGTCGAATTGGTGCGTGCCGGGCAGGCGGGCAGCGGGCGCCCGCAGCCACAAAGCCTGCGGTGGTGCAGTGGCCGTGGCTGCGCACCCCACCAACCCGAGGCTTGTTGCGCCCCACGCCGCCAGCAGCGCGCGGCGGCGCGGGCCGCTGGGCGTTGTGGGGGTGGGCATCAGAGACTGGTCCAGTACACACCCGTCAGCGGGATCGGCTGGAACTGGGTGAACATCGTTTGCAGAGTGGCGCGCGGGTCCAGGTCGGCGAAAAGCTCGGGGTGCAGCCATTTGGCAAACACCTGCACGGCCACCACGTTGAAGGGCGAGTTGTAGTAGTGGTGCCAGATGGCATGTGCGCGGCCGGGCTGCTGCACGGCCTGCAGCTGGGCAATGCCCCGGCGCTGCGTGGCGCGCAGCAGCGAGGCGCGGGCCGCATCCGGTGTGGCGTCGGCACCCAGCACGATGCGCAGGGGCGATTTTTCGGCCGTGGCCATGCTGCCGATGCCGGTGCCGATGTACAGCCGGGGCTGCGTGGCGATCAGGAACTCGGGGTTCAGCGTGCCGTGCTCGCCAGGGATGCGGCCGCGCGCCACGTTCTCTGCGCCAGCGGCATCCAGCAGCACGCCCACCAGGCCCACCATGGTGGTGCAGCATTCATCGGACAGGCCCACGCGGTTTTCAAGGAACACGCTCGGGTGGCGCGTGTTTGCGGGCAGGGTGCGCAGGCGCGACTCGACGCGCTCCAACTGCGCCCGCCAATAGGTGTTGAAGGCCTCGGCCTCCTTGCGCTTGCCCAGCACGGTGCCCAGCAGCTCCATGCTGCGCGTCGTGTTTTTGAGCGGGTCGTGGCGAAAATCGACGAACACCACGGCCACGCCCGCTGCCTCCAGGCGGCCCAGGGTTTCGCGGTCGTTCTTGCTCGGGCCGTGGCCACCTGCCAAGCCCAGGATGGCGAGCTGCGGGCGCAGTGCAATCGCCTGCTCGTCGCTGAAGCTGCCACTGCTGTTGCGACCCACGCGCGGCACCTTGTCGAGCTGCGGAAAGCGGGTGCGCCACTGGGCATAGCCCGCAGCGTCCAGGGTTTCGTAGTCGCCCATCATGCCCACCAGGCGGCGGGCCACGTTGTCACGCTCGAACACGCCCAGCGCGGGCAGCAACCGGCCTTCGCCGAGCAGGATGCGGTCCACCTTGGTGGGCACGGTGACGGTGCGGCCCGCCAGGTCGGTCACGGTTTGGGTGGTGCCCTGGGCATGCAGGGGCGAAGAGGTGCCCAGAAGCAGGGCGCAGAACAGGGCCGCCAGCGGGGCCAGGGAGCGAAGGCGTGTCAGCAGCATGAGGGACGGTGTGGCAAGAGGCGGACCATGGCGATGTTTGCATCGATGGCAATATTGAGAATCATTTGCATTTATTATGACAACTTGCTAGCATCCCATGCGCGGGCTTCCGCCGTGTTTGCCAAGAAGAGAAAAACCTTTGCGTAAACGGTGGACATGGTCAGGGCACTGTTCGTGGTGCACCGGCCCCTCGGCTACCCCGCGCTCCTCTTTGCCGCCACGCCTGCTTTTCGTCTGTCTGTTTGTTTGTCTCCCCATGTCTGTCGTCAGCCCCTTGAATGTCCTGTCTGCCGCTCCTGCGTCGGACGGCATGCAGGCGTCGCTGCAGCGCCATCTGCAGCGCCTGCGCGTGCTGCGCCCCGGCCTGCACCTGCATGCCGACGATGCATCCGACGCGCAGGACTTCACCGCCAGTGGCGAGATGGACGCGGGCCTGCGCATCGTTGTGCTGCTGGAGGGCTCGGTGGATGTGAGCTATGGGCCGCGCCGCGTGGCGCTGTCCAGCGCCGCAGGCCATGCGGCCCGTGCATCCGGCCAGCCCGGCCTGCCCCGAGCGCTGCTGGTGTCGGTGGCCGAGCCCGAGCGTTTTGAACGCCATGCGCACAAGGGTGCGTATGCGCGCCGCGTGAGCGTAGGCCTGGGCGGTGAGTGGCTGGAGCAGGTGGCCGGGCCCGCAGCCTCAGATGCCATCGAAGCCTTTCGTCGCCAACACCTGGCCATGCACCACTGGCAGCCTTCGGCGCGTATTTCCGCGCTGGCCGAGCAGATCACCCGTGCGCCGGACCTATCCCCCCTGTTGCTGCATCTGTACATGGAAAGCCGCGCGCTGGAGCTGGTGGGCGAGGCGCTGGGCAGCCTGGCACAGCACGCGCCGGGGCCCGCGCCCGCCCCCGTGCCTGCACCCGCCCCTGCCCCCACGGCGCTGCGGCTGCTGCCCCACGAGCACCGTCGTATGCGGGCACTGCACGCCTTTTTACAGACCGAAGGCGCCATGGACCTGTCGCTCGACGCACTGGCGCGCCAGGCCGGCACCAACGCCAACACACTGCAGCGCCACTTCCGCGCGGTGTACGGCACCACGGTGTTCGACTTCGTGCGCGAAAGCCGCCTGCAGCGTGCCCGCCACGCCCTGGAGCAGGACGGCCTGACTGTGGGCCAGGCCGCTTTGGTGGCGGGCTACAACAGCGCCGCCAACTTCGCCACCGCGTACCGCAAGCGCTTCGGCATGCCGCCCAAGCTGGCACGCGCCAGGGTGTGATGGCAGCTCCTCTGGGAGTGTAGACGCGTTCCTAAAGGGGCTTGAGGGAGCTTCAACCCGTGTCTTCCACGGGTTGGCATGCATTCGCTCGCCGACCTTCGTTTGCGTGCGCTGGGGGCGCAAACACGCCCAATTCCAAGCCCGACCTCATTCCACTCGCTGCCACTAAGGGCGCAGTCTTTGCCAGCGCACCGGCTTGGCACCCGTTCACTTTCTCGCAGCCCACCGTGCAAGTGCAGATCCGACCGTTCGGGATTTCCCTGTAGTACGTATTGGTAAGCCGCTGGTAAAACCACGGTATGACAACAAAGAACAAGGCCCCCAGCGTGACGCGGCCCGCCTCAGAAGCACCGGTATCGGGCTTCGAGAAGGTGTTCGGCTTCCTGCGCGAGCAATTGCTCGATCGCCGGATCCGCAATGGCGATCGCCTGCTGCCCGAGCGTGAACTTGCCGAGCAGCTGGGTGTGAGCCGCCCGATCGTTCGCGAGGCCTTGCGGGCACTGTCGATGTTGGGGGTTGTGGAGATCCGCGAGCGCCTGGGCACGGTGGTGCGCCAGCCCGATATCTCGGTGCTGGGCGATGTCTTCGCTTTCTCGCTGGCGCAGACCGGCGATGCCATCGATGACGTCATGCAGGCGCGCGTCGCGCTGGAGTGCCAGGCGATCCGCCTGGCCTGTCAGCGGGCCACCAATGCAGACATCGATCGGCTCCGGGCCGCCCTGGATCTCATCGAGGCCACGGTGGACGACACCGCCAATGGTGGCTTGGCCGATTTCGACTTTCACTACGCCCTCGTGCGTGCCAGCAAGTCAGACACCATCGTGCAGATGTATGGGGCGATAGCAACGCTGCTGACGCGCTCGCACAAGGACCGCCGCAGGATCGTGGGGGACCACGACGAGTCGATGAAGCGTGCGGTGGTGGAGGACCATCGCCGTCTGCTGCAGGCCGTTGTTACGGGTGACGAGGACGCTGCAGACCAGGCATTGCGTGCCCATTTCAAGATCGGAAACGAGTTTCGGCGGCAGAAGGCACTGGCCCCCAGCGTCAGGCCGCCCACCACCAACGGAAAGGAAATGACATCGTGAGCGAACACAGTCAAAACGGCCAGGTCGGTTTTATCGGCGTTGGCACCATGGGCCGTGAAATGGCCCGCAACCTTGCACAAAAGGGCTACCAAGTCACCGCCTACGACGTGCATCCAGAAGCGGTGCAGCCGCTTGCGCAGTTCGGTGTGCATGCGGCTGGCACGGTGGCGGAGGCCGCTGCCGGGGCGGATGTGGTCATCACCATGCTGCCCGATACGCCCGACGTCGAGGCCGTCATCTACGGTGAAGGCGGCCTGCTCGCGAACCCGCCGCAGGGCCGCCTGATCATCGACATGAGCACCATCGCGCCGGGTGCCGTTCGCCGCATGCATGCCGACTGCGCGAAGCAGGGGGTGGCCTTCATTGACGGGCCGGTGTCGGGTGGGCCGGGCGGTGCGAAGAACGGCACGCTTTCGATCATGGCTGGCGGCGATGCAGAGGCCTTTGAGCGGGCCACGCCTTTCTTCGCCGCCATGGGCACGACGATCACCCACGTTGGCACCAGCGGTGCAGGCCAGACCGTGAAGCTGTGCAACCAGCTGATTTGTGGCATCAACATCCAGGCGATCTGCGAAGCCATCGCCCTTGGCCGTGCCAATGGTGTCGATCTTCACCAGTTGCGCAACGTGCTGCAGGGGGGCTCGGCGGCGTCGTGGATGCTGGACAAGCTCGGCACCGCCATGATCACCGGTGATGCAGCCGCAGGTTTCCGCATCGATCTGATGCTCAAGGACCTGCGTCTCGTCGCGCAGCAGGCGCAAGAAAGCAATGTGCCGCTGCCTGCCACGGCATTGGTCACCACCCAGTACATCGATGCGCGCGCTCATGGCGAAGGAAGCAATGGCAACCATGCGCTGTTCCGCGTCTATGACCGCATGACGGGGCAGGGCCGCAAATGACGCTCGACTTCGACGTGGTGCTTGCGCGCTGGCCGATGTTCCTCGACGGCGCGCTCATGACACTGCGCTTGTCGGTCGGTGCCACAGCGCTTGGCTTCGTCATCGGCGCGCTCTGTGCCGTGGCCCGCCGCAGCGAGCAGGGCTGGGCCCGCAAGGCGAGCACGGCGTATGTCGAACTGGTCCGCAACACGCCGTTGTTGGTGCAGATCTTCATCGTGTACTTCGGCATGGCCAGCGCTGGCATGAAGTTCTCGGCCACCACCGTGGCGCTGACGGCCCTGACGATCAATGTCGGTGCCTACACCACCGAGATCATGCGAGCAGGGTTCGACTCTATCCACAAGGGCCAGATCGAAGCTGCTGAATGCCTCGCACTGGGTCGACGCCAGGTGTACTGGCATGTGGTGCTGCTGCCAGCGCTCGAGCGTGTGTACCCGGCGCTGACGAGCCAGTTCGTTCTGCTGATGCTGGCCTCTTCCGTCTGCTCGCAGATCTCGGCGGAAGAGTTGACGGCCGTGGCGAACTTCGTGCAGTCGGATACCTACAGGCCCTTTGAGACATACATCTTCGTGGGCGCCGTGTACGTGCTTTTGTCGATGTTGATGCGTGCAGGTTTTTGGGGTCTGGGCCTTTTTCTGTTCCCCCGGCGCCGTCGGCTGGGAACTGCGCTGTGAGGCCGCCATGGAAACCGCACTGAACGCCAACCATCTGCAATTTCTTCTGCACGGCGCTGCCTGGACCGTTGGGTTGTCACTGATCGCCTTTGCGGGGGGCGGCCTGTTCGGGCTGGCTGTCGCACTGTGCCGTGTTGCACGCTCTAGGGCGGTGCGAATCGCCAGCGCAGGCTATGTGCAGCTTGTGCAGGGAACCCCGCTGCTCGTCATCCTCTTCATGACGTTCTTCGGCCTGCCGTCGCTCGGATTGAAGATATCGCCCCTGGCTGCCGCAGGGATCTCGCTGACGATCTACGTCTCCGCCTACCTGGGCGAGATCTGGCGCGGCTGCATCGAGTCGGTTCCGCGTTCGCAGTGGGAGGCGGCCGAGTGCCTGGCCCTCACGCGCATTCAGCGCATGCGGCTCGTGATTCTTCCGCAGGCCGTGCGCATCGCAACGCCGCCCACGGTGGGCTTCATGGTTCAGATCGTGAAGAACACTTCGTTGGCGTCCGTGGTCGGTTTTGTCGAACTGGCGCGCTCCGGGCAAATCATCAACAACTCCGTGTTCGAGCCGTTCCTCGTCTTTGTGATCATCGGAGTCATCTATTTCGCGCTGTGCTACCCGCTCTCGCAGTGGAGCCAGCGGCTGGAGCGCCGCAGCGCGCGGACGAGGGGCCCTGCTGTCTTGGCCGCAGAGCAACCATCAATCGCGTCACCCGCGTGAGGAGTTTTTCCATGGAACAAGCAACCGCTGTCGTTCTGCGCAACGTACACAAGAGCTTTGGCCATCACAAGGTGCTGGCCGGGGTCGATCTGGAGGCAAAACGTGGTGAGGTCACGGCCCTGATCGGCCGCAGTGGGTCTGGCAAGAGCACGGCGCTGCGCTGCATCGACCGCCTGGAGCAGGTCGATAGTGGCGAGATCACAGTGTGCGGGCGCCGGGTCGATGACCCGAATGTGGACCTCAAGGCCTTGCGACTCGACGTGGGTATCGTCTTCCAGAGCTACAACCTCTTTCCCCACCTCTCCATCGAAGAGAACATCATGCTGGCGCCCCGCGTGGCCAAGGGCCTGAAAAGAGGCGAAGCCCGCGAGCTTGCGCACACGGTGCTGGCGCGCGTGGGCCTGTCGGACAAGGCGCAGGCATATCCGGAGCAACTCTCCGGAGGCCAGCAGCAACGGGTGGCCATTGCACGATCGCTGGCGATGCAACCCAAGGTGATGCTGTTCGACGAAGTCACTTCCGCGCTGGACCCGGAGCTGACGGGCGAAGTCCTCAAGGTGATCGAAGAGCTGGCTGCCGGTGGAATGACCATGGTGATGGTGACGCACGAAATGGCGTTCGCCCGGCGCGTGGCCCATCAAGTGGTCTTCATGCACGACGGTCGCGTGCATGAGCGCGGTAGCGCCGACATCCTCACCCATCCCAGCACCCCTGAGCTCAAGCAGTTCGTGCAGAGCGACTTCTAGGCACTTGTTTTTCATCCCCCATCACCAACCCAAAGGAGACAACCATGTCCATGATCCGCACCGCCCTTGTGGCGACTGGCCTCGCCGTTGCTGCGCTGTCTGCCCACGCAGATTTGCTCGACGACATTCTGAAAGCCAAAAAAATCCGCATCGCCACCGATATGGCGGTTCCGCCGGCCGCCATGATGGATTCGAGCATGCAGCCCACGGGCTCTGACGTGGAGACCGCCAAGCTGCTGGCGCAGGATTGGGGCATGCAGATCGAGTGGGTGCCGACCACGGGTGCAACGCGGATTCCCAACGTCAACACCGGCAAGGCCGACATCATCATCTCCACGTTGTCCGTCACGCCTGACCGCGCCAAGGTGATCGATTTTTCGAAGCCCTATGCAGTCCTGCAATCCGTCTTTGGTGCGCGCCAGGATCTGGCGATCAAGGACTGGCCTGACCTGAAAGGCCGTAGCGTGACGGTGACCCGTGGCACCACGCAGGACACAAAACTGAGCGCCATGGCGGCCGAGAAAGACTTCAAGGTCGTGCGCTATGACGATGACGCCACGATGGTGACTGCGGGTGCCACGGGCCAGGCCGAGATCGTTGCCACCTCTGTGGCGCTGGTGAACCAGATCTCCGCGAAGAACCCGCAAAAGCCCTGGGAGCCGAAGTTCGTGATCCAGAATTTCGATCTGGCCATCGGCATCAAGCAAGGCGAGCCTCGCCTGTTGGCCAAGCTCAACGAGTGGATCGCAGCCAACATCAAAAACGGCAAGCTGAACGCCATCTACAAGAAGTTCTACAACGTGGACCTCCCTGCTTCCATGCAACAACAGCCATGACTTCTTCTACAACCATCAGGAATGAAAGACACATGAAAATAGTTATCGGATCGGACCACGCTGGCTGGGCCCTCAAGGCCGACGTGATGGCCCACATCAAGCAACTGGGCCACGACGTGGTCGACGTGGGCAGCCACGGGCCGGCGCCAGTGGATTTTCCTGACATCGCGCGCGCCCTCACGCAAAAGGTTCTGGCGGGTGAAGCCGAGCGGGGCGTCATGGTCTGCGGCACAGGCGTTGGTGCCGCGATCGCCGCGAACAAGGTGCGCGGCATTCGGGCCGCCGTGTGCCATGACGTTCACTCGGCACACCAGAGCGTCGAGCACGACGATGTCAACGTGATGTGCATTGGCGCGCAGATCGTCGGCCCCTGGCTGGCCAACGACCTGGTGGCGTCATTTCTTTCTGCGCAGTTTGAAGACAGCGAGGACTACCGTCGCCGGGTCGATAAGCTGCACCAGATGGACGCGGCATTCAAGTGACAAGCCCCACCGTTGTCGTCTTCGGTAGCCTCAACATGGACCTGGTGGTCCGTGTCGAGCGCGCACCCCATGCCGGGGAGACGGTCGCGGCCGAGTCGTTCTTGATGAATCCAGGGGGCAAGGGGGCGAATCAGGCCGTGGCCTGTGCGCGCCAGGCCGCGCGTGTGGTGATGGCCGGTCGTGTCGGCGACGATGACTTCGGGGTGGCCCTGAAGAGTGCGCTCCAAAGGCAAGGCGTGGATGCCTCCTCGGTCCAGGTTGGCTCGGGAAGCAGTGGAATCGCGATGATCACGGTGGACGATGCGGCGCAAAACCGCATTGCCGTCGTGGGCGGGGCGAACGCTGAAGTCTCTGAAGCCGATGCTGACGGTTTGCGCACTCCACTGCGCGAAGCGGGCCTGCTGCTGCTGCAATTGGAGATACCGCTGCCAGCAGTCATTCGCGCAGCCCAGGTCGCTCGCTCGCTGGGCTGCACTGTGCTGTTGAACCCTGCACCGGCGCGGATGCTGCCGCCCGAGCTTCTGGCGCTGGTCGATATTCTGGTTGTGAACGAAACCGAAGCCCAGGTACTGACGGGCCTGAACAACGTGGACGCTTCAAACGCCGCGGAAGCCGCCGCGCTGCTGACCAGGCGTGGGCCTCGGGATGTCATCGTTACGCTGGGCGAACACGGCGTGGTTTGGCATGGCCCGCTCGGAACCCGAAGCGTGCCCGCTGTTCCTGTGCGTGCCGTGGACACCACTGCTGCAGGCGACACCTTCATTGGTGCGCTTGCCGCGCTGCGGGTTGAAGGGCGGAGCATGGACGAAGCCCTTGCCCATGCGGTGAAGGCGGCAACGTTATGCGTTACACGACACGGCGCTCAGGCCTCGATCCCGTCACGCGCTGAGGTGGAAGCGTTCGAGGCGGGAGTGTGTTGATCGCCTTTGCTTTCAGAGAGGATCTTTCTCTGACCTGCCGAGAATGGCTTTGCCACTGGGAGCCAGCGCTTTCTGTCGGCGCAGGTTGTCTCCGATCTTGAAATGGGCACGCAATGCCTGGTCAGCAGCATCCTCGTCACCCGTAACAACGGCCTGCAGCAGACGGCGATGGTCCTCCACCACCGCACGCTTCATCGACTCGTCGTGGTCCCCCACGATCCTGCGGCGGTCCTTGTGCGAGCGCGTCAGCAGCGTTGCTATCGCCCCATACATCTGCACGATGGTGTCTGACTTGCTGGCACGCACGAGGGCGTAGTGAAAGTCGAAATCGGCCAAGCCACCATTGGCGGTGTCGTCCACCGTGGCCTCGATGAGATCCAGGGCGGCCCGGAGCCGATCGATGTCTGCATTGGTGGCCCGCTGACAGGCCAGGCGGATCGCCTGGCACTCCAGCGCGACGCGCGCCTGCATGACGTCATCGATGGCATCGCCGGTCTGCGCCAGCGAGAAAGCGAAGACATCGCCCAGCACCGAGATATCGGGCTGGCGCACCACCGTGCCCAGGCGCTCGCGGATCTCCACAACCCCCAACATCGACAGTGCCCGCAAGGCCTCGCGAACGATCGGGCGGCTCACACCCAGCTGCTCGGCAAGTTCACGCTCGGGCAGCAGGCGATCGCCATTGCGGATCCGGCGATCGAGCAATTGCTCGCGCAGGAAGCCGAACACCTTCTCGAAGCCCGATACCGGTGCTTCTGAGGCGGGCCGCGTCACGCTGGGGGCCTTGTTCTTTGTTGTCATACCGTGGTTGTTCCAGTGGCTAGCCAAATACCATGTTAACCCCCGGCTAACGGCGCGGCCTCTGCAGAGCGGGGCCGTTCTGAGGAATTTGCCAGCGGGGCCGTGGCAAACATCTTTGTTGCCCGCGCAAACACAGGCCGTGGAGCTGCGTGGAATCATCGAACCCACGCCGGATGCTATCTATCGGCACGTCGGGTCACGAAATTCCTGCTCTTATCCCGCTGAGTGCGGCCGTTTTCTGGGCCTCTGTGGGTGTTGTTGATGGAATCGCACTCATTCTTGTTTGCAATTCGATGATCCGGATCCTCTCTATCTCAATTTTGTTCCAGGACCGTTATGCATACTCGCCGCCCTTCCCGGAGTGCCTCACCGGCACATCCTTTTGCCCTGCGCCAGATCGCCCAAGCCTGCGCGTGGACCTTGCTGGCCGGTGCCGGTGCGGCCCTGGCGCAAAGCCCAGCTGCCACCGTGGCTCTCAAGGAGGTGACGGTCAACGCATCCGCTGAAACACCCGAAAGCCTGCCCGCCGCAGCGCCCGGTGGCCAGGTGGCCAAGGGCACGCGCCTGGGCGTGCTGGGCAATGTGGGCGTGATGGACACGCCCTTCAACATCACGGGTTACACCGCCGAGGGCATTGCCGACCAGCAGGCACAGACGGTGGGCGCGGTGCTCAAGAACGACCCTTCGGTGCGCACGACGACCAACGAAGGTCACATTGTTGAAAACTTCACCATCCGTGGCTTTGGTGTACTGGCCGGTTCGATGGCCATCAATGGCGTCTATGGCTTGGCGCCCGAGCAGAACACTCCCACCGAGATTTTCGAGCGCGTGGAAGTGCTCAAGGGGCCTGGCGCCATGATGATGGGCATGCCGGCCACGGGGGATGTGGGTGGCGCCATCAACCTCGTGCCCAAGCGCGCGGGCAAGGATCCGCTGACGCGCGTGACCACCACCTATTCGTCCAAGTCGAATGTGGGCGTGCACGCCGATGTGGCGCGCCGGTTCGGCGAGGACAAGCGCCTGGGTGTGCGCGTCAACGGCGTGGTGTCGGGCGGCGAGACCTGGCTCGACCATCAGACCAAGGCACGCGAGATTGGCCACCTGGCGCTCGATTACCAAGGCGAGGGCTGGAGCATGGAGGCCGATGCCTATTCGCTCAAGAACAAGGTGCGCAAGGGCTCACCCATGCAGCCGATCATCACCGGCTGGACCACGGTGCCCAAGGCGCCCGATGGCTCCACCAATTTCTTCTATGGTGAAGGCGTGTACAGCAACACGCAGACGCAGGGTCTCATCGTGCGTGGCCAGGCCAAGATCAACGCGGGCTGGACGGCTTTTGCTTCCGCAGGCAAGGCCCAGCATGGCTATGACGGCTTTATTTTTGGCACCCGCCCGGTGTGGACGGCAGCCAATGCGGCCACCGGCAATGCCACGGGAACGGCCTACAACTCCTGGGGCGAGTACGACACCACCACGGCTGAGTTGGGTCTGCGCGGCCAGTTCAGCACCGGCGCCGTGGCGCACAAGCTCACCCTGGCCGCCAACTTGATGAACTACGAAGGCGGCGGCCGTGGCAACGGCACTGCGCCCATCCGCAGCAATATCTACAACCCCACGCCGATCACCATGCCTGCAGGGGCAGCTGCATCCACCTTCACCAAGTACAACGACGATGTGATGACGGCCCTGAGCGTGGCTGATACCTTGTCCTTTGCCGATGACAAGGTGCAGCTCACCCTGGGCCTGCGTGCACAGCAGGTAGAGCAAAAACTCAGCAAGTACAAGGAGAGCGCCGTGACGCCTTTGGTGGGCGCCGTGTTCAAGCCCTGGGGCGAGAACGTTTCGCTGTACGGCAATTACGTGGAAGGCTTGAGCGCGGGCACTACCGTGAAGGCACCCTATGCCAATGAGGGCGAGACCTTCAAGCCCTACAAGAGCAAGCAGATGGAGGTGGGCGTGAAGTGGGTGAGCGGCAGCCTGACGCAGACCGTGAGCCTGTTCCAGATCAGCAAGCCCGCCCTCATCGAGGCCAACAATCGCCAGGTGCTCGATGGCGAACAGCGTAACCGGGGTGTGGAGTGGAACGTATTCGGCCAATTGAACCCGGCCCTCACACTGCTGGGCGGTGTGGCCTACACAGAGGCGGATCAGACCAAGACCAACAAGGGTGTGAACCAAGGCCGTGCGCAGTTCGGCGTGCCCAAGCTCACGCTGAACCTGGGCGCGGACTGGGCCATCCCTGGCGTGCAAGGCCTGTCGGTGAACGGCCGTGTCAACCACACGGGATCGCAGTGGCTCACAGGCGACAACAGCGTGAAGCTGCCGTCGTGGACCACCGTGGATGTGGGCGCCCGCTACGCCACGCGCTTTGGCGCCCAGCCAGTGGTGCTGCGCGCCACGGTGACCAACCTCGCCAACCGCGCGTACTTTGAAAGTATCTGGGGCGCGGGCCGGGTGAACGTGGGCGCTCCACGCGCCGTGCGCCTGTCGGCCACGTTCGACTTCTGATGCACAGCGGCACCGGGCGCTGGATGGCGGGAAAGAAGGGCTGGCTATCGAAGGGAGCTGCGTGTGTCCTGGTGGGCGCGCTGGTCCTGACGATGAAGGCGCATGCCGCCACCGACACACCACCCGGTGGGCCGCTTGCCATGGGCGGTGTGGCTGAGGGGGTGCTTGCGCGGATGACAGCCCGTGCCCATCCACTGGACGCACAGCCGGGCGACCTGGTGCGTGGCAGCCTGGGTGGGGACCGCATGCGCCTGGTTTTGGTCAACGCAGCGGGCCAGCGTGAGCGTGTGCTGGCCACCGGGGTCGGTAACCCGCAGGACTTTGTCTTTGTGGCGGGCGCCAATCCGCCGTATGCGCTGGAGGTGCGCGCTCCCGTGGAGGGCGGCTACAGCCTGCGCGTGAGTGAGGTAGTGCCCCGTGCGGCCCAGGTGCCGCCGCCCCATGTCTTGGAAAGCCTCCGTTTGCGGGCCTTGCAACAGGCGCTGGTCAGTGGAGGAGCGGACACCGAAGCGTTTTGGACTGAGATGCGTGAGCGTGGCACCCCGCTGGTGGAGCCGGACGCCCACCCAGCGCCAGATGGCTCGGTGCTGGTTACCTTCTTGTGGCGTGGCGCGCAGCGCAACGCCTGGGTGTTCGGCGCGCCTTCAGGCAACCATGATGCAATGGCCCGGTTGGAGGGCAGCGATGTTTGGTACCGCAGCTACCGTGTACCCCCCGATACCCGGCTGGGCTACAAGCTGGCCCCCGACGTGCCGGAGCTCAATGCCCCTGCACCGGTGCGCCGCCGCGCCATCGTCGCCACGGCGCAGCGTGATCCGCTCAACGCCCGCAGTTTTCCCGCTCGGCCGATCGACATATTCGCAGGCGAATCTGTGCTGGAACTGCCGCAAGCCCCGGCGCAGGAATGGGTGGCGGCCCGAGAGGGCGTCGCGCAAGGGGTAGTGGCCCGACACAGGGTTTCCAGCACGGTGCTTGGCAATACGCGGAACGTCACGCTGTATCGGCCGGTTGGATGGCAGCCGGACGCGGCAGGTAACGCCCTTTTGGTGGTGTTCGATGGCGATGCCTACCAAAACGAGATCCCGACGCCGACCATTCTGGACAACCTGATCGCGGCTGGCGAATTGCCGCCCACGGCGGCCATCCTGATCAGTAACCCCAGCCGCAAGGCGCGCAACGAGGAACTACCGCCCAACCCCGCGTTCATGCGGTTTTTGGCGACGGAGCTCATGCCCTGGGCACGAAGCCAGGGAGTGGCTGCCGACGCAGACCGCACGGTGGTGGCGGGTGCCAGCTATGGCGGGCTGGCTGCGGCTTATGCAGGGCTGCAGCATCCCGAGTGGTTTGGCAACGTCTATAGCCAGTCGGGCTCCTTTTGGTGGAGTGCCGAGGGGCAGGAGCCCTCGTGGCTCACGCGCGAATTCGTGCGGCAGCCGTTGCGGCCGGTGCGCTTTTATCTGGAGGCCGGTTTGTTTGAAGGCAACCGGGCAGAGCAGGTGGGAATTCTCGAATCCACGCGCCACCTGCGCGACGTGCTGCGAGCCAAAGGCTATGCGGTGCATCACCGCGAATATGCTGCCGGGCACGACTACCTGCACTGGCGCGGCACCTTGGCCACGGGACTCATGGCCTTGCTCGGGAAGACGGCCACCAGATAGGAAGTAGCAAGAAAGCAGAGCGCGTTTCAGGTTCCGCCCACGTAGGGGTTGCTCTTGCGCTCTCGCCCAAATGTGCTCTCCGGCCCATGGCCGGGGATGAACACTGTCTGATCCCCCATCGGCCACAGGCGCCCGGTGATGCTGTCGATGAGGTCTTGGTGGTTGCCCTGGGGGAAATCCGTGCGGCCGATGCTGCCTGCAAACAGCACGTCACCCACAAAGGCCCGGTCGATCTGTGGAGCATGGAACACCACATGGCCCGGCGTGTGTCCAGGGCAGTGGCGCACGTTCAGGGTTTCATTGCCGATCTGCACTTGGTCGCCATCGTGCAGCCAGCGTGTGGGCGTGAAGGGCTGCGCGGGCGGAAAGCCGAACATCGCGCTTTGTTGTGGCAGGCCGTCGATCCAGAACTGGTCGCCAGGGTGGGGCCCGACGATGGGAATGGACAGCCGCTGCGCCAACTCACCCGTCCCCCCTGCGTGGTCGATGTGGGCGTGGGTGAGCCAGATCTGTTCCAACGCAAGGCCCAGGCGCTTGGCCTCGGCCTGCAGCACATCCAGATCGCCGCCGGGGTCGATCACGGCAGCCTGCATAGTGGCATCGCACCAGACGAGGGAGCAGTTTTGCTGGAACGCGGTGACGGGGACGGTGAGGTAGCGGAGCATGCGGGCAGGGCGTTGGGTTGAGGTGGACGAAAAGGGCTTCTTGTACACAGAGCGCGGTCGCAGACCGTGGGCCATTTGTTCGCGTGTTCCGTGAAGTATGCCAATGGAGTGCGGGTGATGCTCCCTCAAGGTACAACTATTCCGAAAACTGAAACAGTCAGTTCGTGACTGAATGGTTTTTCATTGCCCTTCACCGGCGTAAAGTTCAACCCATCGATGAGCCGAACCCGCAAGGCGACTCACCGAACCCGGTGTGAAGTGGTTATGAGCATGTCGCTTTCACTCTCTTTACCCCGGCTTTTTTGAGACGCTTTTTAACTTCAAAGGATTTCCATCATGAACAAGACCGCACGTTTCCTCTCCGTCGCTGCTGTGACTGCTTTCGTTTCTTTTGGCGCCCTGGCTGATGAAGCCGATGGTTCGCAATTTGCCCTGCAGTTCGAGACGAACCGCACCCGCGCTGAAGTGAACGCAGAAGCCGTGGTCGAAGCCCGCACCCACAACATGGAACCCGCAGGTTCGCGCGTGGTGACTTACTCGTCCACAGCCGACCGCTCTGCCGTGCGTGCCCTGGCTGCTGAGGCTGTGCGCACGGGCCAGATTCCTCACGGCGAAATCGGCACCATCATGTAATTGAGGAATTGACGCAGTTGCGGGCCTTCCCATGGTGGTGGCATTTCACGGTCGTGGGTGCTGCTGCCATGGGGAGTGTTTTTAGACCCCCGCACTGATGCCAAGCAGACTGGGCTCCTATTGGGAGCCCTTTTTGTTGGTGTGTTGCTGAAGGGCGCGTCAGGTCACAGCCCGAACTCGTAGTCCACCGTGATCGGCGCGTGGTCGGAGAATTTCACGTCCTTGTAGATGGACTCCGTGCGTGCCAGCGCCGCGAGTGCTGGGGTGGCCAGGTGGTAGTCCAGCCGCCAGCCCACGTTGTTGGCATAGGCCTGGCCGCGGTTGCTCCACCAGGTGTAGGCGGTGTCGGTGGCTGTGGGTTGCAACTGACGGTAGACGTCGATGATGCCGCCGCCTTCATCAGTTGTGTGCAACAACTTTGTCATCCAGGCCCGTTCTTCAGGCAAAAAGCCGCTGTTCTTCTGGTTGCTGCGCCAGTTCTTGAGGTCGATTTGCTGGTGCGCGATGTTGATGTCGCCACACAGGATGAATTCACGCTCAGCCTTCAGGCGCATGAGTTGGGGGTGGAACTCGGCGAGGAAGCGGAACTTGGCTTGCTGGCGTTCTTCGCCCGAGGAGCCGCTGGGAAAATAGGCGCTGATGATGGACAGCTTGCGGGCCGGTGTGTCAAAGCGCAGCTCGACATAGCGGCCTTCTGCATCGAATTCTTCAGATCCATAGCCAATCACTATGTCTGAAGGTTCGCGCCGGGTGTAAATGCCTACGCCCGAATAGCCCTTTTTTTGGGCATAGTGGAAGTGGCCCTGCAGGTCGGCCAGACGTTCAAAGCGGTTGGCCATGTCGGGCGCTTGTGCCTTGACTTCCTGCACACAAATACAATCCGGCCGCGTGGCTGCCATCCAGCTTTCCACGCCTTTGCTGGTGGCCGAGCGGATGCCATTGAGATTGAGGCTGGTTAATTTGAACAAGGATTTCCCCATGGTGGATGTTGGCGGGCAAGCCCCTGAGCAGGGCCAACTGGCGCAGGATTTTGTACGTTTTGCCGTCGAGTCGGGCGTGCTGCGGTTTGGCGAGTTCAAGACCAAGGCCGGGCGCCTGAGCCCCTATTTCTTCAATGCCGGCCTGTTCGATGATGGCCGCAAGATCGGCCAGTTGGCGGAATTCTATGCAAAAGCCCTGCTGGCCAGCGGCATCGAGTTCGACATGGTCTTTGGCCCCGCGTACAAGGGCATTCCGCTGGCGGCCACCGTGGCGGTGGAGCTGGCCCGGCTGGGGCGCAACGTGCCCTTTGCCTACAACCGCAAAGAGGCCAAGGACCATGGCGAGGGTGGTACGCTGGTGGGGGCGCCGCTTCAGGGTCGGGTGCTTATCGTGGACGACGTGATGTCTGCCGGAACCGCCGCCCGCGAGTCCATCGCCATCATTCGCGCAGCCGGTGCCACGCCCCATGCGGTGGCCATTGCACTGGACCGGCAGGAAAAAGCCACGGAGAATGGTCAGGACGTGGCGCACAGTGCCGTGCAGTACGTGCGCAATCAATTGGGCATGCAGGTGTGTGCTATTGCGTGCCTGGCAGACTTATTGCTCTATCTGGAGCGTAATGGGGACGAGGTGATGCGCTCCCACCACGAGAAAGTGCTGGCCTACCGCCAGCGTTATGGTGTTAACGAGGGGTAGAAAACTTTGAGCAGCAAATCGGCGTGGAGGTTCATGGGCGGGGTTCTGTTGGTCACCCTGGCCGCCGATTTTGCGTGGGCGCAGGGTACGTCCAGCGGCATCTATACCTGTGTGGACCGCAATGGGCGGCGGCTGACCGCAGACCGCCCCATCGCCGAATGTCTGGACCGTGAACAGCGCGAACTGAGCCCATCGGGCACGGTGCGCAGGCAGATCGGCCCCTCGCTCACAGAGCAGGAACGCGCCGCCCAGGAGGCTCAGCGCCGTAAAGAGGCCGAGGCGCGCAGCCGTGACCTGGAAGAGCGGCGCCGCGAGCGCGTGCTCACCACCCGCTACCCCGACAAGGCCACCCACGACGTGGAGCGCACGGCGGCCATCCAGATGATCGATGACGTGACCGTCACCGCCGAGAAACGCATTGCCGAGCTCAAGCAGCAACACAAGGCCTTTGACGTGGAGATGGAGTTCTACAAGAGCGATCCCAACAAGGCGCCCATGGCACTGCGCCGCCGGATTGCCGAAAACGAAGACAGCATCGCCGAGCAGCAGCGCTTCATTGCGGGGCAAGACCAGGAAAAACGGCGTGTGCACCAGCGCTTTGACGCCGAACTGGCCCATCTGCGCAAGCTGTGGGAGGCGCAACGCCTGCCAGCATCGGCCATGGCTCCCGCCAGCGAGGCTGCATCCCCGGCCCCAGGCACACGCTAACAGCCGCTTGTTTGCTGGCTGCTGCTGGGTATAGGCGGGCAGGAAAAAGGTGGGTCACAAAAGAACAAAGGGGCCTCGTGGCCCCTTCGTTCTTTTTGCGCTTGGCCTCAGCCCGCCAGCTTTGCGCGCAGCAGCTCGTTGACCTGCGTCGGGTTGGCCTTGCCCTTGCTGGCTTTCATGATCTGGCCCACCAGCGCGTTGAAGGCCTTGTCCTTGCCTGCACGGAACTGCGCCACGTTGTCGGCGTTGGCGGCGATGACCTCGTCGATGATTTTCTCCAGCGCGCCGGAGTCGTTCATCTGCTTGAGGCCCTTGGCTTCGATGACGGCATCCACCTCATGGCCCTCGCCGGTCCACAGAGCGTCGAACACCTGCTTGGCCGCGTTGTTGGAGACTGTGCCATCGGCAATGCGTGCAATCAGAGTGGCCAACTGGGCTGCGGACACCGGGGCTTGCTCGATGCCGGTTTCGGCCATGTTCAGGCGGCGCGACACCTCACCCATGATCCAGTTGCTGGCCAGTTTGGCCTGGCCGCAGGCCTTGGCCGCTGTCTCGAAGTAGGCGGCCATGGCTTTGCTCTGTGTGAGTGTCGTGGCGTCGTACTCGGGCAGGCCGTACTCGGCGACGAATCGTGCGGCCATGCTGCGAGGTAATTCGGCCATCAGCGCCCGTTGCTCTTGCACCCACTGCTCTGAAATATGTAGCGGAGGCAGGTCGGGATCAGGGAAGTAGCGGTAGTCGGCCGCGTCCTCCTTGGTGCGCATCGCACGGGTCTCGCCTGTGTCGGGGTCGAACAGTACGGTGGCCTGCTGGATGGCGTGGCCGTCCTCAATCTGCTCGATCTGCCAGCGGATTTCGTAGTCGATGGCCTGCTGCATGAACTTGAAGCTATTCAGGTTCTTGATCTCGCGGCGCGTGCCCAGGGGCGCGCCGGGCTTGCGCACCGACACGTTGGCGTCGCAGCGGAAGCTGCCCTCTTGCATGTTGCCGTCGCAGATGCCGATCCAGGTGACGATCTTGTGCAGCTCCTTGGCATAGGCCACGGCCTCGTCGGACGAGCGCATATCGGGCTCGGTCACGATTTCCAGGAGCGGTGTGCCCGCGCGGTTCAGGTCGATGCCGCTTTGACCAATGAAGTCTTCGTGCAGCGACTTGCCTGCGTCTTCTTCCAGGTGAGCGCGCACCAGCCGCACGGTCTTCTTCTCGTCGCCCAAGAAGAACTCGACCTCGCCGCCTTGCACCACCGGGATCTCGAACTGGCTGATCTGGTAACCCTTGGGCAGGTCGGGGTAGAAATAGTTTTTACGAGCAAAAATGCTCACTGGCGCAATGTGGGAGCCCAGAGCCAGTCCTAATTTGATAGCGCAGACCACCGCTTCGCGGTTCATCACCGGCAGCGTGCCGGGCAGGGCCAGGTCCACAGCGCAGGCCTGGGTGTTGGGCTCGGCGCCAAAGGCGGTGGGCGCGCGGCTGAAGATTTTGCTCTGCGTGGCGAGTTGGGTGTGGGTCTCGAAGCCGATGACGACCTCGTAGCCGTGGATCAGTTTGGCGGTCATGTCAGAAACCCTCCGGACGGCGGAGGTGGAAATCGGTGGCTTGCTGCAGGCGGTGCGCAGCGTTCAGAAGGCGGGCTTCCTGGAAGTAGTTGCCAATGAGCTGCAGGCCCACAGGCATGCCGCCTTCGCCAAAACCAGCGGGCACGCTCATGCCGGGCAGGCCGGCCAGCGAGCCGGGCAGGGTGAAGATGTCTGCCAGGTAGTCGGCCAGCGGGTCGTTGCCATGGTCGCCCAGCTTCCAGGCCACGGTGGGGGCCACGGGGCCGGCGATCACGTCGCAATTCTTGAAGGCGTTCTGGAAGTCGTCGGCAATCATGCGGCGGATTTTTTGCGCCTGCAGGTAGTAGGCGTCGTAGTAGCCGTGCGAGAGCACGTAGGCGCCAATCATGATGCGGCGCTTGACCTCGTCGCCAAAGCCTTCGGCGCGGGTTTTCTTGTACATGTCCACCAGATCGGTGTAGTCCTTGGCGCGGTGGCCGAACTTCACGCCGTCGAAACGGCTCAGGTTGGACGAGGCCTCGGCAGGCGCGATGATGTAGTACACCGGGATGGACAACTCGGTGCGCGGCAAGCTGATGGGCACCAGTTTGGCGCCGAGTTTTTCGTATTCCTTGAGCGCAGCGTCCACGGCGGCGCGCACGTCGGGCGCCAGGCCGTCGCCAAAAAATTCAGCCGGGATGCCGATGCGCAGGCCGTCGATGCTGTTGTTCAGCTTCGCGCTGAAGTTCTCGGCAGGCACGTCAAGCGAGGTGGAGTCGCGGTCCGGGTCAGGGCCGCACATGGCCGACAGCAGCAGCGCGCAATCCTCGGCGCTGCGGGCCATGGGGCCGGCCTGGTCCAGGCTGGAGGCAAAAGCGATCATGCCGTAGCGGCTGGCGCGGCCATAGGTGGGCTTGATGCCGGTGATACCGCAGAACGAGGCGGGCTGGCGGATGGAGCCGCCCGTGTCGGTGCCGGTGACGGCCGGGGCCAGGCGTGCGGCCACGGCCACAGCGCTGCCGCCGGACGATCCGCCCGGGATGCGGTCGGTGTCCCAGGGGTTGCGCACGGGGGCGGGGGCATCAAAGCCCACGGGGGCCACGGCCGAGTTTTCGTTGGACGAGCCCATCGCGAACTCGTCGCAGTTGAGCTTGCCCAGCGTTACGGCACCCGCATCGGCCAGCTTGGTGACCACGGTGGCGTCAAACGGCGACTGGTAACCCGCAAGCATCCTGGAGCCTGCGGTGCTGGGGAAGTTGCGGGTGACGAAAATGTCCTTGTGCGCAATCGGCACGCCCTCCAGCGCGCCTGCGGTGCCCGCAGCAAGGCGTGCATCGGCGGCTTGCGCTTGTGCCAGGGTGGCGTCTTCATTCAGTGCCACGTAGGCGCCCAGATTCTGGTGTGCCTGGGCGCGGGCCAGAAAATGCCGGGCGGCTTCGACGGCAGAAAACTGCTTGTTTTGCAGGCCAGCGGCCAGCTCGGTCACGCTGAGGTCGTGCAGGGCTTTGTGGGTTGTGGTTGTCATGCGGGCCTCACTCGATCACTTTGGGCACGAGGAACAGGCCGCGTTCGACAGCGGGGGCGCTCTTTTGGTTGGCTTCGCGCTGGTTGGGCTCGCTGGCCACGTCTTCGCGCAGCCGCAGGGCCACATCCTGTATGGCGGCCACGGGGTGGGCCAGGGGCGTGAGGCCCGAGGTATCCACAGCCCGCATCTGTTCCACGATGTCAAAGAAGCCGTTGAGCTGTGTGAGCATGCGCTCACTTTCGGAGGGTGTCAGCTCAAGCCGTGCCAGATTGGCAATGCGGCCGATGTCCTGGGGGGTCAGTGCCATAGGGAGAAGAATCAAGAGAAACCAGAAGTAAAGCTGTGCTCCGGGCTGGGCCACGGGGAGTTATTCACAGGGGATGGGGTATTATCCCGGCTTTGCCGCAAAGCTCCCAAAATAGGAGTCATTTGCGTGAAAACAGCCCTAGACAGCCCCCAAAACCAGGCGATAGCAGGCCGACGCGCGCGCTATGCCCGAGAGGATTCTTGAATGTTCGGAGCCTTCCGTCGGTACTTCTCCACCGACCTTGCCATTGACCTTGGCACAGCCAACACCCTCATCTTCGCCCGCGACAAAGGCATTGTGCTCGATGAGCCCTCTGTCGTCGCCATCCGCCACGAAGGCGGGCCGCACGGCAAGAAAGTCATCCAGGCCGTAGGCCACGAAGCCAAGG
Source organism: Acidovorax sp. (assembly GCF_027492855.1). Taxonomy (GTDB): domain Bacteria; phylum Pseudomonadota; class Gammaproteobacteria; order Burkholderiales; family Burkholderiaceae_C; genus Acidovorax. The sequence continues at coordinate 42,369 of NZ_JAPUDY010000079.1, forward strand.
CCATGCTGGGCAAGGTGCCTGGCAACATCGAAGCCATCCGGCCCATGAAGGATGGCGTGATCGCCGACTTCGTGATCACCGAGCAGATGATCAAGCAGTTCATCAAGATGGTGCACCCGCGCACGCTGTTCACCCCCAGCCCGCGCATCATCATCTGCGTGCCCTGCGGTTCCACCCAGGTCGAGCGCCGCGCTATTAAAGATGCGGCCGAGGCCGCAGGCGCAACGGCGGTGTATCTGATTGAAGAACCCATGGCCGCCGGTATCGGCGCTGGCCTGCCCGTCTCGGAAGCCAGCGGCTCCATGGTCGTGGACATCGGCGGCGGCACCACCGAGGTGGGCGTGATCTCGCTGGGCGGCATGGTCTACAAGGGCAGTGTGCGCGTGGGTGGCGACAAGTTTGACGAAGCCATCATCAGTTACATCCGCCGCAACTACGGCATGCTGATCGGCGAGCCCACGGCAGAGTCCATCAAGAAGAACATCGGCTCGGCCTTCCCCGGCTCCGAAGTGCGTGAGATGGAAGTCAAGGGCCGCAACCTCTCCGAAGGCGTGCCGCGCAGCTTCACCATCTCCAGCAACGAAGTGCTGGAGGCGCTGACCGACCCGCTCAACCAGATCGTCTCGGCCGTCAAGAACGCGCTGGAGCAGACCCCGCCCGAACTCGGCGCCGACATTGCCGATCGCGGCATGATGCTGACCGGCGGCGGTGCGCTGCTGCGCGACCTCGATCGCCTGTTGGCCGAGGAAACCGGTCTGCCGGTGCTGGTGGCCGAAGACCCGCTGACCTGTGTGGTGCGCGGCTGCGGTATTGCGCTGGAGCGCATGGACCGCCTGGGCAGCATCTTCACGAGCGAGTAAGCCAGTGGGCCTGGTAATTGCAGGCACTTTCCACTCTGAAATCCGCTCATGAACTGCATGACCGCACCCGCCCCAAGGCTTCATCTTGAGCATGTGCCCGTGGAACGGCTTCCACGCGGCCAGTCCTGATCGCGGCGCACCATGCCATTGGGTACCCTGGAGCGCAGCGCTCCCCCATTCTTCAAGCAGGGCCCTTCGGCCCTGTCGCGTTTGGCCGTGTTCAGCGCGCTGGCCCTGTTCCTGATGGTGGCGGACGCGCGGTTCAAGATCACCGACCCGTTCCGCAAAGTGGTGGCCACCGTGCTGTACCCGGTGCAATGGCTGATGCTCCAACCGGTGGAATTCGCCAGCCACGGCTCCAGCTATTTCCAGTCGCTGAAGACTGCGCAGAACGATCTGGACGCAGCCCATAAAAAGATGACGGCGATGGGCCAGCGCGCCAACCAGGCCGAGCAACTCGCCCTGGAAAACGGCCGCCTGCGCGCGCTGCTGGCATTGCGTGACCGCCTGGAAACCCCCGCCCAGGCGGCCGAGGTGATCTACGACACCGCTGACCCGTACACGCGCAGCGTGGTGCTGGACCGGGGCCAGGTGGGTGGTGTGGAGCTGGGTTCGCCGGTGATGGACGAGGCCGGGGTGCTGGGCCAGGTCACGCGTGTTTTCCCCCTGGTGAGCGAGGTCACTCTGTTGGTGGACCGCGACCAGGCCATCCCTGTGCTGAACATCCGTACCGGCGTGCGGGGTGTGGCCTATGGCGACCCTGTGGCGGGCCACGGCGGTGGCATGGAACTGCGTTTCATGCCCGCCAATGCCGACATCCGCGAAGACGATTTGCTGACCACCAGCGGCGTGGACGGCCTGTACCCGCCGGGTTTGCCCGTGGCGCGGGTGGTGCGCGTGGAGCGCCGGGCCGATTCTGCCTTTGCCCGGATTTACTGCGTGCCGTTGGCCCAGGTGCAGGGTGCCCGCCATGTGGTGGTGCTCAAGCCGCTGGCCGACAACGAACTGCCCCGGCCTGAACCTGCGCACCCAGCGCCTGCCGCCAAACGGGGAGGACGCAAGTGAGCCACACGCCCCTTCTGAAAGGATGCACGCCATGATCATGCCGCGTGGTGAGCCTCTGCTGATGCCGGTGAACCCGGTGTTCATCTGGGCCAGCCTGGTGGCGGGCCTGGCCCTCAACATGCTGCCGCTGGGCCGCATCGTCTGGACGCCCGATTGGCTGATGGTGCTGCTTGTCTTCTGGGGTGTGCACCAGCCGCTGCGCATTGGCATGGGGGCTGCTTTCGTGCTGGGGCTGTGTATGGACGTGAGCCAGTCGGCCTTGTTGGGGCAGCATGCCTTGTCCTACACGGTGCTGTCTTTTGGCGCCATCGCCATGCACCGCCGCTTGCTGTGGTTCAGCGTTCCCTCGCAGGCACTGCAGGTGTTTCCCCTGTTTGCGCTGGCCCACGCGATCGAGCTCTTGCTGCGCATGGCCGCCGGAGGCATCTTTCCGGGGTTGTTGAGTTTTCTGGCGCCGCTGATCGAAGCGCTGCTCTGGCCCCTGGCCAGCTGGGTGCTGTTGGCGCCCCAGCGCCGCCCGCCCGACAGCGACCAGAACCGACCCCTATGAAGGCCTTGGCATGACCGAACTGCGCAGCAGCGAAGCCGACGCCTCGCGCTTTCGGTTGCGCGCCGTGGTGGTGGGCTTGGTGGTGTTCGCCGCGTTCTGCCTGGTGGTGGCCCGGCTGGTTTTTTTGCAAGTGGTGCGTCATGAGGATCTGGCCGCCCAGGCCGAGAGCAACCGCACGGCGGTGGTGCCCATCGTGCCCAACCGGGGGCTCATTCTGGACCGCAACGGCGTGGTGCTGGCCACCAACTATTCGGCCTATACGTTGGAGATCACGCCGTCGCGCGCAGGTGTGCTCGACGAGACCATCGACGCGCTGTCGAAGGTGGTGGACATCCAGGCGCGGGACCGCAGGCGCTTCAAGCGGCTCATGGATGAGTCGCGCAACTTCGAATCCCTGCCCATCCGCACTCGCCTGACCGACCAGGAGGTGGCGCGCTTCACGGCCCAGCGCTACCGGTTCCCAGGCGTGGACATCAAGGCGCGCCTGTTTCGCAACTATCCGCTGGGCGATGTGGGCGCCCATGCCATCGGCTATATCGGCCGCATCAACCAGAACGAGAAAGCCCGCATCCAGGATTCGGAGGACGAGGCCAACTACCGGGGCACTGAATACATCGGCAAGCTCGGCATCGAGCAGAGCTTCGAGTCGGCCTTGCATGGCGCCACCGGCGTCGAGCAGATGGAAACATCGGCGGGTGGGCGCGCAGTGCGCAAGCTCTCCAGCCACGCGGCCACGCCCGGCGACAGCGTGATGCTGTCCATCGACATCAAGCTGCAAAAGCTGATCGAGGAGTTGTACGGCAGCCGCCGTGGCGCGTTGGTGGCGATCGACCCGCGCAACGGCGAGATCCTGGCCCTGGTGAGCAAACCCACGTTCGACCCCAACCTCTTTGTTGAAGGCATTGACGTGGAAAACTGGACCGCGCTCAACGAGTCCATCGACAAGCCCCTGCTCAACCGCGCCCTGCGCGGCACCTACCCGCCGGGCTCCACCTACAAGCCCTTCATGGCGCTGGCGGCGCTGCAGTTGAACAAGCGCTCGCCCAGCCTGGTGATCAACGATCCGGGCTTCTACACCTTCGGCGGTCACACCTTCCGCAGCCACGAAGGCGGGCTGGGCGGGGTGGACATGCACCGTGCGATCCAGTTCTCCAGCAACACCTACTTCTATTCGCTGGCCGTAGAGATGGGCGTGGACGCCATCCACGACTTCATGAAGCCCCTGGGCTTGGGCCAGTCCACCGGCATCGATCTCAACGGCGAGGTGCGCGGCACGTTGCCCAGCATGGAGTGGAAGCGCAACACCTACAAACGCGCCGACATGAAGCGCTGGTTTCCGGGCGAGACGGTGTCGCTGGGCATCGGCCAGGGTTACAACAACTTCACCATGCTGCAACTGGCGCTGGCCGAAGCCACGCTGGCCAATGGCGGCACCCGCCACCGGCCGCACCTGGCCAAGGCCGTGAAGAACTCGGTCACCGGGGTCATTACCGAAATTGTCCAGCCCCCCGGCGAGAACCTGGGCTACCTGCCCAAGCATGTAGAGCTGGTGCGCAATGCCCTCATGGCCGTGAACAAGGGCGGCACGGGCACCCGCGTGTTTGCGGGCGCGCCCTACACCTCGGCAGGCAAAACGGGCACGGCCCAGGCCGTGAGCCTGGGGCAGAACGTGAAGTACAACGCCAAGGCGCTGGAGGAACACCAACGCGACCACTCCCTCTTCGCTGCCTTCGCGCCTGCCGAAGCACCCACGATCGCGCTGGCGGTGATCGTGGAGAACGCCGGTTTTGGCGCCGCACACGCTGCGCCTATCGCCCGCCGGGTGTTCGACTATTGGCTGCTGGGGGAGTACCCCAGCGAGGAAGACATTGCCGCCGTGCAAAAGGGCCAGGCTTCGGCCCCCATCGGCAAGCCCCGCCGGGCGGCCGACGTGGCGCTACCCTTGCCTTAGCGCAGCGAACATCTGCTAACAGGCCGCGCGCACCTTCGGCGGCAGAATCCGCCCAGCCCCTCCGGGGGGCTTTCACGGACTGCCACGCAACGGAGATGCCATGCAACGCCAACGCCGCCGGGCCCTGGGGGCCCTTCCTGTTCTGCTACTCACCGCTTGCGGTGGAGGCGGCGGCGGGGATGACACGCCCGCCAGCCCATCCAGTCCCCCAGCGCCATCCACGCCTCCTGCGCCGCCCGCGCCACCACCGCCGCTGCCACCGCCGCCGCCACCTTCGGGCAGCGTGGCCTACGGCAACCTCTCGCGCGCAAGCCTGGGGGCGGGCGCGGCGCTCAACGGTGCGATTCCCTTCCCGGTCGACAACCCGTGGAACACGAACATCAGCGATGCAGAAGTGGACCCGGCCTCGGACAGCCTGATCGCCAGCATCGGCGCCGACAAGGGCCTGTACCGCGACTTTGGCTCTGGCCTGTGGGAGGGCGCGCCCATCGGCATCCCCTACCGGGTGGTCGCAGGCCAGCAGGCCAGGGTGGCAGTCGAGTACCAGGCCTACGGAAATGAAAGCGACCCCGGCCCGTTCCCGGTCCCGCTGGACGCTCCCGTGGAAGGGGCGCCGGGGCTGGATGGCGACCGGCATGTGCTGGTGATCGACCGCGACAACCACCGGCTGTATGAACTGGGTCGTGCCTTTGTGCGCGGGGACCGGTGGCAGGCCGATGTGGGGGCCGTCTTCCATCTGGATAGCAACAACGTGCGGCCCACTGCGCGGAGCGGCTGGACCAGTGCCGACGCCGCCGGGTTGCCCATCTTTCCCGGGCTGGTGCGGTACGACGAAGCCTCACAGGGCGCGGGTGGCATCCGCCATGCGCTGCGCTTCACGGCGGCGCGCACACGCCGGGCGTTTGTGCCGCCAGCCACCCACTACGCGTCCTCACGCACCGACACGAACCTGCCGCCCATGGGCATGCGGGTGCGTTTGAAGGCGGGCTTTTCTATTCCCGCCACGTTCAGCCCGGAGGCCAAGGCCATCCTGACGGCGCTCAAAACCCACGGAATGTTTTTGGCCGACAACGGCTCGGACTGGTTCATCAGCGGCGCACCCGACAGCCGCTGGGACAACGACCGCCTGCGTGCCGAGCTGGCCTCGGTCAAGGGGCGCGATCTGGAGGTGGTGAAGATGACCGGGCTGGTCACCCAGGTGTGAGGCACGCCGTACCCGCCTGGGTATGGGTGGTAGATTGCTATTATTTTAATAGCTTTTTGCGCTTATTGAATAAGCGTTAGGGCCTGTTTTTGCTTGAACGCCGCGCTCAGGCGGGCTGCGCCTTTGCAGGCGGTGCAAGCTGGCTGAACACCAGTGCAGCCACGATCAGCGCCGCACCCGCCAGGCCCGCCCAGCCCAGCCGCTCATCCAGCAGCGCCCAGGCCGTAAGAGCGGCAAACACCGGCTCCAGCCCGAACACGATGGCGCTGCGCATCGCGTCCACCCGCTGCTGGCCCCAGGCTTGCAGGGTGACGACCACCACGCTGGCCAGCAGACCCAAGTACAGCAGCGCCACCCAGGCATCGGTAGGCAGTTGTTGCGCGGCGGACTGCAGCCAGTCCATGCCGCCATCGCGGCCGAGCAGCAGCGCTGTAGAGGCCAGCGCCATCACCGTGGCCTGTGCGGCGGCCATGCGTGTGGCCCGCAGCGGCCGCTGTGCGGTGCGGCGCGCGCATTCCTCCAGCGCCAGGATGTAGAGGGCATAGAACACGGTGCTGGCCAGCGTCAGCGTATCGCCCAGGTTCCAGGGCTCGTTTTCGTGGAACATCAAGGTCATGCCTGCGAGGGCCATAACGCAGGCGGCCCACAGGCGCCAGCCATAGCGGCGGCCCAGTGCGGCCATGGCGATCAGCGGCACCATCAGTACGTTCAGGCCGGTCACGAAGGCATTGCGGTTGCTGCTGGTGCGCGCCAGCCCCTCGATCTGCAGCCAGAACGCCAGGAACAGCAGCAGGCCCAGCGCGCAGCCCCACAGGCGCTCGTGGCGCCGCATGCCCCACCACAGCGGTGCCAGCACCACCAGCGCGATCACGAAGCGCAGCCAGATGATCTGCAACGCATCGAGCTGGGCGGACAGCAGCTTCATGGCCGGAAAGGTAGTGCCCCACACCACGGTGACCACCAGCAGGGCCAGCAGGCCCCAACGTTCTGAACGCATTGGAAGAAAGAAGAGAGAGAAAGACGAAAAGGAAAAAGGGCTGGCCGGTTGCCCGGCCAGCCCGTCCGCTGAGAGTAACGGGATCAGTTAAACAGGTAGCGCGCCTGCAGGTTCACGCGCAGCATGTCGCCGTGCTGACCATCGTAGGTGGTGCGGCGGCCGCCGATCAGCTCGCCGCCCAGTTCCACGTTCTTGATCGGCAGGTAGTACATGCCGGCGTGCCATTGGTAGAGCTTGTGGTTGCCTTCGGCGCCATAGGCGGTCACGTAGGCGTCGCCCAGCTTGTTGCGCGAGCGCACCATGCCCAGCGAGACGGTGCCGCGCAGTTTCTCGCTGAACACGTTGGACAGGCCCAGCACCACGCCGTGCGCCTTGTCGAGGCGCACGGTGCCGCCGTCGAGCACGGGGTAGTTGGCGCCCACCAGGTAGGCGCCGTCGCCGTCGCCGTCCATGCGTGTGTACTGCGCCATCAGCGTGGTGGTGCCGGTGAGCTTGTAGCCCGCGCCCAGGCCAATGCCCAGGCCGCGCTTGTTGAAGCCGCTCAGGCGTTGTTCGTGCGACAGCAGGCGGGCGTTCACGTTGCCCCAGTCGAATGTTTTGTCCACGCGGGCCACCAGGTTCGGGCTTCTCGCGCCGTCGGTGGGTTCTTCCACCGCGAACTGGAACTTGGCGATGTCGGGGTTGTTGTAGGTATAGCGGATCTGGGTCGGGCGGCGGGACGTGGCGCCGGGCGGGCCGTTGAAGTCCACGGTTTCGGGCAGGTTGTCCAGGTCCATGAAGGTGGACCAGGTCTGGCCGATCAGCCAGCCCGCGTATTCGCCATAGGCGTGGCGCAGGCGCAGGCGGTTGCGGTTGCACTCGGCGCCGCAGTAGGCGTAGAAGTCGGCTTCGATCTTGGTGTTGAAGGTGCCGACACTGGTGGGCGTGGAGGTCTCGAAACCAAAGCGCGAGGTCTGTGCGGTCAGGCTGGTTTTGCCGTTGCGAGTGTCGCCCAGAGGCTGCTCCATCAGGTTGGTGAAGGTGTCGCCAGTGGCCGTGCCCTTGATGTCCTTGACCATGTTGGCTTCGGCATGGCCATAGATGCGGATCGAGGTCTCGCTGCCGGGCAGGCGGAAGCTGCCGGGGATGTCGCCCAGCACCACGGCGTCTTTTTGCTTGAGTTCCACCGCGTCGATGCGGTCGTTCCAGGCCGAGGCCGACGCGGCGGGCGCAGCGGCCGGCGTCTGGGCTTGTTGGGCCTTGATGGCGTTGAGCTCGGCGCGCAGGGCCTTGAGCTCATTGCGCATGTCTTCGAAATCCTTGGCGGTCTGGGCAAAGGCTGCGGGTGGCAGGCTGCACAGGCCGGCGGCCATCAGGGCAAGGAACGTGTGGTTCAGTTTCATGGTCACTCCGGTAGGGGTTGTTGGCTTTTTTGTGGATGTTGCATGGATCTGGATCTCAGGTGTCCATGGCATTGGGTGCTGGTCAGTGCTCGTCAAGTGGGCGCGGCCTGAGGTGAGTGCCCCCGCGCAAGGGCCGCCCCGCCGCGAAGGCGGCGTATCCAGCCTTTGCGCTGGGGGGCGTCCCCCTCCCGCGAAGCGAGAGAGGGGGAAGGCGCGAAGCGACTCAGGGGGTGGAGCATTTCAGGCGCTCATGCGGCCGATGAAGGCGCGGATGCGGTCGTTGGCGGGGTTGCTGAAGAATTCAGCGGGCGGCGCGTCGTGCGCGATGCAGCCCTGGTCGAAGAACATGACGCGGTCAGACACCTCGCGGGCAAAGCCCATCTCGTGGGTGACCACGATCATGGTCATGCCGCCACGGGCGAGTTCGCGCATCACGTCCAGCACCTCCTGCACCATCTCGGGGTCGAGGGCGGAGGTGGGTTCGTCGAACAGCATCACCTTGGGTTGCATGGCCAGCGCGCGTGCAATGGCCACGCGCTGCTGCTGGCCGCCCGAGAGCTGCCAGGGGTACTTGTGGGCGTGGTCTTGCATGCCCACGCGGCGCAGCAGGACCATGGCCTGCTCGTTGGCCTTCGCGCGTGGCGTGTGGCGGATGCGCCGGGGCGCCAGCGTCACGTTGTCGAGCACGCTCATGTGGCCGAACAGGTTGAACTGCTGGAACACCATGCCCACCTCGCTGCGCTGCTTTTGCAGGGTGTGCAGATCGTCGGTGACTTCTTCGCCGTCGATGGTGATGCGCCCCGAGTCGTGCGGCTCCAGCCGGTTGATGGCGCGCAGCAGCGTGCTCTTGCCCGAGCCCGAGGCACCGATGATCACGGTGACTTCGCCGGTGTTGAACACGGTGGAGACGTCGCGCAGCACCTGGTGGGTGCCAAAGGATTTGCAGACGCGGTCCACCACGATGAAGGGCGTGGCCTGGCTGGTCATTTGTTGCGCCCTTCCACGTCGAAGCGGTATTCCACGGCGTTCGAGATCTGCGTGACCAGCGTGGTCAGCAGCAGGTAGGTGATGGCTACGGTAGACAGCGTGGCAATCGGCTGGAAGGTGGCCGACTGGATGCGGTTGCCCACGTTGGTCAGCTCCACCACGCCAATCGCATAGGCCAGCGACGAATCCTTGAGCAGCGCCACGAAGTTGCTCACCAGCGGTGGCAGCGAGATCTTGAACGCCTGCGGAAACACCACGTCCAGAAACACATGCACCCGGCCCAGGCCCAGGGCCTTGGCGGCCTCGGTCTGGCCGCGCGGCACGGCCAGCAGCCCGGCGCGGATGGCCTCGGCGTTGTAGGCCCCCACGTTCAGGCCCAGGGCCAGCACGGCGGCGGCGAAGTCGGGCAGGTTCAGGCCTGGCACCAGCACGGGCAGCGCAAAGTACACGAACAGGATCTGCACCAAAAGCGGCGTACCCCGGATGACCCAGATGTAGAAGCTGGCCACCCAGCGCACCGCCGCCCAGCGCGCGGTGCGGGCCAGGGCTGCGGCCGTGCCCAGCACCAGCCCCACGCTGCCGCTGATCAGGGTGAGCCACAGGGTGGTGCGTGCGCCGTCAGAGAACGCCTGGGCGTTGGGGCCGATGGGTTCGGGCAGGAAGGAGAGCAACTGGCCCAGCAGCGCCAGCGCCAGGACCATCAGGATGACGGCCGAGACGAGCGTGGCGTTGCTGCGCTGCTGGCGAGACCAGCGCTCGGGCCAAAGGGCAGTGAGCATGGGAAATCCCGTTCAGGGAACGTTCAAGAGTAGAAAAAGCGCGAGGCGCTTTTTCTTTTTAGTTGCAGCGGACGTCTTCGTTGAAGTACTTCTTGGACAGCGCGGCGTAGCTGCCGTCGGCCATCACTTCGGCCAGCGCCTTGTTCCAGCCAGCGGCCAGCGAGGTGTTGCCCTTGGCCACGGCTGAGGCGATACGCTCGATGAACAGCATGTCACCCAGCTTGAAGCCCGCGCCGGGGTTCTTCTCGGCCACGGCCTTGGCCACGAAACGGTCGGTCACCCAGGCGTCCACGCGGCGCGAGTTCAGGGCGCTGCGGGCGTCCACGTCGGTGGGGAAGTTCTTCATTTCCTTGATGGACGAGACCTTCTGCACGTTTTCAAGGTAGCTGGTGCCGGTCTGCACCGCCACGATCTTGCCGGCCAGGTCCTTGGCGGTCTTGATGGCGGGGTCCATGGCGATGATCATGCCGCCCGAGCAGTAGTGGGGGGCGGTGAAGGTGACGGCCTTGGCGCGCTCGTCGGTGATGCCGTGGGAGGCGATCACCAGGTCCCAACGGTCCTGGCGCAGGCCGGTGAGCAGGGCGTCGAAGCCCAGGGTCTTCCACTGGATGGTGAGGCCCATCTTCTTGGCCACGAGTTCGGCCACTTCCACTTCGAAGCCGGTCAGGGTGGTGCCGTTGAAGTAGTTGAACGGAGCGAACTGCCCTTCGGTGGCGATGAGGATCTTGCCGTCTTTCTTGACCTCGTCCAGTGTCCGGGCCTGGGCGGCGAATGCGGCGCAAAGCGCGAGGGCGGTGGCGACAGCCTTGAACAATTTCATGGAATAGGTCCTGTGGGGGTGTTTCAGGTACAAAAAAATCCGGCAGGCGGGTAAGCAGGCCGGAGGCTTGGTGAATGAGGGCCGGGTCATCGCCAAAGACGAGGCCTGCCGTCATCAAATGGACACGATTATAAAGAGGCGCTTTTTTCCCTTGACACTGCGGACAACCCTTGACGCCCTTTTGTGGGCCTATTCGCAACAGTTGAGGGGGATTTCCTGCGCTTTCGGGGCACGCGCATCAGCGCAAGAACGCGTCGTAGCCGGTCTTGAGGATCAGCGTGCTGACCACCACGATGAAGATGCCGCGCACAAAGCCCGCGCCGTGTTTGAGGGCCATGTGTGTGCCCAGCAGGCTGCCCACCACGTTGGCCACGGCCAGGGTCAGTGCAAAGTGCCACCACACATGGCCTTTGGCGGCAAACAGCGCAATGGCCGCGATGTTGGTGGCGCAGTTGAGCAGCTTGGCCGAGGCCGAGGCATTGAGAAAGTCGTAGCCCAGCAGCCGCACGAACAAGAAGACGAAGAAGCTGCCGGTGCCGGGGCCGAAGAAGCCGTCATAAAAACCGATGAGCACACCGATCAGGCCCGCCACGAGTGTCTCGGTGCGGCCCGCGAAGCGCGGCGTGTGATGGCGCCCCAGGTCCTTTTTTGCAAGGGTGTAGATCAGCACGCTCAGCAGCACCAGGGGCAGCAGCTTGCGCAGAAAGTCTGCCGACACCACCGTGACGGCCCAGGCCCCGGCAAACGAGCCCACAAAACCGGCAGCGGCCGCAGGCAGCATGGCCTGCCAGCGGATCTGCACCCGGCGACTGTATTGCCAGGTGGCCATGGCGGTGCCCCACACCGACGCGGCCTTGTTGGTGCCCAGCAGTGTGGCTGGTGCCGCCCCCGGAAAAGCCGCAAACAGGGCGGGCACCATCACCAGGCCCCCACCCCCCACGATGGCATCCACAAAGCCTGCGAGCAGAGAGGCCAGGGTCGTAAAAATCCATTCCATCGCGCTATTTTCGCACCTGGATTGCTATCAATTCAGGACTGATGGAGCGTCCAGGGCCGGTGGAGCATTTTGCGAGCGGGCAAGAAAAAGGCGCTGGGATCGCCAGCGCCTGGAAAGAAAATGCACCTCGTTGGGTGCTTGAATTTTGGATCTTGGTAGAAAGAGTGTCTCCTCGGGCCCCTCGCTTGGCACACCGAAGCGCGCTTTCGAGTGGCGTAACTGTAACGGCTGCACCCTGGTGGTGCATTGGGGGTTTCCCGCCCCTTTTTGCGGAACGGGGACCTCCCTGGAGACATTACACGCGGCGTGTCCGCCGCTCCTGCATGATCCATTCGGCCGCCTTCTCGGCCAGCATCAGCGTGGGCGAGTTGGTGTTGCCGCTGGTGATGGTGGGCATGGCGCCCGCATCCACCACACGCAGGCCTGCAATGCCACGCACGCGCATTTGCGAGTCCAGCACTGCCATCGGGTCGTCATCGCGCCCCATCTTGGTCGTGCCCACGGGGTGGAAGATGGTGGTGGCGATGTCGCCCGCCAGGCGCGCCAGGTCTTCGTCGCTTTCAAACTGTGTGCCGGGCTTCCATTCTTCGGGCTGGTATTTGGCGAGCGCTGGCTGGGCCACGATGCGGCGCGTGACGCGCAGGCTGTCGGCGGCAACCTGGCGGTCTTCGGCCGTGGAGAGGTAGTTGGGCACTATGGCCGGGGCGGTCTTGAAGTCTGCGTTCTTGATCTGCACCGTGCCCCGGCTGGTGGGGTTGAGGTTGCACACGCTGGCCGTGAACGCCGGAAAGCTGTGCAGCGGATCGCCAAATGCGTCGAGCGACAGCGGCTGCACGTGGTATTCGATGTTCGGGTAGGGCTGGTCGGGGCTGCTGCGTGTGAAGGCGCCCAGTTGCGAGGGCGCCATGCTCATGGGGCCGCTGCGCTTGGCGACGTATTCGAGCCCGATCTTGGCCTTGCCCCACAGCGAATTGGCCATGGTGTTGAGTGTTTGCACCCCTTGCACCTTGAACACCGCGCGGATCTGCAGGTGGTCTTGCAGGTTGGCGCCCACGCCGGGCAGGTCGTGCACCACGCCAATCCCATGCCGGTGCAGCAGCGCGGCGGGGCCGATGCCCGAGAGCTGCAGCAACTGCGGTGAGTTGACGGCGCCTGCACAGAGGATGACCTCGTCCGTGGCGCGGGCCGTGACCATTTCCTGGCCGTCCCACACCTGCACGCCGGTGCAGCGTTTGCTGCCGTCCTCCTGGGTTTCGATGATGAGCTTGGAGACCTGTGCGCTGGTCCACATCTCGAAGTTGGGGCGGCCGTAGCAGGTGGGACGCAAAAATGCCTTGGCGGTGTTCCAGCGCCAGCCCGCTTTCTGGTTGACTTCGAAATAGCCCACGCCCTCGTTGCTGCCGCCGTTGAAGTCTTCGGTGGCCGGGATGCCAGCCTGCTGCGCGGCCTGGGCAAAGGCGTCAAGCACCTCCCAGCGCAGGCGCTGCTTTTCAACGCGCCATTCGCCCGTGCTGCCGGTGGCTCGGTTGCCGTGCAGGCGTTTGAATTTTTCGCTCACGCCTGCGGGCTGGTCCAAGCGCCAGTGGTCCTCGTGGCGACGGAAGTAGGGCAGGGTGTTGTCCCAGCGCCAGTTGATGTCGCCGGTCAATTCGGCCCACTGGTCGTAGTCGCGCGCCTGGCCGCGCATGTAGATCATGCCGTTGATGCTGCTGCAGCCGCCCAG
>NZ_JAPUDY010000080.1 GCF_027492855.1 Acidovorax sp.
CGCCCGAAGTGGCCAAGGCCGCCGTGCGCCGCTCCAACACCATCATCGCCTCGCTGATGGTGGCACTGGGCGATGCCGACGCCATGATCTGCGGCCTGGTGGGCACCTATGAAACACACCTGGAACGCATCCACAGCATCCTGGGCCGCCAGGCGGGCGCTAACAACTACGCCGCGCTCAACGCACTGATGACCAACCGGGGCACGCTGTTCATCGCTGACACCTACGTGAACGAAGACCCCACCGCCCAGCAACTGGCCGACATCGCCTGGATGTCGGTGCAAGAGGTACAGCGCTTCGGCATCCCGCCCAAGGTGGCTTTCCTGTCGCATTCAAGCTACGGCTCGTCCAAGCGCGCATCGGCCCGCAAGATGCGCGAGGCACGCGACCTCTTCGTGGCCGCCCACCCAGACATTGAGTGCGATGGCGAACTGCATGGCGACGCCGCGCTGGAGCCGGGCATCCGCAATACCTACATGGCGGATTCGACCCTGACAGACTCGGCCAACCTGCTGATCTGCCCGAACCTGGACGCAGCCAACATCCTCTACAACGTGCTCAAAACCACGACCAGCGGCGGCGTGACCGTGGGCCCCATCCTCATGGGCGGCGCGGCCACGGCCTACATCCTGACACCAGCGGCCACCGTGCGCCGGGTGCTCAACATGACGGCGCTGGCCGTGGCCAGCGCGGCAGCCCGCGCCGCTTGATTGATTGATCACGCGATCCCAAAAAGAAAGGCCCCTCGGGGCCTTTCTTTATTGGTGAAGCAGCTCTTCTATCTCACCGACACGTCCACATAGTCCGCCACCGGCGGCAGATGCTCGGCCAGCCAGTCTGAATCCAGCTGCAGCGCCTTCTTGATCTCGGCGGGCAGACTGGCGATGGTGTCGGCGGGCGACATGGGCTCCTCTAGCCCAATCTCGGCCAGCAAGGTGGCTACGTGCAGGATGCCGCCCAGGCGGCAGAACGGTGACGAGGCCACGGGGTCCTCGGCCGTTTCGAGCGCCCGCACGATGGTGTCCGGAAAACGCCAGCGGCGAGCCAGTTCGGCCGTCACCTGCGCCTCAGTGAAGCCCAGCAGGGTGCGCTCGCGCTCCCAGCGCCCGCCCGCATGGTGGGGTAGCTGCTCGATGGCCGGGATCTGCTCGGGCACCTTCTGCGCAATGATCAGTTCGCCGAGCCGCACCAAAAAGCCCGCAAGCCAGGATTCCTGCACGTTCGAGCCCAGCGTGCGGGCCAGCCACTGCGCATAGCCCGCAATGGCCATGCTCTCCTTCCAGAACGCTTCGGCATCCACCCCCGGCACGTCCTTGAACACCCCCGACATACAAGACGCCAGCGCCAGCGTGCGCACCTGGTTGAGCCCCACCATGGTGATGGCGTCATCCAGCGAGGCCACCTGCCGGGGCAGGCCAAACCGTGCGCTGTTGGCCAGGCGGATCAGCTTGGCCGTAAGGGCCGGGTCTTTGGAAATCGCCCCGCGCACCCTCTCGAAAGGGATGTCATCGTCCTTCATGGTGGCGATCAGCTCGCGCGCCACGTCGGGGATGGTGGGTAGTTGCACATTCTCGAAAAACGCCTGGATATTTGCCATAAAAGGTCCTCCCAATTGATGGTGTGGATTTGAATGCCGGGAACCAAAGAATGCACGACTTTTGTTGTACCACCGGCGCGCAGGCGCGGCCTTCGCGTTTGTCCCAATGCGCGGCGACACCGCAACATTCCGCCACCAGAGCGACGTGCACCATTTCGGGAAAGCCTGTAGAACCACATGCACCAATCTGGCGAACAATAGTCCGCGCGCCCTTCCCGCCCCGGTGAAATCAGGCATCTTTTTTGCTGACGGGAACACCACACCATGGCATGGTGGCGAGGCCTTGAACCGCTCAGCACCTTTGCCGATATTTCCGCCGACTTCAGACAGGAAACCTCCCATGAACAAACGCACCCTCCTGCAAGCCGCCGTGCTGCTGGCCGCCGCTGGCACTTTCTCCGCCGCGCAGGCGCAAGCCTCCACGCCCATCAAGTTCCAGCTCGACTGGCGCTTTGAAGGCCCCTCCGCCCTCTTCCTGCAGCCCGTGGCCAAGGGCTACTTCAAGGCCGCAGGCCTCGAAGTGGCGGTGGATGCTGGCAACGGCTCGGGCGGCGCCGTGCAGCGCGTGGCATCGGGCACCTACGACATGGGTTTTGCCGACCTGGCCGCCGTGATGGAATTCCACGCCAACAACCCCGACGCACAGAACAAGCCCGTGGCGGTGATGGTGGTTTACAACAACACGCCCGCCTCGGTCATGGCGCTCAAGAAGAGCGGCATCGCCAAGCCTGCCGACCTGGCTGGCAAGAAGCTGGGCGCCCCCGTGTTCGACGCGGGCCGCCGCGCGTTTCCGATCTTCCAGAAGGCCAACGGCATCGGCAACGTAACCTGGACGGCCATGGACCCCCCACTGCGCGAAACCATGCTGGTGCGCGGCGACGTGGACGCCATCACCGGTTTCACCTTCACCTCGCTGCTGAACCTGGAGGCACGCGGCGCCAAAGCCGCCGACGTGGTGGTGCTGCCCTATGCCGACTTCGGTGTGAAGCTGTATGGCAACGTGATCATCGCCAGCCCCAAGCTCATCAAGGAGAACCCGGCCGCCATCAAGGCCTTCCTCTCCGCATTTACCAAGGGCGCCAAGGAGGTGATCGCCAACCCCGCCGACGCCATCCAGCATGTGAAGGCGCGCGATGGCATCGTGAACGTGCCGCTCGAAACCCGCCGCCTGCAACTGGCCATCGACACCGTGATCAACAGCCCCGACGCACGCGCCGAGGGTTTTGGCAAAGTCGTGCCCGGCCGCCTGTCGCTGATGGCATCGCAGGTGTCCGACGCGTTCAACACCAAGACGCGCGTGAACCCCGACGACGTGTGGAACGCGAGCTTTCTGCCCAGCGCCGCTGAGCTGAACATCCTGCCCAAAAAGTAAATACTATTAATTTGATAGCTGCTAGCGCTTTATGAATAAGCGCTGGCAGCCATTTTTATCTAAATACACACCTACCTCAGCCGCCTCTGCCCCATCCGTTCGGGCTGAGCCTGTCGAAGCCACGGCGCCTTTGCCCACCAACAGCCCCTTTTATCAAGTACCTCCTCATGCAGGCTGCTGATTCCTACTTTGTGGATTTCCGCGACGTCTGGCTCGCCTACAACGACGAGCTGCGCGCGAAGAACCAGTTTGCGGTCGAGGCCATTGACCTGAAGGTGCAGCGTGGCGAATTCATCGCCATCGTTGGCCCATCGGGCTGTGGCAAATCCACCTTCATGAAACTGGCCACGGGCCTCAAGATGCCATCGATGGGCAAGATCCTCATCGACGGCCAGAATGTGACCGGGCCGCTCAAGATCTCGGGCATGGCGTTTCAGGCGCCATCGCTGCTGCCCTGGCGCACCACGGTGGACAACGTGTTGCTGCCGCTCGAAATCGTCGAGCCCTACCGCAGCCACTTCAAACAAAAGCGCAAGGAGTATGAAGAGCGCGCCCGCAAGCTGCTGCAAAAGGTGGGCCTTGGCGGCTATGAAGACAAATTCCCCTGGCAGCTCTCGGGCGGCATGCAGCAGCGCGCCAGCATTTGCCGCGCGCTCATCCACGAGCCCAAGATGCTGCTGCTGGACGAGCCCTTCGGCGCGCTCGACGCCTTCACGCGCGAAGAGCTGTGGTGCATCCTGCGCGACCTGCAGGCCGAGCAGAAATTCAACGTGATCCTGGTGACACACGACCTGCGCGAATCCGTCTTTCTGGCCGACACGGTGTACGTGATGAGCAAAAGCCCCGGCCGCTTCGTGGTGAAGAAAGAGATCGAATTGCCCCACCCGCGCGACCTGGAGATCACCTACACCAAGGAATTCACCGACATCGTGCACGAGCTGCGCGGCCATATTGGCGCCCTGCGCAAAGCAGGCGCTCCGATTCAGCAGTAAGTAGTAGCCAGGACACCTCTCTCCATGCACAAGAAAACCGTAGAACGCTGGTCCCCCTGGATCCTGCTCGCCGTCATCGTCCTGCTGTGGCAAATCATCTGCTCGGCCTTCAACGTCCCTGAATACCTTTTCCCCAGCCCCTGGGCCATCGCCACGCAGTTGGTTGAATTCAGCGACGTGATCGCAGGCCACGCCTGGCGCACCTTCTGGGTCACCATGGCGGGCTTTGGCATTGCCATCGTGGTGGGCGTGCTGCTGGGCTTCATCATCGGCAGCTCGCGCCTGGCCTATGCCGCCGTGTACCCGCTGATGACCGCCTTCAACGCCCTGCCCAAGGCCGCCTTCGTGCCCATCCTGGTGGTGTGGTTCGGCATCGGCGTGGGCCCGGCCATCCTCACGGCGTTTCTCATCAGCTTCTTCCCCATCATGGTCAACATCGCCACCGGCCTGGCCACGCTGGAGCCCGAGCTGGAAGACGTGCTGCGCGTGCTGGGCGCCAAACGCTGGGACGTGCTGACCAAGGTGGGCCTGCCGCGCTCCATGCCGTATTTTTTTGGCTCGCTCAAGGTTGCCATCACACTGGCCTTCGTGGGCACCACGGTGTCAGAGATGACCGCAGCCAACGAAGGCATCGGCTACCTGCTCATCAGCGCGGGCTCGTCCATGCAGATGGGCCTGGCGTTTGCGGGCCTGATGGTGGTGGGTGCGATGGCGATGGCCATGTACGAGCTCTTCAGCGCCATTGAAAAGCGCACCACCGGATGGGCGCACCGTGGCTCTCAGGGCGAATGAGCAGGCGGGGGTCCCTGTGCCCCCGCCCCATCCTCCAATCCGTTCGGGCAAAGCCTGTCGAAGCCAGGGCGCTCCAAAATGGCACACCGCCCCCAGCCAAGACAAAGCCGCCTTGGCCATGAGTGGATCTTAAATTTAGTCGATATGGCCTCCGATGCGTAAACAGCAAGCGCAAGCAGCTCCTATTTCAGGAGCATGCTCAGCGTCCGGCTCAGCCCCGGCGGATACGCCGCCGGAATACTGCCCGCCTGTTGACCGCAGGACTCTCAGCACGCTTCTGCCCGCGCTTCCTCCCATCGCCGCCCTTTTGTCGCTACCCGTCGTTCGGACTGCCATCGCCTTTGCGACCACCCTCGACGCCCTGGCCGCCATGTCGCAGATCCGCGAGCGCATCAAACCGACTGCGCGCGGGCCCCGCACCTGGCTCAGCAGAAGGAGCAAGAGGCTGAGCACAAGGCGCGTTTGGAGAGCCGCACACAGCTGCGAAAGCTGGCAGGGATGGCAAGTATGGGTGAAGGATGCCCAGCGCGGGCGGCGAGCGATTAAGCAATCACGGCCCGCCCCGTAAGGTGCACAAGAGCGCTCAGCCCAAACTCGCCGTGCCAAGGCGCTCTGCCACCAAACGCGGCACGCTGCAGCTTCATGGTGTTGTGTTGCCAGGCGGGTACATCCGCTGCGGACATCGGCGCGCTGAAAATCACTCCCTCTCGGCGCTGCTTGCCGCCGTCATCGGGCGGTTATTGCCGCCACAAAGGCTACAGCGAAGAGCTCAAGCCGCTGAGTAGGACCTGGTCGTCACGTCAGCTATGCTCTCTGAGAAAAATCGCACTATCCAGCCGCCAATGACGTGGTTTCAAACCGGCTTGGTGCAGGCTAAGTAGCTCGTCTTTCGTAAAACCCTCTCACGGTCCGATTCGCTGAAGCCCACATGGTCAACGATCTTTTCCTTCTTGTTCTCGCAGGACTCTTTTCAGCCGCCTTGATTCCCGCCGCGCTCGGCATAGGCCTTGTTTTCGTATTGGTAAAAAAGCCAGTTAGCCGTTTCGTCGGCATCCTGCTTGTGCTTGGCATATGGACTTTCTTCGCACATAAGTGGGTGACATCGGGCGAGACTCAAAGGCACGAGGAAAACCGCAAATACACAGATGAATTTCGGCCTCATGCTGCGCACTTTGATATGGTCTGCAAGCACGCTGGCACGAAAGTGTTCGAGACAGCTAAAGACGTAAAAAGCATCGCGTTCCAAGCGCCGCACGGGGATTTGACTGCCTACGACTTGTGGGACAGGAACTTCAAGGGTGACGTCTATGGCGGGTTTGACGTTCAGTCTTCACAATCCGCAGAATGGAATCTAGTCAGGACGTTTCTGACCAAGAAGGAGTGGGAACAGCAATGGCACGTTCCTACGCAAGAGGACTTCTTACGCTATCCGCAGATAGAGATACAAGGTTACAGCGAGGGCGAGCCAGGGTTCTTTCGCTACTTGGATAGCAGTGTGGGATCACATCAAACCTTCTCCAAGGCGTTTCATCACAAGCCGGATAGCCGCTATTTTGTGAAGTGGGAAGACATATCCACCCCACAGGATCGCGAGCATTGGGTCGCCGGCAGCAAGTGGACTGTTACTGATTTGGAGAACGGTACCCTGATGGCAGAGCGGATTGCCTACGCCATCGATCTTTACCAGGGAAGCACCAAGCGCGACTCTTACGGCGTTGCAGGATTGCCTTGGATCCGCGCCGGACACACTCAGTACCGTCGGCCGCTGCAAGACAATGCCTGCCCCTCAAAAACACCTCTCTACAACCTCGACTTCGTGCGTTCTGCCTTAAAGCCAATCGATCAGGAAATGAAGGTCATACCGCGCCCGGTTAGATAGATAGACACTATGCCGTCCGTGGTGCGGCTTCCGACCAATGCGAATGGGTTGCCGACGTGAGCACAACTTGGCTGAGCTGCAGGTTTTGCGAGTTGCAGCCGGATTGCGTAGTACTGCACCTCACGCCATATCCGACGGGCCGGGTTGACTCAAGCCTTGGCTGTAAGCCCCGGGGTCGCACCAGAACCGCTGCTGCCGTCTGCCGCTATACTGCCCGCCCCGTTTGGACGACAGCAGGATCACCCAGCATGCGATTGACCATTCTCTTGCGCCTTCTGGCCCTTGGGGCCGCAGCAGGTCTGGCCGCATGCGGCGGCACGGCCCCGACCCAACCAGCGGCGGGCGATACCGCGCCTGTCGCGGCCACCACACCCACCACCACTCCCATCCGCATTGGCATTGCACTGGGCGGCGGCGCGGCCAAAGGCTTTGCGCACATCGGCGTGATCAAGATGCTGGAGGCCAACGGCCTGGCGCCCGCCGTGGTGTCGGGCACCAGCGCGGGCAGCGTGGTGGGCGCGCTGTACGCCAGCGGTATGAACGCGTTTGAGATGCAGGAAAAGGCCGTGGCGCTGGACGAAACCAAGATCCGCGACCTGCAGCTTTCGTCCGGCGGGCTGGTGCTGGGCCAGAAGCTGGAGGACTACGTGAACGAGCAGGTGCGCCGCAAACCGCTGGAGCAACTGGCCAAGCCCTTCGTGGCCGTGGCCACGCGGCTCGAAGACGGTGAACGCACCGTGTTTGCACGCGGCAACACCGGCCAGGCCGTGCGCGCATCCAGCAGCGTGCCGGGCGTGTTCCAGCCCGTCACCATCGGTAAATACCATTTTGTGGACGGCGGCATCGTGAGCCCCGTGCCCGTAGACGCCGCGCGCCAATTGGGCGCCGACATCGTGATCGCCGTGGACATCTCCAACAAGGCCCGCGGACAGACCCCCGGCAACATGCTGGGGGCACTGGGCCAGTCTATCGCCATCATGGGCCAGAAACTCGGCCAAGCCGAGTTGGCGCGCGCCGACGTGATCATCACCCCCCAGGTGCTCGACATCGGCCCCGCCGACTTCACCCAGCGCGCCAACGCCATCGTGGAAGGCGAAAAAGCCGCCCTGGCCGCCATGCCACAAATCCGCGAGCGCGTGGCCCAGCTACAGGCCGAGCGCGCCAAGGCCACACGCCAGGCACAACAAAAAGCCGCCGACGCGCAATACCAGGCCTGCCTGGACAACCGCAGCCGCCTGCAAAAGCTCGCAGGCATGGCCCGGCTGGACGACACCTGCCCGGCACCCAAGTAGCCTGCCGTTTTATTCATTCATTGCTTTGATAGCGAACTGACCCATCCCCTATGCCCTGGCACGCCCGCCTGCAGCTCGACTACACGCTAGAAAACGCCCGCACCGTGGCGCGCCACGAGCACAGCGGGCCGCTGCGCATATTGCAAAGCCTGTACCCCGAGGGCGACGCCATCTGCCACAACGTGCTGGTGCACCCGCCCGGCGGCCTGGTGGGCGGCGACACGCTGGACATCACCGCCACCGTCGGCCCTGGCGCCCATGGCCTGGTCACCACACCGGGCGCCACACGGTTTTACCGGTCCACCGGCGAGCTGGCCCTGCAACGCACCCACCTCACGGTGGCCGAAGGCGCCCGGCTGGAATGGCTGCCGCTGGAGGCGCTTTGCTACAACGCCAGCAACGCAGAAAACCACCTCACCCTGAACCTCGCCCCCGGCGCCGAATGCATCGCCTGGGACGTGACCGCCCTGGGCCTGCCCCACGCCAACCAGCCCTTTGAAACAGGCCGCTTCGTGCAGCACCTCGAAGTGCCCGGCCTGTGGCTGGAGCACGGCGTGATCGACGCCGCTGACGAACGCCTGCTGGGCAGCCCCCTCGGTTTGGCCGGACACCGCTGCATGGCCAGCCTGTTTTTTGCCGCAGGCACTCCGCTCAACCGCACCCGCCGCGACGCCGCCCTGGATGCCGCCCGCGCCGTGATGGACGCCCACACACTCAAAGCCACCGCAGGCGCCACCAGCCCCAACGACCGCATGCTGGTAGCGCGCGTACTGGCCCCGCAGGTGGAGCCCGCGATGCAGTTGCTCAAGGCAGTGCGGGCGGCTTGGCGAGGGGTGATGTGGGGGGTGGTGGGGGAGGCGCCGAGGATTTGGGCGATGTAGGGTGCACCACCGCCTGTCCGTGTAAAGTGACCCCGCACCCGTCAGTGATCTATCAGTTTTCCTGAACCACTGCTCGCTATGTGTAGAACTTGCGGATCAACCTTGCATCGCGATGCTCTCCTTGGTAGCGAGGTTGCCGCTTGCTACTACTGTTTGGAGAAATATCCGCCAAACGCCATTACCGAGTGGTGCGATGGCGACAACCAGGAACAAACCGCCATTTGCCCTCGATGCGGTGTTGATGCGGTGGTTGGTTTCAATGGAACGCCCGATGACGTTTGGCTGAAGGAGACCCGCGCGCGCGCCTTCGGAGAGGATTGAGGTGCGGCGTTGGACCCAAAGGCGACCCTGAGCATCACTCACCAATCCCGTCATTGATTCGTACGCTCGTTGCCTGCGACCCCAAAAGTGACTGTCGAGAACCCTGGCTTCGCAAATTCACAGGCTATAGTTTGCCCAAGTGAAGCTTGCGGGGTTTGTTGGAATTTTTATACCTGGATACTTGAACTGCTCTGTGTCTGTAGCCCCAGACTGCGGGCCACTTTAAGGAAGAATCGGTGTCCAGAATATCCCGCACAGTCCAACTTTCCTGCAAGTTCTGCGGGATACATTGAGTTGGTGCTTAACCTCTCACTAGTGTGGTGTCTCAGAAGTAAATTGAATTATTTTGGTGTATAGCTGTCCAA
>NZ_JAPUDY010000081.1 GCF_027492855.1 Acidovorax sp.
GCTGGGCGGTTTCGCGCAGCATGATGGCCTGGGGGTCGAACCAG
Source organism: Acidovorax sp. (assembly GCF_027492855.1). GTDB lineage: Bacteria > Pseudomonadota > Gammaproteobacteria > Burkholderiales > Burkholderiaceae_C > Acidovorax. Next base: position 45 of record NZ_JAPUDY010000081.1, read on the forward strand.
CGGCCCTGGTACAGCAGGCGGCCCAGCTTCAGGCCGTTCATGCGGTACTGCTCGATGGTGTCCTCGTTGTGGATGCCGGTCACCAGACGCTCGTAGGCGATGTGCAGCAGCGCGAGGCCGGGGGCTTCGTAGATGCCGCGGCTCTTGGCTTCGATGATGCGGTTTTCGATCTGGTCGCTCATCCCGAGGCCGTGGCGGCCGCCGATGCGGTTGGCTTCGAGGATCAGCTCGACCGGGTCGTTGAATTCCACACCGTTCAGGGCGACGGGCTGGCCTTCTTCAAAGCGCACCGAGACTTCTTCGGCCTTGACTTCGACCTCGGGCTTCCAGAACGCCACGCCCATGATGGGGTTGACGATGCGGATGCCGCTGTTCAAAAACTCCAGGTCCTTGGCCTCGTGTGTGGCACCCAGCATGTTGCTGTCGGTGCTGTAGGCCTTCTCGGCGCTCATCTTGTAGCCAAAACCTGCCTGTGTCATGAACGCCGACATTTCGGCGCGGCCGCCCAGCTCGTCGATGAACAACTGATCCAGCCAGGGCTTGTAGATCTTGAGCGAAGGGTTGGTCAGCAGGCCGTAGCGGTAGAAGCGCTCAATGTCGTTGCCCTTGAAGGTCGAGCCGTCGCCCCAGATGTTGACGTCGTCGTCCTTCATCGCGGCCACCAGCATGGTGCCGGTCACGGCGCGGCCCAGGGGCGTGGTGTTGAAGTAGGTGAGGCCGCCGGTGGAGATGTGGAAGGCGCCTGCCTGCAGGGCGGCGATGCCTTCGTGCGCGAGCTGCGTGCGGCAGTCCACCAGGCGGGCTTTTTCTGCGCCGTATTCCATTGCCTTCTTTGGGATGGCGTCGTAGTCGGGCTCGTCGGGCTGGCCCAGGTTGGCGGTGTAGGCGTAGGGCATGGCGCCCTTGAGCTTCATCCAGTGCAGCGCCGCGCTGGTATCGAGGCCGCCCGAGAAGGCAATGCCGACCTTCTGGCCGAGAGGGAGGTTTTGGAGAATGGTTGCCATGAAAGGGTTCTCAAAAATGATAGCTGCTCGCGCTTGCTACATAAGCGCTAGGCGCCAAAAACATCTGATCAGCGACTTGCCTCGGACTTCAAGTCCCTTCAGTCCGAACGGATGGTGGGGTATCTGAGGCATGCCGCTCATCGGGAAAGAACAGTCTCAATCAGCCGAAATGGCAGATGTAGTGATAAGCCTCGGTCACGCGGATGTCGAACTTCGAATTGCCGGGCACGCTGAATTTGTCGCCAGCGGATGACTTCACCCAGGCGTCGGTGCCAGCGAGCTTGTACTCGCAGGAGCCCGCCACGCATTCCATGATTTCGGGGGCGCCGGTGTTGAAGGTGAGCGTTGCAGGCAGTACCACGCCCACCGACTTCTTCGTGCCATCGGGGAAGGTGATGCCGTGGCTCACGCATTTGCCGTCAAAGTACACATTGGCCTGGGTGGTGACGGACACGCCGTCGATTTTTTCGGTGGTCATGGATGCGCAGGTAGAGAGGGAGGAAACCCACGATTTTAGGGCAGGGGGCCGCCGCACTGGCCGTGGAGCCGCCTGAAATGCGTGGGCCGGGCGATTGCGCCAAGAAAAAGAGCCCCGAGGGGCTCTTGTTTCGATGCCAGGCAGGCCGCTTTACCGCCTGCCCCGTTCAACGCCAGTAAGGGTTGCGATGGTGCGGGTAATACGGCCGCCCGCTGTTGTAGCCGTATTCGATCACCGTGACGGGCGGCGTCACATAGGTGGGCTGCTGATACACGGGTTGCTGATACACGGGCTGCGCCGGGTAGGTGGATGTCACCACGCCGGGTTGGCTGTACACACCTTGCTGCGCATAAGGGTCGGGCTGCGTGGAGTAGGTCTGGCCCACGGGCTGCACGCTCAGCGGGATCCAGCGGCCGGGGTCGTTCTGGGTGCGCGTGGTGTACTGGCGACCCGCGTATTCATAGACCACGTCGTAGCCCATGGTGCGGTTTTCGTAGTAGGTCTCGGTGGTGCAGCGCTGCACGTTCTGGTACTGGGGTTGGCTGCCCTCGATCTGGTTGCCGATCACGGCGCCGCCAATCAGGCCGATGGCGGTGGCGGCTGCGCGGCCGCTGCCCTTGCCGATGGCATTGCCTGCTGCGCCGCCCGCGATGGCGCCCATCACGGCGCCAGCGCCCGAGGTGCGGTTGCCGTTGTACACGGTTTCATTGCCGCACACTTGCTGGGGGATGCCGACCTGCTGCACGATGGGCGTGGCAGACAGCACACGGCCTTGTTCTTGTGCGCTGGCCATGGTGGCGATGGCGGCCATGGCAGAAAAAATGACGATCTTTTTCATGGAGAAACTCCTTTGGGGTCGGTACATAACGCACCAGACTGCGGAAAAGTTTAGGTCCACCAAGTCAACAAGGGTTCCCGAGGCCGTAAATCTGCGTAAAGATATGTGCAATTTTCCCGCGTTGGCGGGCAAATAAAGAAAGGTCAGCCTTTGGGGGCCGTAACCCGCCAGGCTTGCCACTGGTCGGGTGCAAAGCCCACGGAGACCTGGGTGTGGCCCGCGCGGCTCCATTCGACCACCGGGCGCTTGATCACGCTCGGGTGCTCCAGCATCAAGGCCGTGGCGCTGGCGTCATCCGCCACGGCGGCCTGGGTGTCCGCATCCAGCTTGCGCCAGGTGGTGCCCTGACGGTTGACCAGCTTTTGCCAGCCCACGGCGGCCAGCCAGCCGGGCAACTGGCTGGCCGGTACACCTTGTTTCTTGAAATCGTGGAATTGGTAGTCCAGCCCCTGTTCGGTGAACCAGGTGCGGGATTTTTTGACGGTATCGCAGTTAGGGATGCCGTAGAGGATGATGCTGGCGTCGTTTTTCTTCATGCCGCACATCATCCACCAAGAACATGGTGAATGCGGCTCGGCGACAATCCCCGCCTGTATGCACACCAAACCCCACACCCTGGAAGGCTGGCTTCGCCACTGCGAGCAACTGCACCCCCACAACATCGACATGGGCCTAGATCGGGTCAGCGAGGTCGCGCGCCGCATGGCGCTGCGCTTCGAGTGTCCGGTGATCACGGTGGCGGGCACCAACGGCAAGGGCTCCACCTGCGCCATGCTGGAGGCCGTGGCCCAGCAGGCGGGCTACCGCACGGGGGTGTACACATCGCCCCACCTGGTGCACTTCGAGGAGCGCTGCCGTGTGCATGGCGAGAGCGTTTCTGCTTCTGATTTGGTAGCGCACTTCGAAGCCGTAGAAAGCGCCAGAACCCAAAATGGCAATGATGTCTCGCTGACCTATTTCGAGTTCACCACCCTGGCCATCCTGCGGTTGATGAGCCATGCGCTGCTGGATGTGGCCATTTTGGAGGTTGGGCTGGGTGGTCGCCTGGATGCCACCAACATCGTCGATGCCGACTGCGCCATCATCACCAGCATCGACATCGACCACACCGAGTTCCTGGGCAAGGACCGCGAGAGCATCGGCCGCGAGAAGGCGGGCATCATGCGCACCGGCCGCCCGGTGATCGTGAGCGACCCCATGGCGCCCCAAAGCGTGGTGGACCATGCGCGGGAGATTGGGGCGGATCTGTGGAGCTTTGGGCGCGATTTCAACTTTTCGGGCGACAAACAGCAGTGGAGCTGGGCAGGGCGGGGGCGGCGCTACGCCGGGCTGGCCTATCCCGCGCTGCGGGGCGCTAACCAGTTGGTCAACGCCTCGGGCGTGCTGGCCGCGCTGGAGGCTCTGCGCGACCGCCTTCCCGTGACGGCGCAGGCTGTGCGCAACGGAATGGCCCTGGTTGAGTTGCCGGGCCGGTTCCAGATCGTGCCGGGGCAGCCCACCCTGGTGCTGGATGTGGCGCACAACCCCCACTCGGTGGCGGCGCTCACGGCCAACCTTGATGCCATGGGCTTTTTCCCCACCACACATGCCGTGTTTGGCGCCATGGCCGACAAGGACCTGGCGCCCATGCTGGCCAAGGTGGGCCCTTTGGTGGACCGCTGGTACTTCACCAACCTGCCTACGCCGCGTGCCGAGACGGCCGCCGCGCTGCAGCAAAAGTGGAACGCCTTCCATATGGTGGCGGGTGGCCGCCGTGATGTCACCTCCAGCCTGCATGCAGACCCCATGCAGGCCTTGCAGGCCGCAGTGGCCGCTGCAGACCCCGCTGATAGAATCGTGGTCTTTGGCTCGTTTTACACGGTGGGCGGTGTTCTGATCAATGGAATACCTCGCCTGCAGGCCAAACATCTGGGCCAATAGGGCAGGTTCTGAGGTCCGCACGAGTCGTTACTCCATGGCATTTTTCAAGTTTCGGTGGCCTGGGCAGGGTGAGCAGCCACAGGCCGAAAAACCGTCCAGGCGTGCACGCGCGCCGCAGGCCGAGAGTGTCGAGGTGATGCGCCGCCGCGCCCGCCATCGGTTGATCGGCGCCGCCGTGCTGGTGCTGGTAGGGGTGGTCGGATTCCCGCTGCTGTTCGACACCCAGCCTCGGCCCATTCCGGTCGACATTCCCATCGAGATTCCTGACCGCAACAAGGTCGCGCCCCTGGTCGTGCCCGCGCCCGTGGCCGAGGCACCTGCTGCCAGGCCAGCGGCCCCTGCCACGCCCCAGGAACCTGCTCGCCCCGCGCCATCGCGCAGCGCGGCAGCCAACAACGGGCTTTCCGAGGGCGAAGAGCTGGTGCAGGGCACCCGGCCCGCACCAGCAAAGCCCCCGCAAACTGCCGCAGTAGCGCCCAAGCCGGAGTCCAAGACACCCATACCGCCTGCGCCCGAGCCGAAGCCCGCGCCGCGCTCCGACGATTCCGCCCGTGCCCGAGCCCTGCTCGAAGGGCGCAGTGCCGAGCCTGCCGCCACGGCGAAAGCCGAAGACGAGCGCTTCATCGTGCAAGTGGGCGCTTTTGCCGATGCCGACAAGGCCCGCGAAGCGCGCAGCAAGGTCGAACGGGCGGGCCTCAAGACCTATACCCAGGTGGTGGACACCAAGGACGGAAAACGCACGCGGGTTCGCGTGGGGCCTTTCACCAGCCGGGCAGAGGCGGACAAGGCGGCGGCACGCATCAAGGCGGTGGAACTGCCAGCGTCCGTGCTGACGCTGTAAACGCGCTGCTTTCTTCATAAGAGGCCCAGGCTTTCTTCGCACCGATGGCTGCGCTCGACTGGATTTTTGTGGTGGTGCTGCTCGCCTCGATGCTCATCGGGGCTTGGCGTGGCCTGGTGTTCGAGGTGCTGTCGCTGTTGGGCTGGGTGGTGTCTTTTTTTGTGGCGCAATGGTTCGCGGCGGACATGGCGGCGCTGCTGCCCATTGGTGAATCGGCCGGCTCGCTGCGTTATGCGGCGGGGTTTGTGGTGGTGTTTGTGGCGTCGGTTTTTGCCTGCGGGTTCTTGAGCTGGCTGGCCAAGAAGTTGGTCGAGGCCATCGGCCTGCGGCCCGCCGACCGCACGCTGGGCGCAGTTTTTGGCGTGCTGCGGGGCCTGGTGCTGCTACTGGCGGTGGCCGTGGTGGCGGGGCTTACTTCCTTGCATGAGGCGCCCTGGTGGCAGGAGTCGCAAGGCGCGCCGGTGCTGGCAGAAGTGCTCAGGGGCTTGAAACCGGCGCTTCCGGAAGAATTTGGTAGGCATCTGCCTTCTTGACGAAGATATCGATGGGGCTGTGGCCAAAAGCCGCGGCCATGGGGTTGCCGCGGGGCTGTTCCCGCAAACGGATGGAAAACTACTATGTGTGGAATCGTCGGCGTCGTCAGCACAACGCCCGTCAATCAGCTGATCTATGACGCCTTGCTGCTTTTGCAGCACCGCGGCCAGGACGCAGCGGGCATCGTCACCCAGCAGGGCCGCAAGTTCTTCATGCACAAGGCCAAGGGCATGGTGCGCGACGTGTTCCGCACGCGCAACATGCGCGCGCTGCCGGGCAGCGTGGGCCTGGGCCAGGTGCGCTACCCCACGGCAGGCAATGCCTACAGCGAGGAAGAGGCGCAGCCCTTTTACGTGAACGCGCCATTCGGCATCGTGCTGGTGCACAACGGCAATTTGACCAACGCCCGCGAGCTGCGCAACGAACTGTTCCAGACGGACCACCGCCATACCAACACCGACAGCGACTCGGAAGTCCTGCTCAACGTATTCGCCCACGAGCTCGAACGTGCCACCCGTGGTGTGCCGCTGCAGCCTGAAGAGGTCTTCACCGCCGTGCGCGCCGTGCACAAGCGCATCAAGGGCTCGTATGCCGTGATCGCCCTGATCGCCGGGCACGGCCTGCTGGCCTTCCGCGACCCGCATGGCATTCGCCCGCTGGCCATGGGCCGCAGCCAGGACGGCACGGTGATGGTAGGCAGCGAGTCGGTGGCGCTGGAGGGCACCGCCCATGTGTTCGAGCGCAATGTCGACCCCGGAGAAGCCGTGTTCATCACGCTCGACGGAAAGGTCCACGCGAGCCAGTGCGCCGAGAACCCGCAGCTCAACCCCTGTATTTTCGAATTCGTGTATCTGGCGCGGCCCGACTCGGTGCTGGATGGCATTTCCGTCTATCAGGCCCGCTTGAACCTGGGCGAAACCCTGGCCAAGCGCGTGGTCTCCACCGTGCCGCCCAATGAGATCGACGTGATCATCCCGATCCCTGAATCCAGCCGCCCGAGCGCCACGCAACTGGCGCATCTGCTGGGTGTGCCTTACCGTGAAGGCTTCGTCAAGAACCGCTACGTGGGCCGCACCTTCATCATGCCGGGGCAGGGCGTGCGCAAAAAATCCGTGCGCCAAAAGCTCAACGTGATCGGCAGCGAATTCAAGGGCCGCAATGTGCTGCTGGTGGACGACTCCATCGTGCGCGGCACCACCAGCCGCGAAATCGTGCAGATGGCCCGCGACGCAGGTGCCCGCAAGGTGTACCTGGCCAGCGCCGCGCCGCCTGTGCGCTACCCCAACGTGTACGGCATCGACATGCCCACCAGCAGCGAGCTGGTGGCCCATGGCCGCACGGTAGAAGAGATTCGCCAGGCGATTGGCTGTGACGCCCTGATCTACCAGGACGTGGACGGCATGAAAAAAGCTGTGGGTGCGCTCAACGCATCCATCGCGGGCTTTGATGCCTCGTGTTTTGACGGCGTGTACGTCACGGGCGACATCACGGCGGAAGGCATCGCCAACCTGAACGAAGGGCGCGTGGGCATGGAAGAGGGCGAGGAAGACACCTCCCGCCTGGCGCTGCCGAACGCACAAGAGGCCTGAGCAGGCTGTGAGGGCGCAAGGGGCTCATTCGCCCGCCGCCCATTGGATTGACCGAATACGAATCTTGACACTGGCCCCGAGAGGGGCCAGACCTTATTGATATGACAGAAACCACTGCTGCCAGCACAGGCCACGTGCGCACCCGCTTCGCCCCATCCCCCACGGGCTTCATCCACCTGGGCAACATCCGCTCGGCGCTCTACCCCTGGGCGTTTGCCCGCGCCACGGGTGGCGATTTCATCCTGCGCATCGAAGACACCGACCTGGAGCGCTCCAGCCAGGCGGCGGTGGACGTGATCATCGAAGGCATGGCCTGGCTGGGGCTGGACCATGACGAAGGCCCGTTCTATCAAATGCAACGCATGGACCGCTACAAGGCCGTGCTGGCGGATATGCAGGCTGCCGGCCATGTGTACCCCTGCTACATGAGTGTGGCCGAGCTGGATGCCCTGCGCGAGAGGCAGATGGCCGCCAAGGAAAAGCCCCGCTACGACGGCACCTGGCGCCCCGAGCCCGGCAAAACCTTGCCTGCCATTCCCGAAGGCGTGCAGCCCGTGCTGCGCTTCAAGAACCCCCAGGGCGGCGTGGTGGCGTGGGACGACAAGGTCAAGGGCCGCATCGAGATCCGCAACGATGAGTTGGACGACCTGGTGATTGCCCGCCCCGATGGCACGCCCACCTACAACTTCTGCGTGGTGGTGGACGACATCGACATGGCGATCACCCACGTGATTCGCGGCGACGACCACGTGAACAACACGCCGCGCCAGATCAACATCTTCCGTGCGCTGGGCAAAGAGCCGCCGGTATATGCCCACCTGCCCACCGTGCTCAACGAGCAGGGCGAGAAGATGAGCAAGCGCAACGGCGCCAAGCCTGTGACCCAATACCGTGACGAAGGTTATCTGCCCGACGCCATGGTGAACTACCTGGCCCGCCTGGGCTGGAGTCACGGCGACGATGAAATTTTCAGCCGCGAGCAGTTTCTGCAGTGGTTCAACCTCGACCACCTGGGCCGCAGCGCTGCCCAGTTCGACGAGGCCAAGCTGCGCTGGGTGAACGCTCAGCACCTCAAAGCCATGGACGACGAGGCCCTGGCCGCCTTGGTATCGGCCTTGCTGCAAAAGCGTGGCATGGCCGCCGCCGACCTGGCCGACGGCCGCCTGCCGCGCATCTGCGCGCTGTTCAAGGACCGCTGCGACACCCTCGTGGCCCTGGCCGACTGGGCGCAGGTGTTCTATGGCGACGTGACGCCCGTGGACGCAGAACGCACGCAACATGTCACCGAAGCCATTGCCCCCGCGCTGGATGCGCTGGCCGACGCACTGGCTGCCTGCGCCTGGGACAAAGCCTCGATCAGCGCGGCCTTCAAACAGGTGCTGGCCAGCCAGGGCCTGAAGATGCCCCAACTGGCCATGCCCGCGCGGGTCTTGACCGTAGGCACGGCCCATACCCCGTCGGTTGATGCCGTACTGGAATTGGTTGGACGTGAAAAAGTTGTAGCGCGTTTGCGAAACCGCTAAAAATCTGTCTATAATTCAAGGCTCAGATGATGACGACAAATACACAGTGTTTGGAGTCATTAAGTGGGGGTATAGCTCAGCTGGGAGAGCGCTTGCATGGCATGCAAGAGGTCATCGGTTCGATCCCGTTTACCTCCACCAAAATTTGATAACGGTTAGTTCCAAGGTTTTGACCCCATCGTCTAGAGGCCTAGGACATCACCCTTTCACGGTGAGTACCGGGGTTCGAATCCCCGTAGGGTCGCCAAGTTTTGTCGCACTTGGGCTTGCAAAAGCCGAACGCGGCTTCGTGCGGAGTGGTAGTTCAGTTGGTTAGAATACCGGCCTGTCACGCCGGGGGTCGCGG
>NZ_JAPUDY010000082.1 GCF_027492855.1 Acidovorax sp.
TCGCGCAACGTGCACCAGTCGGTCACGCTGCTCGAAGCGATTGAAGAGTTCCGCTTCGACGCGCTGATCGGCGGTGCCCGCCGCGATGAAGAAAAGGCCCGCGCCAAGGAGCGCATCTTCAGCCACCGCGACAGCTTCGGCCAGTGGCAGCCCAAGGCCCAGCGCCCCGAACTGTGGACGCTGTTCAACACCCGCCTGCAGCCCGGCGAGCATTTCCGCGTGTTCCCGATCAGCAACTGGACGGAGCTCGATGTGTGGCAATACATCGACCGCGAGAACATCGCCCTGCCCTCGCTGTACTACACCCACCAGCGCCAGGTGGTGGAACGCAAGGGCCTGCTTGTGCCCGTGACCGAACTCACCCCGCCGCGCGATGGCGAGCAGGTTGAAACCCGCCAGGTGCGCTTTCGCACCGTGGGCGACATCACCTGCACCTGCCCGGTGGAAAGCCCTGCCGCGTCTGCCGCCGACATCGTGATCGAAACCCTGGCCGCCGACGTGAGCGAGCGCGGCGCCACGCGCATGGACGACAAGACCTCAGACGCCTCGATGGAAAAGCGCAAGAAAGATGGGTACTTCTGATGACCACTATTAATTCGATAGCTGCTAGCGCTTATCCAACAAGCGCTACAGGCATAAATGACCACAAATCCGCCCTCAAATTCATCACCTGCGGCAGCGTGGACGATGGCAAGAGCACGCTGATCGGCCGCCTGCTGGTGGACAGCCGCGCGGTGCTGCAAGACCATCTGGCGGGCGTGCAGCGTGGTGGCGAGACCGACCTGGCCCTGCTGACCGACGGCCTCAGCGCCGAGCGCGAACAAGGCATCACCATCGACGTGGCCTACCGCTACTTCGCCACCGAAGAGCGCAAGTTCATCATCGGCGACGCCCCCGGCCACGAGCAGTACACCCGCAACATGGTCACCGCCGCCAGCAGCGCCGACGCCGCCGTGGTGCTGGTCGATGCCACCAAGCTCGACTGGAAGAACCCGCACCTGGCCCTGCTGCCGCAAACCCGCCGCCACAGCCTGCTGGCGCATTTGCTGCGCGTGCATTCGCTGGTGTTTGCCGTGAACAAGCTCGACGCGGTGGAAGACCCCGTGCTGGCCTGGAAACACATCCAGGGCGCGCTGCAGTCCTTCGCCCAGGCGGCCGGCATCACCGTGCGCGCCACCGTGCCGGTCTCTGCCCTCAAGGGCTGGAACGTGGTGGATGCCCACCACGGCTGGTGCGGCTACGAAGGCCCCACGCTGCTGCAGGTGCTCGAAGCCCTGCCCAACACACCCGCCGACACCGCGCTGCCGCTGGCCTTTCCGGTGCAATGGGTTGAGAAATTCTCGTCCTCGTCCGACACCACCCAGGGCCGCCGCGTGTTCTGGGGCCGCGTGGCGGCAGGCAGCGTAGCGCCCGGCACCGCCGTGCAGGTTTTCCCCAGCGGCCAGCTCGCCACCGTGGCCCAGGTGCTCGACCATGCGCGCCGCCCCACCGGCGTGCCCGCAGGCACCAGCGCGGGCATCATCCTCGACCGCGAGGTGGACGTATCGCGCGGCGACTGGATTCTGGCAGCGCCCACCACGGCCGCTGCAGCCCCTGCCGACGACGACTTTGGCGACACTCCCGCCGCCACGCCCGCCTGGCCCGGAAGCCGCGAGCTCGCCACCACCGTGGCCTGGATGGACGACGAACCCCTGGTCGCGGGCCGCGTGTACTGGGCGCTGCACGGCCACCGCTGGGTCAAGGCCAAGGTGAAAGCCGTGGTGCACAAGCTCGACGTCAACACCCTGGCCGAAGAAGCCGCCACGCAGCTCGACCCCAATGCCATCGGCCATGTCCAGCTCGTGCTGCAAGAGGCCATTCCGGCCGCGGCCTTCAGCCAGGCCCGCGTGCTGGGCTCGCTGATTCTGGTGGACACCGCCAGCCACAAAACCGCTGGTGCGGTGCTGGTGAACTGATCCAGATCAGCCCAGCCAGGCCCAGACACCCCTCTTGCGAGAGGGGCCCTGTAACCAATCGTCGGTGAAAGCTTCTAAAATCAAGGGTTTTCACCGACCCACACAACAATCCCTCCCATGACCCACGTCGTCTCTGAAAATTGCATCAAGTGCAAGTACACCGATTGTGTGGACGTGTGCCCCGTGGACTGCTTCCGCGAAGGCCCGAACATGCTCGTCATCGACCCTGACGAATGCATCGACTGCGCCGTCTGCATCCCCGAGTGCCCGGCCAACGCCATCTTTGCCGAAGAAGACCTGCCCGCAGACCAGATCGCCTTCATCAAACTCAACGCCGACCTGGCTTTTGCCGACGGCTGGAAGAGCATCACCAAGCGCAAGCCCGCCCTGCCCGACGCCGACGAGTGGAACGGCAAGCCCGGCAAAGTCAACGACCTGGTTAAGTGATCTTCCACCCCCACCAACCGTTCACGCTGAGCCTGTCGAAGCGCTGCGCAGGGCTTCGACAAGCTCAGCCCGAACGGTGTTGGCCCATGGGCGCCGCAAACCTGATGGCGCAAAAATGATCCAAGAAACCGACGCCGTCGTCATTGGCGCAGGCCCTGTGGGCCTGTTTCAGGTCTTCCAGCTCGGGCTGCAGGGCATCACCGCCCATCTGATTGATGCCCTGCCCCACGCGGGCGGCCAGTGTGTCGAGCTGTATGGCGACAAACCCATCTACGACATTCCGGGCGTCCCGGTGTGCACCGGGCGCGAGTTGGCGGATTTGCTGCTCCAGCAGATTGCGCCCTTCAAAACCCATTGGCATCTGAACGCGCTGGTGGCGGCGCTCACCGCACAGCCCGACGGACGCCTGCTTGTCGAAACGTCGCAAGGCGCGCAGCTTTTGGCCCGCAGCGTGTTCATCGCCGCAGGCGTGGGCGCTTTTGTGCCGCGCACGCTCAAAATCGAGGGCATCGAGCGTTTTGTGGGCGCGCAGGTCCACTACCAAAACATCCCCGCCAACGTGGACCTGACCGGGCGCCATGTCGTCGTGCATGGCGGCGACGAGCCCGCCGTGGCCCGCGCCGTGGAACTGGCAGAACAAGGCCAGGCAGCCCGCGTCAGCCTGCTGCACCGCCGCGATGTATTCCAGGCCCCCGACGCGCTGCTGCAACGCCTGCAGCAGTTGCGCGACGCAAAACGCATCCATGTCGAAACCGCGCAGATCACCGGCATTGAAGCCCCTGGCGACCGGCTGATGGCCTTGCAGGTGGTGGATGCCGATGGCAACACCCGCGCCTTGCCGCTGGACCTGCTCATCCCCGTGCTCGGCATCTCGCCCCGCCTCGGCCCCATCGCTGATTGGGGCCTGGCCATGGACCGCAAACAACTGGTGGTGGACACCGAAGCCTTCCGCACCAGCGTGCCCGGCATCTACGCCGTGGGCGACATCAACACTTACCCCGGCAAACGCAAGCTCATCCTGTGCGGCTTCCACGAGGCCACGCTGGCCGCGTTTGGCGCGGCCGAGGCACTCAAGGGCGACAAGGTGGCACTCCAATACACCACCACCAGCCCGCGCCTGCACCAGTTGCTGGGCGTGGCGCCCATGCCTTCCGCTCAGGCGTAGCCGTTGGGCGTTGCGCCCACAAAAAAGCACAAAATGTCAAAAGGGCGCATGGGCGCTCGGCACGATGGTGTCTCCATTCACCCATCAGGAGCACACCATGAGCCAACAACATTCCCTTCAAGCCATCTGGGACACCTACACCGCGTCGTGGAAGGCAGAATCGGCCGCAGACAAGGAGGCCTTGTTTGCCCAGTCCCTCGACCCTGCCTGCACCTACAACGACCCGTTGACCGCCGCTCAGGGCTGGGCACAATTGACCGCCTACATGGACGACTTCCACCGCCAGGTGCCCGGCGGCCATTTTGTGACCCACTACTTCGCCAGCCACCACCAGCAGAGCATCGCCAAATGGAACATGGTGGACGGCAGCGGGCAGGTGATCGGGGAAGGTGTGAGCTATGGCCGGTACAACGACCAGAACCGGCTCGTTGCCATGACTGGTTTCTTTGAAACCCCTTGAGCGCCAGTGGACTGAAACAACCGTGCTTTATCTCCGGCAAATACAGGAGGGCATCGATTTCATCGAAGCGCACCTGGAATCCGATATTCAGCTGTCCGAGGTAGCACGGGCGGCAGGCATGAGCCAGTGGCACTTCCAGCGGATCTTCAAGGCGCTCACTAACGAAACCCTCAAAACCTACATCCGCTCGCGCCGATTCGCTCGCGCGCTGGAGCAGTTGACCAACACGCGGCTGAGCATGCTCGACATCGCGCTGACGGCGGGGTACGAGACACAAGAGAGTTTCACGCGCGCGTTCAAGGATTGTTTTCGGCTCACGCCGTCGCAGTACCGCAAGATGGGCAATCGCTCGCTGTTCGTGCGCAAGATCAGGCTGGACGAAAGCTACCTCGCGCACCTGCGCCACAACATCTCCCTGGTACCCGACATAAAGGAGCAGCCCGCCATGCAATTGGTGGGGCTGCCTACGCATTACTACGGCATCGATTCTGAAAAGAACAACCTGGGCGAGAAACTGCCGCCCTTGTGGGCCAACTTTCTGCCCCGGTTGGAAGAGATTCCCGACACCGTGCCCGGCGTCTGCTACGGCGTCGTGGCACCGGCAGGGCCACACACCGAAGAGCTGCGCTACCTGGCATGCATCGAGGTGCAAAGCCTCGGCACGCTGCCACCGGGCATGGTGGCCATGGAAATCCCCGCATCGACCTACGCGCGTTTTACCCACCGGGGGCCTGCGCAGAATGTCAATGCGACGGTGAACTACATCTATTCGAACTGGCTGCTGTCTGCCAACCAATCGCACACCCAGGGGCCGGATCTGGAAATCTATGACTCGCAGTACCACCCGACGGCCGACGACTCCGTGATGCACTACGCCATCCCCATCACCCTCGCCGGGCGCTGACTCGCCCCCTACAATGGGCACCGCGCTCCTTCGGGTGCGCCACCGCTAGGGGTGTCGAAACCGGCCCGCCGGAGTCGACTGAGAGAGTCCCTTTGAACCTGATTGAGATCATCCTCGCGCAGGGAAGCAAGTCCGCCAACGCCATGCCCTGGGCCTCGATGCCGGGCACCAGCCCTGCGGGCGGCCCCTGCTCTGTACCAACTTACGGAGCCTTCCATGACCCTTTCCACCGCCGCGCCCGCCGCCAACGAAGCGCTGGCCCCTATCTCGCCCGACCGCCGCGTCTTCCAGTGGCACGACCACGCCTCGCTCTGGTTCAGCCTGGGCGTGGGCCTGTTGGTCATGCAGGTGGGCGCCTACCTGATGCCCGCGTTGGGCACCAAAGAGGCGCTCATCGCCATCGTCTGCGGCTCCATCGTGGGCGCGGGCCTGCTGGGCTGGGTGGCCAAGCTGGGCTGTGACAGCGGCCTGGCCAGCGCGGGCCTGATGCACGCCGTGTATGGCCGCACATTCGCCAGCTTGCCCATCATCCTGAACATCGTGCAACTGGTGGGCTGGGGCACGTTTGAGCTGGTGGTGATGCGTGATGCCACGGTGGCCATCGGCCAGCAGTCAGGCAGCATGGCCGGTGCGCATTGGCCGGTGCTGGCCACGCTGCTGTGGGGCGGCGTGGTGATGTTGCTGATCAGTGGATCGATGGTGCAACTGGTGCGCAAGGTGATCGCGCGCGTGGCGCTGCCGCTGGTGGTGCTGTCGCTGCTGTGGCTCTCGTGGCAGTTTTTGTCGCTGGCGCAGGCGCAAGGTTTTGAAGCGCTGTGGACGCGCAAGGGCGAAGGCGGCATGGGCGTGTTGCCCGCACTCGACCTGGTGATCGCCATGCCCATCTCGTGGCTGCCCCTGGTGGCCGACTACGCGCGCCACGGCAAAAACGGCAGCTCGGCCCTGCGCGGCACCTGGCTGGGCTATGCGCTGGCCAATATGTGGTGCTACACGCTCGGTGTGCTGGTGGCGCTGACCTTGCCCAGCAAAGACCTGGTGCAGGCCCTGCTGCTGGCCCAGGGCGGGCTGATCGCGTTGTCGCTGATCCTGATCGACGAGGTGGACAACGCCTACGGCGACACTTACTCAGGCGCCGTGTCGGCCCACAGCCTGCTGCCGCGCTGGGGTGTGCGCGCCTGGGGCCTGCTGGTGGCCGCGCTGTGCACCGGGCTGGCCCTGGTGCTGCCCATGCACAGCCTGGAGCCCTTTTTGCTGCTGCTCAGTTCGGTGTTCGTGCCACTGTTCGGCGTGATTCTGGGGCGCCTGGCCTTTGGCACGGATGCGCCCGCGCTGTTGGCCAAGGCGAGCAAGGTGAATGCCGTGCCTGTGGCGATCTGGCTGGCGGGCATCGCCATGTACCACCTGGCGCCCAAGCTGCTGCCGGGCGCAGGCTCGGCCCTGCCCGCGCTGGCGTTCAGCTTTGCGTTGGCCTGGGGCACGCGGCCGCGCGCAAGCTGATGCGGGAATCAATTGCTATATTTTTTATAGCTGCTAGCGATTGATGAATAAGCGGTAGCAGCCAAAAATACCAAAACTTTCGGCTACAAAAACACCCGCTGCGCCACGGGCGCATGGCCATGGTTGAGGGGGCCGTGCCCCTTTCCGGTGGTCACATCCGCCCCTGCGGCAATGGCGCCGAGGATGTAGGCGCGGGCTTGCTCCACCGCCTGCGCCAGCGGCAGGCCCAGCGCCAGGTGTGCGGCAATGGCGGACGACAGGGTGCAGCCCGTGCCGTGCCCGTTGTGGGTGGCAATGCGCTGCGATTGCAGCCGGTGACCCAGCGGGTTGCCCTGCACCGCCAGCACATCCACCACCCAATCGCCTGGCAGATGCCCGCCCTTGAGAAGCGCGGCGCGGGCGCCCAGGCGCAGCAGGTCTTGCGCGGCCTGCTCCAGCGCATCCACGCCGCCAATGCTGCGGCCCAAAAGCCATCCTGCCTCGTCCAGGTTGGGGGTCACCACCTCGGCCAGCGGGAACAGCTCCTTCACCAACACGCCCACCGTTTCCTGGGCGATCAGGCGGTCGCCGCTGGTGGCCACCATCACCGGGTCGAGCACCACATGCGGCAGCTGGTAGCTGCGAATGGCGTCGGCCACCACGTGCACCACCTCGGGCGAATGCAGCATGCCGATCTTGACGGCATCGACGCCGATGTCTTGCACCACGGCGTCGATCTGGGCCTTGAGCATCTCGGGCGGAATGCCGTGAATGCCCGTGACGCCACAGGTGTTCTGCGCCGTGATGGCGGTGATGGCCGTCATGCCGTAGCAGCCCAGGGCGCTGAAGGTCTTGAGGTCGGCCTGGATGCCCGCGCCGCCTCCGCTGTCGGAGCCCGCGATGGAGAGCACACGCGCATAGCGGCGTGTGGATGTTGCGGTGGGCGGCGAGGTCAAAGAAGTCATGGCAAAAATTATGGCCTATGCGCTAGCGCAAAAAGAGCGGCGCGGGCTTGTGCTGTAATTGATTTTTCCGGACGAAACAGGGGTGTCCCGCCAACATGGTCACGAATCATGCATGGGACTGAGAAATACCCTGGGGCCGCGCAACACACTGATTGCTTGCCAATGGCCCCGCTACCCGATCCAGGTCATGCTGGCGTGGGGAGTTTCCTAGAGCGGCACAGCCCCGTTTTGTCCATTGTTGCCTGCCAGCACACGGACACACCGACGGACTTATGCCACTTCAACCCTCTTCTTTTGCCATTCTGGGCGCGGGCCTCATGGGTCGGCTGCTTGCCGTGGAACTGGCCCGCCAAGGCCACCGGGTCACCATTCACGACGCTGGCAGCCCTGCGGCCGAAGGATCTGCAGCCACAGTGGCCGCCGCCATGCTGGCCCCGCTGGCCGAATCCGCCATCACCGAGCCCGGCGTGGTGCGCATGGGGCACCACGCCCTCAGCCGCTGGCCCCAGTTGCTGGCCACGCTGGCCGAGCCCGTGTTCTTCCAGCAGGCGGGCACGCTGATTGTCTGGCACCGCCAGGACGCCGCCGAAGCCCAGCGGCTGACCCGCCAACTGGAGGCCAACCAGCGCACCGTGCCCGAACTACCCGCCCTGCAAAAGCTCGGCAGCGATGCCCTCGCGCAGGCCGAACCCACGCTGGCCCACCGCTTCGCACAGGGCCTGTACCTGCCCGGCGAAGGTCAGCTCGACAACCGCCAGTTGCTGGCAGCGCTGGTGGTGGAGATGGAGCGGCTTGGCGTGCGCACGCATTGGCACAGCCCCCAATCGCCCGACACTTTTACCCCTGGCACCCCCGGCCAGCCCGACTGGGTGCTGGACTGCCGAGGCCTGGGCGCCAAGCCTCAGTGGCCCGCACTGCGCGGAGTGCGCGGCGAGGTGGTGCGCATCCATGCGCCCGACGTGACACTGCAGCGCCCCACACGGCTGGTGCACCCGCGCTACCCCATCTACATCGCACCCAAGGAAGACCACCTTTTTGTGATCGGCGCCACCGAGATCGAGTCGGACGACCTCTCGCCCGCCAGCGTGCGCTCTACGCTGGAGCTGCTCAGTGCCGCCTATGCCGTGCACCCCGGCTTTGCCGAGGGCCGCATCCTGGAGCTGGCCACGCAGTGCCGCCCCACACTGCCCGACAACCTGCCCGCCATCCGCCAGACACGCAAGGGGGTGCTGGAGATCAACGGCCTGTACCGCCACGGCTTCATGATTGCGCCCGCAATGCTCGACGTGACCCTGCAAGTGCTGAACGCGGGACAATCGGAGCTTTCGCAACGTTTTGACCTTGCGCTAGACCTGGAACCCGCCAGCGCAGCCACCGCCCTCGCATGAACATTTCCATCAACCAGATTCCGCACGAACTGCCCGAAGGCGCCACCGTGGCCGATGCCGTGGCGGCCATCGAGGCCCGACCGCCTTTTGCCGTGGCGGTCAACACCACCTTCGTGCCCAACACCCGCTACGCCGCACAGGCCCTGCAGCCCGGCGACCGCGTGGAAGTCATCTCGCCCGTGACGGGTGGCTGACCTCCTTCCAGACCATTTGAAAGCAACAGGCCTGACCATGTACATGTCTCAGACACCTCTCCCAAATCCGTTCGGGCTGAGCCTGTCGAAGCCAGGGCGCCCCTTGCCAACAGCCCTTGGACAGGCTCAGGGCGAACCGGTCTATCCGAGATAAGTATCCAATCAGGGAAATATGCCTCTAGCGCTTATTCATCAAGCGCAAGCAGCTATCAAAAACATAGTAAACACATGACCACACCGACGCCCCAAGACCCCCTGGTGCTGTACGGCCAGCAGTTCGCCAGCCGACTGCTGCTGGGCACCTCCCGCTACCCCTCGCCCGCCGTGCTGGAGGCCGCCGTGGTCCGCGCCCGGCCAGCCATGGTCACCGCATCGCTGCGCCGCCAGGGCAGCAACCCGGCCGAGAGCGGCAGCAGCTTCTGGGAGCTGCTGCGCAAGCTCAACGTGCCCGTGCTACCCAACACCGCGGGCTGCCACAGCGCGCAAGAGGCCATCACCACCGCACAGATGGCACGCGAGGTGTTCAACACCCCCTGGATCAAGCTGGAGCTGATCGGCGACGACTACACCCTGCAGCCCGACACGCTGAACCTGGTGGGTGTGGCCGAACACCTCATCAAAGAGGGTTTTCAGGTACTGCCCTACTGCACCGAAGACCTGGTGTTGTGCCAGCGCCTGGTCGATGTAGGCTGCCAGGCCGTGATGCCCTGGGCGGCGCCCATCGGCACAGGGCGCGGCCCCGTCAACCCCTATGCGCTGCAAACGCTGCGCGAGCGCCTGAATGTGCCGCTGCTGGTGGATGCGGGCCTGGGCCTGCCATCGCATGCCTGCCAGGTGATGGAATGGGGCTTTGACGGCGTGCTACTCAACACCGCCGTTGCCCTGGCACAAGACCCGGTGGCCATGGCTGGGGCCTTTGCCGACGCAGTGAACGCCGGGCGGGCAGCGCGCCAGGCGGGTGCTATGACGGCGCAAGATTCCGCCCAACCCAGCACCCCTGTGCTGGGCACCCCTTTTTGGCACCACGCCCATGCATGACACCGCCACCCTAGCGCAAGCCATCCTGAACCACCACGCGGCCAGCTTCGCGGGTTTCTCGCCAGAGCCCGTGCCCGCGTCCACCTCCACGGAGCCAGCCTATCTTGCTGCCCTGCAAGCCTGCAGCGCGCTGGGGTTCATCGCACACGACGCCGAATGCCTGGCCCGCGCCTGGCAGGCGCGCACGCTGCGCGCGGGTGTCTTCGATGCGCAAGAGTGGCCGAGCGAGCCACAGGATTTTGGCCTGCAGCCCCTGCCACGCAAGCGGCAATTTGCCCCCTGCCCCGAGCACCTGGGCCTGTACGCGGTGCTGCCCGACGCCGACTGGGTGGGCCGCATGGCACGCGCCGGGGTGCCCACGGTGCAACTGCGCTACAAATCCACCGACGCTGAGGCGATCCGGCAGGAGGTGAAAGCCGCCGTGCAGGCGGTGCAAGGCACGGGCGCGCTTTTGTTCATCAACGACCACTGGCAAGTCGCCATCGAGGCGGGCGCCTACGGCATCCACCTGGGCCAGGAAGACCTGGACGCACTGAGCGCCCAGGAGCTGCAGACGCTGCACGGCTCGGGCCTGCGCCTGGGTGTCAGCACCCATGGCTACGCAGAAATGGTGCGCGCAGACGCCGTGGGCCCCAGCTATGTGGCCATGGGCGCCGTGTTTCCTACCACGCTCAAGAAGATGGCCACGGCCCCACAGGGCGTTGGAAGGCTGGGGGTGTATGCGCGCCTGATGTGCCACTACCCACAGGTGGCCATCGGTGGCATTGGGGCCGAGCAGTTTTCCGAGGTGCTGGCCACGGGCGTGGGGTCGATCGCCGTGGTGAGGGCCCTTGTCAACGCGCCCCACCCCGAAGACGCCGCCACACAACTGATGCAGTGCATGGCTGCGACTGCGCCACCCTGATTCTTTATTGGCAGCGGACCGCTACACGCTGCTATCTATCTACCTCTTTACCTATCTATCGATTTATTTGTTGCGGTCCGGCTTGTCCTTCATCTGCTCCAGCTCCAGGCGCAGTTCCATCAGATCGTTCTCCATGCCAAAACCCACGGGCTGTCCCGCTGGTGGTGGTGGGGTCGCGGGAACCGGTGGCAAATCGCTGAGGGTCAGGTGCAGAGGCTGTGACAGGTCCAGATCCAGGTCCAGCGGGCTGCTGGCGCTGTCTGCACCGATCGCTGCGGGCGCCGTGGTGACAGGCGCAGCGGGTGCCGGGCGCGATGGCGCCAGGTCAAAGTCGAACTCCAGGCTGGCAGCCAGCGAATCCAGATACTGCTCGTCCTGCGTTGCCGCGGGGGGCGGTGGCGGGGCCACGGCCATCAGCGCTTCGGCAGGGGGTGGCGCCAGAGGGGTCGTTCTCTTTCGGGGGGGCGGCTCGCCCCGCGCGCTTGCTGGCGTTGTCTGCGCAATGGCCAGCAGCAGCAGCAAATCGTCGTAGGCTGCCAGGTCGAACGGCTCCACGGCCTCGTCCCCCGTGCGGCGGAACAACAACTTCTCCAGCACCGGCAGCACCACAGGCGTGGTCCACTCGGCCTCGATGTCGGCCAGCGCATCGGTGTAGTGGTACAGCGCACGCCCCGTGCGGTGGAACCCCGAGAAATCAGGCACCTGCGCGTTGAAGGACTGCATGAACTGCTCGCGCAACTGCGCAAATTCTTCGACCCGGCCCAGCGCGTGGTACAGCCGCAAAAGCTCCAGATAGGCCAGCGGCGAGGTTTCGCTGTGCTCGGCGATATAGCTCTTCAAGACCTCGATGGCTTGCTGATGCTCTCCCACCGAGACAAAAAAATCGGCCTGCTGCTGGATGTCGAAAAGCTCTTCCGGGTTAGCAATGTGCAGCGCCGGTGACGGAGCCACGGCAGCGGGCTTTTTTGGCGCGGGTATTGCGGCAGCGCTGACCACGGGGCGGCTCGCGGTATGAGCAACCGCCGCAGGCGCGGGCACGGGCGCCGCAACAACCGCAGGGGCTGGGGCTTTCGCTGCCGGGGCTTCGTCGGGTGCGGGGTGAAGGTCGGGCGGCGCCCAGGTGTCTCCGGGATGCGGCTCCAGGTCCAGGGCCTCCTCATGGCCCGGCGCTGGATGGCGTCCCAAGGCTACGGATTCGTCCCATGCCCGCAGGGCCTGCTCGGACGCGCTGCGCAGCCGAACCCAAAGCCACGCGACCAGCAGCAACGCCAAAAGCGCCAGAGCCCCCAGTGCATACACGACGGAGGCTGGGAAACGCTCTTGCTCGACCACCACCAGTTGCTGCTGCAGCTGAGCCGCCGCCGCACGGTCTTTTTCAGCCTGCGCGCGCGCGGCTGCAGCCTCGGCCTCCAGGGCCTTCAGGCGCTCGCCGTCCTTGCGCAGCTCTTCTGGCTGCGCGTTCAAGGATTTCCACAGCGCAATGGCTTGCGCACGTTGCTCCGACATTTCTTCTGACGGCGTGGCCGACAACTCTGGCGTTGCACGCAACGGAACCGGGCTGTCCAGCCAGATATCGAGGGGCTCCACCACCAGGCGCGAACGGGCCGCGCGGGAGGCCTCGGCCTTCACCGGCGCTTTGGCGGGCGCTTGGACGCGCGCCGGGGGGCGCGCAGGCGCGGGAGCCGCTGGCCGCGCCGCCACCGGCGCGCGCGGCACTGGCGGCGGATTGCTGGCTTGGCCGGACGGCACTGCCTGTGGCGCGAAGCGGCTGTCTGCCTCTTTCGACTGGGGCCGGGTCGGCGCCACCGCAGCAGCCCCTGCAGCCCCTACGGCCGACGGCAGGCGCGACAGATCGACCGGTTGCGCGGACAAAGAACGTGGCGTGTTGGTGGGAAGATCAGAGAGAAACGTGTAGGTGCGCGTGGTCTGGCCCGTGCATCCCGCAGAGAGCGTGACCGTGAGCACGGGCTCATCCAGCGCGATCGAAGCCATCACGCGGACCCCTGAAGGGCGCCCCCGCACCTCGGGCAACGGAATGACGCGCACCTTGCTGTCGCCGATCTGATTGTCACCAGCGACCAGCTTGGCGGTAACGCAGGACGAAGCCACATCAGACCCAGGGTCTGGCTGCAGTTCAAACGCCAAGTCCACGGGAGCGCCCAGCACCACCTTGCCGCTGCCGCTTCCCAAAGACAACGCCCAGGCTCCCGCTGTCAACACCCACAGCCCTGGTCCAAAAATAGCGTTACGAATTTTCACAATGAGTTCTGTTTCTTGTCCGAGGCATTCTTGCACATAAGTTATAGACAAGGCCAGAGCCATAATGGCGCTATGAAAATTCAGTTTCACAACGTTGCCATCGTGGGCACCGGCGCCATGGGCCGGGGCATTGCTCAAATCGCTGCCCAGGCTGGCAGCCAGGTTTTTCTGCTGGATGCCAACCCCGGCGCCGCCGATGCGGCCAAGGTAGCACTCCAGGAGCAATGGGCCAAGCTGGCTGCCAAAGGTCGAATTGATTCAGATCAAGAAAATATCCTGGCGGCGCGGCTGCATCCCGTGCAAGCCGTGGCCGACCTGGCCGCTTGCGACCTGGTGATCGAAGCCATCGTCGAGCGGCTGGATGTGAAAAAAGCGCTGTTCGCCGAGCTGGAAGCCGTGGTGCGCCCGGATGCCGTGCTGGCCACCAACACCTCGTCCCTGTCCGTCACCGCCATCGGCGCAAGCCTGCAGCACCCCGAGCGCCTGGCGGGCTTCCACTTCTTCAACCCCGTGCCGCTCATGAAGGTGGTCGAGGTGATTGCAGGCCTCAAGACCGACCCCGCCGTTGGCGCCAGGCTGGCAGCCTACGCCAAGGAAATGGGCCACACCCCCGTGCAGGCCCAAGACACACCCGGCTTCATCGTCAACCATGCGGGGCGTGGCTTTGGCACCGAGGCCCTGCGTATCGTGGGCGAAGGCGTGGCCGATTTCGCCACCATCGACCGCATCCTGCGCGACCAGGTGGGCTTCAAGCTCGGGCCCTTCGAGTTGATGGACCTCACGGCGCTCGATGTATCGCACCCCGTCATGGAGTCCATCTACCGCCAGTTCTACGACGAGCCGCGCTTTCGCCCCAGTGTGATCACGGCGCAACGCCTGGCCGGCGGCATGGTGGGCAAAAAGGTGGGCGAGGGCTTTTACCGCTATGTGGACGGCGTGGCACAGGTGCCCGCCGAACCGCCTGTGCCCGTGGTTAACGAAATCCCCCCCGTTTGGGTGTCGCCCCGCGCGGCACGGCGCGCCGAGCTGTACCAGTTGCTCAAGGACCTGGGCGCCACCATCGAGACGGGGCAATCGCCCTCGCCCCACGCCATCACGCTGGTGGCCCCGCTGGGCTTTGACGTGACCACGGTGGCCGTGGTCGAGCGCCTGGACCCGGCCCGCACCATCGGCATCGACATGCTGATCGACGATGTCGCCACCAAGCGCCGCGTGCTGGCCACCAACCCCGCGACACGCGTAGACATCCGCAATGCAGCGCATGCGTTGTTTGCACGCGACGGCAAGGCCGTGAGCGTGATCCGCGACAGCGGTGGCTTTGTCACACAACGCGTGGTAGCCACCATCGTCAACATCGCAGCCGACATCTGCCAGCAAGGCATCTGCTCGCCCAAGGACCTGGAAACCGCCGTGACCCTGGGCCTGGGCTATCCGCTGGGCCCGCTGGCCATGGGCGACCGCTGGGGCCCCACCAACATCCTCGAAGTGCTGTTCAACATGCAGACCGTGTACGGCGACACCCGCTACCGCCCCAGCCCGTGGTTGCGCAGGCGCGGCGCCATTGGCCTGAGCCTGACGCATGTAGAAGAAAACTGAACGCCCGCACCAAGGCCACACATGCCCGCAGAACTCCAAAGCACCAGCCAGGGTCAGACCCTGATCCTGACCCTTCGCAACCCCGAGTTGCGCAACGCCATCGACCCGGTGATGTACGCAGCGGGCGTGGAGGCGCTGGGCGTGGCCGAGCGAAGCCCCGACATCCGCAGCGTGGTCATCACGGGCGCCGATGGCATGTTCTGCGCGGGCGGCAACCTGCAGCGGCTGCTGGCCAACCGGCAGCAGCCGCGTGAGGTGCAGGCACAAAGCATCGAAGGCCTGCACAACTGGATCGAAACCATCCGCACCTACCCCAAGCCGGTGATTGCGGCCGTGGAAGGCGCAGCGGCGGGCGCGGGCTTTTCGCTGGCGCTGGCCTGCGACTTCATCGTGGCGGCCCGCAATGCGGTGTTCGTGATGGCCTACAGCAACGTGGCGCTGTCCCCGGATGGCGGCGCGAGCTGGAGCCTCTCGCAAGCCCTGCCCCGCCAGATCGCCACTGAAATCCTGATGTGCGGCGACCGCATCGGCGCCGAGCGCCTGCACGCGCTGGGCGTGGTCAACCGTATTGCCGACCCGGGCAGCGCGCTCGATGCAGCCCTGGCGCTGGCCGAACAGCTCAATGCGCGCGCACCCAACGCACTGGCCAGCATCAAGGAACTGCTGAACGATGCGCCCCACGCCCACCTCACACACCACCTGAACCAGGAACGCGATCACTTCGTGAAAAACCTGCACCACGCCAACGGCGGCGCAGGCATATCGGCCTTCCTTGAAAAGCGCACACCGCGCTACGAATAAACCACTTCCGCATTCGCGGCAAAAAGCCCCTGGCAGCCCGCGTGGCCGCCAGGGGCTTTTTGCCGTCAGACACTCAGGTGACAACCCTGACCTGGCACGCCGGTCCCTGACGCGACAATGGACCCGTTTCCAGTCACACAAAAGACAGACCATGGACGACCCGATTCTTACTATTGAAGAACGTGAAGCGATCAATTCCGGTCGCTGGTTTTCTTCTCTCTCACCCTCACTACGGCACGACATCCTTCGATGTGCATACGTCAAACGTTTCAAGGACGGCAGTCTCATCTGCGCACGCGGCGACCCGCCCGAGGAGTGGATTGCCTGCGCCAAGGGCGCAGTGCGGGTGAGTTCCACCTCCATCTCGGGCAAGCAGATCACGCTGACCTACGTGGAGCCGGGCATCTGGTTCGGCGACGTGGCGATCTTCGACGGGGACCGGCGCACGCACGATGCCTATGCACATGGCGACACCACCATCCTGTGCGTGGCCAAGGCCGACTTCAAGAAGATCCTCGACTCGCACGTGGAGTTCTACGAAGCCATGCTGCGCCTGCATGCGCGGCGCATTCGCCAGCTCTACGGCCTGGTGGAAGACCTCAACACCCTGCCCCTGCGCGCACGGCTGGCCAAGCAACTCGTGCACCTGATGCGCAGCTACGGCATTCCCAGCCTGTCGGATGGCAGCGAGACACGCATTGGCCTGCAACTGGCGCAAGAGGAGCTGGCCCAGTTGCTGGGTGCATCGCGCCAGCGGGTGAACCAAGAGCTCAAGACCATGGAGCGCGAAGAGGCCATCCGCATCGAGCCGGGCGGCCTGGTGGTGCGCGATCGCGACGCGCTCATGCGCATTGCTGAAGCCGACAACTGACACGCAGCCCTACTCCATTCCGCCATGAGCAACTTTGACCATTTCGTCGGCACCCGCCCCGTTTCTGACCAGCATGCATTCGACATCGCCACGCTGAGCACCTGGCTCACGCAGAACATGGAGGGCTTTGCCGGCCCCCTCACGGTGGAGATGTTCAAGGGCGGGCAGTCCAACCCTACCTACAAGCTCATCACGCCCAGCATGAGCTACGTGATGCGCTCCAAGCCCGGCCCCGTGGCCAAGCTACTGCCCTCGGCCCACGCCATCGAGCGCGAGTTCGCGGTGATGAGCGGCCTGTATGGAACCGACGTACCCGTGCCGCGCATGTTCGTGCTGTGCGAGGACGAATCGGTGATCGGCCGCGCCTTCTACGTGATGGAGTGTATGGAGGGCCGCGTGTTGTGGGATCAGTCCCTGCCCGGCATGGCGCCCGCCGAGCGCGGCGCCATCTATGACGAGATGAACCGCGTGATCGCCGCGCTGCACACCGTGAAGTTCGCCGACCGGGGCCTGGCCAGCTACGGCAAGCCCGGCAACTACTTCGACCGCCAGATCGGCCGCTGGAGCAAGCAGTACGTGGCCTCCATCACGCAGCCCATCCCCGAGATGGACAAGCTCATGGAATGGCTGCCCGCGCACATGCCCGCCAGTGCGCGCGACGAGAGCCAAGTGTCCATCGTGCATGGCGACTACCGGCTCGACAACCTCATGTTCCACCCCACCGAGCCCCGCGTGATCGCCGTGCTTGACTGGGAGCTGTCCACCTTGGGCCACCCCCTGGCCGACTTCAGCTACCACTGCATGAGCTGGCACATCCCCGCCGCCATGGGCCGAGGCATTGCGGGCCAGGACCTGGCCGCGCTTGGCATCCCCAGCGAAGACAGCTACATCCGCCTGTACTGCGAGCGCACCGGCATCGCCACGCCCGAAGCGCTCGCCGCCGACTGGAATTTTTACCTCGCCTACAACATGTTCCGCATCGCGGCCATCCTGCAGGGCATTGCCAAGCGCGTCGAAGCGGGCACTGCCTCCAGCGCGCAGGCCAAGGCCTCGGGCGACACCGCGCGGCCCATGGCCGAACTGGCCTGGTCGTTTGCGCAGCGCGGCTGAAGCAAACGGCCCATCGATTACCAAAGGAGAAGAACCCATGGACTTTGACTACTCGCCCAAAACCAAGCAACTGCAGGCCAAGCTGCTCCAGTTCATGGACGACCACATCTACCCGAACGAAGCCAGCTACACCGCCGAACTGGCGGCCAACACGGCAGCGGGCAAGCGCTGGAGCGCGCTCAAGACCATCGAAGACCTCAAGCCCAAGGCCCAGGCTGCAGGCCTGTGGAACCTGTTTCTGCCGGTGGACAGCGCAGCCGCATCGGGCTACGACGGCGCGGGCCTGACCAACCAGGAATATGCCCCCCTGGCCGAAATCATGGGCCGCGTGCCATGGGCCAGCGAGGTGTTCAACTGCTCCGCACCCGACACCGGCAACATGGAAACCATCGCCCGCTACGGCGACGAAGCCAACAAGGCCCGCTGGCTCAAGCCGCTGCTCGAAGGCAAGATCCGCTCGGCCTTTGCCATGACCGAACCCGACGTGGCATCCAGCGACGCCACCAACATCGAAACGCGCATCGAACGCCAGGGCGACGAGTACGTGATCAATGGCCGCAAGTGGTGGATCTCTGGCGCGGCCGATCCGCGCTGCGCCGTGTTCGTGACCATGGGCAAGACAGACCCCGAGGCCCCCAGGCACTCGCAACAAAGCATGGTGCTGGTGCCCGCCGACACCAAGGGCATCACCATCGTCCGCCCGCTCAACGTGCTGGGCTATGACGACGCACCCCACGGCCACGTGGAGATGACGTTCGAGAACGTGCGCGTGCCCGTCTCCAACATCCTGCTGGGCGAAGGCCGTGGTTTCGAGATCGCACAAGGGCGCCTTGGCCCCGGCCGCATCCACCACTGCATGCGCCTCATCGGCCTGGCCGAGCGTGCGCTGGAGCTGATGTGCAAGCGCGCCAGCTCGCGCATTGCCTTCGGCAAGAGTGTGGCCCAGCAGACAGTGACGCAGGAGCGCATTGCCGAAGCGCGCTGCAAGATCGACATGGCCCGCCTGCTCACGCTCAAGGCCGCCTGGCTGATGGACGTGGCTGGCAACAAGGTCGCCAAGACCGAGATCGCCATGATCAAGGTGGTGGCCCCCAGCATGGCCTGCCAGGTGATCGACTGGGCCATGCAGGTGCATGGCGGCGGCGGCATGTGCGACGACTTCCCGCTGGCCTATGCCTACGCTGGCGCACGCACGCTGCGTTTTGCCGACGGCCCGGACGAAGTGCACCGCAACGCCATCGCCAAGTGGGAACTGGGCAAATACGGCGCCTACGGCCGCGATGCCGCAGTGCCGGTGACGCGCGGCGGCTGATCACAAGGGCTGCTGGCGGCTTGCCGCCCGTCGCATGGGCTAGGCCTGTTGTGGCGGTTGCGGCGGGTCTGCCTCGTCCATCGGCGCGGACAGTTGGGGTGGCTGCAGGTTCAGCAGCGCCCCCTGGGCCGCTGCCAATAACAATTGCGTGGCCTGGGCGATTTCGGGCAGGCTGCGCTGCGTATGCTCCATGCGCAGATAGACCTTGCCACGCACCAGCATCAACAGCAGGGGTGACTGCGCCCGCAGCGCCCCGCCCTCACCTTCCACGATGTTGAGCAACTGAGATACCACCGGCGCGAGAACCCAGCGCTGCGCTGGCTCGATCCGCTCCGCCACCACCGCAAAATGCTGCCGAAACGACGTTGGCAGGCCGGGCCAGGTCACCTCTTCATACATCGCGAGCCAGCGCATTTCCTCGGGCAGGCTGTCGCTCACTGTGGTCTGCATGGTGTCGGTGATGGCGCTGTAAGCATTGCCCTCCAGCGCCTCCTGCAGCGACCGGTTGAGCACCATCACCGCCGCATCGGGGTCGGCCGCCACATCCGCGCGGCCCCGCAGCTCCAGGCCGCGCACATAGTCCCGCGTGGGGGTTCCGCACTCCAGCCGCCAGGGATGGCCGTTCAGGTCGCCGCCCAGGTCGAAATGCCCCTCCACCGCCTGGGGCACGATGGCCAGACGCTGGGTGGCGGCCCACCGGACCACCTCCTGGTTGGACACCGGCCGGGCCGCCGTTGGGCTGCCCGACGGACTGAATGCTTTGCGGAGGCGGTCAAACATGGTGATTCAAAGCAGTGCGCTTCGCGTAAGTCAGGGATGAAGGCATTATTGAGGGCATTGGCCGCCGCAGCAAACCGTTGGATCAATCCTTGATGACCGTCAGTTCCTCCCACCGCACCGCTCACCCCCCATCTACCCTGCCGCGCCGCCGCTGGCTGGCGCAGGCTGCCGCAGTGGCCTGCGCGCTGATGGCTGCGGCAGCGGCACCAGCCCATGCCGCCCAGTGGGCAGATGCCACCCCCTCGGCCCAGCGCCTGGTGCGTTGGGCCCGCGAAACCCGTGACCACCAGGGCCTGCCTTTTGCCGTCATCGACAAGCCCGCCGCGCGCATCCATGTGTTTTCTGCCAGCGCGCAGTGGCTGGGCAGCGCACCGGTGCTGCTGGGCGCGGCGCTGGGCGACCGCTCAGCGCCCGGCATCGGTATCCGGCCGCTATCGCAAATCCGCCCGCAGGAACGCACCACCCCCGCAGGCCGCTTCGTGACCGAACCCGGCCGCAACCTGCGGGGCGAAGACATCGTGTGGATCGACTACGAATCCGCCGTGTCACTGCACCGGGTTCGCAGCGTGCACGCCGCAGAACGCCGACACCAGCGCCTGGCCAGCCAGGGCACGCGCGACAAGCGCATCAGCTACGGTTGTGTGAACGCACCCGAAGCGTTCTACGACCAGTTCATCGCACCCTTGTTCGGCCAGTCGGCCGGGGTGGTGTACGTGCTGCCAGATACAGAATCGTTTGCTACTATTTTTATAGCTGCTAGCGCTTATCCATAAAGCGCCAGGTGCCAATTTTTCTCAAATCATTCGCATAGTTCAAGCACGGGCTGACTACAGCTTGAAGACCGGTGTCCAGCGCGAGGTTCAGCCCAGGTGAACGCTGGTCCCCACCACCTGAAAATTCATGACCGGAGCGCTGGGTTCGGAGAATGACACCCCAAGGGCAATCTTCCCGGAGCCGTGCAGGATGCAAGCGTCCCGGCGCAACCGCACGGGTGCGTCGCTTCCATCAAACCGCACCCAGGTGCCAAAGCTGCTCAGGTCGGTAAGCACAAAGCCGCTGTTGCGCCAGTCGATGCGCGCATGCAGGCGCGACACGCGGGGGTCGTTGACGCACAGTTGCACATCCGTGGCCCGCCCCACGTGGACCGGTGCGTCCGACGATGAGAACGACAGGTTCACGCCATGCCATGAGAACTGGATCTGCCCCAGGATCGAATCCATCGGCGCATAGTTGCTGACCAGGGCAGCCTGCATGGTGAGAGAGTCCGGTTCCTGGTTTTCGCGCCACTCCACCTGGTAGAGCATCAGTGAATCTGCCTTGCCCCGGATTTCCATCAGGCCCAACTTGCGGTACCGGGCATCGGACGCATCCCCCGCCTGCAGCACGGTGGCTTCGGTGGCCCAAATTTCGGCCGGGCCGGCCCTTTCGCACAGGCGGGAAGCCACGTTGACCGCATCGCCATAACAGTCGCCGTCCACATCCACCACTTCGCCCGTAGATACGCCCACGCGGATTTCCATGCGCAGCGGTTGTGGCCAGCGGCTCAGCCGCGCTTGGTGCAAGCGCTGCATGGCGGTGGTGGCCGCCACGGCGCTGGCCGCATCGCCGAAGACGCACAGGGCTCCGTCGCCCAGCTTCTTGACCACCCGCCCGCCATGGGACTCGATGGTGTCGCCTATCCACTGGGTGACCTGGGTCACGACTTCCGTGGCCCGCTCGTTGCCCAGCGTTTCATACAACGACGTGCTGCCCGAGATGTCCGCGAAGACCACCGTTGACAACAAGCTCATGAACGATAGTTTCTTAATAACATCATGCGGCGCAGTTTAGTGCAAGCCGAATGAACTCGCATTAATCCAATGCGCAGGTGTCTTTCGCCAAGGCGGGTGCCTGGCAGACACCCCTGAGAGAAACAGGGTAAGCGCGTAAAAATTCGCGAAAAAACCCATCCAGCGTGTTGTCTTTATGCAAAAACAGGAGCACTGCCCTTGCACCGTTCCTTGCGCGCGCTTATTTTGACTGGCTCTGCTACAAAAAGGTGTTTTGCCGCCCGCCATGCGCTGGAACAAACCCAATCTTCGCAACAACCTGCACGACCTCCTGGGCCGCGATAAGCCGTCCTCGACGGCCTGGGTGTGCGACCAGGGCCTGGAGACCGTCCGCCGGGCCATGCTGCAAAGCCTGATTGGCCTGTCGGGCTGCGAAGTGGCGCGCATGGGCATGCGCTTGCGCTATGCGGGTGACATCGAGGCCCTGTGGTACCTGCGCACTGACCTGTTCAACACCCTGGTGCCCTTGCGCGGCGAGGTCTCAGCCCAGAACGTGCTGGAGGCGGTCACTCCGATGTTCCAGGGGCAGTTGCCCCTGTCCCTGCGCATGCCGCTGGCGCCCCCGCCGCCCCACGCACGGCGCTTCTGAGCGGCCCGCCCGCAGCGCAGCGCCAAGCGTCTCAGTGCTGGTGCCCCCAGTAAATCAGTGCATCCCGCGCCTCCACCGACAACGACACCGTTGCGCCCACCGGCAAGAGCACCTTGGTCTCGACATGGCCGAACGGCAGGTTGGTCAGCACCGGCGCCTTGATCTGGGTGCGCAGCCAGTCCACCACCGACTGCAGCTTGTAGCCCTTGTCGTGCGGCGCCAGCTTGAAGTTGGTGAACTGCCCCAGCACCACAGCCTTTTGCTGGGCCAGCACACCCGCATGCAGCAGCTGGGTGAGCATGCGCTCAACGCGATAGGGGTGCTCGTGCACGTCTTCCAGAAACAGCACACCACCCTTTACCGCCGGGAAATACGGCGAGCCCACTAGCGAGGCCAGCACCGACAGATTGCCGCCCCACAGCGTGGCGCTTTTCACATACACGTTGGGCACGGCAGGCTTGCCGTTGGTGGCGTTGGGCTTTTCGTTGTTCATGCGCCAGCCCGTGCCTTCGCCGTGGCCGGTCAGCAGGTCGTCGAAGCAGGCTTCCATGATGTCGTCGGGCTCGCCCGCCACGCCAAAGTCGGCGCCCACCGAGGGGCCGGCCCATGACGTAGCACCTGTCTTGGCCAGCAGGGCGAGCTGGAAGGCGGTGAAGTCGCTCACACCGATAAAGTGTGTCCCTTTTTCAATCGCCTTGGCCACCGCCTTGTAGCGGATGCCCGGCAGGATGCGCGACAGGCCGTAGCCGCCGCGCGAGATCAGAGCCACATCGGCACCGCTGGCGGCTGCGCGGTGGATGGCGGCCAGGCGCGTGGCGTCGTCGCCTGCAAAGCGGGTGTGAGTGGCCAGGGCGTCGGCGTCCACTTCCACCTCATGGCCCAGGGCCTTCAGGCGGGCGATGCCGCGCTTGAAGGCCGCCTTGTCGCGCACGGCGCTGGAGGGCGAATAAATGTAAATGTGCTTGGGACCGTGGTCGTGGTCGCACTGGGAATGGTCGTGATGGTGATCGTGCAAAGCGCTCAGGCCCCGAGGGGGCCTGCTCCGTCAAAATGAGAAATCCGGCAGCCCGTCAGTCGCCAGAGGACGAGAAGTATTCCACAGCCCGCGCGGCGATCGCCGCGCCGTGCTCCTGCACAAAGTGCCCGGCCTGCGGCAGCACGATGGGCTCGGGGCAGCCGCGTATGTCTTGCCGCAGCGCCTGCATGGTGGGCAGGCCCAGCACCGGGTCTTGCGCGCCCACCACCATCAGGCTCTGGCCTTGCCACTGTTGCCGCCAGAAGTCGCGGGCTGCGCGCGACAAAGCCGCGCCTTGATCATCGGTGGTGGCGGGCACGCGCTCGGGGAAAGCCCGCAGCGCCGCGCGGTAACCCCGGTCGGGGAACGGCGCATCATAGGCCGCGCACTCGGCGGGCGATAGCTGCGGATTGCCGCGCGCAAGCAGCCGCCCTACCCCGTACAACGGCTTGTCCCGGCACATCGCGCGCCATTGCACAAAACCCGGCGGCAGCGGCGCATCGCCAGTGGCCAGCACGGTGTTCATCACCAGCAGGCCCGTAAAACGCTCCGGGCAGTCCATGGCCAGCGTCAGGCCCAGGATGCCACCCCAGTCCTGCACCACCAGCACCACGCGGCGCAAATCGAGCCGCTCAATCAGCTCCAGCAGCACCTGGCGGTGCCATTCGAATTGGTGCACGCCCTCTTTCTTGGGCTTGTCGCTTTTGCCAAAGCCGATCAAGTCGGGCGCCACCACACGGTCGCCCGCCGCCACAAAAACGGGCAGCATGTGGCGGTACAAATAGCTCCAGGCCGGGTTGCCGTGCAGGCACAGCCAGGTGCGCGGCGCATCCTGCGGGCCTTCGTCGAGGTAATGCATGCGCAGCCCCGCCAGGCTGGGCAGGTCGCTCACGTAGCGGGGTGCCCAGGGGTAGCCGGGCAGATCGGCAAACGCGGCCTCGGGTGTGCGCAGCGCATCGTCACGCAGTGGGTGGCGGGCCAGTGCATCGGTGCGTTGCTGGTAGCGGCGCTGGCGGAAGAAGCCACTGAGCAGGCTGCCGCACTCATCGGCCAGCACCCCGCCCAACACCGTTGTCTGGTGGTTGATCTCGGCATGGCCGAACAGGTTGAGCACCGAGCCTGCCGCGCCGGTTTTGGGCTCTGCCGCGCCATACACCACCCGCGCCAGGCGCGCATGCAGCATGGCCCCGCTGCACATGGCGCAGGGCTCCAGCGTGACGTACAGGCTGCAGCCGTCGAGCCGGTAGTTGGAGAGGCGCTGCGCTGCGGCGCGCAGGGCCACGATCTCGGCATGGGCCGTGGGGTCATGGCCTTCCACCGGGGCATTGCGGCCTGTGGCAATCACCTGGCCGTCCTTGACCACAATGGCGCCCACCGGCACCTCGCCCGCCTGTGCGGCGGCTTGCGCCTCGGCCAGGGCCAGGCGCATCCAGTGCACATCGGCATCCATATTCATACTATTAAATTGATAGCTGCTTGCGCTTATAAATCAAGCGCTAGAGGCGATTTTTATTCAATTTTTAGGTTCCTCGGGCATGGGCCGGGCCTGCTGCATCAGGGCTTCCATCTGCTGCTTGACCTGTTGCTGCACCTGTTGGCTCTGCTCGCGCACCGTGCCCGAGGCGGCCGATGCAGGCGCTGCGGCGCCGGTGGCCGTGGGCAGCGCGGGCACCGGCGCGCGCGTGGCAGACAGCTGCTTCTTGGCCAACAGACCCACGATGGCCAGCACCACCACCAACCCGACCAATCCAAACAGTGCGCGCATACCCTTGCTCCTTGCCGGGCACAGGCTGCCCGCTTGCCACGGACCTGACTGTAAAGCCAAACCCCGGACACAAAAACGGCCGCTCGCGGCGGCCGTCAGGTACAGCACGGAGGCCGTCGGCTTTAATTGAGCGCCACGCGGCTGCCGTCCTTGAAGGTATAGAGCGTCACAGCGGGTGTGGTCAGCTCGCCCTTGGCCGTGAAGGCGATGTTGGCCGTCACGCCCTTGTACTCGGTCTTGGCGAGGAAGGCGGTGAACACCTTGGGGTCTACCGAGTTGGCGCGCTTCATGGCGTCGGCCAGCACCATGGCGGCGTCATAAGCGTAGGGGCTGTAGATCTGGAACTGGCCGGGGAACTTGGCGTCGTAGCGCTTTTTCCACTCCACGCCGCCCTGCATCTTGTCCACCGATGCGCCGCCCGTGGCACAGGTCACGTTCTTGAGCGCCGGGGTCTTGCCCGACAGCTCGGGCAGCTTTTCGGTGCACAGTGCGTCGCCACCAAAGAACTTCACGTTGCCCAGGCCCAGTTGCTCCATCTGGCGCAGCATGGGGCCAGCTTGCGCGTCCAGGCCGCCGTAGAAGATCGCGTCGGGCTTCTTGTTCTTGATGGACGTGAGGATGGCCATGAAATCGGTGGCCTTGTCGTTGGTGAACTCCTCGCCCACCACCTTCAAGCCCTTTTGCAGTGCGGTGGCCTTGAAGACAGACGCTACGCCCTGGCCGTAGGCCGTGCGGTCGTCGATGATGGCCACACTCTTGAGCTTGAGGTGGTCGGCACCAAACAGCGCCAGCGCCGCGCCCAGCGCGTTGTCGTTGGCAATGAGGCGGAAGGATGTCTTGTAGCCAGGCTTGGTCAGGTCGGGGTTGGAGGCCGATGCCGTGATGTGTGGCAGGCCACACCTGTCATACACCGACGAAGCCGGGATGGACGTGCCCGACTGCAGGTGGCCCACCACACCCGCCACCTTCTGGTCGCACAGCTTTTGCGCCACGGCAGTGGCCTGGCGCGGGTCGCCCGCGTCGTCTTCGGCCGCGATCACGAATTGGATCTTCTTGCCGCCGATCACGAGGTTCTGGGCGTTGAGGTCGTCAATGGCCAGGCGCACGCCGTTTTCGGTGTCCTTGCCGATGTGGGCAATGCCGCCCGACAAAGGACCGGCATGGGCGATCTTGACGGTCTGCACGTCCTGGGCCATGGCACTGGCCGGGGCCAGCGCGCAAGCGACCAAGGCGGCCAGCGAAGAGAGCGAGAAAAGGGGCGAAGAAGGAAGAAGGCGCAGCACGGTGAAGAACTCCAAAGTCAGTAAACGCGGCCCTGCAGCGCACCCATTGAATGAGCAGCAAGGCCCCGCATCCTAGCCACCCTTGCTTCTGTTTGATGGAACTGCTATGCAAACATAGCAATTTGTCCGGCCATTAATTTCGCTAATGCGGAAGGCCAGGCTGGGATAATCTCCCCATGTCTCTCCTGCCCCACCAGCTCGAACTGCTCTCGCCCGCACGCGACGCCGACATTGGCATCGAAGCCATCAACCACGGCGCCGACGCCGTCTATATCGGCGGCCCCGCCTTTGGCGCACGGGCCAGCGCGGGCAATGACATCCGGGGCATCGAGCGCTTGGCGCGCCACGCGCACCGCTTCAACAGCCGCATCTTCATCACGCTCAACACCATCCTGCGCGACGACGAACTGGAGGCAGCGCGCCAGATGGCCTGGCAGGTCTACGAAGCGGGCGCCGACGCGCTCATCATCCAGGACATGGGTCTCTTGGAAATCGACCTGCCGCCCATCCAGCTGCACGCCAGCACCCAGACCGACATCCGTACGCCCGAAAAAGCGCGTTTTCTGCAAGACGCAGGCCTGTCGCAGATCGTGCTGGCGCGCGAGCTGACGGTGCAGCAGATCGCCGCCGTGCACAAGGCCCTGGGCCCGGTGGATGCGCCGGGCCGCGCCAACATCGAGTTTTTCATCCACGGTGCGCTGTGTGTGGCCTACAGCGGCCAGTGCAACATCAGCCATGCGCAAACTGGCCGCAGCGCCAACCGGGGCGACTGCAGCCAGGCCTGCCGCCTGCCCTACCAGGTGACCGACGCGCAGGGCCGCTTCATCGCCCACGACAAACATGTGCTGAGCATGAAGGACAACAACCAGAGCGACAACCTGCGCGCCCTGATCGACGCGGGCGTGCGCAGCTTCAAGATCGAGGGGCGCTACAAGGACATGGGCTACGTGAAGAACATCACCGCCCACTACCGCACGCTGATCGACGAAATCCTGGAAGAGCGCGACAGCGCCGGGCGGCCGCTGGCACGCTCGTCCAGTGGCAGCACCACCTTCACCTTCACGCCCGACCCGCTGCAAAACTTCAACCGCGAGTTCACCGACTACTTCGTGACGGGCCGCAAGGAAGACATCGGCGCCTTCGACACGCCCAAGAACCCCGGCCAGGCCATCGGCTGGGTGACCAAGGTAGGCCCCGACTTTGTGGAGCTGGAGCTGAGCGACCCCAGCATGGTGCTGCACAACGGCGACGGCCTGTGCTACTACGACCTGCACAAGGAGCTGATCGGCATGGCCATCAACGTGGCCGAGCCCGCGTCGGCCCGCAGCGTAGGCCAGTGGCGGGTGTACCCCAAAGACCCCATGGACGGCTTCAAGGACCTGCGCAAGGGCACCGAAGTCAACCGCAACCGCGACATGGACTGGGTGCGCACGCTCGAGAAAAAATCCAGCGACCGCCGCATCGGCCTGTGGGCGCACCTGAGCGAAACACCTTCAGGCTTCAGCCTGATGCTGACCGACGAGGACGGCAACGTGGGCTGTGCGGACGTGCGGCACGCCCACCAGGCCGCCACCGATACCGCCAAGGCCGAGGCCAGCCTGCGCGAACAGCTGGGCCGCTTTGGTGCCACCATCTTCGCGGTGCACGACATTGCGCTGCAGCTCTCGCAGCCCTGGTTCGTGCCCGCATCGGTGCTCAACGCGCTGCGCCGCGATGCGCTGGCCGAGTTGGAAACCCAGCGCGCACGCAACTTTGTGCGCCTGCAGCGTGCCACGCCAGTGATGCCCCCCGCACCCTACCCCGACGACACGCTCTCGTTCCTGGGCAACGTGTTCAACCACAAGGCGCACGACTTTTACGTACGCCACGGCGTGAAGGTGATCGACGCCGCCTACGAAGCGCACGAGGAAGAAGACGAAGTCAGCCTCATGATCACCAAGCACTGCGTGCGCTTTTCGATGAGCCTGTGCCCCAAGCAGGCCAAGGGCGTGACGGGCGTGCAGGGCACGATCAAGGCCGAGCCGCTGATGCTCATCAACGGCAAAGAAAAACTCACCCTGCGCTTTGACTGTAAGCCCTGCGAAATGCATGTGGTGGGCAAGATCAAGCGCCAGGTGCTGAACCAGGCGCACGGCACGCCGCTGACCTTCTACCGGACCCGGCCCACGCCAACGCCTCAGCGCTAAGAGTCGGCGCGGCATCACAGGCCCCGCGCAATCCGAAACCCATCACACAGGCGGTGCACGACATGTCGCACCGGCGCAGCCATGGGCGGGCGCTGCGCAGGCCCACGGGCTTTGATGCACCCCATGTTGGCCAACGCCTCGCCACGTCACGTCACGGTGGGCCGCTTCGGCAAGAACCCTGTCCCGGACATTGTCGACCGGCATTCGCCTGCGCTCCCTGCCCTGCGCTCTGTTGGGGGCGTCTTATCAGCTGGACAAATAAACAGGTCAAACCGCAGATCCGCCTTGACAAAATCAATTACTCCGCACTATTTACACCGTCAATTTGAAATCTTAAACCAGGTTAAGTTATTAATAACCCGCTTGGCTATGATGAATTTAACCGGATCGACTTGTTGTGGCCGTCACCGGATTTTGATTGCCGCCTCTGGGCGGATTGGCTGCAAGGTACCTATGGAGTAAGCACGATGAAATTCCCCCACCTTTCGAGCATTGCAGCAGTGGTGATGCTGACGGGTTTTGCAGGTCCCACAATGGCTCAGAATATCAAGGCTGAAGCGCCCGCCATGACGATTGCCGAAAAAGAGGCTGCCAAGAAGATCTACTTCGAGCGTTGTGCTGGCTGCCACGGTGTTTTGCGCAAGGGAGCCACTGGCAAAAATCTCGAACCGCACTGGAGCAAGACCGACAAGGACGGCAACAAGACCGAAGGCGGTACGCTGGCTCTGGGCCAATCGCGTCTGGAGAAGATCATCGGTTACGGCACCGATGGCGGCATGGTCAATTTCGACGACATTCTGACCAAGGAAGAGCTGACGCTCATGGCCAAGTACATCCAGAACACCCCGGATGTACCGCCCGAATACAGCTTCAAGGACACCATGGATTCCTGGAAGCTCATGGTGCCGGTCGACAAGCGTCCGACCAAGCAGATGAACAAGATCAACCTGCAGAACGTGTTCTCTGTCACCCTGCGCGATACCGGCGAAGTGGCCCTGATCGACGGCGACACCAAGGAAATCGTCAACATCGTCAAGACCGGCTACGCCGTGCACATCTCGCGCCTGTCTGCCTCTGGGCGCTATGTGTATGTGATCGGCCGCGACGGCCGCCTGTCGCTGATCGACCTGTGGATGGAAAAGCCTGCCGTGGTGGCGGAGCTCAAGATCGGCTACGACGCACGCTCGGTGGACACCTCCAAGTTCAAGGGTTTCGAAGACAAGTACGCGATTGCAGGCTCCTACTGGCCGCCGCAGTTCGTGATCATGGACGGCGACACGCTCAAGCCCCGCAAGGTGGTGGGCACCCGCGGCATGACGGTGGACGGCGAATACCACCCCGAACC
Source organism: Acidovorax sp. (assembly GCF_027492855.1). Lineage (GTDB taxonomy): Bacteria > Pseudomonadota > Gammaproteobacteria > Burkholderiales > Burkholderiaceae_C > Acidovorax. The sequence goes on from NZ_JAPUDY010000082.1 coordinate 29,638, forward strand.
CCGCGTGGCCTCGATCGTGGCTTCGTTCATCAAGCCTGAGTGGGTGGTCAACATCAAGGAAACCGGCCAGATTCTGCTGGTCGATTACTCCGACATCGAAAACCTGAAGACCACCACGATTGCTTCCGCCAAGTTCCTGCACGACGGCGGCTGGGATGCTTCCAAGCGCTACTTCCTGGTCGCGGCCAACGCCTCGAACAAGATCGCCGCGGTGGACACCAAGACCGGCAAGCTCGCGGCCCTGGTGGACACGGCCAAGATCCCCCACCCCGGCCGTGGCGCGAACTTCGTGCACTCCAAGTTCGGTCCCGTCTGGGCCACCGGGCACCTGGGCGCCGATGTCGTGACGCTGATCTCCACCCCTTCGGAAGACCCGAAGCACAAGCAGTTCAAGCAATACAACTGGAAGGTGGTTCAGGAAATGAAACACGTTCCCGGCAACCTGTTCGTGAAGACCCATCCGAAGTCCAAGCACTTCTGGGCTGACGCTCCACAGAACCCCGACAAGGATCTGGCCGAGTCCGTGGTGGTGTGGGACATGGCCGACCTGTCCAAGCCCAAGGCCGTGCTGAACGTCGCCAAGGATTCAGGACTGCCCGAAACCAAGGCCGTCAAACGTGCCGTGCACCCCGAGTACTCGGCAGACGGCAAGGAAGTCTGGATCTCCCTGTGGGGCGGAAAGACCGACCAGTCCGCCATCGTGGTGTACGACGACGCAACGCTGAAAGTGAAAAAGGTAATCACCGATCCCAAAATGATTACCCCCACCGGCAAGTTCAATGTGTACAACACACAGCACGACATCTATTAATTAGAAAGTCTTGACCTGAAGCAATAATCCGAGGGACCTTTCCCTCGGATTACATGCCGTCGTGCCAAAATAAAAAGCGGGAACCATTGCAATGGCTGGAAAAATATCAACCCTATGGGGAAAACTAAAAAAGCCGAGCGCTAAATATTCCCTCATTGGCCTGCTAATGACGGGATTTATCTCCGGCATCCTGTTTTGGGGTGGTTTCAACACCGGGATGGAGGCCACCAACACGATGGATTTCTGTATCTCCTGCCACGAGATGCATGACAACGTCTATCAGGAATACAAAAAAACGATCCACTACAGCAACCGCACAGGTGTGCGTGCCGCCTGCTCGGACTGCCACGTGCCCAAAGACTGGACGCACAAGGTGGTACGCAAGATCCAGGCCAGCCGCGAGGTATGGGGCAAGCTGACAGGTTCCATCGACACCAAGGAAAAATTCGAGGCCAAACGACTGGTTCTGGCGGAACGGGAATGGGCCCGGATGAAAGCGGCCGATTCGCGTGAATGCCGCAATTGCCACAGCTTTGAAGGCATGGACACCGAGAAGCAAAAGATGCGTGGCGCAAAGATGCACAAGATCGCGCAGGAAGAAAAGCAGACCTGCATCGACTGCCACAAGGGCATTGCGCACACCAAGCCCAAAGGCATGAAGGAAGACACAGACGAAGACCTGTGAGCTTGCGCTTGTACGGGGTGACTGGTCCTGGCTGGGTCAGCTCCCTCCAGAACACCTACTAGGAGTTATCGATGAAAAAATCCTCCCTTTCCATGTTGCTCTTGGGTTCGCTGCTGGCCCTGGGCACGCAGACCGCTTTTGCCGCACCCGATTGGGCCAAGGTTCCCAAACGCGACATCCAAGTTTTCCATCCCGGTGTTTCGCCCATGGAGTGGGTGGGAAAAAAATCCGACCACAGTGGCACGGCTGGCCTCAAAAAGGGCGAAACCTGCATCGGCTGCCATGAAGAGAAGGGTTCGCTGAACTTCGACTTCAAGCGCCTGGCAGGCAAGGACATGGAGCCCAAGGGCGCGCCCAAAACCATGACCTACCCCGTGGCAGTGCAAGCGGCTTACGACGCCAGCAACCTCTACATCCGCCTGACCTTCAAGGCCCCCACCGGTGGCGCTGACCAAAGCGACAAAGACAACGAGGTCAAGGCGACCGTGATGTTCCCGGATGCGCAGGTGCAATTGGCCAACCAGGCCGGCTGCTGGGCGTCTTGCCACAATGACGCCCGCACCATGCCGGGCGCCGATGACAAGAAGACCAAGTACACCAAGGCGGGCTCGTACCAACTGATGCAGTGGAAGAGCACCAAGGGCGCCAAGGTGGCCAACGGGTCCGTGACCACTGATCGCAAGATGGACGGCGGCACCCTGGGCGCGCAAGCCGAGGGCGCCAAGGCGGGCGATACCTACACCGTCACGTTCACCAGCAAGAACCCTGGCGAAGGCAAGGCCGTGCCGTTCGGGATCGCTATTCACGGCGACCATGCGTCCGGCCGCTTCCACCACGTATCCCTGGGCTACACGCTGGGCCTGGGCGTGGATGGCGACGTCAAAGCGCTCAAGCAGTAGCGGTTGGCGCCTGGCCTGCGACTGGAGAGCTACACATTGAAAGCAGAGCCACCCCTTGCCTTGGACAATGTCGGTTGCAGCAAAGGCGGCCGCCCCCTGTTCCAGGGCATCCAGTGCACCCTGCATTCCGGTCGCTGGCTGCACGTGGCGGGCGCCAACGGCATAGGCAAGACCAGTTTGCTGCGCATGCTGTGCGGCCTGGCCCCGATCGAATCGGGAGACATCCTCTGGAATGGCCAGCCCATCCGCACCCAACGCACCGCATTCCAGCAAGACCTCTGCTATCTGGGGCACCTCAACTGCCTGCAGGAGTCCATGACGGTGCTTGAAAACCTGGCATTCGCCACCGCCCTGCGGGGCCACGCCGCCGACCCAGCGCAGATGTCCGACACCTTGGCCCGCTTTGGTGTAGCCGGGCGGGGCCAGCAGTTGGTGCGCCATCTTTCCCAGGGGCAAAAGCGGCGCGTCGCGCTGTCCAAGCTGGCACTCGCGCCCGCAAAGCTATGGGTGCTGGACGAACCCTTCGTGGCCATGGACGATGCGGGCATCCACATGCTGGCGGAGTTGATCACCGAGCACCTGGACCACGGCGGACTGGCCGTGCTGACCAGCCACCAGCCGGTGAACATCGGCACCACACCCGCGCAGACGCTGGAGCTGCGCGCATGAAGCCCCCGAACCCGCCCCGCCCCCTCGGGACAGGTGCCGTCCTGCTTGCCATGCTGCGGCGGGAAATCGCCCTGGCCCTGCGCCAAAAGGGTGAGGTGCTGACGCCGCTGGTGTTCTTCATCGTCATCGCCAGCCTGTTCCCGCTGGGGGTGGGCCCCGAATCGAGCTTGCTGCAGCGCATGGCACCCGGCGTGCTGTGGGTCAGCGCCTTGCTCGCGGCCATGCTGTCGCTGCAGCGCATGTTTGCCAGCGACTATGCCGACGGCTCGCTAGAGCAGATGCTGCTGTCGCCCACGCCCCTGGCGCTGCTGGTGGCCGCCAAGGCGCTCTCCCACTTCGTGCTGTCGGGCCTGCCACTGGTGCTGGTGGCGCCGGTGCTCGGCCTGCAGTTCGGGCTCGATGGCCAGTCCCTGGGCATTCTGATGCTCTCGCTTTTGCTGGGCACGCCCACGCTGAGCCTGGTCGGCAGCATCGGGGCCGCGCTGACCTTGGGTGTGCGCGGCGCAGGGGTTCTGCTTTCGCTCTTGGTCCTGCCGCTCTACATCCCCGTGCTGATCTTTGGCGCGGGCGCCGTGGAGGCTGACGCCTCCGGCCTGGGCGCCAGCGGCCATTTGTCTTTGCTGGCCGCGCTGCTGGTGCTTTCCATCTTCTTCGCGCCGCTGGCCACCACGGCGGCTTTGAAAATTTCCCTCGAATGAAAACACCCGGCTTTTCGTGGTTCAAATATGCCGCCCCCCAGAACTTCTACTTTCTGGCGGGACGGATGTGGCCCTGGTTTGCCGCCCTGTCGGCCGTGCTGATGGTGGCGGGCCTGTGGGTCTCCTTCTTTGTCGCGCCCGTCGATGCCCAGCAGGGCCAGGGCTACCGCATCATCTTCGTGCATGTCCCGACATCCCAGATGTCGATGTTCATCTACCTGGTGATGGCCGGATGGGCCGCCATCGGCCTGGCCTTCAATACCCGGCTGTCCGGCATGATGGCCTCGGCGCTGGCGCCCACTGGCGCCCTGTTCGCCTTCCTGTCGCTGCTCACGGGTTCGCTGTGGGGCAAACCGATGTGGGGCACCTGGTGGGTCTGGGATGCACGGCTCACGTCCGAGCTGATCCTGCTGTTTTTGTACCTGGGGTTCCTGGCGCTGCAATCGAGCATCGACGACCCGCGCCGCGCCGACAAGGCCTGCGCCGTCCTCGCGCTGGTCGGCGTGGTGAACGTGCCCATCATCTATTTCTCGGTGACCTGGTGGAACACCTTGCACCAGGGTGCCTCGGTCTCGCTGACCAGCGCGCCCTCGATGGCCGTGCCCATGCTGTCGGGCATGTTGATCATGGTGCTGGCCTTCTGGATGTACGCCATCGCCGCCGCACTGGCCCGGGTGCGCAACATCATTCTCGATCGGGAACGCCATACCGAGTGGGTGAAACATGCAATGGAATAGCTTTTCAGAATTCTTCGCCATGGGCGGCTACGCCGTCTACGTCTGGGGCAGCTTCGGGGCCACGGCCCTGGTGATGGGGGTGGAGTCACTATTGATCCACATCAAGCGCAAGGAAATGCGACGAAACCTTCGCGCCGAACTCCAACCCAACGGCCTCCAACCATGAAACCACGTCACAAACGCGCCGCCATCATCGCCGGTGGGCTGGCCGCAATCTCCCTGGCCGCCTTTCTCGTGCTCAACGCATTCGAGAGCAATCTGGTCTTCTTCTTCAGCCCCAGCCAGGTGGCTGCGGGCGAAGCCCCCAAGAACCGAACCTTCCGCGTGGGCGGCATGGTCAAGGTGGGCTCCATCGTGCGCAAGGACCTGACCGTCTCCTTCATCGTCACCGACACAGCCCAGGAGATGCCCGTGACCTACACCGGCATCCTGCCGGACCTGTTTCGCGAGGGCAAAGGCGTGGTCGCCCAGGGCAAGCTGAACAACGATGGTCTCTTCACCGCCGCCGAAGTGCTAGCCAAGCACGACGAGAACTACATGCCGCCCGAGGCCCAGCACGCAGTTGACCAAGCCCAGAAAACCATCCAGACGCTGAAGTAATTCCATGATTCCCGAACTAGGCCATTTCGCGCTGATCCTGTCCGTCTTCGTCGCGCTGGTGCTGGGCATCCTGGGCCTGGCGGGCGGGCAGACCGGGCGCCGCGACTGGATGGCCCTGGCACGGCCCGCGACGCAGGCGCTGTGGCTGCTGACCGCCTTTTCCTACGGCTGCCTGACCTACGCCTTCTATACCAACGACTTCTCGGTCGTCTACGTGGCGCAGCACTCCAACTCCAGCCTGCCCACCATCTACCGGATCGCCGGGGTCTGGGGCGGGCACGAGGGCTCGCTGCTGCTCTGGCACTTCATGCTGACCACCTGGATGCTGGCCGTATCGCTGTTCTCACGCCAGTTGCCCGACGCCATGGTCTCCCGCGTGCTGGGTGTGCTGGGCCTGGTGGCCGTGGGTTTTCTGCTGTTCATGCTGGTCACCTCCAACCCCTTCCTGCGGCTGATCGAGGCGCCAGCGGACGGGCGCGACCTCAACCCGCTGCTGCAAGACCCCGGCCTGGTGTTCCACCCCCCCATGCTGTACATGGGCTATGTGGGCCTGGCCATTCCCTTCGCCTTCGCCATTGCCGCCCTACTCAACGGGCGGCTGGATGCCGCCTGGGCGCGCTGGTCGCGCCCCTGGGCCACCACGGCGTGGATCTTCCTCACGCTGGGCATCGCCCTGGGCTCGTGGTGGGCCTACTACGAGCTGGGCTGGGGCGGTTGGTGGTTCTGGGACCCGGTGGAAAACGCCTCCTTCCTGCCCTGGCTGGTGAGCGCGGCGCTCATCCATTCGCTGGCGGTCACGGAAAAACGCGGTCTGTTCCGCAACTGGACCATCGTGCTGGCCATCACCGCTTTCTCGCTGAGCCTGCTGGGCACCTTCCTCGTGCGCTCGGGCGTACTCACGTCGGTGCACGCCTTTGCCACCGATCCACGGCGTGGCGTGTTCATCCTGATCTTTTTGTGCGTCGTGGTCGGCGGCTCGCTCACGCTGTTTGCCATGCGCGCCAGCAAGGTCCGCTCTAGCGGCAGCTTCGCACTGCTCTCGCGCGAGACCTTTCTGATGCTCAACAACGTGCTGCTCACCACCGCTGCGGCCGCCGTGCTGCTGGGCACGCTGTACCCGCTGCTGGTGGATGCGCTCAACCTGGGCAAGCTGTCGGTGGGGCCGCCCTACTTCAACGCCGTGTTCGTGCCCATCATGGTGCCGGTGCTGCTGTTCATGGTGGTCGGCACCTACGCCCGCTGGAAGAGCGACAGCCTGGCCGACCTGGCCCGCAAGCTCGGTGGCGCGGCGCTGGTTTCGCTGCTGCTGGGCTGCGGCCTGCCGCTGCTGGCGGGCCGCTGGTCCGCGATGGCCGCACTGGGCCTGAGCCTGGCGCTGTGGATCGTGCTGACCTCGCTGCAGCAGATTTACCGGCAACTGCGCGACACCCTCCACTGGAAAAGCACGCCCTGGTCGTTCTGGGGCATGCACATCGCACACATCGGCATCGCCGTCAGCGTGGTGGGCGTCACCATGGTCAAGGGCTACGAAACCGAAAAGGACGTGCGCATGGGCGTGGGCGACACCGTGGCCGTGGGCGGCTACACCTTCAAGCTCACCGGCATCCGTGAAGCCAAGGGCCCGAACTACAGCGCCGACGTGGGCGATGTGGAGCTGAGCCAGGGTGGCCAGGTGCTGCGCACGCTGCACCCGGAAAAGCGGACCTATTTCTCATCCACCATGCCCATGACCGAAGCGGCCATCGACACGGGCCTGACCCGCGACGTGTATGTCTCGCTGGGCGAGCGCCTGCAAGGCGGCGACCACCCGGCCTGGGCCATGCGCGTTTACTACAAGCCGTTTGTGAGCTGGATCTGGGGCGGTTGCCTGCTGATGGCCATGGGTGGCGCCCTGGCAGCGCTGGACCGCCGCTACCGCAAGAAGCGCGCGGTCGTTGCCTCGGGGGTGCAGATCAAGGGCGTGACAGCATGAAAAAGGCGCTCATCCCATTGGGTGTATTTCTGGTCTTGGCCGTGTTCCTGGCCATCGGCCTGACGCGCGATCCACGCACCGTGCCCTCGCCGCTGATCGGCAAGGACGCCCCCGCCTTCACTGCCCCCCTGTTGTTCACCCCCGACAAGCCGTTTGCGGCGCAAGACATGCGGGGCAAGGTCTGGCTGCTCAATGTCTGGGCCTCCTGGTGCACAGCCTGCCTGCAAGAGCACCCGGTGCTGATGGAATACGCCAAGCGCAAGAACATCCCCCTCATCGGCCTCAACTACAAGGACCAACCCACCAACGCCCTGAAGTGGCTGGCGCGCCAGGGGGACCCTTATGACCTGTCCGTCATCGACCAGGACGGGCGCATCGGCATCGACTTCGGCGTCTACGGCGTGCCCGAGACTTTCCTGATCGACCAAGCCGGCAAGATCCGCTTCAAGCAGATCGGCCCCGTCACCGAGGAAGCGCTGGAAAAGGACATCCTGCCCCTGATCCGGGAGCTGCAGAAATGAAGTTCTGGCTTGCCCTTGTGCTGGCGCTGCAATGCGCCCTGGCCGCGCATGCCGGTGAGGCACAGCCCCTGGCCGAGGACCCGGTGGTCGAACAGCGCATGGTGCTTATCTCCGAAGAACTGCGCTGCCTGGTCTGCCAGAACGAGTCGCTGGCGGGCTCCCGGGCCGACCTGGCGATGGACCTCAAGCGCGAGATCCGTACCCTTATCCAATCGGGCAAAACCGATTCGGAAATCATGGACTTCATGGTCAGCCGCTACGGCGACTTCGTGCGCTACCGCCCCCCCGTCAATCCCGTCACCTGGCTGCTCTGGTTCGGCCCCTTTCTGCTGTTGGCTGGCGCCGTCTTCGCGCTCGTGCGCGTGGTGCAGAGCAGCCAGCACGCCAATGCGGCGCCCCCCGTGCTCGACGCCGCCCGGCGCGCCAAGGCGCAGTCTCTTCTTCAGGATCCGGATAACCTTCCATGAGCATTTTTATTGCGATTGCAGCGGCGCTGACGCTGCTGGTCATTGCCTGGCTCGTGCTGCCCCTGCTTCGGCCAACCCCGTCGGATGGCGTGTCCAGCCAGCGCCTGAACGCAGCCATCTACCGCGACCAGTTGGCCGCACTCGACCAGGACCTGGCCCACGGCGCCATCAGCCCCGCCGACCACGAAAGCACACGCGACGAGCTGCAATTGCGCCTACTCGACGACACCGCCGAACCCGATGCGCCCACCCCCAGCATCAACCTCCCATTCCGGTCGGCGCGCCGCACGGCGCTTTTGATTGCCCTCACGCTGCCGCTGCTGTCGGCCGGCATGTACCGCTGGCTGGGCAACCCGGCTGCGCTGGACCCTGTGGCAGCAAAAAGCGCAGCCAATGAGCAGGTCGTACAAATGGTCGAATCCCTGGCCGCCAAGCTGCAGGCCAACCCCAACAACCCCAAGGGTTGGGCCATGCTGGCACGCTCCTACAAGGTGATGGGCCGCCTGGATGAAGCTGAGCAGGCCTACGACAAGGCCACCGACGCCATCAACAACCACCCCGACCTGCTGGTCGACTTTGCCGAGCTGCTGGCCTTGCGATCCCACAACCGCATGGAGGGCCGCCCCACGGCGCTGGTCCGCCAGGCCCTGGCCATCGACCCCGAGCACCCCAGCGCGCTGATGATGTCTGGCGTGGCGGCGTATCAACAGGCCGATTTCGACGGCGCCGCGCGGGAATGGGAAAAGCTCTTGTCCCTGCTAGAGCCCGGTTCCGAAGATGCCAAGCTGACCCAGGAGAACCTGGACGACGCACGCGCCCAAAGCGCCATGGCAAAGAAGCAGAAAGAGAAAGTCCGGCCCTGATGGTTTAACTATTGATACCAATGCGCCTTCAAAAATATAAATCCGTTCACGCTGAGCTTGTCGAAGCGCCACGCGAGGCTTCGACAAGCTCAGCCCGAACGGTTCTGATCGATTGAACGCGAATCTGTATGAGTAGTCGGCATCAACCAGCGTGAAGCCGTTCACTCTGATCCGGTCGAAGCGCTGCGCGAGGCTTCGACCGGATCAGCACGAACGGGTGTTTCAAGTTTCAAGATGCCGACTCAATACACCGGCACCAGCGTCTGCGCCAGCACGGGCTGCAGCGCCACCACCTCGCCCACGATCACCAGCGCGGGCGCCTGCACCTTCTGGGCTAGGGCCAACGCGGGCAGCGTGTCCAGGGTGCCGGTGATGCAGCGCTGGCCGGGCATGGTGGCGCGCTCGACAATGGCCGCCGGGGTGCGGCCCGGCAAGCCATGGGCCTGCAGTTGCGCACAAATGGTGGGCAGTGTGGCCACGCCCATGTAGAACACCACCGTCTGCCGGGGGCGCGCCAATAGCGGCCAGTCGAGCGCGGCCTCGTGCTCGCCGCGCAAGTGGCCCGTGGCCAGCACCAGCGTGCCCGCGTGGTCGCGGTGAGTCAGCGGTATGCCTGCGCAAGCCCCCGCGCCCTGCGCGGCCGACACGCCCGGCACCACCTCAAACGGAATGCCCGCCTGCGCCAGCGCCACGGCCTCCTCGCCGCCACGGCCAAAGATGAAGCTGTCGCCCCCCTTGAGCCGCACCAGCGGCGTGCCCGCGCGCGCCATCTGCAGCATCAGGGCAATGATGTCGGCTTGCGGCATGCTGTGGCAGGCCGATTCCTTGCCCACATAGATGCGCTGGGCACAAGGCCCCAGCAAAGCCAACACCTCGGCGCTGACCAGGTGGTCGTACAGCACGGCCTGGGCCTCGCCCAGCACACGTGCCGCGCGCACCGTGAGCAGATCCACCGGCCCCGGCCCCGCCCCCACGAGCGTCACTTTGCCAGGCTGGCCGCTGCCCTCGGGTGCGGCGGGTACAGGTTCAAACCTGCGGAAGTCGTCCATGAAGCTCATCGTGGCGCTTTCTTGTGTCGGCGGTGAGATGGCCCATTGTTCAAATACCAAGCTCTGCGCGTCCTTGAACCAGTTCAAGGACAGGCACGAAGGCACGCACGACGATGCTCATGCCCGCACGAAATGAAAGATGCAAGCGTTGCTCCACAACGCAGAGAACCGATGATGAAGCAGAACAAGAACGGTCGGCCGGTGCGTGAACGACGGGATTTGTGCCGTGAAATTCATCCCGGAGTTTTGAACGCCCTGCCACGCGCGATGGCAGGCCTGCTGTGCACCCTGGCCTGCGCCAGCGCCCTGGCCCAGGCCGCGCCACCATCCACCGATCGCCAGCAAGCGCTTGTGCGCATGGTGCGGCAAGACTGCGGCTCGTGCCACGGCCTGCACCTCACGGGCGGGCTGGGGCCACCCCTCACACCGGCGGCCCTGGCGGACAAGCCCACGTCTTCCATGGCCGCCACCATCTTCCACGGCCGCCCCGGCACCCCCATGCCCGGCTGGAGCGGCCTGCTCACCGAAGCCGAGGCGCAGTGGATTGCAGAGCAACTGCTGACCCGCTTTCCCAACGAAGCCCCCCGGACCACACCATGAAACGACGCGCCCTGCTCTCCTCCCTCGCCGCAACGCCCTGGCTGGCCACAGGCTGCGCCACCGCCGTGCAGACTCCGACCCTCATGGGCACGGGCGACCTGGGCGTGGTCATCGAGCGCGCCAACGGCAGCGTGCTCATCGTCAACACCAGCCAGCACCGCACCCTGGCGCGCGTGGCCGGGCTGGGCGACCTGTCGCACGCCTCCGTGGTGTTCTCGCGCGACGGGCGCAGCGCCTATGTGTTTGGGCGCGATGGCGGCCTTACACAGATCGACCTGCTCACCCAGCACATCGCCGCGCGCGTGATGCAGGCGGGCAACTCCATCGGTGGCGCCATCAGCGCCGATGGCGCACTGGTGGCCGCGCAGAACTACCAGCCCGGCGGCGTGAAGGTGTTCGACGCGCGCACCCTGGAGCTGCTGGCCGACCTGCCCGCCACCACGCAAGACGGCCGCCCCTCGCGCGTGGTGGGCCTGGCCGACCTGCCGGGCCGCCGCTTCATCTACAGCCTGTTCGACGCCGATGCGATCTGCATCGCCGACTGCAGCAACCCGCGCAAACCGCAGGTCACGCGGCTCGACGGCATCGGCCACCAGCCCTACGATGCACTGATCACCCCCAACGGGCGCCACTACATCGCCGGCCTGTTTGGCGAAGACGGCCTGGCCCTGGTGGACACCTGGGCACCCACACCCCAGGCACGCCGCATTCTGGCGGGCTATGGCCGGGGCGAAAAAGCCCTGCCCGTGTACAAGATGCCGCACCTGCGCGGCTGGGCCGTGGCCGGGCGCCATGCCTACTTGCCCGCCATCGGCCGCCACGAGGTGCTGGTGGTGGACACCACCACCTGGGCCGAGGTGGGCCGCATCCCCGTGGCAGGCCAGCCGGTATTCGTGATGGCGCGGCCCGACGGACGGCAGGTGTGGGTGAACTTCGCCGTGCCCGACTACCACCGTGTGCAGGTGATCGACACAGAGGCCCGACGCGTAGCCGCTACGCTGGAGCCCGGCAAGGCCGTGATGCACATGGAGTTCACGCCCCGCGGCGAGTCCGTGTGGATCAGTTGCCGCGACGACGACAAGGTGCAGGTGCTGGACACCGCCACGCTGGCCACCCAGGCCACGCTGCAGGCCCAGGCCCCCAGCGGCATCTTCTTCACGGCGCGTGCCCAGCGCATGGGGTTCTGACATGCTGGCCCATGGCGGCGACTTGCCGCTGCTCAACGCCTGGCAACGCGGCTTTCCGCTGTGCGCCGAGCCCTTTGCCGTGCTGGGCCACACGCTGGGCCGCTCTACCCATGATGTCCTTGCGGCGCTGCTGCGGCTGCAGCAGTCGGGCGTGCTGGGGCGCATTGGCGCCGTGTTCGCACCGGGCGCGGGGGGCGCGGGCATGCTCGCCGCCCTGGCCGTGCCGCCCGAGCGGCTGGATGCGGTGGCGACCTTCGTCTCCAGCCACGCCGGTGTCAACCACAACTACGAACGCGAGAACCCGCTCAACCTGTGGTTCGTCGTCACCGCGCAGGACCATGCCGCGATGGAGCAAACGCTCGCGCGCATCGAGCAAGGCACGGGCCTGCCCGTGGTGCGCCTGCCCATGCTGCGGCCCTATCGCATCGACCTGGGGTTCGACCTGGAACGCAGCACGGCCGCCGCAGGCGGCACCACGTCCACAGCGGCCATTCCTGTGGCCGATGCCGAAGTCGGCCTGGCCGCGTTGGCCGAGCAGGGGCTGCCCCTGGTCGCGCAGCCCTATGCAGCCTGGGCGCACGCGCTGGAGTGGCCCCAGGAGCGGGTGCTGGCCACCCTGGCGCGCTGGCTCGCACAGGGCACGCTCAGCCGCTTTGGCATGGTGGTGCGCCACCACGAGGTGGGCTACACCGCCAACGCCATGACGGTATTCGATGTGCCGGACGACCAGGTGGATGCCTGCGGCGAGGCGCTGGCCCGCCAGCCGGGCATCACGCTGGCCTACTGCCGCGCGCGCTCGGAGCACTGGGCCTACAACCTGTACTGCATGGTGCACGGCCGCGAGCGCGGCGAGGTGCTGGCGTTGATCCAGCAAGCCGCGCAGCAGGCCAACGTCGCCCACCGGCCCCGCGAGGTTTTGTTCTCGCTGCGCCGCTTCACCCAGCGGGGGCCACGCCGCTTCGCCACGCCCCGAAAGAGCGCCTATGCCCAAGCCTGACCAACTGCGGCTCGTGGAATACCTGCACGGCGGCTTTCCCCTGGTGGATCGCCCCTTCGCCGCCGTGGGCACAGTCCTGGGGTGGAGCGAGGAACGCGTCATCGAATGCCTGCGCCACCTGATTTCGCAGGGCGTGCTCACCCGGTTCGGCCCGCTGTTCCAGATCGAGCGCGCTGGCGGGCAGTTCATGCTGGCGGCGCTGGCCGTGCCCGAGGACCGCTTCGATGACGTCGCGACACAGGTGAACGCCCTGCCGGAGGTCGCGCACAACTACCGGCGCGACCACCCCTTGCTGAACATGTGGTTTGTGCTGGCCGCCGAATCCGCCGAAGGCGTGGCCCAGGCGGCGCGGCGCATCGAGGCGGACACGGGCCTGCCCGTGTACCTGTTTCCCAAGGAGCGCGAATACCACGTCGAGCTGCGCCTGCCGCTCTCCACCGATACCGGAGCCCCCCATGGCGCTTGATGCCTTCGACCGCACGCTGATCGCCGCCGTGCAAGGCGGCCTGCCCCTGGTGACCCGCCCCTACGAGGCCATTGGCGCCATGCTGGGCGTGGATGGTGAGCGCGTGCGCGCCCGCCTCGCATCCATGCTGGACGAAGGCCTGGTGCGCCGCATCGGCGCCGTGCCAAACCACTACCGCCTGGGCTTTACCGCCAACGGCATGAGCGTGTGGGACGTGGACGACAAGCAGGTGGACGCCCTGGCCGCACAGGTGGCACGCCTCACAGGCGTGAGCCACTGCTACCGCCGCACCCGCAGCCTGCCCACCTGGCCCTACAACCTGTTTGCCATGCTGCACGGCCGCACCCGCGCTGAGGTCGAACGCCAGGCCGACGTGGTGGCCGCGCTGCTGGGCACCGCCTGCCGCAGCCGCGACATCCTCTATTCCACGGCCATTCTCAAGAAAACAGGCCTGCGCCTGAAAGGCACGCACGATGTTTAGGATCAGCCAATACATGCGAGAGCTTGCCGCTGCCGAGGCAAGCGGCACCTACCCCAGCGTTCGCGACCGGAAACCCAAAGGGCCGGTGGTGATCTGGAACCTGATCCGCCGCTGCAACCTCACCTGCAAGCACTGCTACGCGCTCTCGGCCGACCACGACTATGAGGGCGAGTTGTCCACACAGGAGGTGTTCGGCGTGATGGATGACCTGCGCGCCTATGGCGTGCCGGTGCTCGTCCTCTCGGGCGGCGAGCCGCTGATGCGCCCGGACCTGTTCGACATCGCCGCGCGCGCACGCGATCTCGGCTTCTACACCGGCCTGTCCACCAACGGCACGCTCATCGACGAGCCCATGGCCGAGCGCATCGCGGCCATGGGGTTCGAGTACGTGGGCATCAGCCTGGATGGCCTGCGGGACACTCATGACCGCTTCCGGCGCATGCAGGGCGCCTTCGACAAGAGCTTGGCCGCCCTGCGCATGCTGCGAGCGCGTGGCGTGAAGGTGGGCATGCGCTTCACCATGACGGCGCTGAACGCGCACGACCTGCCAGCGCTGCTGCAATTGATGCGCGAAGAGCAGGTCGACAAGTTCTACTTCTCGCACCTGAACTACGCGGGCCGGGGCAACATCCACCGCGGCAAGGACGCGCAGTTCCAGGCCACGCGCGATGCGCTGGACATGTTGTTCGAGCGCGCCTGGCAAGCCGCGCTGGACGGACAGCCCGAGGAGTACGTCACCGGCAACAACGATGCCGACGGCCCCTACCTGCTGCAATGGGTGCAGGCACGTCTGCCGCGCTGGGCCGCCCACATCGCGCAGCGCCTCGCTGCATGGGGCGGCAATGCCAGCGGCCTGAACGTGGCCAACATCGACAACCAGGGCCTGGTGCACCCCGATACCATGTGGTGGCACCACACGATTGGCGACGTGCGCCAGCGCCCGTTCTCCAGCATCTGGAGCGACACCTCCGACCCGCTCATGGCGGGCCTCAAGCACCAGCCGCGCCCGGTGCAGGGCCGCTGCGCCGAATGCCGCTACCTGGCCCTGTGCGGCGGCAACACGCGCGTGCGTGCCCAGCAACTCACCGGCAACGCCTGGGCCGAAGACCCCGGCTGCTACCTGGAGGACGACGAGATCGGCCTGGCGCACCCCGCCCTCGCTGCAGGCACCCACGCACCCGCGCGCCAGCGCATCACCATTCCCATCCGCGAGCAGATCCATGCCTGACAACCGCCCTCCCTCTTCCTGGCGCGCGCTGCTGGCCAACGCGGGCCGCGCGGCCCTGGCCGCCGGGCTGTGCTGGATGGGCTACGACCTGGCACAAGCCCAGGCCGCCACGCCCACAGCCTCTCCCGCCGCCCTGTATGCCACCCACTGCGCCAGTTGCCACGGCGCGCAGCGCACCGGCGGCATGGGCCCCGCACTGCTGGCCGAAAGCCTGAGCAGGCTGCCTGCGGCCCAGGCCACGAAGGTGATTGCCCAGGGCCGCCCCGCCACACAAATGCCTGCGTTCGAAACGCTGCTGGCAGCCGCGGACATAGAGGCCTTGGCGGCCTACATCCGCACCCCCGTGGTGCCCGCCCCGCGCTGGACGGATGCCGACATCCGCGCCTCGCGCACGTTTCACACCACGCCCGACCGGACCGGACCAGTGTGGAAGGCCGACCCCATGAACCTGTTCGTGGTGGTAGAAGGCGGCGACCACCACGTGAGCCTGCTCGACGGCGACCGCTTCGAGGTCATCGCCCGCTTCGCCAGCCGCTTCGCCCTGCACGGCGGCCCCAAGTTCACGCCCGACGGGCGTTATGTGTACTTTGGCTCGCGCGACGGCTGGATCACCAAATACGACCTGTGGAGCCTCGCCGTGGTGGCCGAGGTGCGCGCCGGGCTGAACATGCGCAACGTGGCCGTGAGCGCCGATGGCCGCTGGGTGATGGCCGCCAACTACCTGCCCCACACGCTGGCGCTGTTCGACAGCGATCTGCAACTGGTGCGCACCTACGATGCGCGCACGCTCGACGGCAAGGCCAGCTCGCGCGTGTCGGCCGTGTACGACGCAGCGCCGCGCCAGAGCTTCGTGGTGGCGCTCAAGGACATTGCCGAGATCTGGGAAATATCCTACGACCCGAAGGCCGCTCCCATCCACGACGGCCCGGCGCACGAAGACAAGGTGGGCGAGGCCACCACCACGCCCAGCTACCAGGGCGTGCGCCGCACGCCGCTGTCCGAGCCGCTGGACGACTTCTTCTTCGACCAGAGTTACCGCCATGTGCTGGGGGCCACGCGCCCCAAGTCCGGCCAGGGCGACGCTACAGCCCAGGTGGTCAACCTTGACCAGCGCCGCAAGATCGCCGACCTGCCCATCGCGGGCATGCCGCACCTGGGCTCGGGCATCACCTTCGCGTGGAACGGCACCACGGTCATGGCCTCGCCCAACCTCAAGGACGGCAGCATCGATGTGGTGGACATGAAGACGTGGAAATCGGTGGCCAGCATCCCCACCCCAGGCCCTGGCTTCTTCATGCGCAGCCACGAGAAAACGCCCTACGCCTGGACGGACTCCATGATGAGCCCCACCGCCAAGGACACGCTCACACTCATCGACAAGGCCACCCTGAAACCCGTGGCCAGCCTGCGCGAGCCGGGCAAGACGCTGGCCCACATCGAGTTCACCCGCGACGGCCGCTACGCCCTGGCCAGCGTGTGGGAGATGGACGGCGCCCTCATCGTGTACAACGCCACGACCCTCAAGGAGGTCAAGCGCCTGCCCATGAGCAAGCCCGTAGGCAAATACAACGTGTGGAACAAGATCACGCGCTCGGAGGGCACCTCGCATTGAGCAGCAACGCAAAGCCAGCGCCGCGCCTGGCGGGCGACCTGGTGGTCTGGCTGCTGGTGCTGGCCGAACTGCTCACCTTCGGCATCCTGTTTGCCGCATTTGCGGTCACCCGCGTGCGCGAGGCCTCGCTGTTCGCTGCCGGGCAGGCCACGCTGGAGCTGTCCACGGGCGCCATTAACACCGTGCTGCTGGTGTCGGCCAGTTGGTGCGCAGCGCGCGCCGTGCATGCCGTGCGCGCCAACGCGTCGCGGCAGGGTGCGCGCTGGCTGCTGGGGGCGCTGGCCTGCGGCTGCGGCTTTTTGCTGCTCAAGAGCCTGGAATACCTGCACAAGTGGCACGAAGGCATCGACGTGGCCGAGAACAGCTTTTACCTGCTGTACGTGATGCTCACGGGCTTTCACTTCCTGCATGCCGCCGTGGGCTGCATCATCTTCGCCGTGCTGTGGCAGCCCACACGGCGCGGTGCCTATGGCCCCGGCAACTGCCACGCGCTGGAGACCGGTGCGGTCTTCTGGCACATGGTGGACCTGTTGTGGATGGTCCTCTTCCCCCTGGTGTACGTGCTGCGTTGAGATGAAACGACACCCCCCTGTGGCGCTTCGCGCCTTCCCCCCGCTCTCGCGCTACGCGCGGGCAGGGGGACGACGCCCTCGCTGCGGGGCGGCCCTTGCTTGGCGTCCCTCGCTTTGGCCGTGCCAGTTTCATGGGCGGTGAGTGGCGCACAGCGCCGTGGATAACTGACATGAGAAAAAAACTGCTGCATATCGACTGGATCTGGCTGGCCCTGCTGGCAGCCACCGCCATCACCTGGTGGGTGGGCGAGCACCCCGGCCCCACGGGCATCGGCCGGGGCGCGGCCTTGGCGGTGCTGGGCCTGGCGCTGGCCAAGGGCGTGCTCATCGTGCTCGACTACATGGAGCTGCGCCATGCACCCGCGCTGTGGCGGCGGCTGCTGCTGGGCTGGCTCGGCCTCACCCTGCTCATCGTCCTGGTGGCAACACTATGGCCTCGCTAGATTTACTATCAAATCTATAGCTACTTGCGCTTGATACAAAAGCGCCAGGTGCCAATTTAGTCATCAACTCACCCGCAACACGGGCATTGGCACCAGCGCTTTCCTTGAACCGGTTCAAGGAAAAAAACCCAGCAAATTGGGAGGATATGCCCCTCACACTCGAAGGAGGGCTTACGAATGAGCCAGGTACAAAGCGGATTTACCAAGCAGATGGCCCGCAACATGTTCTATGGGGGCACGGTGTTTTTCGCCTTGCTGTTCGCCGCCATAGTGTTCGACAGCGAGCGCCGCATTCCCGAGCGCTCCAACGCCCAGGCCATCACACCGGCGGTGGTAGCGGGTAAAAAAATCTGGGAGACGCGCAACTGCATCGGCTGCCACACGCTGCTGGGCGAAGGCGCGTACTTCGCGCCCGAACTGGGCAACGTCTACAAGCGCCGCGGTGGCGACTTCATCAAGGTCTGGATGAAGGCCCAGCCCACCGGCGCACCCCACCGCCGCCAGATGCCGCAGTTCAACCTCAGCGACCAGCAGCTCAATGACCTCGTCGAGTTCCTCAAGTGGACGGGCGAGATCAACACTGAAAAGTGGCCACCGAACATCGAAGGCTGAGAGAGGAACAACACCATGCATATCTCCACACTCAAATACCAGAGCCAATCGGTCTCGAAGCTCTATTTCATCGCGGCCATGGCGCTGTTCGCAGGCCAGGTGATCTTCGGCATCACCCTGGGCCTGCAATACGTCGTCGGTGACCTGTTCTTCCCCTACATCCCGTTCAACGTGGCGCGGATGGTGCACACCAACCTGCTCATCGTGTGGCTGCTGTTCGGCTTCATGGGCGCGGCCTACTACATGATTCCCGAAGAGGCCGAGACCGAGCTGCACTCCGTGCTGCTGGCCAAGGTGCTGTTCTGGGTCTTCCTCGCGGCGGGCGCGCTCACCATCGTGGGCTACCTCGTTGTGCCCTACGCCAAGCTGGCCGAGCTCACGGGCAACGACCTGCTCATGACCATGGGGCGCGAGTTCCTGGAGCAGCCCCTGCCCACCAAGGTCGGCATCGTCGTCGTGGCGCTGGGCTTTCTCTACAACATCAGCATGACGGTGCTCAAGGGCCGCAAGACGGCCATCAGCCTTGTGCTGCTGATGGGCCTGTGGGGCCTGGCGCTGATGTTCCTGTTCAGCTTCGTGAACCCGCACAACCTGGTGCGCGACAAGATGTACTGGTGGTTCGTGGTGCACCTGTGGGTGGAAGGCGTGTGGGAGCTGATCCTGGGCGCACTGCTGGCCTACGTGCTGGTCAAGACCACAGGCGTGGACCGTGAGGTCATCGACAAGTGGCTGTACGTGATCATCGCTTTCGCGCTGATGACCGGCATCCTGGGCACGGGCCACCACTTCTACTTCATCGGCCTGCCTGGCTACTGGCTCTGGATCGGCAGCATCTTCAGCGCGCTCGAACCCATCCCCTTCTTCATGATGACGGTGTTTGCCTTCAACATGGTGCAGCGCCGCCGCCGCGAACACCCCAACCAGGCCGCCGTGTTGTGGGCCGTGGGCACCGCCGTGCTGGGTTTCCTGGGTGCCGGTCTGTGGGGCTTCATCCACACGCTCAGCGCCGTGAACTACTACACCCATGGCTCGCAACTCACCGCCGCCCACGGCCACCTGGCCTTCTACGGGGCCTATGTGCTCGTGGTCATCACCATCATCAGCTATGCCATGCCCACCATGCGCGGGCGCCTGGCCAACAGCAAGAAGGCCCAGAACGTCGAGATGTGGAGCTTCTGGACCATGACCCTCGGCATGGCCATCATGGTGCTGGCACTCACGGGCGCGGGCGTCTTGCAGGTGTGGCTGCAGCGCATCCCCGAGGGCAGCAATGCCATGGGCTTCATGGCCACACAAGACCAGTTGCGCTTCTTCTACTGGACCCGTGTGGGCGGTGGTGTGATCTTCCTGCTCGGCCAGCTGCTGTACTTCGCCAGCTTCTTCATCGGCGGTGACCCCGTCACCGAAGAAACCGCTGGCGGCAACGGCAAGGGCGTGTTGCGCGCCCAGTCGCTGCAAGCCGCCTGAACCGTTTTGCACGGACCCGCCCATGGACCACAGTGAACAGCAGCGCATCGCCCAGGCGGCGCTGCCTTTCTATGCAGAACAAGGCGGCGAGGCCGCCTTGTTCGAAAGCGCCTGGCGCCAGCGCCTGCCGCTGCTCATCAAGGGCCCCACGGGCTGTGGCAAGACGCGTTTTGTGGAGCACATGGCAGCCCGCCTGCAGCGCCCACTCATCACAGTGAGCTGCCACGACGACCTCTCGGCCGCCGACCTGGTGGGCCGCCACCTGCTGGGCCACGACGGCACCGTGTGGGCCGATGGCCCCCTGGCACGCGCCGTGCGCCAAGGCGCCATCTGCTACCTGGACGAAGTGGTGGAGGCCCGCAAGGACACCACCGTGGTGCTGCACCCGCTGGCCGACGACCGGCGCGTGCTGCCCATCGAGCGCACGGGCGAACTGCTCGTAGCGCCCCCCGAATTCATGCTGGTGATTTCCTACAACCCCGGCTACCAGAGCCTGCTCAAAAGCCTCAAGCCCAGCACGCGCCAGCGCTTCGTGGCGCTCAACCTGGGCTACCCGGCCGCTGCGGTGGAGCAGACCATTTTGCAAACCGAAGCCGGTGCCAGCCCCGCGCTGGCCGCCACCCTGGTGCGCCTGGGCGCGGCACTGCGCAAGCTCACCGACCACGACCTCGAAGAAGTGGCCAGCACCCGCCTGCTGGTGATGGCCGCACGCCTGGCCGCAGCGGGCGTGCCGCTGGCCCAGGCCTGCCGCGCCGCCATCGTCGATGCCCTCACGGACGACGCCGACACCGCCGCCGCGCTGGACGAGGTGATCTGCGCGCTCCTGTAGCGCTTCTTCATGCAACGCCAGCGCCGCGCCTTCCAGATCGGTTTTTTTGCGCTGTTTTTGTGCGCGCCCGCGCTCAACCTGCTGCGCTTTGACGTGACCGAGGTACAACTGTGGGTGCTGGGCCAGCGCTGGAGCCTGGGGCTGGATGCGTTTCGCCAGGGGCTGATTACACCGACCGAGATGGCGCTGCAACTGGTGCTGCGCGCCTTTGTGCCTGCCATTGCGCTCGTCGGCCTGTTCCTGGCCGTGGCCTGGCGCTACGGACGGCTGTACTGCGGCTGGCTCTGCCCACATTTCTCGCTGGTAGAGCTGCTCAACCACGTGCTGCAAAAAGCCTGCGGCCGCCTGTCGCTGTGGAACCGCAAGCCCACGCCCAAAAACGGCCTCACGCCCGACCGCCGCTGGTGGCCGGTGTTCGTGCTGCTGTGCCTGGTGATGGGTTTTGTGTGGGCCATCACCCTGCTCACCTACCTGCTGCCCCCGGCGGACGTGTGGGGGCGGCTGCTGCGCGGCGAATCGACACTGGGGCAAGCGCAGTTTTTGGCCGTTTTCACTGCCGTGTTCACGGCCGAATTTCTGTTTGCGCGCCACCTGTTTTGCCGCTTTGGCTGCGCGGTGGGTTTGTTCCAAAGCCTGGTGTGGATGGCCAATCCGCGCGGGCGCGTGGTGGGTTTTGCACGCGACGGCAAACGCCCCGTGCCGACAACCGCCAGCGGCCTGCAGGCCGCCCACCCCTCGCACTGCCGCAGTTGCGACGCACCCCACGGCAACGCCTGCGACCGCGCCTGCCCCATGCATCTGCCGCCACGCAACTTCAAGCGGCGCAAGTTCTCGTGTGTGCAATGCGGGCTGTGCGTGCAGGCCTGTGACACATCTCAATCGGCGCAGCAGCGCGAGCCGCTGCTGCAATGGCGCATCGGCGTGGACGCGCTGCGTGAATCGCTGCATGCGCCGCAGCCAGACCCCGCAGCACCATCCCGCCGCCCGGCGGCCATCGCCAGCGCCATGCCCACCCCCCAGGAAAGCTGACATGGAAGAGTGGATCGGCCAGCAATGGCACCGCCTCATCACCCGCTGGGCCGCCCAGGGCCACCCCGAGGCGGCCGTGACGCTCGAAGAGGTGCGCAAGCCCCTGGGCCTGCTGTTTCGCTGCGGCGGCGGGCCAGCGGCCATGCGCATTGCCCCCGTGGCCGAGCGCAGGCACGGCGGGCCGCGCGGCTGGGTGCAGCGCGTGGCGGGCGCTGGCACGCACGCTGCGCTGCCCGAGCTCCAGCCCGACGTACTGGCCCTGCCCGCATCGCTGGCCGTTTTTCCCGAGCGCGCGCTCAACCGCGACCTGTACCTGTGGCTCGCGACCGTGGGCTCGCAATGGAACACACCCCATGCCGCCGAATACGCAGGCACCGGCTGGCTGGCGCACAACCTGGCCGCCGCCCGCGCGGCGCGCCTGGCCTTCCCTGGCCTGGCGCCCGCGCACGACCGGCTGCGCGCGGCCCAGCTTGCACTGCGCCCGCCGCTGGCACAGCTGCGCGGCCCCGCCGCCGAGGCCGAGGCCTGGGTGCAGCGCGCGCTGCGTGGCGAGCTGGACCACATGCAGGACGATGCCCCTTGGCCGCCCCTGGCGCCGTCGCAGGTCGCACCCGTGTGGCTGTGGCTGGATGGCGGCCAGCCCCAGCTCCCCGCCACTGCCCGCAGCGCCCAGCCTACCGAGCCGCCCGAAGGCCGCGAGGCCGCAGCCCCCACGCCCGGCGACGACGCACGCCGCCGCGCCCAGCGCGTGCGCGATGACCGCCACGCCGCGCCGCTGATGCTGTTCTTCCGCGCCGAATCCATCCTCTCGTGGGGCGAATTCACCAAGGTGCAGCGTGCCGACGACGACAGCGACGACGGCAATGCCCTGGACGCCGCCCGCGACATGGACGTGCTGGCCATCGCCGAAGACCCCGGCAACGCGCGCCGCCTGGCATCGCGCGTGCGTTTCGACCTGGACCTTCCCAGCGCCAGCGCCGACGACATGCCCCTGGGCCCCGGCGAGCCCCAGCCCGAGTGGGACTGGAAAGCAGGCCTGCTGCGCCCCGCCCACTGCGCCGTGCAGCGCATGGTGGCGCGCGAGACCACACCCTTCACGCCCGACGCCCGGCTGCGCGCCACTGCGCGGCAGGTGCGCAGGCGGCTGGAAGTGCTGCGCGCAGCCCCCCTGCGCGCCCACGCCCAGCCTGACGGCGACGAGCTGGACCTGGATGCCTGGGTGCGCCACGCCACCGATGCCGCTGCATGGCACAGCGAATCGCCCGCCGTGTGGCAGCGCCGCGTGCGCGCCGAGCGCAACCTGGCCACGCTGCTGCTGGCGGATCTGTCGCTGTCCACCGACGCGCATGTGGGCGGCGCGGGCCAGCCCATGCGCGTGATCGACGTGATCCGGGACGCGCTCTACGTGTTTGGCGAGGCCCTGGCTGCCGGGGGCGACACCTTCGAGATGCTGGGCTTCAGCTCGGTGCGGCGGCAGAACGTGCGCATCCAGCACCTCAAGGGCTTTGACGAAGCCTGGGCCGTGCCCACACGCGCACGCATCAACGCCATCAAACCCGGCTACTACACCCGCATGGGCGCCGCCATCCGCCACGCCACGGCGCGGCTGGCCGCACGGCCCGAGCGCCAGCGCCTCTTGCTGCTGCTGACCGACGGCAAGCCCAACGACCTGGACGTGTACGAAGGCCGCTACGGCCTGGAGGACACCCGCCACGCCGTGCAGGCCGCGCGCGCTCAGGGCCTTACGCCTTTTGCCGTGACCATCGACGACGCGGGCCACGACTATCTGCCCCACCTGTTCGGCCAACAAGGCTATGCCTTGGTGCACCGCCCGCGCGACCTGGCCCAGCGGCTGGCGGCGGTGTACGCACAGATCACACGGCAGGGCTAGGGCCTGGGTTTCATACACCCGCAAAAATCCGGGTTAACCCTTTGATGCGCCGCACCACGATCGTTTGACTTCGGTCATAACGTGCATCTGACACTCCTATTTAATAAGGGAAACTACCAATACACAACAAAGCAGGCCCCACCATGGACATCCGGCAATTTGACATTCCGCGCTACCTATCGGCCCTGCCCCTGTTTCAGGAGTCAACCCCCGATGAATTGGAGCGACTGGCCCAGGGTTGCCGCCTGCGCCGTTTCGCGCGGGGCGACAGCGTTTTTCGCGTGGGCACACCTTGCGAAGAGTTCCACGTCACGGTGCTCGGCCAGGTCAAGCTCTTCGCGCTGTCGCCTGCGGGCCAGGAGAAGGTGATCGAGCTCGTGGGCCCCGGCAGCAGCTTTGCCGAGGCGCTGATGTTCACCGGCAAGCCCTACATCATCAACGCCCAGGCCCTGGCCGACACCTTGCTGCTGAGCGTGGACAAGGCCACCGTCGAGCGCGAAATCCAGGCCGACCCCAAATTCGCCATGCGCATGCTGGCAGGCATCTCGCGGCGGCTGCACGGCCTGGTGCATGACGTGCAGACCTACACCCTGCACAGCGGCATGCAGCGCGTTATCGGCTACCTGCTGCGCGACCTGCCCGAGGACTCCAGCGATGCCGCAGCCATCGCCCTGGCCTGCGCTGGCTGCGGCGAGCCGCAAGCCCCCGGCGGCCTGAACGTGACACTGCCGGTGAGCAAAGCCACCATTGCCTCGCGCCTGTCGCTCACGCCCGAATATTTCTCGCGTGTGCTGCACGAGCTGGAGGAAGCCGGGCTGATTCATATGGACAAGCGCGACATCCACATCCCCGACGCGGTGCGGCTCGCTGGGCACACGGTGGGATGAAGCGGTAGAGTGCAGCCTGCGCGAGCCGCATAAGCTCATCACGAACGATTCGATGCCCTGCGGGCGCAGCGCTGCAAGAATGCCTGCAGCGGCCATCGGCCGCGGCACCATCATCATCACCGAGAAGGACACGCTCACCATGAAGATCGAAACCCTGGCCGTCCACGCAGGCTACAGCCCCGACCCCACCACCAAGGCCGTGGCCGTGCCCATCTACCAGACGGTGGCCTATGCCTTCGATAGCGCCCAGCACGGCGCCGACCTGTTCGACCTGAA